>NZ_JAMYJR010000014.1 GCF_024137025.1 Paractinoplanes aksuensis
CGCCGGCCGGGACCGGCCGGGCGCTGCGCGGGCATGGACGCGGGGCTGGGCCGCGGCGGCATGGACGCCGGGCTCGGCCGCGGCGGCATGCCGGGCTGGTTGGGCCGGGGCATCGAACCGGGCGTGGGACGAGCCCCACCGCCGGACACCCCGAACGGGTTGTTACCGGGACCGCGCTGCGGCGGACGCGGAGCGCCACCGGCGGGGCCGGGACGCGGACCGCCCGGCGCACCGGGAGCCGCGGGACGGCCGGCGGCCGGGGAACCCGGACGCGGCGGCACCGAACCGGGGCCGGGGGTGCGCGGACGCGAGCCACCGTCGGCCGGCGGCTGCTGGGCGCGACGCTCGGCGTCGCGGGTGCGGGCGGCCTGTGCGGCCTTGACCGCGGCCTCCTGCTCGGCCTTGAGGGCCGAGGCACGGGCCTCGGCCGCCGCGACCTCGATGTCGTGGGCGCTCGCCGGCTTGGCGACCGGACCGGGCCTGGGACCCGGGCGGGCAGCCGACGGCTTGGGACTCGCGAAGGGACCGGGCGACGGCGCCGGGGACGTGGGGGCGCTGGGCGCTCCCTCGGCCGGGGCGGCCGTGGGCCGACGCGGCGGCTGAGGCCGTGCGTTCGGCGGGGCCGGCCGGGCGGAGGTGGGCGCGGGTGCGCTCGGAGCCGACGCGGCGGGGGCCGCCGGAGCGGAACCTGCCTCGAGGGCGCCACGCAGCCGCCGGGCCACCGGGGCCTCGACCGTGCTGGATGCGGACTTGACGAACTCGCCCATCTCTTTGAGCTTGGCGAGAACGGTCTTGCTGTCGACCCCGAGCTCCTTCGCGAGCTCGTGTACGCGGGCCTTTCCTGGCACTGCACTCCTCACTTCGAGGTCGTGCGAGCGCACCCGCAACGACCTCACTCGTGCACTAGAAGCCTGTTCATTTCAGGGACTTCATCGTGTGCTCATCTTGGTCGTCCTACCTTGCTGGGTCGTGACGTGGCCACCATGGCCACGTCATCGGTCGTTCCGTGCGGCATGACCGTACGGATGTGCTCGGCCAGCAAACCGGTGTCAGCAACACCGGTGAGTCGCAGCGCCCGCCCGAAGGCTCGGCGCCGCTCCGCCAGCGCGAAGCAAGCCGGATCGGGATGCAGATGCGCTCCCCGGCCCGGCAGTCGGCGGCTCGGATCGGGCTGGAGCCGGAGATCAACCCCGGAACCGGCCACGACGAACCGAATTAACTCGGCAGCCGGCGCGCGCTTGCGACAACCGACACACGTGCGCGTCGGGCCGACCATTCGAAAGTCTACTCCTCGTGCGTCCGGAACGCGTATCCGGTCAGCTTCCCGCCTCGGCCGCATCACGGTCGGCCGGTGCGGAGGGGGTGGCCGGCTCGTTGTCCGGGCGGATGTCGATGCGCCAGCCGGTGAGCCGGGCGGCGAGCCGGGCGTTCTGCCCCTCGCGGCCGATCGCCAGCGAGAGCTGGAAGTCGGGCACGGTGACCCGGGCCGTCCGGCTGGCCGCGTCGACCACCTCGACCCGCAGCGCCTTGGCCGGGGAGAGCGCGTTGCCGACGAACTGGGCCGGGTCCTCCGACCAGTCGATGATGTCGATCTTCTCGCCGTGCAGTTCGCTCATGACGGCCCGCACCCGCTGACCCATCGGGCCGATGCAGGCGCCCTTGGCGTTGACGCCCGGCACCTTCGAGTGCACCGCGATCTTCGTACGGTGACCGGCCTCACGGGCGATGGCCGCGATCTCGACCGTGCCGTCGGCGATCTCGGGCACCTCGAGCGCGAACAGCTTCTTGACCAGGGCCGGGTGGGAGCGCGACAGGGTGACCTGGGGGCCGCGGAAGCCCTTGGCCACGTGCACCACGATCGCCCGCAGCCGGGTGCCGTGCTGGTAGGGCGCCTCGCCCGGGACCTGCTCGGACTGCGGCAGCACGGCCTCGATCTTGCCGAGGTCGACCAGCACGATGCCCTTCTCGGCCCGGGCCGCGTCGGCCTGGACGATGCCGGTGATCAGGTCGCCGTCGCGGCCCGCGTACTCACCGAAGTGCTGCTCGTCGGTGGCCTCGCGCAGCCGCTGCAGGATCACCTGCTTGGCCGTCATGGCGGCGATGCGGCCGAAGTCGTGCGGGGTGTCGTCCCACTCGCGCACGACCGTGCCGTCGGCGTCGAGCTCCTGGGCCAGCACCGAGGCGACGCCGCTCTTGCGGTCGATCTCGACGCGGGCGTGGCCCTGCGCGCCGTCGGTGTGCCGGTAGGCGGTGAGCAGTGCCGTCTCGATGGCCGCCAGAATCGTCTCGAACGGGATCTCCCGCTCGCGCTCCAGGGCGCGCAGCGCCGCGAGGTCGATGTTCATTCCTCGCCCTCCCCTTCGTCGTCGTCTTCGTCTTCGTCGTCGCCGAAATCGGCCTCGTCCAGCCGCTTGAACTCGATCTGCACCTTGCCCGCGCCCAGACCGTCGAAGCTGAGCTCGTGCCGCGTGCCGTCGACGTCGAGGACGATGCCCTCGTCGCCGGTCTCGACGATGCGGCCGGTCAGCCCGTTGACCGCGACCAGCCGGCCCCGGTTGCGCCGCCAGTGGCGGGGCAGGGTGAGCGGCCGGTCGATGCCGGGCGAGCCGACCTCGAGCTGGTACTCGCCGGCGATCACCTCGGCCCCCGACTCCTCGGCCGCGTCGAGCGCGGCGGAGATCTCGCGGGAGACGACGGCCACGTCGTCGAGGCTGATGCCGCCGTCGGTGTCGACCAGCACGCGCACCACGTGGCGGCGGCCGGCCCGGGCGACGGCGACGTCCTCGAGGTCGTAGCCGGCCTGTGAGACGACGGGTTCGATCACCGCGCGCACCCGGGCGCGGGCGGCGACCAGGTCGACGCGTGGGGCGGCGGGGACGCGGGCCTGCTCGTCCTCGCGGCGACGCCGCGCACCGGGACCCTGACCGGGCCGGGCGCCGGCGCGACCACCACGCTGCGTCATCGGTGCTCGACCTTCTTTCAGCGATTGGACAAACGACTGTATGCCGCCGGGCAGGAATGCCCCGCGGCTGAGACAGAGCGTAACGCGCTGCGCGGGGAGCCGGTTCAGCGCCGCACCGATTCCGCGCCATCCGCAGCTCACGACGCGTGACTCATGGTGTTGACTGGCGCGGTGCGGATGAGTGTGACGCGACACAGCCGGCGACGCGTGCTCGGCACCGCCGGGCTGAACGTTCTGGGGCTGACCGTTTTAGGAATGAGCGGCTGCGGGCTCCTCGACGACGAACCCGAGCCACCCGCGGCCCCCGACCCCCTCCAGCCGCTGCTCGACGAAGCCCTGGCCCTGGCCGCGTCCTACGATCGGGCGATCCTCAGCCAGCCCGGCCTGGCCGCGCGGCTCACTCCCCTGGCCGACGACCATCGCGTCCACGCCGCCGAACTGGCCCGGCTGATCGGGGCGGTGGTGCCGTCGGCCGGGGCGAGCTCGGCCCCGAGCGGGCCGGCCGACGCCGCGGCCGGGACGGTGGCCTCGTTGCGCACGGCCGAGCAGGCGGCGCAGAAATCCGCGGTGGCCGCATGCAAGGCGGCCACCCCCGAGCGGGCCGGTCTGGTCGGCTCGATCGCCGCGTGCCGGGCCACCCACGCCGAGGCGCTGCGATGAACCCGCAGCTGGGGGCCGCGCTGGCGGCCGAGGAGGCGGCGATCTACGCGTACGGGGTGATCGGGGTCCGGCTGAACAGCCGGGGCGACGAGACCGAGGCGCGCGTGGCCGAGCAGGCCCACCGCGGCCGTCGCGACTATCTCGTGGCCCGGCTGGCCGCGGTCAAGGCCAGCTCCGCGCCCTCACCGGCCGGCTACGAGCTGCCGTTCCCGGTCACCGATCGGGCGACCGCGCTGAAGCTGGCGATCCAGATCGAGGACGGTGTCGCCCAGTCGTGGCGGCCGGTCCTGGCCGTGACCACCGGCAACGACCGCGGCACGGCCCTGGCCGCGATGACCGAGGCCGCCGTACGCGCCACCCGCTGGCGCCGCCTGGCCGAGGTCACCCCCGCGACGCTCCCCTTCCCCGGCCGCCCCGAATGACCCCGACCAGACCCTTATGTTCCTTTCCTAGCTACGCGGCGTAGACCTTCCGCGTACGCATGGATGCCCGAGAATGACGGGGTGCAGGACGAGATCGACTCCACCTCGCCCCGGGGCCGCCTGGCCACCCGCCTGTGCGACGTGATCGAGCACCGCTGGCCGGCCGAGGTGCAGGCGATCGGTGTGCACGGTTCGCTCGCGCACGGCGACGACCGGGACGGCAGCGACGTCAATCTGACCGTCGTCACCTATCGCCCCGGGGCCGGTCCCCGCCCGGTGCTCCGCAAGGTCGACGGCATCCTGGTCGACCTGCACGTGGTGACGGCCGACGAGGGGCTGCGCCAGGCCCGACAGCTCACCCCGCGCTGGCCGCTGGAGGCCGAGCGGTTCGTCACCACCCGCGCGCTGCTCGACCCGCGTGGGTGGTTCGGCCGCCAGCGCGATGCCCACCTGGGCCGGCTGGCCGAGACCCGGCCGGCCGAGTTCAGCGGTCTGGCCCGGCACGACTGGCAGATCGCCTCGTCCGCGCACAGCCGGGCCGTACGCCTGGCCGAGTGGTACGAGACGGACGCCGCGCTCGTGATGATCGCCGAGTCGCGGCTGCACGCGGCCCTGGTCACGGGGCTGCTCACCCGTACGTACTTCCGCAACACGGCCGACGCCGTCAAGCGCACCGGACTGGCCGGGGCCGACGTGCAGGAGTTGGGCGGGGTGCTCAAGCAGCAGGCCGAGGAGCTGACCGCCCGGGGCAAACCGGTCGACGGCAACCTGGCGCTGCTGTTCGAGTGATCACCCGCCCGCCGTCACGGCAGGGTCAAGATCTCGGCCCCGTCGTCGGTGACCACCAGGGTGTGCTCGAACTGGGCCGTCCACCGGCGGTCTTTGGTGACCACGGTCCAGCCGTCCTTCCAGATCTCGTACTCGTAGGTGCCGAGCGTGATCATCGGCTCGATGGTGAAGGTCATGCCCGGTTCCATCACCGTGTCGAGGCGCGGGTTGTCGTAGTGCGGGATGTAGAGCCCGGAGTGGAACGTCTCGCCGATGCCGTGGCCGGTGAAGTCGCGCACCACGCCGTAGCCGAAGCGGCGGGCGTACGACTCGATGACCCGGCCGATCACGTTGATCGGGCGGCCCGGCGCGACCGCCTTGATGCCGCGCATCATCGCCTCGTGCGTGCGCTCGACCAGCAGGCGGGCCTCTTCGCTGGGCTCGCCGACCAGGAAGGTGGCGTCGGTGTCGCCGTGCACGCCGTTCAGGTAGGCGGTGACGTCGACGTTGATGATGTCGCCGTCCTCGAGCACGGTCGAGTCGGGGATGCCGTGACAGATGACCTCGTTGAGCGAGGTGCAGCACGACTTGGGGAAGCCCTTGTAACCCAGCGTCGACGGGTAGGCCCCGTGGTCGCACAGGAACTCGTGGACGACCGCGTCGATCTCGTCGGTGGTGACCCCGGGCTTGCAGTGCTCACCGGCGAGCTGGGTCGCCTGCGCGGCCAACCGCCCCGCGATCCGCATCTTGTCGATGGTCTCGGCGGTCTGCACGTGCGATCCGCGCCACTCTTTCGGGCGCTTCTGGCCGACGTACTCAGGACGGACGATCTGGGCCGGGACCGCCCGCCAGGGCGTCTGCTTCCCCGGCGCCAACGGCGCGCGCACGGTCATGGCTGAGCCTCCTGGGGCATGCCCTCCTGGCCCTCGCCTGCGAGGTCGTAGGTCGGCGCGGCCGGGTGCCGCTCGGTGCAGTCGGTCATACCCGAAGCCTATAAGCCGGACCGCCGCCATTCACTGTGGCGGCCACCGCACCATAACGGCTCGGTTGAGGCCGATCGGCCGGTTCTTGCCGCTCCCAGGCCCCTGTGTAATCGTGTCAGCGTGGATCAAGAGGGGGCGGACCCGAACTTCACGGCCACGGCGGCGATGGAGGCCGACCGGGTCGTCGTGACGGTCGGTGGCGAGGTGGACATGTCCACCGCGGACGTGATGTTCGAGACGAGCATCCGGGACGGCCGGCCCGCGGCGACGCTCGACCTGCGGGCGGTCACCTTCTTCGACTCGGCCGCGATCCATGCGCTGCTGCGGCTGGCCGAGCACTACGGCGAGCGGCTGACCGTGCTCCCGTCGCCGCAGGTGCGCCGCGTGCTCGAGATCTCCGGGCTGTCGACCCAGCCCTGGCTCAGCGACTGAACCGGCGCCGCAGCGTCACCGCGGTGCCGGCCTCGGACCGCACCACCGACAACTCGGTCAGCGCACCGATCAGCGCCAGCCCCCGGCCGCGGAAGCCGCCCGACTCGCTGGGCTTCCAGTGGCCCGTGTCCCGCACGGTTACGGTCACCGCCTCGTCGGTCACCGCCGCCTCGACCGTGATGCTCGCCTCGGCCGGATCGACCGGATGCTCGATCGCGTTGGCCGCCGCCTCGGAGACGGCCACGGTCAGGTCGAAGATGTCCGCCTCAGGCACGTCGTTGCCGGTCAGGAAGTCGTCGAGGCGGCGGCGGAGCACGCTGAGCCGGGTCGGCTCGGCCGGCAGCCGCAGCACGAACTCGCGGGGCTCGGTCGCCTCGAGCGCGAGCAGCGCGATGTCGTCGCGCCGGGGCCGCCGGGCCGCCTTGGCCAGCAGCGTGTCCAGCAGGTCCTCGACGTGCTCGGCGGGCTTGGCGGCGTCGCTGACCAGCTCGGCCAGCCCGGCGTCGATGCCGGTCGTACGATCCTCGACCAGGCCGTCGGTGAACAGCAGGAGCCTCGAGTTGCCGGGCACGTCGGTCACCAGCGTCGGGTACTCGACGTCGCTGAGCGCGCCGATCGGCGGGCCCAGGGCCGTGCTGTAGAGGAACGAGCCGGCCTCGCCCGGCGGCACCAGCACCGGCGGCGGGTGACCGGCCGACGAGTAGTGCAGCCGCCGCTGCCGCGGATCGAAACGCACGCAGACCACGGTCGCGAACTGCCGCCGGCCCAGGTTGTCGACCAGCCGGTTGAGCCGGGTCAGCGCCTCGCCGCAGTCGAAGCCTTCGAGGATGTAGGCCCGGAGCGCGTTGCGCAGCTGGCCCATGCCCGCCGCGGCCTGCACGCCCTTGCCGACCACGTCGCCGATGACCAGGAACACCTGGTCGCCGGGGGTGGCGATCACGTCGTACCAGTCGCCGCCGACCTCGGCCTCGGAACTGCCCGGCAGGTAGCGGCTGGCCACGACGGCCCCCGGCACCCGGGGCAGGGTCTGCGGCAGCAGGCTGTGCTGCAGGGTGCTGGCGATCCGGTGCTCGGCCTCGTAGAGCCGGGCGTTCTCGAGCCGCAGCCCGATGATGCGGGCCAGCTGGGTCAGCACGGCCGGCTCCGGAGTGCCCAGCGGGGAGGCCCACACCCGCAGCTCGCCGACGGTCGCGCCGGACGTGTCGGGCAGCGGCAGCACCACGTCGGGCCGGGCCACCGGGTCGGCCCCGGCGTCCACCTCGGCCCGGGCCCCGGGCACGGTGACCACCACCCGGCCGGCCGTGGTCATGTCGCGCACGTGCTGGGCGGCCACGTCGAGCACCTCGGCCGTGGTGCGCACCGTGCTCACCGCGACCGCCGTGTCGACCAGCCCCCGCAGCCGGTTGACGATCTCGCGGCGGGCTTGGCCGAGGTCGAGGTTGGCCCGCACCCGGGCCGTCAGGTCGCGGGCCGAGAACGGCTTGACCAGGTAGTCGTCGGCGCCGGCGGCGAGCCCCTCGCTGGACGCCTCCTCACCGGCCCGGGCCGAGAGCACCACGATCGGCACCTCCCGGGTGCGGGCGTCGGACCGCAGCGCGGTGATCAGGCCGAAGCCGTCCAGCCGCGGCATCATCACGTCGGTCAGCACCAGGTCGTACTCGTTGCGGGCGGCCAGTTCGAGGGCGGCCCGGCCGTCGACCGCGGTGGTGACGTCCCACAGCGGGCGCAGCAGCCGGGCCAGGTGGTCGCGCAGGTCGGCGTTGTCGTCGGCCAGCAGGATGCGGCCCCGGCGACGGCCGGTGGCGGCGGACGGCGCGACCGGCAGCGGCGCCGGCTCGTCCCCGGCCCACCAGTGCCCGGCCTCCTCGACGTACGGGCGGGCGTCGAACTCGGCCACCACCCGTTCGCCCCCGCCGGACAGGCGGTCGGCCGGCAGGTGGGCCGTGCCGAAGGGCACGGTGACCGTGAAGACGCTGCCCTGGCCGGGCTCGCTCTCGACCCCGGCCGTCCCGCCGTGCAGCTCGGCCAGCTCGCGGACCAGGGCCAGGCCGATGCCGGTGCCCTCGTGGCTGCGGGACCAGACGCCGGTGACGCGGTGGAACCGGTCGAACAGCAGCGGCAACTGGTCGGCCGGGATGCCGACCCCGGTGTCGCGCACGGTCAGCTCCGCGCCCCGGTCGGCCACCCGCACGGCGACCTCGATGCGGCCGTGCTCGGTGTACTTGACCGCGTTGGAGAGCAGGTTGAGGACGATCTTCTCCCACATCTCGCGGTCGACGTGGACCGGCGCCGGCAGCGGCGGGGCGTCGACCGCCAGCACCAGGCCGGCCCGTTCCACGGCCGAGCGGAACGTGCTGGCCAGCCGGGCCGTGTAGTCGGCGAGGTCAGTCGGCCGGTACGCGGCGCGCAACCGCCCCGACTCGAGGCGGGAGAAGTCGAGCACCGTGTTGACCAGCTTGAGCAGGCGCAGCCCGTTGCGCTGCATGGGCAGGAGCCGTTCGCGCTGGTCGTCGGGCAGCTCGGGGTCGTCCAGCAGGTCTTCCAGCGGGCCCAGGATCAAGGTCAGCGGCGTACGGAACTCGTGGCTGACGTTCGAGAAGAAGTTGGTCTTGGCCCGGTCGAGCGCGGCCAGCCCGACGGCCCGGGCCCTTTCCTGCTCGTACGCCCGCAGGTTGCCCACCGCCCGCGAGATCTGCGCGGTCGCCAGCTCGAGGAAGTCGCGATAGCCCCCGCTCAGCGCCAGATAGCGGCTCACCCCGACGATCAGCGCGCCGACCCGCTGCGTGCCGACGGTGACCGGCAGCACGAGCGCCTGGTCGGCGGCCGAGGGCGGCGCGGCGGTGATCTCGCGCAACGTCGCCGACGCCTGCTGCCCGGTCTCGACCACCTGCCGGACGACCGCAGGTGGCGGCGTGACCTCGTCGAGCTCGTCCTCGTCGACGAGGACGAGCTCGGCGTACGGGACGTCGGCCGCGTTCTCGGCGAACACGGCCGCCACCTCGGCCGTCAGCGCCACCTGGTCGGGCGAGTCGGCCAGACGCGAGCCGAGCGCGCTCAGCGTGCGCGCCCGCCGCTCGCCCAGCACCCGGCCGGTGGTGTCGCTGACGATGCAGAAAATGCCGTCGACCTGGTCCGACTCGGTGCGGATGGGGTCGTACGAGATGTCGAAGTAGGTCTCTTCGAGGAAGCCGTGCCGTTCGAGCATGAACGGGTGGTCGCCGGCCCAGAACGCCTCGCCGTCGGCCCGTACGCCGTCGAACAGCAACTCGAGCACCGACCACGCCTCGGCCCACATCTCGCGGCCGGGCCGGCCCAGGAACGAGGGGTGCTTGTCGCCCATGGCCGGGATGTAGGCGTCGTTGTAGAGCGAGCAATACTCCGGGCCCCAGAAGATGACGATCTGGGCCCGGGATGCGAGCATCGTGGCCACCGCGCTCTGCAACTCGGGCGGCCACCCGGCGGGCGGGCCGAGCGGGCTCGCCGACCAGTCGAGCTCGAGCATGCGGCGGCCCATCTCGCCGCCTCGCTCGAAGGCCGCGCGGAGCCGCCCCGGGAGGACGTCGTCCGAGCTCGCGGCCATGGCCCTCCCACCCCGTCCGACCAACCGGTTCGGTTGAGCACCGTAACACCACGAACGGCTCCGGGCGCGCTGAGTGGTTACGCGGCGAAGGCCTCCGGCCTCAGTCCGGAGCGCTTGGCCGCGGCCTCGACCAGACCGGCGAACACCCGCAGGTCGTTCGTGCGCTCCGGGTGCCACTGGACGCCCAACGCGTACGTGTGATCCGGGTCTTCCAACGCCTCGATCACCCGGTCGTCGGGGCACCAGCCGGTCGCCGTGAACGAGCCCGGGTCGTCGACCCCCTGGTGGTGGAAGGAGTTCACGATCGTGTGCCCGCCGAGCAGCCCGTGCACGAGGGAGCCGGGCTCGGTGATCAGGTCGTGCCGCCCGTACGCCGAGGCGTCCGCGGCCAGCGGGTCGGTGCCGGACGAGGCGCGGTGGCGGTCGTGGCCGATCAGGTCGGGCAGGTGCTGGTGCAGCGAGCCGCCGCCGACGACGGCCATCACCTGCATGCCCCGGCACACGCCGAGCAGCGGCAGGTCGGCCTCGAGCGCGGCCCGCATGAGCAGGATCTCGGACTCGTCCCGCTCCTTGTCGATCTCGGTCTCGGGGTGCCGCTCGGCTCCCCAGTACGCCGGGTCGATGTCGTTGCCGCCGCAGAAGACGATGCCGTCGAGCGATTCCAGGACGTCGGCGCCCGGGTCGTCCGGGGTGATCAGCACCGCGCGGCCACCTACGGCGTGCACGGCGCGCACATACGTCATGGGGAGCATGCCGGCCATGAGGTCGTTGCTGCCGTACTGGACCTGCTGGGCGTACGAGGTCATGCCGATCAGGGGCCTGCGCATCTGGTGCTTTCCTCCTATGAGCTGCGGTGCTGACGTGCGGCGGCAACGAGCGCGCCGAAGAGCCGTTCGTCGCGAACGACCTCGGGGTGCCATTGCACGCCCAGTACGAACCGCCGGTCGGGATCCTCGACTGCTTCGGCGAGGCCGTCCTCGGCGCGTCCGGTCACTGTGAGCTTCCCGGCATCGGCCACACCCTGGTGGTGAAAACACCGGATCGCGAGGTCGTCGCCCATCAGTCCGGCGATGCGGCTGCCGGGCTCGAACGACGCGTCGTGCTCGCCGTAGACGCCGGGCGCCGGGCGGTGCTTCTCGTGACCGAGGACGTCGGGCAGGTGCTGGTGCAGGGTGCCACCGGCGGCCACGGTCAACAGTTGCATCCCGCGGCAGATGCCGAGAACAGGTACTTCCATGTCCAACGCCCGGCGGGCCAGGAGCATTTCCGCCCGGTCCCGATCGGGGCGGGTGACGGTGAGCGGTTCGGGCTCGGCCCCGTAGAACCGGGGGTCCAGATCGGGGCCGCCGGCCAGCACCAGACCGTCGAGCATTCCCAGCACATCCGTGTCCTCGTGCTCGGGCAGGAGCACGGGACGGCCGCCGGCCTGGCTGACCGCGGCCACGTAGTCGTGCGGGATCAGCGTGGTGGGGAGGTCGCGCCACACACCCCAGGTGGCCGATTCCACATAGGTTGTGATGCCGATGATCGGACGCATCTCGTCACCGTATCCAGATCAGGATTCGGATCAACCGCTGAACGGCCGATAAAAGGGGGCGCGCGGCGTCGCCCTCTTTCGAGAGCGGCGCCGCGCCCGGGTCCCTCTGTCCCACCCGCACCGGGATCGACCGGCGCGAGCGGGGATTCGACCCCTGCACCCGGACATTCGGGTGTTAAGGGGTCGTGCCCGTGAAAACGGAGTCTTAAACAATCACAGCGGAGTTACATAGGCGCCGGTGATTCCGCCGTCGACCACGAACTGCGACGCGGTCATGAAGGAGGCGTCGTCGCTGGCCAGGAACGCGACCGCCGCGGCGATCTCGTCGGGCTCGGCGAACCGGCCCATCGGCACGTGCACCAGCCGGCGCGCGGCCCGCTCCGGATCCTTGGCGAACAGCTCCATCAGCAGCGGGGTGGCCACCGGGCCGGGGCAGAGCGCGTTGATCCGGATGCCCTCGCGGGCGAACTGCACGCCCAGCTCGCGGGTCATCGCCAGCACCCCGCCCTTGCTCGCGGTGTAGGCGATCTGCGAGGTCGCGGCGCCGAGCAGGGCCACGAACGACGCGGTGTTGATGATCGAGCCCTTGCCCTGCCGCTGCATGTGCGGGATCGCGTACTTGCAGCAGAAGAAGACCGAGGTCGTGTTGACCTTGAGCACCCGTTCCCAGGCGTCGAGACCGGTGACCAGGATCGAGTCGTCGTCGGGCGGGGAGATGCCGGCGTTGTTGAACGCGATATCGACCCGGCCGTGGCGCTCGGCGACACCGTCGAAGAGCGCCTTGACCTGCTCCTCGTCGGACACGTCGCAGGCGACGAACTCGCCCTTGGTCTCGTCGGCGACGGCCTGACCGGCCTCCTCCGAGATGTCGACCGCGATGACCTTGGCCCCCTCGGCCGCGAACCGCCGGGCCGTGGCCAGCCCGATACCGCTGCCGGCGCCCGTGATGACGGCGACGCGATCTTGCAAACGCTCCACTTAATCTCCCATTGCCAGGAATACGTTCTTGACGTCGGTGAAGGACAGTAGGGCGTCGGGGCCCAGCTCACGACCGAGTCCGGATTGCTTCATGCCGCCGAACGGGGTCCAGTAGCGCACCGACGAATGACTGTTGACGCTCAGCGCTCCGGTTTCCACGGCGCGCGAGACGCGCAGGGCCCGGCCCAGGTCGCGGGTCCAGAGCGAGCCCGAGAGTCCGTACTCGGTGTCGTTGGCCAGCCGGATCGCGTCCGCCTCGTCCTTGAACGGCAGCACCGAGAGCACCGGCCCGAAGACCTCCTCACGCCAGTGCCGGTCGGCCGTCGAGTGGGCCAGCAGCACCGTCGGCGGGAACCACCAGCCGTCGCTTTCCGGAGCGGTGCCCCGAAAGGCGATATCGGAGCCTTCCACGTACGACATGACGGTGTCTCTATGACCGGCCGAGATCAACGGGCCCATCTCGGCGGTCGCGTTCGCCGGCTCCTCGACGCGGAACGACTTGACGGCCGGTTCGAGCAGCGCCAGGAACTTGTCGTACACCGACTCCTGCACCAGCAGGCGGGAGCGGGCGCAGCAGTCCTGGCCCGCGTTGTCGAAGACGCTGCCCGGGGCGGACGCGGCCGCCTTCTCCAGATCGGCGTCGGCGAAGACGATGTTGCTGCTCTTGCCGCCCAGCTCCAGGGTCACCCGTTTCACCTGGTCGGCCGCGCCCGCCATGATCCCCTTGCCGACCTCGGTCGAGCCGGTGAAGCAGATCTTGCGTACGGCCGGGTGGGTGACGAACCGCCGGCCGACCACTGAACCCTTGCCGGGGACGATCGTGAAGACGCCCTCGGGCAGGCCCGCTTCGAGGGCGAGCTCGCCGAGCCGGATCGCGGTCAGTGGGGTGAGCTCGGCCGGCTTGAGCACGACGGTGTTGCCGGCCGCCAGCGCGGGGGCGAAACCCCAGCCGGCGATCGGCATCGGGAAGTTCCACGGCACGATGATGCCGACCACGCCCAGCGGCTCGTGGAACGTCACGTCCAGGCCACCGGCCACGGGGATCTGGCGGCCGCTGAGCCGCTCGGGCGCCCCCGCGTAGTAGTCGAGGACGTCGCGCACGTTGCCCGCTTCCCAGCGGGCGTTGCCGATGGTGTGGCCGGCGTTGCGTACTTCGAGGTCGGCCAGCTCTTCCAGATGCTGGTCGACCACGGCCGCGAACCGGCGCAGCAGCCGGGCGCGGTCACCGGGCGCCACAGCTCGCCAGGCGGTGAACGCCTTCGCGGCGCGCTCGATGGCGGCGTCGGTCTGGGCGAGATCCAGCGACGGCACGGTCGTGAAGACCGCACCCGTCGCCGGGTTGATCACGTCAGTTGTGCTCACGAGCTGGATCCTTACACACGTGAAATCGGCCTGTGGACAACCCGATCGGTCCGCCCGATCTCGGATAGGGTCGGGCCCGCCCCCAGGTCGGGCGGGGTGGGCATGTTGGGCGACGAAATCACATACGTTCGAAGCCGCGGCGCAGCTCCCAGTCGGTGACGGCGGCGTCGAAGTCCGTCAGTTCCACCTGGGCCATGTTGGCGTAGTGGCCGACCACGTCGGGCCCGAACGCCGATTGCGCCACCTCGCTGCCCAGCCACAGCTGGTGGGCCTCGCGCAGAGTGGTCGGCACGCGCTCCGCGGTCGCGTCCTCGTACGCGTTGCCCGGGGTCTCCGGCTCCAGTTCGAGTTCGTTCTCGAGCCCGTGCAGCGCCCCCGCCACCAGCGCCGCGATGGCCAGGTACGGGTTCACGTCGCCGCCCGGCACCCGGTTCTCGACCCGCATGCCCTGCCCGTGGCCGGCGATCCGGAGCGCGCAGGTGCGGTTGTCGACACCCCAGCGCAGCGCGGTCGGCGCGAACGAGCCCGGCTGGTACCGCTTGTACGAGTTGATGTTGGGTGCGAACAGCAGGCTGAACTCACGCATCGTGGCCAGCAGCCCGGCCAGCACCCGCTGCCCGGTCACGCTGAGGTGGGCCGGGCCGTCGCCGAGCATGGCCGACTTGCCGTCCTGTCCGCGCAGCGAGAAGTGGATGTGGCACGAGTTGCCCTCGCGCCCGTTCGGCTTGGCCATGAAGGTCAGCGCCATGCCCTCCTGGGCGGCGATCTCCTTGGCCCCGTTCTTGTAGATCACGTGGTTGTCGGCCGCGGTCAGCGCGTCGGCGTAGCGGAACGCGATCTCGTGCTGGCCGAAGTTGCACTCGCCCTTGGCGCTCTCGGGCAGCAGCCCGGCGCCGTACATGTCGTTGCGGATGCGACGCAGCAGCGGCTCGACCCGGGCCGTCCCGAGCATCGAATAATCCACGTTGTACTGATTCGCGGGCAGCAGATCGCGGTAGCCCTTGTCGAACGCCTGCTCGTACGTGTCCTTGTAGAGCACAAATTCAAGTTCGGTTCCCGCGTACGCCGTGAGCCCGTGCGCGGCCAGCCGGTCGAGCTGCTTCTGCAGGATCTGCCGGGGCGACGCGTAGACCGGCACACCGCTGGTGGTCTCGAGGTCGGCCAGCACGAGCGCCGTCCCCTCCTGCCAGGGCACGCGGCGCAGCGTGGTGAAGTCGGGCTTCATCACGAAGTCGCCGTAGCCGCTGGCCCACGAGGACATCTCGTAGCCGTCCACGGTGTTCATGTCGACGTCCACCGCGAGCAGGTAGTTGCAGCCCTCGCTGCCCCCGCTGACCACCTCGTCCATGAAGTAGCGGCCGTGCAGCCGTTTGCCCTGCAACCGCCCCTGCATGTCGGTGAGCGCCAGCAGCACGGTGTCGATGCTGCCGTTGTCGACGGAGACGTCCAGTTCCTCGAGATCCATCAGGTTGTCCCCTCTGTGAGGGCCGGGCTCTGTGGGAGCCCGGCCCCATCGATCAGTTCTCGGTCGGCATCGTCTGTTCGCCGTGGTGGGCCTTCTCGATCAGATTCTGCTTCGGGCCGGTGAACCACTTGCGGGCGCTCACGAACCACCAGATCGTGGCGAAGGCCAGCACGACCAGCACCGCGAAGATCGTGTAGTTGAAGTTAGCCGCCGTGATCGGGCTGGCCGTGGGCAGGACGAAGAGCACACAGATGATTCCTACCCACACGATCGCGATCCAGCCGACCGGCGCGCTCCACTTGCCCAGGTGCCACGGGCCCCGTTCGAAGCCCGGGTTCATCCGCCGCAGGAAAACTGGCATGACGTACGCGATGTAGAGCCCGATGACCGCGACCGAGGTCGCCGCCAGGTAGGCCGTCGTGTTCCACAGCGACGGCAGCACCAGCAGGGTGGAGAGGGTGACGCAGAGCCAGATGGAGTTGGTCGGCGTACCCGTGCGGGGGTTGACCTTCTTCCACAGCCGCGAGCCCGGCAGCGCGCCGTCGCGGGCGAAGGCGTACGACATCCGCGAGTTCGCGGTCACCGAGGCCATGCCGCAGAACCACTGCGCGACCATGCAGATGAACAGCAGGAACGTGCCCGTGTTGTGACCGGCGGCGTCGATGAAGATCTGCGCCGGGGGCAGGCCGAGATCGGTCGTCCGCTGCGCCTCGTAGTCCTGGATCGACCAGGTGATCGCGAACAGCAGCACGAACCCGGCGATCACCGAGACGACCACGGACATCACGATGCCCCGCGGTGCGGCCCGCGCGGCATCGTGCGTCTCCTCGGCCACGTGGGCCGAGGCGTCGTAGCCGGTGTACGTGTACTGGGCCATCAGCAGACCGATCAACACCGCGTACACCCCGGCCCCGGCGAACGTGAAGCCCGTGGCGTTGTGAACCTCGGTGAACACCTCGGAGATCGGCTTGTGGGTGTCCGGCACGATGGCCAGCACGCCCACGATCACGGCCACGCCGACCAGGTGCCACCAGGCGCTGACGTCCGACAGCACCCGCACGAGGTTGACGCCGAACGTGTTGAGCAGGCCGTGCACGATGATGATGACCAGGAAGATCAGGAACGTGCGGCCGGTGGTGACCTCCATGTCGAAGGTCAGGCTGAGGAAGGCCGACGTGGTGATGGCCGCGCCGAAGTCGATGGCGGCGGTGACCGCGACCTCGCCGAGGAAGTTGAACCAGCCGACGAACCAGGCCCAGGCGGCCTTGTTGCGTTTGGCCAGTGCCGCCGCCCACCAGTAGAGCGCGCCGGCGGTCGGATAGGCCGAGCAGACCTCGGCCATGGCCAGGGCCACGAAGGTCACCATGATGCCGACGAACAGCCAGCCCAGGGTGATGGCCATCGGGCCGCCGGCGGTCATGGCGATGCCGTACGAGGTGATCGCGCCGGCCAGGATGGAGATGATCGAGAAGGAGACCGCGAAGTTCGAGAAGCCGGACAGTCGGCGATGCAGTTCCTGCTGATAGCCGAGTTGGGCAAGGCGTTCTTCGTCGGTGCTGGGTGCGGGGTTGACGCTCATCTGCGGCTCCCTTACCGAAGGGTGCTGTGACCGAGGCCACGGCGTGCCGTGATGATCTCGCCGCACTGTTACACACGTCAATGATCAGCGTTAATTGCGTTGCCCGGCCCCCGGCCCAACCCACACACTTGTACGCAGATCACACGTTGCACGCGAGCCCTCGGCCGGCTTCGCGAGCACCCGGGGCCGCCACTCGCGCCCCGTTCCCGCGGCGGCGCGGGGCGCGGTCACCTCTCTCTCACGCGGCATCGCCGCGCCGTGCGCCCGCCCCGCGCCCCGCACTCCAGCCCCAGCGCTCACCTGCGACAACACGAATACCTTTTGCGATTTGTCCAAAAAATCTGCAGCGCTGGTACTAGAAATCCGGCGGTCATCGGCATAGAGTCTGTGGCGTCGGCCACGCACAGCCGACAAGCACATGGCAAAGACCCTGCAGTTGGTTAAGGAGGACGAGATACCGCAGCAACGCCTAAGCGCAACGTCCCTGACCCGACAAGAGGTGATCGCAGCCGATGCCATTTACTCAGGTGGTCCGCTAGCGGCACGCAGGCGGACGACCGAACGCGCCGGCGACGGCCGGCACCAGAATTGAAAAGCCAAGGCCCCGGTTACCCGCCGGGGCCTTGGATTGTGCGTGACCCCTCGGCACACCCCCGAAGAAGGGCACCGTGAGCACGACCTTCGACGACGCCGACTTCCCGGCGTACACGATGGGCCGCGCCGCCGACATGATCGGCGTGACGCCGGCCTTCCTCCGCAGCCTCGGCGCCGCGGGCCTGATCGAGCCCGAGCGCTCCCTCGGCGGCCACCGCCGCTACTCCCGTCACCAGCTGCAACTCGCCCTGCGGGCCCGCCAACTGCTCGACGAGGGCATCCAGATCGGCGCCGCCTGCCGCATCGTCACCCTGGAAGACCGGCTGGCCGCCGCCCACCGCCGCATCGTCGAGCTCGGCGGCGTCCTGACCTCGGACGACGATGCCGACATCCCCACCCAGACCCACCCCGACATCGCAAAAACCCAGTACTACCGCGCACCCTGATCCCGCCGGGGCGGCTGTGGCAGCCTATGGGGCATGAGCAGCCTCGACGACTGGCAGCGGCCCGGGCCGACCCCTCGCCAGCGCCGCATCGACCTGGTCATCGGCCTCGTCGTGACGGCCGCGGCGCTGTTCCACGTCATGCTCAGCCGCAGCGTCGGGTTGTTCGTGTGGGGCGTCGAGCGCAGCGCGGCCGAACATCTGGCCTTCGCGTTAGCGATCAGCATCCCGCTCATCTGGCGCCGCAGCCATCCCGAGCTCGTCCTCGTCGTCACCGCGGTGGTGTTCGTCGCCGGCCAGGTGCGCGAGTCGCAAGAGATCCAGTTCGCCTCGGGCGCGATCTTCGCGGCCATCTACGCCGCGGGCGCGTGGGGGCGGGACAGGAACCGGTCGCGCTGGCTCCGGATCACGGTCATCGCCGTGATGTTCGGCTGGCTGGCCATAGCGTGGCTCATCGCGACCGGGTCGATCCAGGAGAGCGACTTCGCCGACGGCACGGGCGAGCTGCCTCCCTTGCTGTCCGCGCTCGTCGCCCAGGTTCTGATGAACATGGTGGTCTTCGGCTTCTCCTTCTTCTTCGGCGAGACCGCCTGGCTGTCCGCCCGCCGGGAGGCCGCCCTGGTCGAGCAGGCCGAGAAGTTGCGCGAGGCCCGGGCCGCAGCCGAGGAGCGCGCGGTCGTCACCGAACGGCTGCGGATCGCCCGCGAGCTGCACGACGTCGTCGCCCACCACGTCTCGGTCATGGGCATCCAGGCCGCGGCGGCCCGGCGGGCCATGGACCGCGACACCGACACCGCCCGCGATGCGCTGACCTCGGTCGAGGAGGGCGCGCGGACGGCCGTCGACGAGCTTCACCGCATGCTGGGCGCGCTGCGCACGGCCGACGAGCCGGTGTCGGCCCCGGCGGCCGGCGTCGACCAGGTGGCCGACCTGCTCGACCGGGCCCGTGACGCCGGGCTCACGGCCGAGTTCGCGGTGTTCGGCCCGGCCGTACCGCTGCCCGACTCGACGTCGCAGGCCGCCTACCGGATCGTGCAGGAGGCGGTGACCAACTCCCTCAAGCACGCGAGCGCGTCCACCATCGACGTGCGGCTGCGCTACCTGGCCCGCGAGCTCGAGATCGACGTGGCCGACGACGGGCGGGGCGCCGGCCGGCCCGACGGCGAGGGCGGGATGGGCCTGATCGGCATGCGGGAACGGGTCGCCCTGCTCGGCGGCGCGGTCGAGACCGGCAACCGGTCGGCCGGTGGCTACCGCGTGCGGGCCCGGCTGCCGCTGGTTCCCGCGCAACGGGCGGTGACGTCGTGATCCGGGTCCTCCTCGCGGACGACCACCGGCTGGTCCGCACCGGCTTCCGGGTGATCCTCGGGTTCGAGGACGACATCGAGGTCGTCGGCGAGGCCGAGAACGGCGCCCAGGCCGTCGAGGCGACCGCCCGGCACTCCCCCGACGTCGTGCTCATGGACGTCGAGATGCCGGGCATGGACGGCCTCGAAGCGACCCGCCGGATCGTGGCCGCCGGCGGTGGCCCGTCGGTGCTGATCCTCACCACCTTCGACCGGGACGACTACCTGTTCGCGGCGCTCGAGGCGGGCGCCAGCGGCTTCCTGCTCAAGAACAGCTCGCCCGAGTCGCTGGTCGAGGCGGTCCGGGTCGTGGCCCGCGGCGACGCGCTGCTGGCGCCCGAGATCACCCGCCGCGTGATCTCGGCCTTCGCCCGGCCCGGGCTGCCGCGGGCCGAACCGGCGGCCCGGCTCGGCGAGCTGACCCCGCGCGAGCACGAGGTGCTGGTCGAGCTGGCCGGGGGCGCCACCAACGCCGAGATCGCGGCCGCCCTGCACCTCGGCGAGACCACGGTCAAGACCCACGTCAGCCGCGTCCTGACCAAGCTGGGGGCCCGCGACCGCACGCAGGCCGTCGTTCTGGCGTACGAGTTGGGGGTGGTCCGCCCGGGCGGGTAGTCCTCCGCGCGGAGGACCCGGATGATCATGCTTGCGCCGGACGTATTCGCCGGGCATCTTGCCTAGCGTCATAGGCATGCTGAACGTCGATTCCGTCAGCCGCAGCTTCGGGGACAGGGCCGTTCTGAGGAACGTCACGTTCGGAGTCGGTAGCGGCAAACTGACCGGCTTCGTCGGCGCCAACGGCGCCGGCAAGACCACCACGATGCGGATCATCCTCGGGGTGCTGGCCGCCGACAGCGGTGAAGTCACGCTGGACGGCAAGCCGCTGACCCGTGAGATCCGGCAGCGCTTCGGCTACATGCCCGAGGAGCGTGGGCTCTACCCGAAGATGACCGTGCACGACCAGGTCGTCTATCTCGGGCGGCTGCACGGCCTCAGCAGTTCCGCGGCCGAGGAGCGTACGAAAAAACTGCTCGACCGCCTGGGGCTGGGCGAGCGGGCCGGCGAGAAGCTGGAGGCGCTCTCGCTCGGCAACCAGCAGCGGGCGCAGGTGGCCGCCGCGCTGGTCCACGAGCCCGACATGCTGGTGCTCGACGAGCCGTTCTCCGGCCTCGACCCGATCGCCGTCGAGACGATGGTCGACGTGCTGCGCGACCGCGCCTCGGCCGGCGTGCCGGTGCTCTTCTCGAGCCACCAGCTCGAACTGGTCGAGCGCCTCTGCGACGACCTGGTGATCATCGCCGACGGGTCGATCCGGGCCGCCGGCGACCGCGCCGCGCTGCGCGCCCAGCACGCCCTGCCGCGCTACCAACTGGTCGTCGACACCGACGCCGGCTGGCTGCGCGACCAGCCCGGGGTCACCCTGCTCGACCTGGAGGGCCCGCGCGCCGTCTTCGACCTCGACCCCGGCTTCGACGACCAGAAGGTGCTGCACGCCGCGCTCGAGCGGGGCCCGGTGCGCTCCTTCGGTCCCGTCGTCCCGTCCCTGACCGAGATCTTCCGAGAGGTCGTCCGATGACCACGTTCGACGCCACCAAGGTCGTCGCCGCCCGCGAGATCCGGGTCAAGCTGCGCGACAAGACGTTCATCTTCAGCACGATCTTCTTCCTGCTGTTCGCGATCGCCGTGACGGTGCTCCCGGTGCTGTTCTCGGGCGGCCCGACGTCGGTCGCGGTGGCCGACCAGGCCACGGCCACCGTGCTGCAGCAGCAGGAAGACCTTGAGGTACGGGTGGTCGCGAACGACGCCGCGGCCGAGCAGCTCGTCCGGGACGGCGACGTGGACGCGGCCGTGCTGGCCGGTCCCGAGGTCATCGCCATGGACGACCGCCCCGGTGAGGTCGTGACCGCGCTGAGCACCGCGCCCCCGGTGCGGCTGCTCGACCCCGGTGCGATCGACCCCTTCCTCGCGTACATCGTGCCGTTCGCCCTGGCCTTCGTCTTCTTCTTCACGTCGTTCCTGTTCGGCCTGCAGATCGCGCAGAGCGTCACCGAGGAGAAGCAGACCCGCATCGTCGAGATCCTGGTCGCCAGCGTGCCCACCCGCGCCCTGCTGGCGGGCAAGGTCGCGGCGCTCACCCTGTTGGCGTTCGTGCAGGTGGCGCTGATCGCGATCGTGACCCTGATCGGCGCCCGGCTGGCCGGCATCGACCCCGGGGTGCTCGATCTGTTGCAGCCCACGATCGGCTGGTTCGTCGCGTTCTTCCTGGTCGGCTTCGTGATGCTGGCCGCGCTGTGGGCCGGGGTGGGCGCGCTGGCCTCCCGCCCGGAAGACCTCAACGGCGTCTCGCAGCCGGTGCAGATGGCGGTCATGCTGCCGTTCTTCGCGGTCATCTTCCTGGGCGAGAACGAGTTCGCGATGCGGATCCTGTCCTACATCCCGTTCTCGGCCCCGGTCGCCATGCCGACCCGCATCTTCAACGGCGACGCCGCGGGCTGGGAGCCGTTCCTGGCCCTGCTCGTCATGGCGGTCACGGCGGTCGCGCTGCTGGCGGTGGGCGCCCGTGTCTACGAGGGTTCGCTGCTGCGCACCAACGGCAAGACCTCGTGGGCCACCGCCTGGCGGTCCCGCACCACGGTGTAGCTACGCGGTCGTTCCACCGACCCGGCGCACGATCGCCAGCAGGGACTCCTCGACCTCGGCGATCGGGCGCTCGGGCATGAAGACCAACCAGTCGACGGCCACGACGAGACCCACCCCGAACAGGGCCGACGAGGCCACGCGAACGTCCAGGTCGGCCGGCAGATCACCGGAGTCGACGCCGGCCTGGACGGTCTCGGCGATCACCCCGATGGCCTGCTCCCGCAGCAGAATCAGGGTCTGCTGCCACTCCCGGTTGGTGCGCCACATCTCCGAGAGCAGCAGCTGGGCGAAGGCGCGGTAGCGACGGATGTACTCGAGCTGACTGCGAATCAGGGCTGCCACCGCCTCGCGCGGCGGCAGCCCTTTCACCGCGGCCCGGAACTCGTCGGTGAGCAGTCCGATGCCGTGGCGCAGAAGCTCTTCGAACAAATCGGTCTTCGACTTGAAGTTGTAGTAGACGGTGCCCTTGGCCACCTGCGCCCGCTGCGCGATGTCATCGACGGTCGTGGCCGAGAATCCCTGCTCAGCGATCAACTCGACCGCCGCCTCGAACAGCCGCTGCCGCGTGTCGACCCGCCGCCGCGCCCGCCCGTCCGCGGCCGATTCCGGCCCTGCTGCCACCACTTGCGCGCGCCCTCGCCTCTCCACGTACCGATCTCAGTCAATCCTCTGCGCTACACGCCGCGACCCGAGCCCGCGGCGATGCGCGCCCCTCGGTGCAACGCACAGCCCTCATCGGCACGCCCCGTAGAGCCAGATGCTCTCGCCACAGCGAGCGCAGTGGCCGTTCGGTGGCCGCGCAAGCGTTGCGGATCTTGCAAAAGAGGCCGGTGCCATCCCAAACCCCCACCCGCCTCGGGGCGTTGTGGGGTGACCTTACGCTCTGTCAAACCCGATCGTGCCGCCTGTCCACAGGTACGAGCATTCGGTTATCCACAAAGCGATCGCCGCCGCATCCCGCTCGATTCCATGAGCCAGCTCGGCTCGGCGGGTGCAGCCGGGCCTGAGCTGGATCGCGTTCGCCAGGTCAGAGCACCAGTTCGGGGTGGAGGTCGCTGGGGGTCAGGCGGCGTTTGCGGCGGGCGGTCAGCACCGTCAGCAGGAAGGCGCCCAACCCGTACGCCACCAGCAGCAGCCCGCCCTGGATCACCGTCCCCCACGGCCCGCCGTCGATGGTGTGGCGGGCCGACTGGACCACGTACGTCATGGGGAGCAGGGGGTGGATCGCCTGGAAGAAGCCGGGCGAGGTCTGCACCGGATAGGTGCCGCCGGACGACGTCAACTGGAGCATCAGCAGGGCCAGGGCGGCGATCCGGCCCGGAGCGCCCAGCGCCGCCCCCAGCATCTGCATGATCGCGGCGAAGACAGTCGCCGTCAGCGCCAGCAGTCCCCAGGTGGCCGGCGGGTGCACCGGGTTGAGTCCGAGCGCGAAGTGCACCACCACGAACAGCAGCGTCGCCTGGACCAGGCCGATCGCCACCGCGGGGAGCAGGCCGGCCAGCGCGACGCGGATGCTGGGGGCCTCCGAGACCAGGTAGCGGCGGTTGAGCGGGCGCAGCACCATGAACGTGATCATCGCGCCGACCCACAGGGCCAGGGCCAGGAAGTACGGGGCGAAACCCACGCCGTACGTGCCGGCCGGGTGACGCACGCTGCGGTCGAGGGACACCGGGTCGGCCAGCACATCGGCCCGATCACCGGGGTTGTCGCCGTACCCGGGGATCTTTCCGGCGCCGTCGGTCAGGCCGGTCGCGAGTTTTTCGGCGCCACCCTGCAGCTGGCCCAGGCCGCCGGCCAGTTGGTGACCGCCACCGGCCAACCGGCCGAGGCCGCCGGAGAGTTCGCGGGCGCCCGAGGACAACCGGTAGAGGCCGCCCCGCAGGTCGAGCGCACCCTGCTTGGCCTCGGCGGTGCCACTGCTGAGCTGGGCCGCGCCCGTTGCGAGGCGGTTGAGACCGGCCGACAGCTGGTCGACCCGGGCCCGTGCGGCCTGCACGTCGTCGGCCAGGTGGGGCGCCGCGGCGGCGATCTGGCGGGCGGTCGCCGCGACTTGGCGCAGTTCGGTGCGCAGGGCGCCCAGGTCGGCGTCGTCCACTGTGTCGCGGACGCGTTCGGCCGCGGTGACCAGGCGGGCCGCCAGCGCCTTGGCGTCGGCCAGGCCCTCGGTGTCGGCGGGCAAACCGTTCAGGTACGACTGCAACTGCCGGGCGTTGCGGACGGCCTGGTCGGCGGCGTTGTCGATCGCCCCGATGTTGGCGGCCAGCGTGTCGGCGCCCCGGGCGACCAGGGTGGCCGCGTCGGCGATCTGCTCGGCGTTGTCGCGCAGCAAGGGTTCGGCCTTGTCGGCGGCTGCGTCGACCGCGCTCGCCAGTTGCCGGCCACCGGCGGCGGCCTGCCGGGTGCCGGTGGCCAGCTGGCGGGCCCCGTCGTTGAGCCGGGTCAGGCCGTCGGCCAGGTCGCCGGCGCCCCGGCCGGCGGCGCCGAGACCACTTCGGAGTTGTCCGGCGCCGCTGCGGGCGTCGTCGAGACCGCCGGCCAGCTTGTCGGCGCCCGACTTGGCGCTGTCGGTGCCGTTGCGCAGTTCGGTCGCGCCGTCCGCGGCCTGTTCGGTCTGCTGCTTGAGGTCGGTGAAGCCGATCAGCATCTTGTCGAAGTAGCCGGCCGAGGCGCTCGACGCGGCGGCCGAGCGCACCTCGTCGAACGCGGTGCGGGCGAAGACGCCGGTCAGGTAGTTGGTGGCGTCGTCGCTGACCGCGGTCAGCTCGGCCGCCCGCGGGTTGTGGTCGGCCGCGTCGGGCGCGCTGACCAGGTCGGCCGAGAACTCGGCCGGGATGCGCAGCAACAGCTGGTAGCGGCCGTCGGTGAGACCCCGCTCGGCGCCGGCCTCGTCGGTGACGTGCCAGTCGAAGACCTCGCGCTTGATCAGCTCATCGGCCAGGTCTTTGCCGGCGTGCAGCTTGGTGCCGTCGCTCGCGGTGGCGGCGCGGTCCTCGACGACCAGCGCGGCCGGGATGTGGTTGAGGCGGCCGTACGGGTCCCAGAAGGCGTACAGGTAGAGGGCGCCATAGAGCAGCGGGATCACGGCCAGCGCGGCGAGGGCAGCCCGGGTGAGGTTGCCGCGCAGGAAGCGGCGCAGCTCGTATCCCGCGAGGGACAGCGTGGACAGGGCTTTCATGGCTTCGCCTCTTCGCGGCTGGGGTCGTCAGCGGCTGGTTGCTCTTCCGGCTCGTTCGCCGCGGGGACCGGCTCGTTCGCGGGGACCGGCTCGTTCGCGGGGACCGGCTCGTTCGCGGGGGCCGACTCGTCGCCGAGGTGGATCACGGTGGTCACCTCGGCCGGGTCGATCTCGCGGGCGGTGAGCAGGACGGTGATGCCGCGGCCGGTCAGCGAGGTGATCAGCTGCCACAGGGCGACCCGCTCGGCATGGTCGAGGCCGTCGTCGTAGCCGTCCAGCGCGATCACGGCCGGGGCCGCGAGCTCGGCCAGCACCAGACCGAGGACCTGTTTCTCGTACGGGGAAAGGTCTTGACCCTGCTT
The DNA here is from genome assembly GCF_024137025.1 of Paractinoplanes aksuensis. Classification (GTDB taxonomy): domain Bacteria; phylum Actinomycetota; class Actinomycetes; order Mycobacteriales; family Micromonosporaceae; genus Actinoplanes; species Actinoplanes aksuensis. Next base: position 25,289 of record NZ_JAMYJR010000014.1, read on the forward strand.
CCGCGGGTCAAGGCCGTGCAGCTCGACGCCGGCCGCCTCGGAGCGCGGGCGGCCGAGCAGCATCAGCCGTTCCCGCACGTGCTCAGTGACGGTGAAGACAGATTCGGGGGTGGACACGTCGGGCACGTAACCGAGCGACGCCCGGCCGTCGATCTCGACGCTCCCCGCCCCGAGCCGGAAGCGGCGGGCGAGGGCCAGCAGCACTGTGGTCCGCCCGCTGCCGGGCGGTCCGGTGATCGCGACCAGGTCACCCGCCTCGGCCGTCACGTCGAGGTCGTGAAAGAGCCAACGGTGGCGCCGGCGGTGGACGCCCGCCCCGCGCGCGATGAGCACCGGCATGACGGCTCCCGAAATTTAAACTGACTGGTCAGTGCAAAAACATACCCCCGGTACGGATCGATGCCACGCCTTGGTGGTGGACCTCACCTCCCCGGCCAGGCAGGATCATCGGCATGTCGATGCGATGGGGCATGACCGTCCCGCTGAGCGGGATCCCGCTGTCCGAGCACGCCGAGGTCTACCGGACGCTGGCCGGCGCCGGCTTCACCGACCTCTGGACCTCCGAGGTGGCCGGCTCGGACGCGTTCACCCCGCTCACCCTGGCCGCCGCCTGGGCGCCCGGCCTGCGGCTGGGCACGGCGGTCGCGCCCGTCTTCACCCGCGGCCCCGGCCTGCTCGCGATGACCGCGGCCGCCCTGGCCGAGACGGCGCCGGGCCGGTTCCAGCTCGGCATCGGCGCCTCGTCACCCGTGGTGGTCGGCGATTGGAACGCCGCCGAGTTCACCGAGCCGTTCCAGCGCAGCCGCGACATGCTGCGCTTCCTGCGGCCGGCGCTCGCGGGCGAGCTCGTCGACGGCGAGTTCGAGACCTTTTCCGTACGCCGGTTCCGCCTCGAACGCCCACCGGCCGCGCCCCCGCAGATCCTGCTGGCCGCGCTCCGCCCCGGCATGCTCCGGCTGGCCGCGGCCGAGGCCGACGGCGTGATCCTGAACTGGCTCTCGGCCCGGGACGTGCACACCGCGCTGGCCGAGGTCAAGACCGACAAGCCCGATTTCGACGTGGCCGCCCGGATCTTCGTCTGCCCCACCGACGACGCCGATCACGCCCGCCGCCTGGGCCGCCGCATGATCGCGGCCTATCTCACGGTGCCGGCCTACGCCGCGTTCCACCGCTGGCTGGGCCGCGACGAGGTGCTGACCCCGATGTGGCAGGCCTGGTCGTCCGGCGATCGCAAGGCCGCGCTGGCCGCCATCCCCGACGAGGTGGTCGACGACCTGATCGTGCACGGCACGCCGGCCGAGTGCCGGGCCAAGGTCGAGGCGTACGTCGAGGCCGGCATCACCGTGCCGGCCATGGCCCTGCTGTCCACGCCCACATTGGACTCGGGCGACACGACCGCGATCCTCGACCTGCTGACCGCCCTGGGTCGCTGACCCCGACCGAATTGTCGGCCTGGCGTGGGAGCGCTACCAATTCTGCCCGGAAAGCGGCTGCCCGTGGCGGGCGCCGGGAAACTACGATGCCGCTCATGGCATTGATCCACAAAGCGACTCTGAGTCCCACCAAGGTTGAACTGCTGGCGGCGTGGCTCCCGAGCCGCTCGTGGTACGCGGGCGGGGCCGGCACCCCGGTCGAGCGGGTGGCGTCCTACCGGTTCGACGACCCCGAAGGCGAGGTCGGCATCGAAACCCTGCTGGTCACGGCGGGTGCCGGGCTGACCTACCAGGTGCCGCTGACCTATCACGGGGCCCCGGTCGAGGGCGCCGAGGAGTGGCTGATCGGCACCATGGAGCACTCGACGCTGGGCACCCGCTGGGTGTACGACGCCACCGGCGACCCGGTCTACGCCGAGGCGCTGGCCCAGGCCCTGCTCACCGGCAGCGGCCAGGCCCAGGAATTCATGGAGGTCGACGGCCACCTCGAGCCGCGGCAGCCCAGCATGGCCATCACGACCAGCAACATCTCCACCGATTTCGCCGAGCACCGCGCCGTGACCTCGATCCTCAGCACCGACCCGTCCGACCCGTCCGTGATCGAGACCGACAAGCTCACGCTGACCGTTCCCCGCGTCCTCAACCACGCCGTCTCCCCGCCCGGCGCCGTCCTGTTCGGAACATGGCCCGGCCAGCCCGCCTCCATCGCCCTGGCCTTCGCCAATCCCCGCTGACCCCACCCCATCCCCGTCCCCCGAGCTCCCGCCACAAGGCCCCCCCGAGTGGCGGGACCAACCAGACGCAGAAAAGGCGCACCCCCGTGGAATGCGCCTTTCCGCCTTCACTTGTAGTAGCTGCGAACGCCTCACTCGCCGTCGGCGAGGATCGCGTACAGCTTGCGCTTGGTCTCGTTGAGGATCTCGAGAGCGCGCTGACGCTGCTCGGGCGTGCCGTTGAAGCCGACCTGCTTGAGCGCGCCCATGATGCCGACCGCCGCATCGCGGAAATCCTGCACCTGCGACATCGTGTCGTCACCGATGCTCGCCCACGGCGGGTTCTCGGCCGCCGTCTCGGCCTCGGCCCGGCCGGCGTCGGTCAGGTGGTAGCTCTTGCGGCCGCCGGACGGCTCGGCCTCGATGAGGCCCTCGTCCTCGAGCAGCTGCAGCGTCGGGTAGACCGAGCCGGGGCTGGGCCGCCAGATGCCGTTCGTGCGGGAGTCGAGCTCCTGGATCATCTCGTAGCCGTGCATGGGCCGCTCGAGCAGCAGCGCCAGCACCGCGGTGCGCACGTTGGGCCGGGAGCCGCGGCCGCCGCGCCGGGAACCACGCCCGCCGCCGGGACCGAACGGGCCGCCGGGGCCGAAGCCACCTTCGCCGGGGCCGCCGAAGGGGAACCCGGGCGGGAAGGTGAAACCGCGAGCACGGAAGCCGTGGTGGCCGTGATGGAAGTCCCTCATGACTATCTCCGATCTGTTGTCGATAGCTAGACGATATATCGGCAATAGCTCGGCGACAAGTGATTCTTCTCGGGATGGGGTTGCGGACGGGTGTGGACGGTCGCGGATCTGGCAATGTGATACCTGTGCTGACGGTGCCGATTCGCCAGCTCGGTGAGTCCGAGCGCGCGCAGGTCGAGAGAGTCCTCGACCGCGACCCCTACGCCGGCGCCCAGATCGCCGAGCGGGTGGCGGCGCACGGGCTCAGTTGGTGGCGGTCGGACGGGCGGATCTTCGGCTACGGCCCCGGCCGCCGCGTCGAATCGATCGTCTGGTCCGGCGCGCATCTGGTGCCGGTCTGCTCCACGCCGGCCGCGACCGCGGCGTTCGCCGAGGTGCTGGGCTCCGAGCCGCGCATCTGCTCGTCGATCATCGGGCGGTCCGACGCCGTGCTCGATCTGTGGGACAGGCTGGGCGGCCATTGGGGCCGGGCCCGGGACGTCCGCCCCCACCAGCCGCTGCTGGTGGCCGACCGCGACCCGTCGATCGCGCCCGACCCCGAGGTGCGGCTGGTGCGGCCCAACGAGGTCGACGCGCTGTTCCCGGCGGCCGTGTCGATGTACACCGAAGAGGTCGGTGTCTCCCCGCTGCTCGACGACGGCGGGCGGGGCTACCGGCGGCGCATCGCCGAGCTGGTCAAGGGCAAGCGGGCGTACGCGCGCTTCGTCGGCGACCGGGTCGTGTTCAAGGCCGAACTGGCCATCGTCACCCACCGCACGACGCAGGTGCAGGGCGTGTGGGTCGATCCGGAGTTCCGGGGACGCGGTCTGGCCGCGCCGGCCATGGCCACTGTGGTGCGCGACGCCCTGCGACGTGTGTCACCCACAGTGAGCCTCTATGTCAACGACTACAACGCGGCAGCACGGCGGGTCTACGCCAAGTGCGGGTTCGTGTCGGCCGGCTCGTTCGCCACGGTCCTTTTTTAGACGTACGCGGTGTGATCCGCCCCCGGTCGACCGGGGCTCAGCCGCACGCTCGTCCCCGCCGCTACTACTACTCGGCACGCGCCCGGAAACGCGGGAAGCCCCGCCGAAGCGGGGCTTCCGTCGTGCCGTACGTCAGTGAACGGTGACCGACGGGCCGGGGAGCAGGTCGCGCAGCTCCTCGGGCAGCTCGGCCCCCATCTCGTCGGCCAGCCGCAGCGCCTCTTCGACCAGCGTCTCGACGATGATCGACTCGGGGACGGTCTTGATGACCTGCCCCTTCACGAAGATCTGGCCCTTGCCGTTGCCGGACGCGACCCCCAGGTCGGCCTCGCGCGCCTCGCCCGGCCCGTTGACGACGCAGCCCATGACGGCCACCCGCAGCGGCACCGGGAAGCCCTCGAGCGCGGCGGTGACCTGCTCGGCCAGCGTGTAGACGTCGACCTGGGCCCGCCCGCAGGACGGGCACGAGACGATCTCGAGGCCGCGCTCGCGCAGCCCCAGCGACTCGAGGATGCCCTGACCGACCTTGATCTCTTCGACCGGCGGGGCCGACAGCGACACCCGGATCGTGTCGCCGATGCCCTCGGCCAGCAGCGCGCCGAACGCCACCGCGCTCTTGATCGTGCCCTGGAACGCCGGACCGGCCTCGGTCACACCGAGGTGCAACGGGTAGTCGCACTGCTCGGCCAGCTGGCGGTAGGCGCGGATCATCACGACCGGGTCGTTGTGCTTGACCGAGATCTTGATGTCGCGGAAGCCGTGCTCCTCGAACAGCGAGCATTCCCACAGCGCCGACTCGACCAGCGCCTCGGCCGTGGCCTTGCCGTACTTCTGCAGCAGCCGCTTGTCGAGCGAGCCCGCGTTGACGCCGATCCGGATCGGGACGCCCGCGTCACCGGCCGCCTTGGCGATCTCTTTGACCTTGTCGTCGAACTGGCGGATGTTGCCCGGGTTGACCCGGACCGCCGCACAGCCGGCGTCGATCGCCGCGAACACGTACTTGGGCTGGAAGTGGATGTCGGCGATCACCGGGATCTGCGACTTCTTGGCGATCGCGGGCAGCGCCAGCACGTCGTCCTGGGACGGCACGGCGACGCGGACGATCTGGCAGCCCGAGGCGGTGAGCTCGGCGATCTGCTGCAGCGTGGCGTTGATGTCGGAGGTCAGGGTGGTCGTCATCGACTGCACGCTGACCGGGGCGCCGCCACCGACCGGCACGTTGCCCACCATGATCTGCCGGCTGTGCCGGCGCGGGGCCAGCGGCGGCGGGGGCACGGCCGGCATACCGAGACTGATCGCTGTCACTTTCGCATCACCTGTTGAAGATCGTGATCGGGTTGATGATGTCAGCGGTGGCGGTCAGCAAAGTGAACACACCGCCAATCAGGATGACTGCGTAGGTGACAGGCATCAGCTTGTAGTAGTCGACACGGCCCGGGTCGGGTTTACGCAACCGGGAGTAGAGCCACGAGCGCACCCGTTCGTACCAGGCGATCGCGATGTGACCGCCGTCGAGCGGGAGCAGCGGCAGCAGGTTGAAGATGCCGATGAACACGTTGAGCGAGATGAAGACGTTGAGGAACAGCTCGGGCACGCCGTGCTGGAAGGCCTCGCCGCCGAGCCGGCTGGCGCCGATCACGCTGATCGGGGTCTCGGGGTCACGCTCGCTGCCGGTGATCGAGTGCCAGAGCGCCGGGATCTTGTCGGGGATCCGCTTCATGGCCTCGAACGTGTTCTTGAACAGGAACCAGCCGTAGTCGGCGGTCGCCGGGAACGCCTCGGCCGCGTTGTACTTGATCTGGGTCGGCAGGCTGCGGAAGTCCCACCCGATGCCGGCCACCGAGACCGTGCTGGTCGGGCCGTCGTCGTCGGTGATCGGCTTGCGCTGGGCCGCGACCAGGGTGACCTCGGCCGTGCCGGCGACGCCGTTCCGCTCGTACCGGAAGGGAACCTGGCCCGCGGGCAGGGCACGGACAGCCTCGGTGAGGTCGCCGTAGTTGCCGATGCGGCGATCGCCGACCTGGGTGATCAGGTCGCCGTCGCGCAGACCGGCCGCGTAGGCCGGGCCCGCGACCCCGCCGTTCTGCCCGACCACGCAGTCCTGCTGTGTGGTCGGGATGTCGATCCAGGTGCACTCGCTGATCGTGATGACCGGCTTTTCCTTGGCCTGGTCGGCGTTCGTCTGCGGGTACGCGGTGTTGGGCAGGCCGATCGAGATCGCGACGAACCAGGCGGCCACCGCGGCCAGCAGGAAGTGGGTGATCGAGCCGGCCGACATGACGACCGTCCGCTTCCACACCGGGAACCGCCACATGGCGCGGGGCTGGTCCTCCGGGGCGACGTCGTCGTCCTGCGGCGTCATGCCGACGATCTTGCAGAATCCGCCGAGCGGGATCAGCTTGAGGCCGTACTCCGTCTCGCCGCGGTGGAACGAGAAGATCGTCGGGCCGAAGCCGACGAAGTACTTGGTGACCTTCATGCCGAAGCGTTTGGCCGTGATCATGTGGCCCAGCTCGTGCAGACTCACCGAGATCAGGATGGCCAGCGCGAACGCGGCGAATCCCAGCCAGTAGTACATCAAGCTCCCTTTACCGCCGTAGCGATCATCTGCTGCGCCTGGGTCCGCGCCCATGACTCGGCGGCGAGCACCTCTTCGACGGTACTCGGCTCGGCAAATCCGGGAGCCGCCTCGAGGACCCGCTCCAACGTGTCGACGATGCCCAGAAAAGGTAGCCGACCGGCGACGAAAGCGGCCACACACTCCTCGTTGGCGGCGTTGTAGACGGCCGGCAGGCAGTGCCCGGTGCGACCGGCGTGCTTGGCCAGGCGTACGGCCGGGAACGCCTCGTCGTCGAGCGGCCGGAGCTCCCAGTTGTGGGCCTCACGCCAGTCGACGCCGGCCGCCGCCCCCGGCACCCGGTCGGGCCAGGCCAGCGCGAGCGCGATCGGCAGGCGCATGTCGGGCGGGCTGGCCTGGGCCAGCGTGGAGCCGTCGGTGAACTCGACCATCGAGTGCAGCACCGACTGCGGGTGCACCATCACCTCGATGTCGTCGTAGGGCACCGCGAACAACTCGTGCGCCTCGATCACCTCGAGCCCCTTGTTCACCATCGTGGCCGTGTTGATCGTGACGACCGGGCCCATGTCCCACGTGGGGTGCTTGAGCGCGTCGTCCGGTGTGACGTTCGTCAGCTCCTCGCGCCGGCGGCCCCGGAAGGCGCCCCCGCTGGCGGTCAGCACGAGCCGGCGCACCTCGGCCGCCGAGCCGCCGCGCAGGCACTGGGCCAGCGCCGAGTGCTCGGAGTCGACCGGGACGATCTGCCCGTCCTTGGCGATCCGGCGCACGAGCGGCCCACCGGCGACCAGCGACTCTTTGTTGGCCAGGGCCAGAATGCGGCCCTCTTCGAGCGCGGCCAGGGTGGGCGCCAGCCCAAGGCTGCCGACCACGCCGTTGAGCACCACGTCACAGGGTTGGCGGGCGAGCTCGGTCATCGCGTCGGGCCCGGCCACGATCCGGGGCAGCTTGAAGTCGCCGGTGGCCCAGCCCCGGCGCTGGGCCTCGGCGTAGAAGGCGAGCTGCAGGTCTTGGACGACGCTGGACCGGGCCACCCCGACCACGTCGACGGCCTGCTCGAGCGCCTGCGCGGCGAGCAACTCGACGTTGCCCCCGCCCGCGCCCAGGGCCACCACGCGGAAGCTTTCCGGGTTGCGGCGCACGATGTCGATGGCCTGGGTGCCGATGGACCCGGTCGAGCCGAGCAGTACGAGGTCGCGCATGCCGCCCATCTTCCCGGATGCCCGCCATCGGCCCGCGTCGGCCTGTGGACAACTGGGTATGGAGATGACCATGCCGGAATGGGTGGCGCGGGCGCGCCGGGTCGTGAGTGCGCCGTTCCAGCCCCTGAAGGGCCGGGACCTGGCGCTGCACGCGGCCGCGGTCACGTTCTACGCCGGGATCGCGGTGGTGCCGATCGCCCTGCTGGCCGTGTGGATAACCGGGTGGATCGCCGGGGCCGACCGGGTGCGGCGGCTCACCGGGCACACCATCGCGGCGCTGCCGGACGCGATCGGGGCGCCGCAGGCCCTGTCGGCGCTCATCGAGGCCGGGTTGCAGCTGACGCCGCTGTTCGCGCTGGCCAGCCTGCTGCCGGCGACCCTCTACGGCGAAGGACTGCGCCGGGCGTTCGTGTCCTTGCGCACGCCCGGCAGCGAGCCCCTGGTCGGCTGGCGCGGCCGCCTGCTGTGGTTGCCGTTGCTCGCCGCGGCGCCCGCCCTGCTGCTGGCCATGTTCCTGGCGCTGCCGTCGACCAGTGCGCTCTGGGTCCGCGGGGGCTGGTACTCCGTACTCGGGGTGGTCCTGTCGTTCCTGGCCGCCTGGCTGGTCCTCACGCCGGTGGTGATCTGGGTCTACCGGTACGTGGCGCCGGGCCGCCCGCGCTGGCTGTCAACCGTCCTCGTGGGGTCGTTCACCGCGGCCAACCTCTCCGGGTTCCTGCACGGCTTCGTGCTCTTCTGCGCGCTCCCCATCAACCTCGGCGCCCCCTTCGGCGGGTTCGACGAGATCGGCGGCACGGTGGCCGTGGGCCTGTGGCTCTACCTGTTCCACGTGATCGTGCTGGCCGGCTACGCCGCCACCCGCAGCGCCAGCGCCTTCCAGACCCGACGTGAATCCTGAACTGACTTTTTCACGTACGAACAGTTGAGGAAACATCACGTTCACGCGCGCTACCCTCAGTCGTCATGACCACCCTCCCCGCCCGGTCCGACGTAGTGATCATCGGAGCGGGCCACAACGGCCTCGTCTCCGCCGTCCTGCTCGCCCGCGCCGGCCTGAGCGTCGTCGTCCTCGAGGCGTCCGAGGTGATCGGCGGCGCCGCGCGCACCGAGCACCCGTTCGCGAAAGCACCCGGCCTCGGCCAGTCGACCGGCTCCTACCTGCTGGGCCTGATGCCGCCCGAACTGCTGCGCACGCTCGACGTGACCATTCCCGTGCTGCGCCGCGACCCGCACTACTTTCTGCCCACGCCGGGCCCCGCCGGCTCGCCCTACCTGCTGTTCGGCCGCGACCACGCCGCCACCCGCGACCAGCTCGCCCACTTCTTCTCGCCCCGCGACGTCGCCGCCGACGAGCAACTGGCGGTCGAGATCGGCGCGCTGCGGGCCGACCTGGCCCCCGCCTGGCTGCAAGAGCCCGGCAGCGTCGAAGAGACGGCCGACCGCTTCATCCGCCCCCAGCTGCAGAGCACGTTCATCGACCTGGTGCGCGGCTCGGTGGCCGACTACTTGGCACGGTTCGGCTTCAAGAGCGAACTGCTGATGAGCATGTACGCCGTGACGGACGGCCTGTCCGGCCTGAACGCGGGCCCCGACGACCCCGGCACGGGCAACAACTTCCTCGCCCACAACATGTGCCGCCTACCTGGCTCAGACGGCACGTGGATGATCGCCGAGGGCGGCATGGGCACGGTCACCCGCATCTTCGCCGATGCCGCGCGGGCGGCTGGGGCGCAGATCCTGACGGGTACGCCGGTATCGGCGGTCACCGTCGACGGTGGGGCGGCCAGCGGGGTCGTGCTGGCTGACGGGCGCTCGATCGGGGCGCGGGTCGTGCTGGGCTCGTGTGACCCGTACCAGCTGATGTCCCTGGTTCCGTCCGGAGCGCTGCCGTCGGCGCTGACCGAGCGGATGGCGGCGGTCAAGCGCACGGGCACGACGATGAAGCTCAATCTGGCCCTTCGTGGGCTGCCGACGTTCAGCTGCCTGCCGCCGGGCACGGCGTCACCGTTCGGGTCGACCATTCACCTGCTGCCGGGCTCGGCCGGGCTGGCGGGGGTGGCGGGCACCGATTCGCCGATGGCTGCGCTGCGGGGCATGTGGGCCGACGTCCAGGCCGGCCGCCTGCCTGAGGAGCCAACCATCGAGTGGTACCTGCACACGACAGTCGACCCGTCGTTGCAGGACGCCGCTGGGAATCACTCGTCGGCTCTGTTCGTGCAATCAGTCCCGTACGAGCCCGCGGGTTCGACCTGGGACGCCGAGCTGCCGGGTTACATCGACAAGCTGCTCGATATCTGCGAGCGCTACGCCCCCGGCACCCGCGAACTGGTCGTCGACATGATGCCGCTCACCCCACCCGGCATCGAACAACACTTCGGCATCACCGGCGGCCACATCCACCACGTGGACAACACGGTCGCCTTCAACGAACGCATGCCCTACTTCACCGGCCTCGACGGCCTCTACGCAGGCTCAGCCGGCGCCCACCCAGCAGGCAGCGTCATCGGCGCCGCCGGCCACAACGCAGCGAAGAGGATCATCAAAGACCTCGCCTGAGCGATAGCCGGGGTTCGGGGCAGCGCCCCGAGGTCTCAGTCCTTCGAAGCCCGGATCTTGTGCCCAACGCTGGTGAGACACCGCCCCGACGGCAGGTCGAACTTCCACCCGTGCAACTGACAGGTCAGCACATTGCCGTCCACGATCCCGAACCGGCTCAAGTCTGCCTTGAGGTGCGGACACCGCCGCTGCACGGTCCAATCCCCCAGAACCGTGTCCTCGGCCTCCACAGCCTTCTCGTGCTCGTCGTACCAACCCTCCGCGTACTGCAACCGCTCTTCACTCAAACACTTGAAGAACGCGTACACGAACTCGTTGTACTGCCCGATCCGAGCCGCCGAGAAGCGACAACTGAGGAACAGCGAGTTGACCCAGTCACCCTCATCGATGTACATCAGGTGCTCGATCAGCGCCCGCCCAGTCTTGAACCGGTACCGCACCTTCTCATCGGCATAGGGCCGAACCTGCTTCCCCGGGAAGTCGACAACGATCGACTCGACAACCTCCCCATCAGGCCCGAACCCGTCGGTCAGATCGAACCGAACCGGCCCACCCACCCCCTGAGCCATGTAGATCGACTCTTCGAGCAGCGGCTCGATCCGCTTCTTCATCTCCCCCAGCACATCGATCTCGGGGTGCCGCCACGACGCCTTCTCAGCCGCGATGATCGGGGCCTTACGCTCCCGCATCTCTTCGAGATGGGCCTGCTTGTCGGCGAAAAACTCGTCGACATCGGTCGGGTGCGTTGTTTCGGCGGATTTGTCGGTGAGCGAGGTGACGCTGCCCGGAAGCAGAACGATCCCGTTCGTACCGCCCACCTTCGCGTATTCCGACATGAAGACCGACTGGTCGGGGAAGATGTTGCCTTCGTCACCGAAGATGTCGTTGAACTGCCAGAGCGAGTCGTCGAGGAAGCAAGGCGGCCCGGCGATCGGGAAGACGTGGTCGGCCTTCAGGTCGTCGATGTAGCGCCAGGTGCGGTCGAACTGGCGGTCTCGTTTCTGCTTGCCGAAGGCCGTCTTGGCCGCCTGGGGCAGCTCGTAGACCATCGGGTACCAGATCGCGCCCGAGAACTGCAGCATGTGGGCGTGCACGTGGCCCAGCTCGTTGAACCGGGTGAGGTCGGTCGGGCGGGCGTCGTTCTGGTTGAGCACCCGGACGCCGTCGTGCTCGACCCACAGCGACGAGTCGCCGATCGGGCCGTCGGTGGGGCTGATCAGCGCCTGGATCATCACCTTGAGACCGCCGTCGAGCTCGTGCACCTCGTCCGACTTGGTCTTGAAGAAGCTGGTGAAGCCCAGCTCGCGCAGCTCGTCCTCGAGCTGGCTGGTCGGGTACTCGGGCAGGAGCACCGTCGCCTTCTTGCTGATGAAGCGCTTCAGGTGCTCGGCGTCGAAGTGGTCGCGGTGCAGGTGCGACACGTAGAGGTAGTCGACGTCGCCCAGCGTCTCCCAGTCCAGCAGCGAATTGTCGGGGAATGGGAACCATGATGCGAAATACGCGGGGTTGACCCACGGATCGCACAGAATGCTGCCGGCGGCGGTGTCGATCCGCATGCTCGCGTGTCCAGTGCCTGTGATCCGCACCGTTTACTCCCTCGATCCAAGAACCCGACCGCATCGAAGGTACCGGGTCCGGGTTGGTGGGCCGCGCGCGGAGGCGTCGTGCGAAACTGGACGCGATAGATCGCCCTGTGGAGGAAGGACCTAGGCGTGGCTGCCGATCAAGAACCGGTGTATGCCCCGGACCAGCTCAAGCCGGGCAACCGCAAGCGCGGACGGAAGGGCGCCATCATCTGCGCCGTCCTGCTGCTGGCCTTCTTCTGGGGCAACCACGAGGGCAACACCGAGAACATCTGGCTCGTCGTGTTCGCGCTCGGCCTGGTCGGCGCGGTCGTCGTCGACAGCATCCTGCGGCGCAACGGTCTGCGTCCCGAAGACCACTGAACGCCCGAGCGCACGAAAAAGGCCCGCGAGTCGCGGGCCTTTTCCATGTCCGTGGTCAGCGCCGACGGGTCAGGATGTCTTTCACCTCACGCAGGGCGGCATCCACCTCGGCCTCGAAGTAGCCGCCGGAGACCAGACCGAACTGCAGCATGTCGAGGTCGTTCTCGGGCACCGGCATCGGGCCGCGACCCGTCATCGCCTGCAGGATGCCCTCGAACAGCCGGTCGACCTGCGCCGGGTCGTAGCCGCTGCCGAAGCGCCGCGGCTGGAACGTACGCCGCAGCTGGTCGACCCGGTAGAGCTCGCCACCCGGCTCGCCCATGGGCGGGGGCAGCTGGGGCTGGGGCGGGCCGCCGTAGCCGCCGGGCGGGCCGCTCATCGGGGCGTTGCCCATCGGTGGGCCGCCCATGGGTGGGCCGCCGTAGCCGCCGCGCGGATCTTGCTGCTCGCGCTGGGGCATGCGGATCTCGGCCGTCATGTCGGTCTTGCCGTGCCGGCCCGCCTCGAAGCCGTCGAAGCCGGTCGGCGTCTCGAAGCCACCCGTGTTGTCGTAGCCCTGGTCGTAACCGCGGGGGTCACGGTCGTAGGCCGGCGGCGGCTGGGTCGGGCGCTGCGGCAACTGGGGCTGTTGCGGCTGGCCGTAGCCGGTCGGCTCGTCGTAGCGGCCACCACCGTACGGGTCGGGCTGCATCTGACCCCGCGGCGGCGGGCCCTGCTGCTGGAAGCGGTCGTCGCGGATCGGCGGGGCGGGCAGGCGCTCGGTCGGCGGGGCCATCCGGCCGCCACCGCCGCCACCGCTCATCGCCGCGCCCAGGCCGCCCTGCTCGCGGCCACCGCCGAAGGTGCCGGTGGACAGGCCACCGCGCAGTGAGTCGCGCATCGGGTCGGGCGCGGGCGCGCCACGGCCGCCGCGGTCCTCGAGCTCGGCCAGCTGCCGCTCGACCCGGTCGAGGTGCAGGTCGACCTGCCACTCGTCGTAGCCGCCGAAGCGCACACGGAAGACGACGTCGTGGACCTCCTGGGCGCCGACGGGCGGCCCCACCTGCTCACCGGCCAGGGTGGCCTCGACGCGGTCGAGGAAGGAGTCGACCTCGTCGACCTTGTAGCCGCGGCGCAACGCACGCCGCCGGAAACGTTGCCCCTGACTCGTCACAACGTCTCCCACTCCGCTCGCTGGGACCTGTGCCCAGTCACTGTGCCACCTCCGCGTCGGGTGCGGCGCCCCCAGCGCTCGCCTCCGTGAGCTCGCCCGCGGCCAGCTGGCCGCAAGCGCCGTCGATCTCGCGGCCCCGGGTGTCGCGAACCGTCGTCGACACCCCGGTCTCGCGTAGCCGGCGGACGAACTCGCGCTCGACCGGTTTCGGGCTCGCATCCCACTTGCTGCCCGGGGTCGGGTTCAGCGGGATCAGATTCACATGCGCCAGCTTGCCGCGCAGAAGCTTGCCGAGAAGGTCGGCGCGCCAGGGCTGATCGTTGACGTCCCTGATCAGGGCGTACTCGATCGAGATCCGGCGTCCGGTCCGGGCCGCGTACTCGAACGCGGCATCGAGCACCTCGGCCACCTTCCAGCGTTGATTCACGGGCACTAGCTCATCGCGCAGATCATCATCGGGGGCATGCAGGGACAGCGCAAGAGTCACGTTGAGGTCTTCCGCCGTCAGACGGCGCATCGCGGGCACCAGACCCACGGTGGAGACGGTGATGTGCCGTTGCGAAAGTCCCAGACCCTCGGGGGCCGGAGTGGTGAGGCGGCGCACCGCCTCGATCACGCGGGGGTAGTTGGCCAGCGGCTCGCCCATGCCCATGAAGACCACGCGCGACAGCCGCGGCGGGGAGCCGGTGACCGCGCCGCTCGCCGCCACGCCGGCCAGATAGACCACCTGGTCGACGATCTCGGCCACGGACAGGTTGCGGGTCAGGCCCTGCTGGCCGGTGGCGCAGAACGGGCAGGCCATGCCGCAGCCGGCCTGGCTCGACACACAGGCCGTCACCCGATCGGGGTAGCCCATCAGGACACTTTCCACCAGCGCGCCGTCGTGCAGACGCCACAGCGTCTTGCGCGTCGCGCCGTCGTCGCAGGCCATTTCCCGTACGGGGGTGAGCAGCGTGGGCAGCAGGTCGTCGGTGAGCCGGGCCCGGGTCGCGGCCGGCAGGTCGGTCATCTCGTCGATGTCGCGGACGAGCCGGCCGAAGTAGTGGGTCGACAGCTGCTTGGCCCGGAACGCGGGCTCGCCGAGCGTGGTCACCGCCGTCTTGCGGGCCGCGAGGTCGAGGTCGGCGAGGTGACGCGGGGGCATCGACGGACGGCGCCGCACGGCGACCGCGTCGGGCTGGTCGGGGCTGGTCGGGATGACCGGAAGAATCGTCATGGCACAACCAGTCTCGCACGCTGGCCGTAATGCGCGCCGTTCACGTGTTCGCGCCGATCAGGGCGAACAACAGGTAGGCGGTGGGAACGGCGAAAAGGATCGAGTCGAGGCGGTCCATGAGGCCGCCGTGACCGGGCAGCAGGTTACTCATGTCCTTCAGGCCGAGATCACGCTTGAGCATGGATTCGGCCAGGTCACCGGCGACCGCGACCATCGACAGGAGAGCGCCGAAGAGCAGGCCCCAGTAGAACGGGATCTCGAGCAGGTAGTACAGGAGCAGCGAGCTGCCGATGGCGGCCGAGAGCACCGAGCCGGCGAAACCCTCCCAGGTCTTGCCGGGGCTGATCGAGGGAGCCATCTTGTGCTTGCCGAAAAAGACGCCGACGGCATAACCACCGGTGTCGGACAGCACAACGGCGAGCAGGGTGCACAAGACCCGCCAGCGGCCGTCCTCGCCCGCATCCGGCAGCTGCAGCAGCACACCGAAGCTGAGCAGGAACGGCACGTAAATCGCGATCATGACGCTGGCCACCAGGTCGCGGCGGAACGCGGCGGCGCCGTCGGCTATGCGCCAGATCACCGATGCGGCGATCGTCACCAGCAGGCCGAGCAGCAGCGCGTCGGCGCCGTCGTACCAGGCCAGGCCGACCATCAGCAGCGAGCCGGCGATCAACGGGATCAACGGGGCGTCGGCGCCCGAGGCGCGCAGCGCGCGAACCATCTCGTAGACGCCGACGGCGGAGGCGACGGCGATGACGCCGAGGAAGGCGTCGGGCCAGATGACCAGCGAGATCAGGACCGTCAGGACCAGGCCGACCCCGACGCCGATGGCGGCCGGGAGGTTCCGCCCGGCGCGGCCGCCGGCGCGACGTTTGCCGGGTTTCTGCTCGGTCGTGGGGGTGGGCGCGGGAGTGGGGACCAGGGGAAGCTGGCTGGTCTGGGCGTCCTCGCCCGCGTGCCAGGCCGGCACGGTGGTGTCGTCGCCGGCGCTCTGCCCGGCACGCGGATCGAGGTAGGACATCAGACTTCGAGCAGCTCGGCTTCCTTGTGCTTGAGGAGCTCGTCGACGTTCGCCACGTACTTGTGCGTGGTGTCGTCGAGTTCCTTCTCGGCGCGGCGGCCGTCGTCCTCGCCCGCGTCGCCGTCCTTGACCAGCTTGTCCAGCTGCTCCTTGGCCTTGCGGCGGACGTTGCGGATGGCCACCCGGCCCTCCTCCGCCTTGCTGCGCGCGACCTTGACCATTTCGCGGCGGCGTTCCTCGGTCATCTGCGGCAGGTGGATGCGCAGCTGGGTGCCCTCGTTGTTGGGGTTGACCCCGAGGTCCGAGTCGCGGATCGCCCGCTCGATGGAGCCGAGCTGGGACGCGTCGTAGGGCTTGACGATGACCATGCGCGGCTCCGGAATGCCGACGGAGGCCATCTGCGTCACCGGCGTGGGCGCGCCGTAGTAGTCCACCACGATCTTGGAGAACATCGCGGGGGTGGCTCGCCCGGTGCGGATCGCGGCGAACTCCTCCTTGGCGTGCTCGACCGCGCTCTCCATCTTCTCTTCGGCCTCGAAGAGGGTCTCGTCGATCACCGGCTCTTCTCGCCTCCTTGCTTTCTTCGGTGGGGACGGGTGGCTTACGCAGTGATCAGGGTGCCGATTCGTTCGCCGCTGACCGCGCGGACGATGGTGTCGTCGCCCTGGGCACCGAAGACCAGCATGGGCAGGTTGTTCTCCTCGCAGAGGCTGAAAGCGGCCTGGTCAGCCACCCGGAGGCCCTGCTGGATCACATCCTGGAAGGTGAGACGGTCGAGCTTCTTGGCCTCGGGGTCGATGCGGGGGTCGGCGCTGTAGACGCCGTCGACACCGTTCTTGCTCATCAGCACGACGTCCGCGTGGATCTCGAGCGCGCGCTGGGCGGTGACGGTGTCGGTGGAGAAGTACGGCATGCCGGCGCCGGCGCCGAAGATGACGCAGCGCCCCTTCTCGAGGTGACGAATGGCACGCAGCGGGATGTAGGGCTCGGCGACCTGGGCCATCGTGATGGCGGTCTGCACGCGGGTCTCGACGCCCTCCTTCTCCAGGAAGTCCTGGAGGGCCAGGGCGTTCATGACCGTGCCGAGCATGCCCATGTAGTCGGCGCGGTTGCGGTCCATGCCGCGCTTCTGCAGCTCGGCGCCGCGGAAGAAATTGCCGCCGCCGACCACCACGGCGACCTGGATGCCCCGCCGGATGACGGTGGCGATCTGCCGGGCGATGCCCTGCACGATGTCGGGGTCGACGCCCACGGCGCCGCCGCCGAACACCTCACCGGAGAGTTTCAGCACGACCCGGCGCGGCCGTGTGGGCGGCGGGGTCGGATCGTCAACCGCCACTGCCTGCTCGGTCACCAACGTCATGAGACCCGCCTTCCCTTCATGTTCAGCAGAGACCTTATGGGAGAAGGAGGCCGGACGCAGAATCGCGTACCCGGCCTCCCTTGCCTCACAGGCGGCCCGCTTACTCCTGGCCGACCTCGAACCGGACGAACCGGGTGATTGTCAGCCCGGCCTCGTCCGCGACCTGCTTGACGGTCTTCTTGTTGTCGACGACCGACGCCTGCTCGAGCAGGACGAAGTCCTTGAAGAAGGAGTTCACCCGGCCCTCCACGATCTTGGGCAGGGCCTTCTCGGGCTTGCCCTCCTCCTTGGCCGTCTCCTCGGCGATGCGGCGCTCGGACTCGACGACGTCGGCCGGCACCTCCTCGCGGGTGAGGTAGCGCGGGCGCATCGCGGCGGCCTGCATGCCGATGCCGCGGGCGTCCGCGTCGGCGGCCTCGTCCGACTTCCCGGTGTACTCCACCAGGACGCCGACCTGCGGCGGCAGGTCCTGCGCCTTGCGGTGCAGGTACACAGCGACGGTGCCGTCCAGGATCACGAAGCGGTTCACGACGATCTTCTCGCCGATCTTCGCGGAGTATTCCTGGACCGTGTCGGCGACCGTCTTGCCGTCGGGCAGCGTGGCGGCCAGCAGGGCGGCGGCGTCGGCGACCTTGCTCTGCTCGCCGAGCTCGACCAGCTGCTGACCCAGCGCGACGAAGTCGGGGGTCTTGGCGACGAAGTCGGTCTCGCAGTTGAGCTCGAGCAGCGCGTGGCCGGAGTGGGCGACGATGCCGTTGGCCGCGGTGCGGCCGGCCCGCTTGCCGACGTCCTTGGCGCCCTTGATGCGGAGGAGCTCGACGGCCTGGTCGAAGTCGCCGGCCGCCTCCTCGAGCGCCTTCTTGCAGTCCATCATGCCGGCACCGGTCAGGTCGCGGAGCTTCTTGACGTCCGCGGCGGTGTAGTTAGCCATGACTCTCTCTCGATGTCAGCTTCGTCGGAGAATTACTCGGCGGGAGCCGCGGCGGCCGGCACGGGCTCGGCCGCGGGCGCCTCGGTGGCGGGAGCCTCAGCGGCGGGCGCGTCGGCCGCCTTCTTCTCGGCCCCCTCGTACAGGTCGCGCTCCCACTCGGGCAGCGGCTCGCCGGCGGCGACGGTGCCCGGCTCGGGCTTCTCGTCGGCGCCACCCCGGCCACGGCCGGAACGGGCGATCAGACCGTCGGCCACGGCGGCCGCGATGACCTTGGTCAGCAGCTCGGCCGAGCGGATCGCGTCGTCGTTGCCCGGGATCGGGAAGTCGACCTCGTCCGGGTCACAGTTGGTGTCCAGCACCGCGATGACCGGGATGCCCAGCTTGCGGGCCTCGTCGACCGCGATGTGCTCCTTCTTGGTGTCCACGACCCAGATCGCCGACGGCGTCTTGGTCATGTCCCGGAGGCCACCGAGGGTCTTGGTGAGCTTGGTCTTCTCGCGGAAGAGCTGGAGGGTCTCCTTCTTGGTGTACCCGGCGGCGGTGCCGCTCAGGTCACCCAGAGCCTCGAGCTCCTTCATGCGCTGGAGCCGCTTGTAAACGGTCTGGAAGTTGGTGAGCATGCCGCCCAGCCAGCGGTGGTTCACGTACGGCTGGCCGACCCGCGTCGCCTGCTCGGCGATGGCCTCCTGCGCCTGCTTCTTGGTGCCGACGAAGAGGATGTGGCCACCCTCGGCGACGGTGTCCCGCACGTACGCGTACGCCTTCTCGATGTAGTCGAGCGTCTGGCGCAGGTCGATGATGTAGATGCCGTTACGCTCGGTGAAGATGAAGCGCTTCATCTTCGGGTTCCAGCGCCGGGTCTGGTGCCCGAAGTGGACACCGCTCTCCAGCAGCTGACGCATGGTCACGACGGCCATGGTGGGTTACTCCCTGTGGTCCCTGGTTGTCACGCTCGCCGGCGGCAAGCGTCCTGGTGCCCGGTCGGCGGCCACGGTCGGACCCGAGATGATCGAGACCAGGGAGGGCCGTCGCTGCCGGCCCCGTTCCGCGACGGAAGGGACCTGACAGAGGGCACGCGAGGTCGACCGCACGAGGCGGTCGCCGTCAACCAGCATACGCCAAGCTTCGCCGGACCCCTGTCCGCGGTCAGGCCACCGCCAGACCGGCCGCGATCAGCAGGATCAAACCCGCCGGGAGGTACGCCACCGGGGGCCGCAGCCAGGCCTCGCGCGCGACCGGGCCGCTGCGGGCCACGGAGTACAACCCGATGCCGGTCAGCGTGAAGCCGAGCGTGAGCAGCACGGCGGGGACGATACCGCGGGCGTTCGGGTCGCCGGTGAAGGTGGCGTCGAACAGTAACCGGACAACCGGGATCATCAGGACGACCATGACGACGGCCACGATGATGGACGTAACCGGGCGCCGGGTCTGATAGACCTTCTCCTTCCGCTCCGGGGCCACGGGTGGGACCAGGGCGGTCGGCTCGGCCATCGGCTCGGGGGTCGCGGGGACCACGTCGGCGGTGGGCCGGATCGTCGGGTACTCGGTTCCGCGTACGGGAACCCGCACTTCCGGCTCGGCCGGGCGCGCATGGCTGCCGGTCGTCGCGGCCGCCCGCTGATCCGGGAGCCGGAACGCGCCGCTGGGCCGTTCGTGGATACCGGAGTCGTACGGGTTGGCCGGGATCGAACCCGAAACTTCGGACTCGGGCGTACGGGGGTACTGGCCGGGCCCGGAATACCAGCTGGGCTCGGCGTCATCGGCGTAGCGGCGTCCTTCCACGATCTCGCAACTTAAGTGACTGAGGACACGGACGCCACCGCTGGGCGCATAACACACCTGGACGGTGACACAGCGGTTTTCCACAGTTGCGCTCTGTCCACAGATCCGGGGGCGGACCGGGTGCGGGACCGGGGCCGGCGGACCAGGTTGTGCGCCATGACGACGCAACGGCAGGCGGTAGGCGCGTACGGCGAACGGGTCGCGGCCCAGCACCTCCAGGGGCAGGGCCTCGTGATCCTCGACCGGAACTGGCGCTGCGCCGACGGCGAGGTCGACCTGGTGCTGCGCGACGGTTTCGACATCGTGTTCTGCGAAGTGAAGACGCGGCGCGGCGACCAATTCGGCCCACCGGCGGCTGCAGTCACCCATCGCAAGGTGCGCAAGCTGCGGCAACTGGCGCTCCGGTGGCTGGCCGAGGCGGGCGTGCACCCGCGCGAGATCCGTTTCGACGTGGTCGAGGTGCTCGTGCCGGCCGAGGGCGCCGGGCAGGTCACCCACATCCGCGCGGCGTTCTGACCGGGCCCGCGATGAGCTACGCGCGCGTCCTGAGCGTCGGCCTGGTCGGCGTGACCGGGCACGTGGTCGAGGTCGAGGCCGACCTGTCCCCCGGCCTGCCCGCCGTCGTGCTGACCGGCCTGCCCGACACGGCCCTGCACGAGGCCCGCGACCGGGTGCGGGCGGCCGTGGTCAACTCCGGCCAGGTCTGGCCCAACCGCCGGATCACGGTGAACCTGCTGCCGGCCGCGCTGCCCAAACACGGCAGCGCATTTGACCTGGCGATGGCTGTGGCCATGCTCGCCAGCGCCGGTGAGCTGCCGTCGGCTGCGCTCGACGGCGTGGTGCTGCTGGGCGAGCTCGGGCTCGACGGCGCTGTACGACCGGTGCGCGGGGTGCTGCCGATGGTGGCCGCGGCGGCCGGGGCCGGGCTGCGCCGGGTGATCGTGCCGCTGGCCAACGCCCGCGAGGCCACGGTCGTGCCGGGCATGACGGTCGAGGCGGTCGACAGCCTGCGCCGGCTGGTCGACTACGTTCGCGACGGTGTCGCCCTGCTCGACCCGCCGCCGTCCGACGACGCGCCCCCGCCGCCCGGCCCCGACCTGGCCGATGTGGCCGGGCAAGAGATGGGCCGTTACGGCTTGGAGGTCGCCGCCGCGGGCGGGCACCACCTGGCGCTGTTCGGGGCGCCCGGGGCAGGCAAGACCATGCTGGCCGAACGCCTGCCCACGATCCTGCCCGAACTCGACGACGCCGCGGCGCTCGAGGTGACCGCCCTGCAGTCGATCGCCGGGGTGCTGCCGCCGAACGGCCGGTTGGTCCGCCGCCCGCCGTTCCAGGCGCCCCACCACACGGCTTCGTCCGCGGCTCTCGTCGGCGGGGGCAGCGGGCTGGCCCGGCCCGGGGCGCTCTCGCTCGCTCACCGGGGCGTGCTGTTCCTCGACGAGGCGGCCGAGATTCCGTCGGCGACGCTGCAGGCGCTGCGACAACCGCTGGAGACGGGCCGGGTGGTGCTGGCCCGCTCCCGGGGCACCACCGAGTTCCCGGCCCGCGTGCAACTTGTGCTGGCAGCCAATCCTTGTCCATGTGCGAGCCCGGCCGGCGACCAGCACTGCACGTGCGCGCCGGCGGTGCGGCGGCGCTACCTGGCCAAGTTGTCCGGGCCGCTGCTCGACCGCATCGACATCCGGCTCACCCTCGCGCCGCTGACCGCCGCTCAGCTGACCACGTCCACCGAGCCCGCCACCTCGTCGGCCGAGATCGCCGCGCGGGTGGCCCAGGCCCGGGCGGCCGCGGCGAGACGCTGGTCGGACGGCGGGTGGGGGCTCAACGCCGAGGTGCCCGGGCCGGTGCTGCGCCGGACGCCGTGGCGGCTGCCCCCCGCCGACACCGCCGACCTGCGCGAGTCCCTCGACAAGGGACTGCTCTCGGCCCGCGGCTTCGACAGGGTGTTGCGGCTGGCCTGGACGATCGCCGACCTCGACGGACGCGACCGGCCGGGCCGGGCCGAGGTCGGCGAGGCCATCCAGCTGCGAATGGGAGAGAGCCATGTCCGCTGACGACGACGACCGTGCGGCCCGGGTCGCGCTCACCTGGCTGGCCGAGCCGGGCAACCGCGCGGTGTGGGCCCTGGTGCAAGAGGGCGGCGCGGCGGCGACGTTGCACCGGCTGCTGCGCGGCGACGTCGAGGACGGTCCGCTGCGGGCATCCGCGCTGGCCAAGGCGGCCAAGATCGACCCCCAGCGGCTGGCCGACCTGACCCTGCGGCGGGCCGAGCGGCTGGGGGCGCGGATCGTCGTGCCGTCCGACGCGGAGTGGCCGCAACGGGTGGCGGCGCTGGCCACCCTGCACCTCGACGACGCTCCGACGCGGATCAATACCGATGTGCGGCCGCCGTTGTGCTTCTGGGTGCGCGGGTCGTGGTCGCTGGGCGAGGCGCTGGCCCGGTCGGTCGGGGTGGTGGGGGCCCGGGCGGCGTCCAGCTACGGCGTTCATGTGACGAAGGAGATCGCGTACGGGCTGGCCTCGCACGACTGGACGGTCGTGTCGGGCGGTGCGTTCGGGATCGACGCGGCGGCGCACCGGGCGGCGGTCGCGGCCGGCGGGCGGACGGTGGCCGTGCTGGCCTGCGGGGTCGACCGGCCCTATCCGGTGGGCAATTCCGCGATGTTCGAGCAGATCGCCGAGTCCGGGCTGCTCATCAGCGAGTGGCCACCGGGCACGGCGCCGCTGCGCCACCGCTTCCTGATCCGGAACCGGGTCATCGCGGCCGCCACGGCAGGCACTGTGCTGGTCGAGGCGGCGGCGCGCAGCGGGGCGATCCAGACCATGGGCCGGGTGCTGGCGCTGGGGCGGCCCGCGATGGTGGTGCCGGGGCCGGTCACGTCGGCCATGTCGGTCGGGTGCCACACGCTGCTGCGCGAGCGGCCAGACGCGACGCTGGTCACCGACGTGTCCCAGGTGCTCGAAGCCGTGGGCCGCATCGGCGAGTACCAGAGCGACCCGGCCCGCGGACCCGAGCATCGGCGCGACGGGCTCGACGAGGAGTCGGCCCTGGTGCTCGAGGCCGTGCCCCGCCGCGGGACGGCCACACCGGAAGAACTGGCGGTCAAAGCCGGGCTCGGGCTGCGAACTGTGCTGCGGCGACTGTCCCTGCTGGAGCTGAGCGGGCTGATCGACCGCCGGGACACCGGGATCGCCCTCAGCCGGAAAGGACGGTGACCGTTCATGGGCAGCACAAAGGCGGGCGCCTCGCGGTCGCCCGTGGCGCCGGGCGCTGACGCGCCCGGCCGGGGTCAATCCTCGGAGTCGTCCAGATCGCGGCGGTGCACCTTCATCCACGCCTCGACGTCGTCGGTCGCCCACACCTTGCCCTGTGCGAGATCGGCAACCGGCTTGGGGAAGTCGGCGCGGCTGGTGATCTGGTACGCACGCTGCCGGCTCACCCCACCCAGACGGATGCGGATCTCGTGTGCCCCCATGAGCCGGATCGGTTTCGCTGCCACATGATCGACCGTAGGCGTGAGACTATTAGTCAATCATCAAGTTGATAGGAGACAGCTAGTCGCATGTCACCTATACTGGCTCCATGACAAGGCGTCGCCAGACTACCCCGCCCGTCCCCCTCGGACCGGTACATCGACGCGTGTGGCGGTCGTTCTGGCGCCGCTGCAGTTGCGGCCTCGCCGCCCCCTGCATCGACGCGCTCGTCCCCACTCCGCCGCTCCCCTTTCCTCCTCGGGGTGCGGCACCCGGCACAGACCTTTCCCCGCCCTCACATGCCCCCATCGAGGAAAGGAGGTACCGCTACGACAGACCCCCCATGAGACCGGGCAAAACAGGGAGCGATCCCACCTTCCTGTCACGCTGCTCGCCCGGCGGCTCCCACTCTCCAGCGCGGAGACCCCAGAGGCCGCCGGGCAGCAGTCCCCGGTCCACCGCTCACCGGCCCGACATCACCATCGGGGGCGGCCGCCGCAGCCCGGCCAGGCACAGCGGCGGCCGAGCCACCCCGGCCCCGCACCCCGAGCACGACGACATATCGGTGCGGGCCGGGCCGTCGCCCTGAGCAAGTCCCGCACGAGAAGAGCCGAACATGCATCCATCTTGTGCAGGCCCCTCCGCGGCGCCCGGTCCGGCAAACCGGCCGCCGATCACGAAGGCTTCCCCTGCAACCTCGACCGCGAACCCCGACCGGACGGCGTCTCGCACCTCAACGACCCGGACCCCCGGACGCCCAGCCATGGCCCACCGCCACATCAACCTGCACCACTGGTGACCCGACCCCCCAAGTCGCATCGCCGAAGCCGAACAGGCCCGCGCCAAAGCCCTCCGGTCGGCATCGCCACCAGCGTCGTCAATCGCCACCGCCACCAGCTCAAAGATGCCGGCGGCGCGTGCCAGAGGCAGCACGCACCATCGGCATCCCGCATGGCGATCGGCACAGGTACGCGACGACACCGGGAGACGGTGGCAGGCCTCGTTGGCTGTGAGTCCCCGCATCCGGATCGCTGGCCATACTGACTGCCGCCGGCGATCCGGATGCGTGACCGAGCAGCGCACACGGCCCAGCGCGCATAGGAGCCGGCATACCGGAGTCACCGGTGGACCCGCTCGCAGCGACGCACGCTGTTGGGCATCGAGCCGCGATAGGCAGCATCGCCATCGTCGGAACTGCGGTGAGTGGCAGGACCTGACTCGGAGGCCAAGCGGTTCGGCGGACGGCGTCGCCTGGACGAGCAACCTGCGTCCTCGCGCCGGCCATCGCGTCGAGGCCGATCGGGGCGGCGGTGGCTGCTCAGCTTCGGCGAGCGATCGGCTCTGGGCTTCACACTCCGCGAAAAGTCGGCAGGAGGCCACCGCCGGGCGATCGGCTCGCTACGCACCGAGGGCCGGTGACTGCGGGCCGAAAACTGACCGATGGGCTCGTGACCGGCAGACCGTCGAAGCTGAATCCCTGATCGGGTTCACCCAGCGTCGCTTTGGGCTCTCGGGTGCAGGTGGCTCTCGCACCCGAACTTCCCGGTTCGGGTCGCCGGCACGTCGAGGTTTCACCGTGGCGAATCGCCTGTGCCGTCCTCGTCGGCGACGGGATGGCTACGCCGATCTGCCAACGGTGGCAGACAGCACCACCCGCCCGTCCCGACGGGCACACCTGGGGGAACCAAAATGACCTATACCGAGCTTCCACCCGACCCACCCGACGGATCGCCGCATACCGGCCCAGCACGACAGCGTCCGACCGGGGACGCTGACAGCCGAGCAGCACCCAAGACAACCACGCCACCAAGTCGGATCCGCTCCGTCGACACCTCGTCGATGACGCTCCTCACCGCGCCCCCTCGGGCAGATTCGGTCCGGGACAAGTCACCCGACCCGCCGAAGCCAGCCGGCGAGGCACGGCCACTCGTCCCGAGGCAGCGCCTCGCACCAACACAGCAGCCGAGTCCGGCGCAGCCGTCCAGACCAGCACAGCAGCTCCGCGCGGCAGGACAACCCAACCCGGCACAACCACCCGGCACAACACAACAGCCGCGTTCAGCCCGGGCACCCATTCCGGCGCAGCAGTTGGATCCGGTACAGCCACTCGCTCCGGCCGAGCCACCCGCTCCGATACAGCGACTGGGTCCGGCGAAGCCGCCTATCCCTACGCAACCACCCGTTGCAGCAGAACAGCCGCGTCCCATGTGGCCGATCTCCCCGGCCCAGCCACCCGGCCCAGCGCAGCAGCTACGGCCACCTGTCCCGGCGCAGCCAGGCGCTCCCGTACAACGACTGCGCCCGCCGCAGCCAGCCGTTTCGACACGACGGCTCGGTCCGGCGCAGCCACGCGTCTCGACGCAACCGTCCAGTCCAGCACAACAACCGCGTCCCTTACGGCCACTCATCCCGGCACAGCCAGCCGGCTCGACACCGCAGCTACGCCCGGCGCGGCCACCCATCCCGGCACAACAGCTGCGTCCAGCGCGAGCGCCTATTCCGGCGCAGCGAGCTGCTTCGGTGCGGGGGTTTGGTTCAGCTCAGCCGATTGTTTCGGTGCAGCCGCTTGAGGTGACCGCGTCGGCGGGGCGGCGGCGGGCCGTGGTGACGGCTGATGGGGTTGAGCTGGTTTCGGCGGCCCGAGGGCTGGGGCCGGCGGCTGTGATGGATCACCTGAATGATCGGCCGGGGTGGAACTGCACTGCCTGTGGGGAATCCTGGCCTTGCGAAACGGCGCGGGAGCGGCTGCTCGAGGAGTTCCGGGCTTTTCCGACGACGCTGACGATCTATCTGTCCGCTCAGATGTACGACGCGCTGGGGGATCTGGTGGCTGAGGGGCAGATCGTGCCGGGCAATCTCTTTGAGCGGTTTGTCGCCTGGGCTCGCAAGGCTGCTGTCGCCCCGCGGGGTGATGACGAGGGCGGGCCGGCGCCGGAGATCGGTAGCTGATGCGTCCGCCCTGTCTGGTTTGCCGCCGGCCGCTCGACGGTTGGCGGCAGCTGGGCACTGTGGACGTTGAAGCGGACGAACGGGCGGCGGCTCGGCCGTGCTCGGGGTGCTTTTGGGGCACCTCGTGGCGCGGCTTTTACCGCCGCCCGTCCAGCCGCCCGATCAAGTCTCGGCCTTCTCAGTGCGGCAGGGCTATCATACCTACATGGCTCCGTACGTACAATCCGATGGAACATCGTGGTCACGTAGACTGGCTGGCATGATCGATCCTTCTGCGGACCGCGCGGTCTTCCGCCAGCTGGCTGATCTGCTGCGCAACCAGATCGAGTCCGGCTCGCTGGGGCCCGGTGAGCCGCTGCCCAGCGAGCTGCGCCTCGCGCAGGAATACGGGATCAGCCGCACCACCGTCCGCCAGGCGATCGGCCAGCTGCGCACCGAGGGGCTGGTGACCGTCGACCGTCCTCGCGGCACCTTCGTCCGCGTGCCCGAGCCGATCGAGCTCATCGCCCTGGCCCGCGGCGAACGCGCCAGCGCCCGCATGCCCACCGACGCCGAGCGCCGCAAATACCGCCTCGGCGAGGGCGTGCCCGTCCTGGTCGTCACCGCCACCGACGGCACCGAAACCGTCCACCCCGCCGACCGCGTCCAACTCACCCGCCCCTAGGGCCGGCCCGGCCGCCCCAAAGGCCCCGGCCAGCCGCCACCCGACAATCGACCAAGCCGCGCGGGCAGCGCAAGCCGCGCGGGCAGCGCAAGCCGCGCGGGCAGCGCAAGCCGCGCGGGCAGCGCAAGCCGCGCGGGCAGCACACAACCAACGCGAGGCACGACCCGCCCTCCCCCGACAACTACATCGTCGCAGGCGGCAAAGGCAGCAAATCGCAGCGCCAGGCCGGCCGGGAGTAACGCGGGGCACAACTCGCACCCCTCTGACAACCACGTCGTCGCAGGCAGCGGAAGGCGCGCGGGCAGCGCAAATCGCAGCGCTCGGATGGCCACAACCGACGTGAGGCGCGACCCGCACTTCCCGGGACAACCAGGTCGTCGCGGACAGCGGGACCTGAGGCATTCCGATCCCGGGCGGGCGACCGGCCGGCTCGAGCGTTGGTGGGCGTTGGCACGGTCGACGGGGCAGGAGCGGCTGAACAAGGTGCCGCGGGCTGCCCACCGTCGAGAAAGAGCGCACCCGGTCGCTGGTGAGCTGTGGGCGCAGCCGGTTGCTGGTGGGCTAGGCGCAGCCGGTTGCTGGTGGGCTGGGCGCAGCCGGTTGCTGGTGGGCTGGGCGCAGCCGGTTGCTGGGGAGGGTGCGGGCACAGCCGGGAGCGGCTGAGGGGAGAAGCTGGCCGGAGCGCCGCATCGTGGTCGGTTGATCGGGTTTCTGGGCCTGTTATGTGCGGGTGCGGCGGGTGTGGCCGCGGCCTGTGTGCCAGGACTCGATGACCAGGTGGTCGGCGGGGACGCCCACATAGGTCAGCACCACCTCGTGGATGTCGATGCGGAACAGGCCCGCGTCGTCGCCGTGGGGCCAGTCGGGTGGGTGGGGCAGGGCGACCGCGACGCCCGCGAGTTTGGCGTCGCCGGGGCCGGACTCGGGGTTGTCGGTGGGTGGTTCCAGCGTGGGGGCGTGCATCGCGAGGCGGGGGTCGCGGCGCAGGTCGTGCAGTTTCACCGAGTCGGCCATCATGCCGAAGGTGAGTTCGCCGTCTTGGAAAGCCGCCTCGCTCGCGCTGATGCGGGGTGCGCCGTCGCGGCGCAGGGTGGCGATCGTCTTGTTGGTGCCCGCGTCGAAGAGAGCCTTCACCCGCTGGGCGAAGGCCGGTGCGTCCTGCTCGATCTCATGCCAGCTAGCCATGTCGCTGACCCTAGGGCGGGGGTACGACAGAAAGTCAGAAGAGCGTGTAGCGCGACTGGGCCAGCGTGAAGCCGTGTCCCGTTTCGTCGTCCTTGCAGGTCAGGCCCGCGCTGTCGCTGTCACACCGCACTGTGCCGGAACGGAGCGCCTGGCCGTACTCGAGGGTGGTCTCCGACGTACCCACCAGGGTGTCCCCCGCGCAGGTGAACGTGGCCTCGCCGCCGGACACGACCAGGCCGTTGCCCCAATCGAGTTCGCAGTCGGCGGGCTTGGCCGGTGGCTTCCAGGTCTTGCGGACGATGTCGCAGCGCACCTCGGACTCGGTCAGTGCGCACGCGATGTTCTGGGAGGGGGTGCGGAACATGGCTTCGTCGACGACGGCGGGCGCGGTGCGGGCCGAAGTGGGGCCGCCAAATCCGACATTTGCCGACGGTGTTGAGGTCGGGCCGGCACCCGAGCCGCCCTCGGTCGAGGATTCGAACAGGGAGCAGCCGGAGAGCGCGCCCAGCAGGGCCACTGCGACGAGGCCGCGGATCATCGGTGCCATGGTCAGGGCAGTCTAAGAAGGGTGGGCAACACGCGCACGGCGGGCCTTGACGATCACGCCCGGAACGAAGACTGTCGACACGATGGGGACGCGGGATCTGCACGAAAGGCTGCCGCACGCGCTGCGCGAGGCGGTGGACGACTTCGGCCGGCACCTGAGCCGGGTCGACAATCGTTCCGAGCAGACCGTGCGGGCCTACGTCAGCGATGTCGTCTCGCTGCTCGATCATGCCGCGGGGGCCGGGGTCACCACTCCGGACGAGGTCGACCTCGCGCTGCTGCGGGCCTGGTTGGCCGCGCGCATGCGGCAGGGGGCGGCCCGCGCCACCCAGGCCCGCCGGGCCGCGGCCGCCCGGGCCTTCACGGCGTGGGCGTTCCGCGACGGTCGCATCCCGTCCGATCCGGGCGCGCACCTGGCCAGCGCCAAGGCCCACCGCACGCTGCCGACCGTGTTGCGGGCCGACCAGGCTACGGCCCTGGTCGAGGCGACCGCCGCCGACGAGGTCGAGGGCCTTCGCGACCGGGCCGTGCTGGAACTGCTCTATGCCACCGGCGTACGGGTCAGTGAGCTCTGCGGCCTCGACCGGGCCGACCTGGACGAGGGGCGCCGGGTCGTCCGCGTCTTCGGCAAGGGGGCCAAGGAGCGCGCCGTTCCCTACGGCCTGCCCGCCCAGCGCGCGCTCGACGACTGGCTGCGCCGGGGCCGCCCGCGGCTGGCCACTACGACCAGTGGCGACGCGCTCTTCCTGGGCGTGAAGGGGGGCCGGGTGCAGCAGACGGTCGTGCGCCGCATCGTCGACGGGGCCGCGCGGGCCGCCGGCCTGCCGCACACCAAGCCGCACGACCTGCGCCACTCGGCCGCCACCCACCTGCTCGACGGCGGCGCCGACCTGCGGGCCGTGCAGGAACTGCTCGGGCACTCGTCGTTGTCGAGCACCCAGATCTACACCCACGTCTCCACCGAGCGCCTGCGGGCGGCCTTCAAACAAGCGCACCCCCGAGCCTGACCCCGTACGATCGGATTGTGAGCGCGCCTGAACCGCCCGTGACCCTCCCCGGCGCCCGCCTTCTGTTCTCGCTGGATCCCGGCGTGTCCTATCTCAACCACGGCTCGTTCGGCGCCGTGCCGATCGGGGTGCAGCGCGCCCAGCAACGCCTGCGCGACGAGATCGAGTCGAACCCGCTGCGCTTCTTCGCCCAGGGCCTGAGCGACCGCGTCATCCACACCCGACGCCACATCGCCTCTTTCCTGGGGGCCGATCCCGAGCTCAGCGCGCTGGTGCCCAACGCCACCACCGCGGTCTCGCTGGTGCTCAACTCTGTACGCCTCGAATCGGCCGATGAGGTGCTGCTGACCGACCACAGCTACGGCGCGGTCGCGATGGCGGCCCGGCGCCGCTGCCGCCGGGCCGGCGCGACCGTGCGGACCGTCGCGCTGCCGATGCCGGCCACCGACGCCGAGCTGATCAGCCGGGTGCGCGCCGCCCTGCGCCCGGGACGCACCAAGTTGCTGATCATCGACCAGCTCTCGTCGGCGACGGCGATGGCCTTCCCGGTTCGCGAGATCGTCGCCGCCGCCCACGAGCACGAGATCCCGGTTCTGGTCGACGCGGCCCACGTGCCGGGCATGCTGCCGGTCGACGTCGCCTCGATCCGGGCCGACTTCTGGGTGGGCAACCTGCACAAGTGGGCCTTCGCGCCGCGCGGCACGGCCCTGCTCTCGGTGGCCGCCGGGTGGCGTCGCAAGATCGAGCCGCTGGTCGTCTCGTGGGATCAGGACCAGGGCTACCCGCACGCGGTGGAGTCGCAGGGCACTGTCGACTACACGCCCTGGCTGGCCGCCCCGGCCGGGCTCTTCACGCTGCGCACCCTGGGCTGGGAGGAGGTGCGGGCCCACAACGCGGCGCTGGCCGCGTACGGCCAGCGGGTGGTGGGTGAGGCGCTCGAGGTGCCGGTGGCCGAGCTGCCCCAGCCGGCCGGGCCCGACATCTCGATGCGCATCGTGCCGCTGCCGGCCGGGCTGGCCACCACCGCCCCCGAGGCGCAGGAGCTGCGCCAGCACATCGCCGACAAGCTGGCCGTCGAGACCGCCGTGAACGCCTGGGGCGGCCGCGGGCTGCTGCGGCTGAGCGCTCAGGTCTACAACCGCGCCGACGAGTACGACCGGTTCGCCGAGCGCCTGCCGCAACTGCTGCACGACTACCGCGCCTGATCGACCGGCAGCAGCCTTACCCGGCCCAGCCCGAGCAGCAGCAGCGGGTCGAGGTAGAGATCGCCTCGCCGCAGACCCCAGTGCAGGCAGGCAGCCTGGGCGCAGCCGTGGTGGCCGGGCTCGAGGCGCCCGATCGGGTCGCCGGGGGCGACGACCGTGCCGAGGTCGACCGTGGCCGTCACCGGCTCGTAGGTCGTGCGCAAGCCACCGGCATGACCGACGCTTACGACCCCACGACCCGCCACACGGCCGGCGAACAGGACGATGCCCGCCCCGGCCGACCGCACCACCGCGGTGGGCGGCGCGGCCAGGTCGGCCCCGCGATGCCCGGCCAGCCAGGGCTGAGCGGGCGGATCGAAGGACCGGACGACCGTGGGCGGCACGATCGGCCACCCGAAGGATGTGACAACGAGCAGGATCAGCAGTTGGAGCATGCCGACAACCTGCCGCACCAGAACCCGGAAAAACAGGCCTGTGGATAACCCGTCCGACCACCCCGCCCGCCGCCCCTAGAAAGGACTGAAGGCTCTGCTCATTTAGTTACCGAAACCCGGCTCGTCGGGCAGCGAGATGTCGGGCTTCTCGAGCTCTTCGACGTTGACGTCCTTGAACGTCATGACCCGCACGTTCTTGACGAACCGGGCCGGCCGGTACATGTCCCAGACCCAGGCGTCGTGCATCTCGACCTCGAAATACACCTCGCCGTCGGAGTTGCGCACGTGCAGGTCGACCTGGTTGGCCAGGTAGAACCGGCGCTCCGTCTCCACCACGTAGGAGAACTGGCGGACGATGTCGCGGTACTCCCGGTAGAGCTGCAGCTCCATCTCGGTCTCGTACTTCTCGAGATCCTCTGCGCTCATCGCTTCTCGCCCTCCATGGCCTCATCTTCCCCCACCGACGGCGACGGCTGAGGCTGCTCGCCCGACGCCACGCCGACGGTACTCCCAGGGGTCTCCGGAAGCACCAGGGACGCGGTCTCGGATGCATCAAACAGTACTGGTTGCACCGCCTCGGGCGACACGCGCGGCACGGGACGGCGCGCCCGGGGCGGACGGTTGCCGCGGCCCGAGGCGGCGGCGACGTTCACGTACGAAAATCGGTGCTCGGCACAGGGGCCGTGCTGCTTCAACGCGGCGCTGTGGTCCTCGGTGATGTAGCCCTTGTGCACCGCGAACCCGTAGGCCGGGAACTGGTCGTCCATCTCGACCATGATGCGGTCCCGGGTGACCTTGGCCAGCACGCTCGCCGCGGCCACACAAGCGGCCACCCGGTCACCCTTCCAGACCGCCAGCCCGGGTACGCCGAGCCCGTCGACCGGGAAGCCGTCGGTCAGCACGTATTCCGGCGGGGTGGTCAGCGAGGCCAGGGCCCGGCGCATCGCGGCCAGGTTGCAGACGTGCAGCCCGCGCGCGTCGACCTCGGTGGCCGGCACGATCACCACCGACCAGGCCAGCGCCCGGGCCACCACCTGCTCGTAGACGCGCTCACGGGCGGCCGGGGTCAGCAGCTTGGAGTCGGCCAGTTCGTCGATCTCGCCGCGCTTGCCCTCGGGCAGGATGGCCGCACCGGCGACGAGCGGCCCGGCGCAAGCGCCCCGACCGGCCTCGTCGGCGCCCGCCACGTGACTGAAGCCCCGGCGCTGCAGGGCGCGTTCCAGGGCGTACAGGCCGCCCTCACGGCGGACCACGGTGCGCGGTGGGGCCAGCATCAGGGCAACCGCCACAACAGACCGGGGAGCTCGACCGGGAAGATCGACTCGGCGCTGGCCTCGATCTCGTCGGCCGACCACCAGCGGTGGGCGGTGATGGTGGCCTTCTCTTCGTCGTCCATGCCGGCGAAGTCGACCTGCCACTCGGGGACGCGCAGAACGAAGAAGTGCTGTTCCTGGCTGTATTCGAGGCCGCCGTAGCTGAACTCGGTCTGCTGGTGCCAGAACGGCTCGCCCAGGGCGCTCGCCTCGATTTGCAGGCCGACCTCTTCGTACAGCTCGCGTGCGGCGCCCTGCGCGGGCGTCTCGTCGCTTTCCAGCCCGCCGCCGGGGGTGAACCACCATGTGGTGCCGGGACGGGCCGGGTCGCCGCCGAAGAGCAGCAGGGCGCGCCCGGCCGGGTCGACCAGCAGCACGCGGGCGGCGCGGCGTTCGACAACGGTCACGCCGACCAGCCTATTGCGAGAACAGTGGATCTTACGACTGCGGGTCCGGAATCGCGCTGAAACCGTTCGGCACCGACAGCCAGGTGGCCCGGTTGACCGGCCAGAACACGGTGAAGGCGCGACCGACGATCGAATCCTCGGGGATCGTCGCCTCTTGCACGTTCTTGTTGCTGTCCTGGTAGTGCTCCAGCGAGTCGCCGGAGGCGGAGCGGTGGTCGCCCATCACCCACAGACGGTTCGGCGGCACGGTGACGTCGAACTCCTCGTCGGCCGGGAGATCCTGCTCGCCAGCCTCGTTCGTGAAGATGTACGGCTCGTCCAACTGAACGCCGTTGATCTCCAGCTTACCCACGCTCGACTTGTAGACGATGTGATCGCCCGGCACCCCGATGATGCGCTTGATGAAGTCTTCACCCTCGGCCCCCGACTGCCACGCGGCCGGCGCCTCGAACACGATGATCTCGCCCCGGCGCGGTTCCCGGAAGTCGTAGACGAGCTTGTTGACGAGCACCCGGTCGAGCACGTTGAGCGTGTGCTCCATGGACGGCGACGGAATGTAGAACGTCTGGAGAACGAAGGCCCGGACCAGCACGGCCACCAGGATCGCCACGCCCAGAAGAATCGGAAGCTCGCGCCAGAACGAACTGCGCTTCTTTTCCGTCTGCTCGTCAATCACGAGGGGAGCCTACGTCGCCGGGTCACGAACGGCAGTCCGGAACGCGCGGATATCGCGGCACTTAACAGAAAGGGAAGGGCGAAAATCTCGGTCGCCGGATCGTTCTCGCGCACCGGCACGGTGCCCGGTGCGGCCGCGGTCGGATGGTCGGCCGCGAACGCCTTCCACTCGTCGGGGACGGAGAGGCTGGTGAACCGGTTGCTGGGCCAGACGATGACGAATGCCCGCCCGATGATGTTGCTGATCGGCACCGGACCCTGGCACCGCGCGTCCTGCGAGACCTGGCGATGGTCGCCCATGACGAACATCTCACCCGCCGGGACGACCACTTCGGTGAAGCGGCGGCTCGTGCACTGGTTGGGATTGGGCGGCTGATTCAGGTCGGAATTGAATCCGTCGGCGATGTACGACTCGTCGATGCCGACGCCGTTGACCGTGATCCGGCCCTTGGCGTCGCAGCAGGCGATCTTGTCGCCGGGCAGGCCGATCACCCGTTTGATGAAGTCACGCTCACCCGGGCGGCTGACCCCGACGAGGTCGCCGATCGTGCGCCCGAGCTTGGCCGCGAACGTGTTGCTGACCGGCTCGGTGACCTCGGGCGTCCAGTTCTCGTCGCCCCGGAACACCACGATCTCGCCCCGGACCGGGTCGCGCATGTCGTAGATGACCTTGTTGACCAGCACCCTGTCCTTGACCAGCAGGGTGTTCTCCATCGACCCGCTGGGGATGTAGAACGCCTGGACCAGGAACGTGCGGATCAGCACCGCGAGGCAGAACGCCACCACCAGCAACAGCGGCAACTCCTGCCAGAGCGGCATCTCCTTACGCCGCCGTACCATCGATCGCCGCCGAGAGGCCGGGCCGTAGCCCTCCATCGGTTCCACGCTTCGCATCTCCCGCCGCCGACCGGCCGAACCACCCCGGATACAGCACTACCGCCCGAGTGGCTCCCCTAACGGGGACTTACGGGCGGTAGTGCTGGAAGGGTTCACACTGATCCCATCCGGCACAGGGCAAGAGTAATGCCCGGATGCTGAGGGATCGATGAGATCAAACCGTCTGCTTCTCGCGAAGCTCCTTGATCTTGGCCTTCTTGCCGCGGAGCTCACGCAGGTAGTAGAGCTTGGCGCGACGGACGTCACCGCGGCTCACGACCTCGATCTTGTCGATCGCCGGGCTGTTGATCGGGTAGGTCCGCTCGACCCCGACGCCGAAGCTGATCTTCCGGACCTTGAAGGTCTCGCGGAGACCGGCGCCCTGACGGCCGATCACGACGCCCTGGAAGATCTGGACGCGGGAACGGTTACCTTCGACGACCCGGGCGTACACCTTGAGGGTGTCGCCGGCGCGGAAGTTGGGGAGGTCGGTGCGCTGCGACTGGGCGTCGAGAGCGTCCAGCGTGTTCATCGCTGCATCCTCGTTATTCATGGCGCACCGGGAGTTCGATGCGCGGCTGGGTACTACTGATCCCCTATGACCTCAGAGGATCCTCGACCTCACCCCGCGGCGCGGAGCGAAATCGGCAACCTCACTACTTTGCCACAGAGGGCGGCGTGATCAGAAATCCACCCTCGTCGAGCGCTTTCCTGTCTTTTTTGTCCAAGTTATCGGCCGGGTACACCGCCATCATGTCCGGCCGCCGGGACGCCGTACGCAAAAGGCTCTGATCCCGCCGCCATCGCGCGATCTTGCCGTGGTCGCCGGAGCGCAGGATCTCCGGCACCTCCCGCGAGCGCCACGACGCCGGCTTGGTGTAAACGGGCGATTCGAGCAGCCCCGCGGCGTGCGACTCCTCGGTCAGCGAGTCCGCGTTCCCGAGTACGCCGGGCAGCAGCCGGACGATCGCTTCCATGATCACGATGACCGCGACCTCGCCGCCGAACAGCACGTAGTCCCCGAGCGATACCTCCCGCACCGGCATCCGGGCCGCCGCGTCGTCGATCACCCGTTGGTCGATGCCCTCGTACCGCCCGCAGGCGAAGATCAGGTGGTCGAGCTCGGCCAGCTCGTGCGCGTCGGCCTGGGTGAACGGCCGGCCCACGGGCGACGGGACGATCAACGTGCCCTCGCCCACCGCGTCCAGGGCCTGCCCCCACGGCTCGGGCCGCATCACCATGCCCGGCCCACCCCCGTACGGGGTGTCGTCCACCGTGCGGTGCACGTCCGACGTCCAGGTGCGCAGATCGTGCACGGCCACGTCGAGCAGCCCGGTCGTCCGCGCCTTGCCGATCAGCGACAGCTCGAGCGGGGCGAAGTACTCCGGGAAGATCGAAATGATGTCGACGCGCATCTAGAGATCCAGCAGACCCTCGGGCAGGTCGACGATGACACGACCCCCGGCCAGATCCACCGTCGGCACGATCGCGCTCACGAACGGGATCAGCGCCCGGCCGCCGTCGGCCTTCTTCAGCACGATCAGGTCGGAGGAGGGCGCGTGCTCGATCCGCTCGACCGAGCCGTGCAAAGTGCCGTCGGCCGACTCGACCCGGAGCCCGACCAGCTGGTGGTCGTGGAACTCGTCGGGATCGTCGGGCGGGGTCAGCTCATCGCTGTCGACCTGCAGAAATACGCCGCGCAGCTCTTCGGCGACGTTGCGGTCGTAGATGTTCTCGAACACGGCGATGCCGCGGCCCTGATGCCAGCGGATCGACTCGAGCACGAGCTGCTTGGGCACGTCGAACTTGACGCCGGGAACGGCCGCCGGGCCGGTGCTCACGCGGCGGTCCCGAGGGACCTCCGTCACGAACACCGACCCGGGGACGAAACGTTCTTCCGGTTCGTCGGTCCGCACGACCACCGAGACCTCGCCCCGGATGCCGTGCGGCTTTCCGATCTGGCCGACTACTAGAAGCACTTCAATTTCCTTGCAGTACGGCGAAGCCGTTCTTGGAGCACATGTCAGTACGCGTCGACGATGTCGACGCGGATGCCGCGCCCACCGATCGACCCGATGACCTGCCGCAGGGCCTTGGCCGTGCGCCCGCCGCGCCCGATGACCGTTCCCAGGTCCTCCGGGTGCACGCGCACCTCGAGCCGCTTGCCGCGACGCGAGTCGACCAGCCGGACCCGGACGTCGTCCGGGTTGTCGACGATGCCCTTGACGAGGTGCTCCAGCGCCGGCCGGAGCGCCCCGTCAGCTCGCGTCGGCGCCGGCACC
Organism: Paractinoplanes aksuensis; assembly: GCF_024137025.1. Classification (GTDB taxonomy): domain Bacteria; phylum Actinomycetota; class Actinomycetes; order Mycobacteriales; family Micromonosporaceae; genus Actinoplanes; species Actinoplanes aksuensis. The sequence goes on from NZ_JAMYJR010000014.1 coordinate 61,905, forward strand.
GGCCGGGTCCTCTGCGGTCTCGGCGACAGCCTCACGGTTGGGCTCGGCCGGGTCGGCGGCCTTGGTCTGCGCCGGCTTGGCCTCGGCGGCCTCCGGAGCAGCGGCGACCTTCTCAGCCTTGGCCGGAGCCTTCTTGGCGGTCTTGGCCGGGGTCTCGGCGACACCGGCGGCCGACTTGGCCTCGGCCTCGTAAACCTCGGTGCGGCTGACCTTCGGCTCCGCGACGAGCAGCGGCGGCGGGGCCGGGAGGCCCTTGAACTGCTGCCAGTCACCGGTCTTCTCGAGGATGCGCTGCACGGCCTCGCTCGGCTGGGCGCCGACGGAGAGCCAGTACTGCACGCGCTCGGACTTGACCTGGATGACCGAGGGGTGTTCCTTCGGCTGGTAGATGCCGACGTACTCGATGGCGCGGCCGTCGCGCTTGGTGCGCGAGTCGGCGACGACGATGCGGTACTGCGGGTTGCGGATCTTGCCCATCCGCAGGAGCCGGATCTTAACGGCCACGGTTCTCTTCGCTCCTGAATGACTACGAGGCGAGGCAGGGTGTTCCCGTGGGGACAGGCTCACCGGTGTCTCATGGATTGGCCACGCAGAGGGGTTAGAGGGCGCCTCACGCGAGCCGGATACCAGGGAACCATTCTGCCAGACGGGAGGGGGTGACTCCCAATCGGCCCGGATTATTCGACAAAGCAAGATCAAAATCTGGAGGTCGTAGCTGGGTGGTGGGTTGCCGACCGCAGCTCCCGCCGAGGGTCGCTTCGCTCCACGTGCGTGAGCGCTTGCGCTCAACCCCGCAACCCCCTGTGGACAACGCACCCGCCTGTGGACAACGCGAACCACTCCGAGCCGACATCCGCTAGGTTCCCACCCTGGGTGGGGCGGCGGAAAGGGACGAACGCGAGGACTCGGTCAGATACGGGCGACGACCGGGCGGTCCCAGCCCGCGGGCAGCGCCGTCGGAATCAGCCAGGCCGGGTCGGGGCGGAAGTCGCGCCAGGTGCCGTCGAACGGGAAGTCGCCGGCCTCGATCAGCTTGATCACTCGGTGGCCCTCGGCCCACACTGCGGCCTCGTCGGGGACCCAGTAGAGGTCGGGACGGGCCAGGCGCTCGGCGAACTCGTCCTCGTCCTTCCACGTCCAGGTCAGGTCGGAAAGAGCGACGATGTCGAGGTCCTGGTCGACCACGTCGATGCCGGCCGTGGCGCCGTCGTCCCAGCGGACGGCGGATTCCTCGAGGTTGACGTAGTAGTTCTTGAAGGCGCCGTCGTCGGTGAAGAAGAACCAGACCGAGTGGTCGGCGCCGGCCGGGAAGAAGCGCAGGACGCCAGGGCCACGCCAGGTGGTGAGCGTCATCTGCTTGGGCGCGGCCTCCCAGGCCACGAACGACGGCATGTCGCGCGGCCCGCGGGCGTCGGTCGTGGTCTCGATCGCGGCCGCCGCGCCGCGGGCGATCCAGAGCAGCAGCCCGCGGTCGTCGTCGGCGACGACCCGGGCCACGTGCACGAAACCGAGCCGGCCGTGATGCGTGTCGCGGTGCAGCACGAGCCGGCCCGGCTCGAAACGGGTCAGTAGGAACGCGCCAGGATCGCGACCAGGTTCGGTTCCTCGTCGGAGTCGGGCATCGTGCCGTCGGGGCGGACCAGGCAGCGAACCGTGACGGCCTTGCCGTTGGCCTCTTTCTCACCGGCCTCGCCCACGGCCGACCACGGCACCCGGGCCCAGCCCGTCTGCGCGGCCTCGATCGCCTCGCCCAGCGTCTTGACCTCGACCGTGTTCGCCTCGCGGAAGGCCACCGCCTCGTCGTACAAACGCTGCTGGTCGGCCTTGAGGGCGCTGGTCACCGCGCCCAGCACGTCGCCGAGCGGGGTCGGGGTCTTGGAGCCGTCGATCCGGCGGGCGATGGTGACGCTGCCGTTGGCCAGGTCACGGGGGCCGACCTCGATGCGGATGGGCACACCCTGCAGCTCGGCGTCCACGGCCCGGCGGCCGAACGGGATGTCGGCCCGGTCGTCGAGTTTCACGCGTACGCCGGAGGCCTTGAGTTCGTCGCGGAGCTTGGCCGCCGCTTCGACGACGCCTTCACCCGCCTTGACCACCATGACCTGGACCTGGATGGGGGCCAGGCGCGGCGGCAGCCGCAGGCCGTTGTCGTCGCCGTGCACCATGATCAGGCCGCCCACCATGCGGGTCGACGTGCCCCACGAGGTCGTCCAGGCGTGCTCGACCTTGCCGTCCTTCGACGAGTACGTGATGTCGAAGGCCTTGGCGAAGTTCTGGCCCAGCTCGTGCGAGGTGCCCATCTGCAGCGCCTTGGTGTCGCCCATCATGGCCTCGACGGTCATGGTGTTGGTGGCGCCGGCGAACCGCTCCCCCTTGGTCTTGCGGCCGGGGATGACCGGGATGGCCAGCAGCTCCTCCATGAACGCCTGGTAGACGTTGCGATGGATGTTGCGGGCGTGCTGCCGCGCGAGCTCCTCGGTGGCGTGCGCGTCGTGCCCCTCCTGCCAGAGGAACTCGGTGGTGCGCAGGAACGTGCGCGGCCGCAGCTCCCACCGCACGACGTTGGCCCACTGGTTGAGCAGCAGGGGCAGGTCGCGGTACGAGTCGACCCACTTGGCCATGAACTCGCCGATGACGGTCTCGCTGGTCGGGCGGACCACCAGCGGCTCGGCCAGCTGCTTGCCACCCGCGTGGGTGACCACGGCCAGCTCGGGCGAGAAGCCCTCGACGTGGTCGGCCTCGCGGCGCAGGTAGCTCTCGGGGATGAACAGCGGGAAGTAGGCGTTCTGTACGCCCTCTTCCTTGATCCGCACGTCCATGTCGGCCTGCATGCGCTCCCAGATGGCCCAGCCCACCGGCCGGATGACCATGGTGCCGCGCACCGGCCCGTTGTCGGCCAGCTGCGCCTTGGCGATCAGGTCCTGGTACCAGCGGGGGAAGTCCTCCGCGCGGGGAGTGAGCACTCGAGCCATGAGGCGACATCTTAGTCGCGCGCGTGCGCAACCCTCGGGGAGGGCGTCTCGTGTCCTTTATCAGGGGAGGCGGTGCCGAATGAATGCCGTCGATGAGTTCGACGAGTTCTACCGCGACACGTCCAGACGGTTGGCGCGCTATGCCTACGGGCTCACGGGTGACGTCGCCGACGCTCAGGACCTCGTGCAGGAGGCGTACGCCCGGGCTTGGCAGCGCTGGCGGCGGTTGTCCGGCTACGAGGACCAGGAGGCGTGGCTGCGGCTCGTGGTCAACCGGCTCTCGGCCGACCGGTGGCGCCGCCTGGGCGTACGCCGGGCCCGGGCCGCCGCCGAGCCGCCCCCTCGCCCCGCGGCTCCCCCGTCCGAGAACACCGTCCTGCTGATCAGCGCGATGCGGGCCCTGCCCATGGTGCACCGCCGCGCGCTGGCCCTGCACTACCTGCTCGACCGGTCGGTGGCCGAGATCGCGGCCGAGACCGGCGCCTCCACCGGCACGGTCAAGTCCTGGTTGTCCCGCGGGCGCACCGGCCTGGCCGCGGCGCTCGGCCCCGCGTACGAGCCGGAAGGAGTGCGTGATGCCCACTGACCTCGACGACCTGTTCGGCGACCTGAGCCGCACGGCCGACACCATCCCGCTGGCCCCGGCCGAGCAGGCCCGCCGGCGCGGGCGGCAGCGCAACCGCAACCAGGCCCTGGTCGCGGCGGCCGTGGTGGCGCTGGTGGCCGTGGGCGTCTCGGTGGCCGTACGCCCCCGGCCGCACGAGACGCATCCGGCCGGTCTGGCGCCCCCGCTGACCGAGGTCGGCTCGCCGTTCGAGTTCGGCGGCCGGGCGACGTTCTCGCTGTCCTCGATCGACGACGACCGGTTCTTCACGGGCTGGCGGGCCGGGGACGGCACGGTCAAGGTGGTCGCCGCCAATCTGCACTCCAACCAGGTGGTGTGGCCGGCCCGGACGATCGGCCGCTTCGACGACTTCAGTGGCGTCACCGCCCTGCCGCAGGCCCTGCTGGTCTTCACCGTCCCCGACCGCGACGCCGTTCCGTTGAACGACACCAACCCCGATCGCGAGATCCACGTGCTCGACCCGGCGGACGGGCGGGAACGGTGGAAGTTCAAGGCCCCGGTGGCCGACGACCTGCTGCTCGACGACAAGGTGCTGGTGCGGACGTCGGCGCAGACCGGGCGCACCGAGGCCTTCGACTGGAAGACCGGCGCGACGCGATGGTCGCTGCCGCCCGGTGACGACCGTCCGGCGTACACGGTGGGCCTGCGCACGGCCGACGACATCAACCTCACCCGGTTCACCGGCGACCGCATGGTCCAGGTGACCCGGAGCGGCCAGGTCCGGATGCTGAACGTGGCCGACGGGCGGCTGCTGCGGACAACCACGATCCCGGCGCCGAGGGAGGGTTACACCTTCGTCGCGTACGAGGGCTGGCTGTACAACTACGAGCGGTCGGGCGCGGTCGACAGCCCGTTCCGGGTGCGGGCCACCGATCTGTCCACCGGGAACACGTCCGTCGTGTTCGACGCGGCCGCCAGGCACACGGTCAGTGCCCTCTGGCCCTGCGGCTCCGGCCGGATCTGCCTGTCCGACGCCGACCTCGACCAGAACACGTTGGTACGGACCGTCGAGGTGGCCAGTCGCAAGCAGCTCTGGCAGGTCGAGGCCGGCCGGGGCGGCGCGTTCGGCAGTTCGATGCGCGGCTACACCCTGCTGGGCGGCAGCGACGGGGCAACGGTCATCGACGCCAACGGCCGGAGCGTCTACACCACCAGGACGGAAAGCCTGGACTGGCTCTCCGACGACGCCCTGCTGGCCGTGGCGGCCGACGGCACGGTGTCGCGCCTGCAACTCGCCGACGGCCGGCCGACCGCTCTGGGCCGGATGCCGATGGCGATCAACATGTGCGTGAACAACGAGACCCGCATGGTGTGCCCCTCGGAGACCGAGGTGCGCGTCTGGAGCCTCACCGGATGACGCGACCGCGCAACACGATCCGGCTGGGGGCACGCACCACCGTCAGCTCACGCCGGGGGTCGGCCTCGTAGACCACCAGGTCGGCGAGGCCCCCCTCGACCAGCCCCGGGAAGCCCAGCCATTCGCGGGCCCGCCACGAGGCGGAGGCGAGGATGTCCTCCGCCGGGAGGCCGGCCTCTTCGAGGATCAGCATCTCTTCGGCGACCAGCCCGTGCCGGATGCCCCCACCGGCGTCGGTGCCGACATAGATAGGGACACCGGCCTCGTGGGCAGCCCGCACCACGGCCGGGAAACCCTCCATCAGCCGGACCATGTGATCGGCGTACGTGTCGAACTTGCCCCGGGCCCGCTCGGCGATCCCCCCGAACGTCCGAATGTTGATCATCGTCGGCACCAGGGCCGTGCCCCGCCGGGCCATCTCGTCGATCAGGTCGAGCGACAGGCCGGTGCCGTGCTCCACCGAGTCGACGCCGGCGCGGACCATAATGTCGACGCCCTCTTCGCTGAATGTGTGCACGGCCGCCCGCACCCCGGCCGCATGCGCCGCGTCAACGGCGGCGGCCATGGTCTCGGCGTCCCAGGACGGCGCCAGATCGCCCTTGTCGCGGTGGATCCAGTCGCCGACCAGCTTCACCCAGCCGTTGCCCGCCGCGGCCTGCTCGGTGACGGCCGCCCGCACGTCATCGACGCCGTCCACCTCAATGCCAACATCACGCAAGTACCGCTTCGGCGGCGCCACATGCCGCCCGGCCCGGGCCAGCCGCGGAATTTCGGCCTCGTCCTCGAGCTCCGGATACGGAAACGGCGACCCCGCATCCCGCAACGCCAGCACTCCAGCGTCCCGATCAGTCGCCGCCAGCTCCCGCGCTTGATCAAGGCTGGTGATCGGCTTGGCCCCGAACGCGATCCCCAGATGACAGTGCGCATCAACCAGCCCCGGCACCACAAACCCGCCATCACTGATCGTCTCAGCATCCTTGACCGGCTCGAACGTGACCCGATCCCCCACCAGCCAGAGATCCTTCACTTCGCCGTCAGGCAGCACAACCCCACGCACATGAAACGCCATGCCCACAGTCCTACCGGACCAGGCGCGCCCCTGTCCTGGCAGCCCTCATCCGGTCTCGCTTACGCGTCCAGGCCGGGAGATCCAACGTGATCTCCCAGGGAACATTGACCGTGACACATTCGTCCGTCTGCTTCATCTCGACATAGCGGCCGTTGGAGTGGAGGGAGAACTGCGTGAACGTCACCCGCTCCGCCAGCGGATCAATGATCCAGTAGAACGGAATCCCAGCACCCGCGTAATGGGCAAGCTTGTCTTTACGGTCAGTGTTCCGCGACGACTTCGAGATGACCTCGACGACCAGGAGAGCGGCGTCCGCCGGGATGAACGTTTCTGGCGCCGCCTCGGGCAAGATCACCACATCGGGGCGGAGTTCAACGTGGGGCTCGAGAAAGAGCGCCTGCTCGATGTTGACGACGAACTCTTCAGGACAGCGCTGATCGATGGCGAATCCGATGTTTTTGCTGATCAATTGATGGGTGAGGTTGGCGTGGGGGGCCAAGACGAGCCTTCCGTCGATCAACTCATAACGAAGATCCTCGGGAAGGTCAGCCAGGTCATCGACGGTCAAGTCGCGCCGCTCAAGCAGATGAGGGTCGACACGGGAGAGCACAGCGGTCATCGAATCCTCCTCGACGGGATCGCGCTCAACCATACTAGTCACCCGACCAGTTGCTCTATGCCAATATTGATCAGGCGCGACTGGCGTGCCGGCCTGGTCGCAGCCTACTAAGAGCGGAGCACGGTATCCCTGGGTCCGGCGTACTCGAACGTCTGCCACCAGCGGTCCGAGAGCCTAGGAAGATCTATTGCGACGGGGAACGGGTCGTTCACAGTAAATACTTCGCGAGTGCTCATCCCGGCGTCGAAACCGCCGCCGGGAGCGCGCCGGAAGACCGTCAACGCGGCCCCCACCAGCCGCGCCGACTCGAACACCCAGTAGGCGGGCACGTCGCGCTCGACATAGGCCCGCGAACGTTCAAGCATGTCGGCGAAAAGCCAGCGCAGCTGAACGACGTCGATCACTAATCTGATGTCACCATCGCCACCGGGACCCAGAACAACGAGGTCCGGCGGCGGCATCTCTTCGCTCTCCGGCCACAGCGTCGGGCGCGGCAAGACCTGGAAGTCGTGCGGGCACGACACCTTCAAACTGGACATCACTGCGAGACCGGCCAGGTCGGACAGCGGAGATCGGTCCCACAGATCGAGGCGACCGTCGATCAACTCGTAACGACACTCGTCGGGCAGGATCGAGAGTTCGTCAACAGTGAACTCAACTTCGGGCAGCACGTAATCAGCAACCATAGTCGCATGCTACTTTACATGCGACTAGTCCGCGACTCCTGCATTTACTTCTTGTCGTCGTCCTTCTTCTGCTGCTTCATGAGCTTGTTGAAGTCGAGGTTGGGAAGGTTGAAGCCGCCCGCTCCACCGCCGCCCAGCGCGTTCGGGTCCAAGCCCGGGGGGAGCTGGGGCATGCCGCCCGGGAAGCCGGCCGGAAGGCCACCGCCGCCGCCCATACGGGGACGGTTGTTGCCGCCCTTGGTGCCCTTGCGCTTGTTCTTCGGGCTCTTCGTGGCCTTGCGCCGGTTGCCGCCGGGCAGGCCCATCATGCCGCCCATCTGCTTCATCATCTTCTGCGCGTCGGCGAAGCGGTTGAGCAGCTGGTTGACGTCCATGACCGTGACGCCCGAGCCGTTGGCGATGCGGGCGCGGCGGGAGCCGTTGAGGATCTTGGGGTTGGTGCGTTCGCCGGGGGTCATCGAGCGGATGATCGCGGCGACCTTGTCGAAGTGCTTGTCGTCGAGCTCGGCCAACTGGTCCTTCATCTGGCCCATGCCGGGCATCATGCCCAGGATGTTGGCGATCGGGCCCATCCGGCGCACGGCGATGAGCTGGTCGAGGAAGTCTTCCAGCGTGAAGCTCTCACCGGCGAGGAGCTTGCCGGTCATCTTCTCTTTCTGGTCCTCGTCGAAGGCCAGTTCGGCCTGCTCGATGAGGGTCAGCACATCGCCCATGCCGAGGATGCGGCTGGCCATGCGGTCGGGGTGGAAGAGGTCGAAGTCCTCGAGCTTCTCACCGGTCGACGCGAACAGGATCGGCTCGCCGGTGACCTGGCGGACCGACAGCGCGGCGCCACCGCGGGCGTCGCCGTCGAGCTTGGAGAGCACCACGCCGGTGATGCCGACGCCGTCGCGGAAGGCCTCGGCGGTCTGCACCGCGTCCTGACCGACCATGGCGTCGATGACGAACAGGACCTCGTCGGGGTCGACCGCGTCGCGGATGTCGCGGGCCTGCTGCATCATGTCCTCGTCGATGCCGAGACGACCGGCGGTGTCGACGATGACGATGTCTTTGGCGGTGCGGCGGGCGACGTCGATCGAGTCTTTGGCGACCTGGACCGGGTCGCCGATGCCACTGCCGGGCTCGGGGGCGTAGATGTCGACGCCGGCCCGGCCCGCGATCACCTGGAGCTGGTTGACCGCGTTGGGGCGCTGCAGGTCGGCCGCGACCAGCAGCGGCTGGTGGCCCTGGCCCTTGAGCCAGCGCGACAACTTGCCGGCCAGCGTGGTCTTACCGGCGCCCTGGAGGCCGGCCAGCATGATCACCGTGGGCGGCTGCTTGGCGAACTGGAGCCGCCGGCCCTCGCCGCCGAGGACCTTGACCAGCTCCTCGTGGACGATCTTGATGATCTGCTGGGCCGGGTTGAGCGCCTGGGAGACCTCGGCCCCGCGGGCCCGCTCCTTCAGGCTGAAGATGAAGGCCTTGACCACGGGCAGCGCGACGTCGGCCTCGAGCAGCGCGAGACGGATCTCGCGCGCGGTGGCGTCGATGTCGGCGTCGGTGAGCTTGCCCTTGCCCCGGAGCTTGGTGAAGATGCCGGAGAGGCGGTCACTCAAAGTGTCAAACACGGTGAGACATCCCGATGGTCAGAAGAGAGCGGCGTCGGGCCAAGCCTAGCCGCCCGCGGGGAGGCTCACCGGTTCCGCATGCGGTACGTCTTCTGGGCGGCCTCGATCCGCCGCTGGGTGCGGGTGCCGGGGGCGAGCCCCTTCTTGGCCTTCGAGTACAGGTAGTACCCGCCGCCGACGGCGAGCGCGCCCACGATCAGATAGAACAGCACCGGGCCGATCAGCGAGCTGACCACCCAGCCGACGGCGATCACTCCGGCGATCATCGCCACCAGAAATGCCACGGCCTTACCCATCCCGGCCTCCCCAAATAAAAGCGTCGACCTCCACCATGACGCAGGCGGGCAAGCTGCCGCATCGGCCGTATCCCTGAGCGTTTCCCCGTAGGGGTTGAACACGATTGAGTACTCCAAAACGCCCATAAACCGACGAAACGGATAGAGCGTCGCAACGCGCTCCCGGAGGCGCCGTTGGGCGGTCCGTGAAGTTGACATTCTGGCCCGTCCGCCGGCGCCTTCTCGGCCAGGTGCAGCGCCGGCTGCTTCCGCTCGTGCCGGAGCCCCGCCGCCTGCGGGTGGCCCGGCAGCTCGTCCCGCTCGGCCCGCGACGCCGGCTCAAGCCGATCGCCGACGCGCCCACCCTGCGGGTCCGCACGGCCGCCGGGCGGCTCACGGCCCGGCGCCGCCTCGACGCCCACCCCGCAGGCGTACGCCGGGAGAACCTCGACCGCGTGCTCGACGCGCTCACCAGCGCCGGCATCGACTGGTTCCGCATCCCGGTGGCCGAGCTGACCCGCACCGGTGTGGCCGTGGCCGAGACCGACCGCGGACGCGCGATCGGCGTCCTCAAGAGCCTGGACGCCCACCTCGAGGTCCTCGGCCCCCGGGTGTGGCGGCTGAGCTGGCCGGTGACCGATCCGCGGGGCCGCCTGACCCTGGGCCCGGAGTACGGCTGCGAGATCGAGTTCTGGAAGGCCGACGCCGGCAACCTGGTCGGCCCCCGCGGCAACCCGGTGGCCGACGTCGTTCCGGCCGACGAGCCCGAGATCGCCGTGGCCGAGCCGGTGTTCGGTCCGTTCGGCGCGGCCGACCGGAGCACCCGGCGCTACCGCACCCGCGAGGTGTTCACGATGGTCAGCCCGGACCGGGTGGCATTCCCGATCGACGCCGTCTACACCTGGGTCGATGGCGACGATCCGGCCTGGCGGGCCCGCAAGAACCGGGCGCTGCGCGACAACGGCTGGGTCGCGGACTCGAACGAGCAGACGGCCAACCCGTCGCGCTTCGTGTCGCGGGACGAACTGCGGTACTCGTTGCGCTCGCTCCATGCGTACGCACCCTGGGTCCGGCATGTCTTCGTGGTCACCGACGATCAGGTGCCGGCCTGGCTCGACACCACGCGCGGTGACCTGACCGTGGTCACGCACCGCGAGATCTTCGGCGACACCGGGCGGCTGCCGACGTTCAACTCGCAGGCCATCGAGTCGCGGCTGCACCGGATCCCCGGGCTCGGCGAACATTTCCTCTATCTGAACGACGACGTCTTCCTGGGCCGGCCGGTGGCGCCCGAGATGTTCTTCACGCCGGGCGGGCTGACCCGGTTCTTCCCGTCGGGGGCGCTGGTCGGCTCGGCCCCGCGCACCCTGCGGGACACCCCGGCCGACTCGGCCGGCAAGAACAACCGGGACCTGATCCGGAGCGCGTTCGGCCGGGTGCTGACCCGGAAGATGAAGCACACGCCGCACCCGTCGCGGCGCAGCGTGCTGGGCGAGATCGAGACGCGTTTCGCCGACCGGGTGGCGGCGACGGCCGGGCACCAGTTCCGGCATCCCGAGGACATCGCGCTGCTCTCGTCGCTGCAGCAGTACTACGCGTACCTGACCGGGCGGGCCGCGCCGGGCCAGATCCGTTACCTGTACACGGATCTGGCCGATCCGCAGACGCCGTTCCGGCTGGCCCGCCTGCTGCACGACCGGCACCTCGACGCGTTCTGCCTCAACGACACGCTCAGCAGTCCCGAGGCGGTCGCCGAGCAGGCGGCCCTGCTGGCCGATTTCCTGCCGGCGTACCTGCCGTTCCCCTCCCGCTGGGAGCTGGCGACGCCGCGCGCGGGAACCACTTCCTTGCGTACGCCGGTAGTAGCACGCCAAGCCGGCCGGGCCCCGCTGTCGGAGGTCACGCGATGAGCTTCGACGTGGCGATCCTGGGCCTCGGGTACGTCGGGTTGCCGCTGGCCCAGCAGGCCGTGCGCGCGGGCCTGACCGTGGCCGGGTTCGACGTACAGCCCGAAGTGGTCGCGGCCCTGTCCGGCGGCCGGTCCCATGTGGACGATCTGAGCGACGCCGACATCACCGAGATGCTGGCCGGCGGCTTCACGCCGACCGCCGACGAGACGGTAATCGCCACCGCCGCCGCCGCGGTCATCTGCGTGCCGACCCCGCTGGCCGAGGGCGACGGCCCCGACCTGCGGGCGGTCACCGGCGCCGCCGCGGCGATCGGGCGGAACCTGCGTACGGGAATGCTCGTGGTCCTGGAATCGACGACCTATCCCGGCACGACCGACGAGGTGGTGCGGCCGCTGCTCGAGGAATTGTCGGGCCTGGTGGCCGGGTTCGACTTCCACCTGGCGTTCTCGCCCGAACGCATCGACCCCGGCAACGAGCGCTTCGGCCCGCGTAACACCCCCAAGGTGGTGGGCGGATACACGCCGGCCTGCACCGAACGGGCCGCCGGCTTCTACGGCCGTTTCGTCGAGACGGTGGTGCGCACGCGCGGCACCCGCGAGGCGGAGACGGCCAAGCTGCTCGAGAACACGTACCGGCACGTGAACATCGCGCTGGTCAACGAGATGGCCCGGTTCTGCCACGAGCTCGACATCGACCTGTGGGACGTGATCCACGCGGCGTCGACCAAACCGTTCGGCTTCCAGGCGTTCTATCCCGGCCCCGGGGTCGGCGGCCACTGCATCCCGATCGACCCGAACTACCTGTCGCACAACGTCCGCAGCAAGCTGGGCTACCCGTTCCGCTTCGTCGAACTGGCCCAGGAGATCAACGCGACCATGCCGTCGTACGTGGCCCGCCGCGCCCAGAACCTGCTGAACACCGACGGCCAGGCCGTGCACGGCGCCACGATCCTGCTGCTGGGCGTCACCTACAAGCCCGACATCGCCGACCAGCGCGAGTCGCCGGCCACACCCCTGGCCCGCCACCTGCAATCGCTGGGCGCCGACGTCGTCTACCACGACCCGTACGTCACCGACTGGATCGTGCCCCGGGCCGACGACCTGCCCGGCACAGTGACCTCGGCCGACCTGGTGATCCTGGTGCAGAACCACCGGGCGTACGACGCCGACGCGCTGGCCGCGCTGGCCAAGCGCTTCTTCGACACCCGAGGCGCCACAACGGATTCCCGGGCCCACCGACTCTAGGCGGCGGGTACGACCGATCGGGTGATGTCCCCGTGCATCGATCCACGTGACTCTGCCTGGGTGGCTTTCAAAGTGCTCGTGGTGGAGCCGCTGACGGGTCGCCGCGAACGGGTCGCCCTGTGGTTCGGGGTGGCCGCGCTGCTGGTGCTGTTCGGCTGGACGGGTGTGGCGCTGGGGCTGGACTTCGACGAGAGCTACGTCGACGACTTCGACGGGGTGCTGTTCGTCCTGGCCGCCACGCTGGCCTACCGCTGGTACCGCCGGCTCTGGCGGAGCCTGTGGCTGCTCGACGCAGCCGGCACCCTCATCGTGCTCGGCCTGGCTCTGTATCTGGTGCTCGCCTACGACAGCTCCCACAGCGCGGTGCAACTGGCGGTCCTGATCCCCGTCATCGGAGTGCTGCTGGGCCTGACCGCCGTGTGGGCGACCCGCCTGATCACGCGCTAGCCGTCACGGCTGCCTTCCGAGCACTCGGGTCAGGGCGTCGGTCAGCGTACGGGAAGGGTCGTCGGCGAGGCCGGGGCTGCGGAAGCAGACGTAGTTGTCGGGGCGGACCAACACGCAGCCCGTGTCGCCGACCTCGCGCAGCCGGGCCCAGTCGCCGTAGATGTCCTCGTAGTCGGCGCCGGGGCCGATGGTGACCGCGACCACCGGCAGTCCCTCGGCCGCCGTCACCCAGGCCTCGCCGCCGGGACCGGTGAGCAACGTGAAGCGGCCCTGCCCACCGATGTCCAGCGTGGACAGTCGACGCCGCTGCAGGCTGACCCACGCGTGCGGCAGTTTGGCCCCGGGCCAGGTGGTGGCGTGGTGGTAGAGCTCGTCGTCACGCGGGTTGGTGGGCATCGCCGTGCCGTCGGGGATGATCGCGGCCGACTCGTAGCGCTGGTTGAGCTCGACGCCGTGGGTGTTGAACTCGTAGTTCTTGAACTCGATGGCTTCGCGCAACGCCTGCCGTTGCTTCTCGGCGGCCGGCGTGGGCAGCTTGCGCGCGTCGATGTTGGCCTGCAACTGGTCGGGGTCGTCGGTCGAGAGCAGGCCCAGCGCCTCGAAGATGCGGGTGGTCTCGCCGATGCTGCGGTTGGCCCGGTCGACGATCTGCCGGCCGATCGGCGCGCGTTCGGCCGTGTACGAGTCGAGCAGCGCGGGCCCGGCCGTGCCGTCCAGCACGAGCTTGAGCTTCCAGGCCAGGTTGTACGCGTCCTGGATCGAGGTGTTGGAGCCGAGCCCGTTCGACGGCGGGTGCCGGTGCACGGCGTCGCCCATGCAGAACACGCGGCCGCTCTGGTAGTTCTCGGCGTACAGGTGGTTGACCGTCCAGGCCGAGGACGACTTGATGGTGACCGGAACCGTGTCGTCGCCGATCAGGTGGTGGGCGATGCGGCGGGCGTACTCCTCGGTGAGGTCCGGCGGCTCGCCGTTGATGTCGTAGCCCCACACGATCAGCCACTCGTTCCACGGGCGTACGCACCGGACCAGGCCCATGCCGATGCCGCCCACGTCCGAGCCGGTCTGCAGCACCCAGTAGAGCGTGCTCGGCCGGTACGCCGTGTACTGCGTCAGGTCGGCCTCGAACACGATGTTGATGCTGCCGGCCACGCCCATCTGGCCCACCATGGGCAGCCCGATGTCCTCGGCCACCTTGCTGCGCCCGCCGTCGGCGCCGATCAGATACTTCGCGCGGATCGTGTACTCGTCGCCGCGCAGCCGGTCCCGGACCCTCGCCTCGACGAACGAATCGGACTGGGTCAGCGACACATACTCCGTCTCGTACCGGAAGGAGGTTCCCCGCGCGATCGCGGCCGAGGCCAGCACCGGTTCCATCAGGTGCTGCGGCATGTCGCAGATGCTCGACGGCGAGGCCAGCGTGTGGTCGGCCTGCCGCGACGGGTGGGTGTACCAGGTGTGCAGCCGGCCCAGTTCCTCGCCGGCCAGGCTGGAGCAGAACGTCGTGTCACCCATCAGGTGCTGCGGGGTGGCCAGGGCGGCGACCTGGTCCTCGATGCCCGCGTCGCGCAGCACCTCCATCGTGCGCTGGTTGGTGATGTGCGCGCGGGGTGTGTCGGAGAGACGGCCGTATTTGGTGACGACCATGTTCCGTACGCCGTAGGAACTCAGCAACAGGGCCGCGGCCCCACCAGCCGGTCCGCTGCCGACGATCAGCACATCGGTTTCGACATCAGCCATTCGCGGCCCCCAGCCTGAAGGTGAACTCGACGGTGCGGCTGCCGTCAGCCGCCGGTGGGAACTCGACGATCAGGTCGTCCTTGACCCCGAAGACGGCGTCGGAGTCGAGATAGCGTCCGCCGGCCACGAACAGCTGGGTGATCAGCTTGCGGTGACCGGGCGCGCTGATCATGAAGTGCAGGTGCGGCGCCCGGTACGGATGACGCCCGGTCGCCCGCAGCATCTGCCCGACCGGCCCGTCGTCCGGGATCGGGTACTCCGACGGCAGGATCGACCGGAACCACAGCGTGCCGTCCTCGGCCGAGCGCAGCCGGGCCCGCAACACCGGCCCTTCCAGCTCGGGCAGCTGCACGTCGTAGAAACCGTCCTGATTGGACTGCCACACGTCGACCACCGCGTCCGCGATGGGCCGCCCGTCGAGGTCGGTGATCCGGACGTCGGCCCGCAACGGCACACCCGGGAGCCCTTCGGCCAGGTTCGCGCCCGACGGCACGGCCGGTGGCCCCTCGACGTAGAACGGGCCGAGCACGGCCGACGGCGTGGTGTCGGGCGACCGCGAATTGGTCAGCAGGTCGACCGCGCTGGAGATGCCGAGGGTGTCGCTGAGCAGCACGAACTCCTGCCGGGTGGGCGAGCAGAGCCGGCCCGTACGGGTGAGGAAGTCGATCGCGCCCAGCCATTCCGCCTCGGTCAGATCGTTGTCGACGACGAACCCGTGCAACCGCCGGACGAGGTCGCCCAGCAGTTCGGCCGTGCGCGGGTTCGCGGCGCCGGTGAAGCTGGCCACCACCTGCTCGGTGAGCGCGCTCAGATCGGGCCGGTCGTCCAGCGGCGCCGGGCGGTCGCCGCGCCACGCCTCCTCGAGCACCGCCAGCACGCGCGGGTCGGAACCGGCGATCGCGGGCAGGTCGCCCTCGGCCAGTCCCAGTTCGACCAGCGAGCCGGGAGCACCGAGCCGGGTGGCCAGGTCGAAGACCGCGGTCGGAGCGTCGGTGGCGCCGAGCGCGGCCGCGATCCGGCCCATGGCGGCCGGCGAGGAAGCCGCCATCACGTGCGGCAGCAGCACCGCGTGGGTCTCGGAGTGCGGCAACCCGTACGTGCCGCCGAGCACATGGCACAGCTTGTGGTGCAGGCCCATCCCGACCGTGCCCAGGCAGATCCCGGCCAGCCAGGCCCCGAGCAGGGCGTCGGCCCGCGCGTCCGGATCGTCCGGCCGCTCGGCCAGCCGGGGCAGCGCCCGACCGAGCCGGGTGATCGCCTCGAGCGCGAAGTTGTCGGTGGCCGGGTTGGCGCCGGGCGAGTAGAGCGCCTCGACCGCGTGCGCCATGGCGTTGAGCCCGCTGGTCACCGTGAGCCCGACCGGCATCCCGAGGGTGAGCTCCACGTCGTAGATCACGGTCCTCGGGGCCAGGGCCGGGTCGCGCCGTGTCGTCTTCTTCCCGTCGGCCGTCTCGCCCAGGATCGGGGTCATCTCCGAACCCGAGTACGTGGTCGGGACCGCGACCAGCGGCAGGCCGGTGCGCGCGGTCAGCGCCTTGCCCAGCCCCGTGCTCGACCCGCCACCGACCGACACCAGGCAGTCCACGTCGTGCGCGCCGACCAGTTCCAGCGCGCCCTCGGTGACCCCGACCGGCGTGTGCATGGCGACGCCCTCGAAGCGCGCCCCGACCAGCGGTCCGAGCACGTCGGCGGCCCGGTCGGCCCGCCCGCCCAGCAGCAGCACCCGGGTCGCGCCGAGACGGTCCACCTCGTCGCGCAGCCCGCTCAGCGTGCCCGGCCCGAAGACCACCCGCGCCGCGGGCCCGGCGTATACGAAGGACTCCACGGCCCCAGTGTCGGCGCGCGGGCCCGGCAGATCCTGCACAACCGGACTGCACGAATCAGGCGCGGCGCAGGGCTCCGGGCGTGGTGCCGAGGTGGGCCCGCAGCACCCGGGTCAGATGCTCCTGGTGCGAGAAGCCGCACCGCTGGGCGATCTCGGCGATCGGCAGCGCGGTGCGGCGCAGCAGCAGACCGGCCGCGTCGACCCGGCGCTGGATGAGGAACTGGTGCGGCGACATCCCCGTGCGCGCCTTGAACTGGCGGGCGAACTGGCTCACGCTCAGGCCGGTGGCCGCGGCCAGCTCCCGCAGCGGCAGCGCCTCGGCCAGCCGTTGTTCCACCATTTCCCGTACGGCATGGAACTGCCGATCGGTCAGCCCGGCCCGCGCGCCGGTGGTCGCCGGGAGCGCCACCCGCGCCCGCACGCTGTGCCGCCGCCCGAGCTGAGCGGCCAGCGCGTGCCCGAGATGGTCGACGTAGGTGCGGGCGGCCGGCTCCCAGTTCCGCACCGCCTCGTCCAGGTTGAGCAGCAGCTGTTCGACCAGCGGGTCGAGCGTGCCCAGCTCCTCGGCCAGTTCGACCGGGTCGCCGTCGCAGGCCGTGCGCAGCAGCTCGTCGGTCAGGTAGGCGTGCACGGTGTCGAGCGGCCCGCCGAGTTCGACGGTGAGGTCCTTGCCCGCCGGATGCACGAACAGGCCACCCGCCGGGACCGTGCGCGTGCTGGTCAGCCCGAGGTGCCCGCGGCGGACGGTGACCGGGCCGTTGCGGTGCAGGATCACCAGGTGGCTCGGGGCGCCGCCGAAGCTGGCCTGATACGGCTGCTCGCTCTGGGTCGAGACGTAGAGCTGCTCCCAGCCGAGGCCCCGGCTGGTGCGTTCGGGCCGGACCCAGGGCTGCCGGAGGATGCCGTTGGTGTCCTGGACCGTGAGCTCTGTCACCCGACAATGACACCTCAGCCGGCGCGGAAGGTCCAGCGCGAGTTGAGCGCGTAGTTGACCACCGGGATCGCCACCAGGGCGAACGCCTGCACCATCAGATACGGCCCGGCGACCAGGCCCAGGATCGCCGCGTTGAGGGCGAAGGCCACGGCGGTGACGGTCAGGAAGCGCCCGCCCGCCCTCCGGTGGGCCGTCGCGGACCGGAAGACCCAGGTGCGTTGCAGCCCGTACGACACCAGGACGCTGGCCGCGAAACCGGCCGACGACGCCACCACGGGCCGCACGTCGAGCCCGCGGGTCAGCAGCAGGCCGACGCCGACGTGGGTGGCCGCGCTGGCCGCGCCGCTGATCCCGTACCGCAACAGCCGATCAGCGCTCGGCATGATCGGCCCGCACCCGCTGTTCAGCGCTCGGCACGGTCGGCCCGCAACCACTGCTCGGGCAGCGAGGCGACGGCGTCCGACCGTTCCTGCACGAGGTAGCGCGGCCGGCCCCGGACCTCCTCGTGGATGCGGGCCAGGTACTCCCCGATCACCCCGAGACCGAGCAGCAGGAACGTGCCCATCACCAGCAACAGCAGGATCACCGTGGGGAAGCCGGCCACCGAGTCGCCGCCGAGCCAGCGGATCAGCGTCTGCGCGCCCAGCAGCACGGCGAACGCGGCGAAGGCCAGCCCGACCATGGTCACCAGGTGCAGCGGGGCCGAGGTGAACGAGGTCAGCCCGTTGACCGCGAGCCGGAACAGCGAGCCGAACGTCCAGCGCGACCGCCCACCGGCCCGCGGGTCGATGTCGACCTCGATGGTGCTGCGCCGGAAGCCGATCCAGCTGCTGGTGCCCCGGAAGAACGACGAGTGCTCGGGCAGCCGCAGCAACGCCTCCAGGGCCGGGCGGCCGAGCAGCCGGAAGTCGGTCGCGTCGACCAGGTCGACCTTGGTCAGGCCGGTGAAGGCCCGGTTGAACGCGCGCCCGCCGAGCCGCCCGACCAGGCCCTGACCGGCGCGGTTGCGCTTGACCGCCTCGACCACGTGGGCGCCCTCGCGCCAGCGCCGCACCATCTCCGGGATGGCGTCCGGCGGGTGCTGCAGGTCGGAGTCGATGACCACGACGGCGTCGCCCGCGGCGGCCTCCAGCCCGGCCAGCACGGCCGACTCCTTGCCGAAGTTGCGCGACAGTTTGAGACCGCGCACGTGCGGGTCGAGCAGGGCCCGCGCGGCCACCCGGTCCCACGAGTCGTCGGTCGAGCCGTCGTCGACCAGCACGAGCTCGTGGCTCAGACCGGCCGCCGTGAGCACCTCGGTGAGCCGGTCCACGAAGCGGTCCACGCCCGCGCCCTCGTTGAAGATGGGCGCCACCACGGAGATCATCGGGCTCGATACCGTCACGCTCGCCCAACGACTCCGCAGGAACAAAAGTTACATAAGCGCGGGCTTCAGTCAGGTCAGGGGCGGCGGGCGGGGCGGTCGGATGGTTTAGCGGAGGAGTTCCGACAGGGTCGGCGGGTGAGCGCGGTTGACGAAGATGGTGCGTACGGTGCCGTGGTCGCGATACAGCCGGGACAGGCGCTCCGAGAGCACGTCCTCCCACGACCGGTCCGGCCGGTGGTGCTCCCAGGTCTCCCGGTCGGGCAGGTATTCGAGCAGCACCCCGAGGTCGCGCAGCAGGGCGAAGGACGAGCAGTCGGTCAGCACCACCGGCCGGTGCCCGGGCTCGATCTGCACGCGCTGGCGCAGGGTCAGCACGAACTCGCGCAGCGGCTCGAACTCGAGCCCGATCACCACGTAGAGGCAGGCGGGGGCCCGCTGCACGGCTGGGGCCCTTGGTGGCGTACGAAAAAGGGCCGGGAACCACCGCTGCCAGAGCGACCGCCCGTCCCGCAGCCGGTCGCGCTCACGCCGCAGCTTGGCGCTGATCCGGCGCTCGTCGACCAGCTTGGCCTCCATCGACCTCAGCCGTCCGGCCATGGCCCGCAACTCCCAGCGCGCCCGCTGGGCGTCGATCGGCTCCCGCGCCGACAGCACCTGCACCGCGGTCTCGTGCACCTCAGCCTCCGATCCGTTCCCGGCCCGCGGCCAGTCCGCTCAGCCAGGTCGCCGCCCCGGTCGCACCGTTGGCGAACGTCAACTCCTCGCAGCGCCGCCGCAGGGCCTCCCGCACCTCGGGCCGGGTCGCCGCGTCCAGCTCGTCCACGGTCAGCCCGACCCCGGCCGCCCGCGCGTAGCGAGCCCGGACGGCTCCCGGGTCACGCGGGTCGGGTACGAAAACGCTGGGGATCCCGAACCGCAGCTGCTCGTGGAACCCGTGGTAGTCGGCCGGCCCGACCACCAGGTCGAACGCCCGCAGGTGCCGGCCGGCCCGATCCCGCCGGACGACCTGGAACCCACGCTCGGCGACCGGCCCGGCCAGTGCGTCCAGCCGCACCAGGGCCGCCGGCTGGTCGTCCAGCCCCAGCTCGGCCCGGGCCGTCGCCGGGTCGAGCAGGTCGCCCGCGTCGAGCAGGGTGATCGGCTCGGCCCCGTCGGCCAGTTCCCCCGGCACCAGCACGTGATCGAACCCCTCGGTCTCCGCCGGCCCCACGCCGACCCAGAGCACACCGGGCGCCACGGGCCGGTCGCGCCAGTGACCGTCGACCACCACCACCTCGGGCCGGTGCAGGTCGATCAGGTGGACCAAGCGGTCACGCCGCAGCACCCGGGACGGGATGTGCTCGGTGAGGAAGCCGTCCACGGCGCCCGAGGACTGGGTGACGATCACCGGCGCCACGTCGGGCGGCAGCCGGCGGGCGATCGCGGTCAGCCGGATGAGCGCTTCCTCGTCCTCGCCGACCAGCAACATCCGTCGCGTCGGGGTGGCTGTGGCCGGGGCCGAGCCCCGCGGCCGGGCCGGCGCGCTGATCCGGGGCCGGATGCCGAAATTGGCCAGCCAGCGCAGGTGGGCTCGGCCCACCCGCCCCTCGGGGTCGTCGACCGCGACCGTGCGCTGCGCCCGCACGTCGGGCAGGTCCTCCACTATCGGGCGGCGCCCCCGGATCACCAGCAGGCGGGCCTGCACCGGCTGGTCGTCGCGGGCCAGCACGGCCACGCCGTCACGGATCAGTTCACGGACCGACGACCCGAACGGCAGCGGCCGCTTGTCGTCCGGCAGCGGCACGTGCACCAGCACGGTGCTCAGCGCGGCGTCGGCCTGGGCTCGCACCTCGGCCGCCACCTCGGGCCCGGCGAAGCGGAAGTCGGCCAGAATCGCCACATCGTGCACGGCCGTCGCCCCCTTCTGCGCTCTCTGCAGGGGCTAACGATCTTCGACACGCACCGTCACGCTGCGGTCACAGAAACCGCATAACCAACCGGCAACCGAAGGGCAGCGGTCCGGCCACCAAGTCCCCGGCTCAAGCGCCGAACTAGATCGGTGAGCGCACCGGTAGCAACCGGGGCCCGCTTACCGGAAGGCAGTCGATGCGTTCTTCGATCACCAAGCGTCTGGCCCTGATCGCGATGATCCCCGCCACCCTGCTCGTCGTGATCGCGTTCGCCTCGTCCGCCCAGGCCGCCGTGACCGGCTCGGCCCAGCTGCGGAGCGACATCGCGACGCTGACCAACCAGCAGCGCGCCGCCCACGGCTGCAAGGCCGTCGTGGTCAGCCCGGCCCTGACCCGCTCGGCCCAGGGCCACAGCGCCTACCAGGCCCGCACCAACACCCTGAGCCACGCCGGCGCCGGCAACTCGACCTTCGTCACCCGCACCATCGCCGCCGGCTACAACCGCCCGCTGAGCGAGAACGTGGCCTTCGGCTTCACCTCGGCCGCCGCTGTCGTCAACGGCTGGATGGCCAGCCCCGGCCACCGCGCCAACATCCTCAACTGCAAGGCCATCACCGTCGGCGTCGGCGTCGCGTACGCGGCCAACGGCACCCCCTACTTCACGCAGGAGTTCGGTTACTGAGTTCCCGCACCACCCGGCGATACGACAGCAGGGCCTCACCTTCCGGGGTGAGGCCCTCCGTCGTTTCCAGCCAGCGCGCGGCCGAGTCGGGCGCGTCCCGCAGGAAGACCTTGGCCACCGCGCCCAACCGGCCCGTCAGCAGCGGCATGTCCGCCTTGGCAACCGGGCTGCCGACGACGAGCAGACCCACGTCGTGCACGTCGGCCAGCCCCTCCGGCGACACCGGCCCCTCCCGCACCTCGGCCGTCTCGCTCAAGTGATGGGCGGCCAGCGTGGCCCGGGTCCGCTCGACCCGCCGGGCGTCCGGGTCGAGCGAGACGAGCCGCCCGCCGAACTCCTCGATCGCGTACGCCATCCAGACCGTGGAAGCACCGCCGCCGAGCTCCAGCACCACCCGGGGGCGCCGGGTGCGGATCAGATGCAGCACGTCCAGCAGGTCGGCCGCCCCACCCGACGGCGGCATCGGAGCCCGAGGCGTGACCTGCTGAAACAATTGGACGATGGCCTCGACCTGACGGGTCTGGGCGCCCATCCGGTCGGCCACCTCGCCATGCCTGTCCCCCGCGTGCAACACCAGCTCCTCCAGCGCGGCGAGCAGGCGGCGCTGGGTCTGGTCGAGCACCGTGCGGGCGTCGGTCTGCTGCCGCCGCTGGATCCGCTGCAGCCCCGACAGTCGCCGGGCCAGCAGCAACAGCCCCGCGAAGAGAATCGTGAAGAAGACGGCGAGCAGGGTGAGGGCCAGGCCCACGTTCCCGGTGAGCGCGGCCGCCGCGACGGCCACACAGAGCACACCGGCCCCGCTGGCCGAGACGACCTGACGGCGGGTCAGGCTCCGCAACCGGCGCATCAGCACTCCTCCACGAAGGTGACAAACGCCGGACGGGTCAGCCGGTTACGCCCGGGCAGAACGCCACATCGGCCCGTTGGCGGGAGGCGATCTCGAGGGACTCGTCGAAGCGGCGCAGCGAGAACGGGGAATCGGGGTGCAGGCGGACGAAGTCGGCGCGCAGGGCACAGCGGCGGGTGGCGCCGGCCGGGGTCGGGTCGAAGTCGGCCATCTCGACGGCGATGCGGTCGGCCAGGCGGGCAGCGGGGTTGGTCATGGCGATGTCGCGCTGGCGTTTGTTGGCCGCGGCCGACACCGTCGCAGCCATGGCGAAAATAACGACAGCGGCCACGAGAACGGCGGCCACCCGCTTTCGTACGAAGTGGATCAGCGCCACCAGCAGCAGCGCCCCCGCCGTCGTGGTCACCGCGGAATCGCGCCAGCCGTAGCCCCAGCGCCCCGAACTCACCAGCTGCTGCACGTCGGCGTTGAGCGAGCCCATCCCTGCTCCCAGCAGCACCAACGTCCCCGCGGTCAACGCCAGCGCCAGCGCTCCGCGGCGTCCGACCTGCGACAGCCGAGGCAGATCACGGATCGCCCGCCAGGCCGGCCATCCGATCGCCCCCAGCGCTCCCAGAAGCACCAGACCGCCCAGCCACGACCCCCGCGGAGCGGCCGCGTCCCACGCCAGCGGCGGCAGCCAGGCAATGGCCCGTACCGGAAATGCTTCCAAGGTTTCCGGCCCGAACCGCACATCCGAGCCCTTGTAGCAATTGCCGGCCGAGCAGTAGCGCTGGATCACCACCCGCACCGCGAGGAAGACCGGCAGGAAACCGACCCACAGCAGCCCCACCGCCCGGGCCGGCGCCGTTGTGAACAACCGGCCGAATGGCAACTCCAGCACCAGCCGACCCCGGGCCAGCACGGCCACGGTCGCGAGCGGCAGGGCCAGGTACGCAATCTCGTTGAAAGCAGCCAGCGCCGCCCCACCCACCAGCAACAACGGCACCCACCACCACCGCAGCGGCTTGGCCGGATCAACCCGGCACAGCGCCGCCGTCACCCCGAGCACCAGTGCCGCCGAGGCCAGATACAGCCCGCCGAACAGTACGATCGGGCTGGATCCGCCGGCTGCCACGAACCCGGCCGCGACTGCGAACGGCACGACAGCGGCCACAGTGGACGGAGCCCGCCGGAACAGCCGGCCCCGGGCCACGACGCTTTCGGCCAGCAGTACGGCAACAACGCACAACACCACCGCCGACAGGAACGAGACGAGCCGCAACCCGACGTTCACCGGCAGCCCGAGCACCTCGCTCAGCGCGTACGCGGCCGTGTCCAGCGCCTTCTCGAGCATCCGGCCGAACAGGCGGAAGTTGCCGAGCCGCAGGTAACCGGGCAGCGAGTCAACCGTGTGGGGCACGATCCGCAGCGGGTCGTCGCGGAACAGGCCGCCGTGCCAGTACAGGTTGAACCGGTGGTCGCGGCTGGGGGCCAGCGCGACCAGCGGCGCCAGCACCGGCAGGGGCACCAGCACGGCCCGGGTCAGCGCCCGCCGCCACAGCGCCCCGACCGGCGGGCCCTCGACGACGAAGCGCATCCCGGCACGCGGGGCGGCGGGGGCGTCGACCGTCGGAGCGCTCATGCCGAAGCCAACGACCCCACCCTTCGATCAGTGACGAGCAGTCGGGCCAGGGTGGGCGGGTCACGGGGGTCGATCACGACGGCGTGGGCGGCTCGGTGATCGCGGCACAGCTGGGCCACCCGTTCGGCCAGCAGGGTCTCCCAGTCCGAGCCGGGCTCGTGCCGCGACCAGGTGGCCGGATCGGGCAGGTATTCGAGCACGACGCCCGGCACCTGCAGATGGCGCAGCGACGGCTGGTCGGTCACCATCACCGGCAGGTGGTCGGCCTCGACCAGCACCCGCTGGCGCAGGGCCCGGATCAGCCCGTGCGCGCCGGCCCGGGACAACCCGACCGCCACGTAGATCCGGGCCGGCATCTCGGCGGCCCGGATCCGCGAGCGTGGGGCCGGGGGCCGGCGCCAGTGCCGGGCCATGGCCGGGGCGGTCCGCATCGGGTCGCGGGCCAGGTCGACCAGGGTCCGGCCGAGCCGGTAGGAGCGGCTGCGCCGCAGGGCCAGCACGATCTCGCGGTTGCGGTCCCGGTCGCGGACGGCGGCGTCGCGCTCGTCCTCGACGCAGCGCAACCGCCCGGTCAGCGTGGCCACCTCCCAGCGGGCGACCGCCAGGTCAGCCGCGTCCGGTTCATCGCACACTTCCGGCCTCCACTTCGGATCGTAGCTGACAGTGCCCGGCCAGCCAGGCCGCGGCCTCGGCCGCCCCGTTGCCGAACGCCACCTCGGCGCAGCGGCGGCTGAGGGCCTCCCGGGCCGCCGGGTCGGCCAGCCGTTCGAGGGCGGCCGCCGCTTGGTCGTCGTCGGTGGCGCAGATCGCCACCCCGGCCGCGGCGGCGAAGCGGGCCCGGGTCAGTTCGTCGTCGGCGCCGTCGGGGTCGGGCACGAAGACGGTCGGCACGCAGGCGCCGAGCAGTTCGTGGAAGCTCGTGTAGCCGGCCCGCGAAACGGCCAGCCCGACCGCGCCCAGCTGCTCCGGCCCGGCCTCGACCACCGTGAACCCGGGCAGAGTGGCCTCCACCCCGCGGCAGAGCAGGGTCGCCGGGCCGGGGCGGCGGGGACGCGGGGCGGGCAGTTCGGTGATCGGGTCGACAGTGGTCACCCCGGCCCGGGCGGCGGTGGTCCAGCCCTCGTCCCCGGCCGCGGCGAACTCGCCCGGTTCGAGGATGCCGGCGAACAGCGCGCCGCGGGCTGCCCACTGGCCGCCGGTGCCGCGCCGCCACATCGCCGGGCGCAGCCACAACCAGCGGGGATCGGGGTGTTCGGCCACGGCGGCGGCGATGCCGTCGTGGGGCACGCCGCCGACCAGCACGGCCCGCGGGCCGTAGAGCTGTATCAGGTGCCGCAGGCGGTCGCGGACGAAGCCGGTCCAGCGGTCGTCGGCCACGCCCAGTTCGGCCGGGGCGGGCAGGTATTCGGTGAGCAGCCCGGCCGCGTGGGCGTCGGGCAGCCCGGTCGATCCGGCCACGACCACGGCCTCCAGGTCGCCGGGCAGGTGGCGGGCGATAGCCCGGAAGCGGGCGATGTCGTCCCCGACCAGCAGCACGTGCCGCGTCGGCCGGGCCGGCGCGATCCGAGGCGGGGGCACGACTCCGCGCGGGAGGACGCCCAGCGAGGCGAGGCGGTCGAGGTGGGGCCCGCTGTCGGGCCAGTCGGCGCCGGCGAGCACCGCGCCCGGCAGCTGCGAGCGCACCTCGGCGTCGGCCGGGGCCCACACCACGTCCGGCCCGAAGTGCCGCTCGACCCGCGCGCGGACCTCGGCGAAGTCGGCCGGCGCCTCGTCCAGCACCGCGATGGTGTGCGCGGCCCGCACCGGCGGCGCCTCGGCCACGGCCTGGGGGCGGCGGATCAGCAGCACCCGGGCCGCCAGATCGGTGTCGTCGTCGTGGGCCAGCTCGGCCCGGCCGTCGCGCAGGCAGGCGACGATCCGCTGGTCGAAGGGGCGGGCGGGTCGCCGGTCGGGTTCCGGCGCGTGGATCAGCACAGTGGTCAGACCGGCCGTCGCCTGGGCCTCGACCTCGGCGACCAGGCTGGCCGCGCTGCCGCCGGTGTGCCGCAGGTCGGACAGGATGGCGACGTCGTACACGGGTTGGTCAACGAGACTTGCCAACAGGGCGATACGGACAATTCGCCCGAGTCGTTGATCACCTCGGAATTGCTCTCACCGAGGGGGACCATGCGCGACACCGGACCTCACCCGCTCGCCGTCGCGGCCCTGGCGGCCCGGTCTGTCGCGGCCCGGGAGCCGTTGTCCCGCGCGGCCGGCGACCCGTGGGCGGAGGGCGAGCTGGCCCGCGTGATTGCCGTGCAGAACCTGCGCCCGGAGGACTGGTCCGAGGCGTTGACCCTGCTCGACGGTCTGCGCGAGCGGGGCGGGATCACCGGCGTCCACCAAGGACTGCACTGCCAACTGGCGTACGCCACCGGCGACCCCGCCCAGGCCGAGGCGCTGCTGGCCGAGTACCCGGACGTGCCCGCTCCGGTCCGGGCCGCGCTCGCCGTCGACCTCGGCCGGGCCGACCTGGCCACCCTGCTGCCGGCCCCGAAGGTGCAGGTGCCCGACGGGCCGGGCCGGCCGTTCGACCGCCTCACCACGGGCCCGGTGCAACGCCGCGGCCACGACCGCCGGATCACCTCGGTCGTCACCACCTGGCAGCCCGGCCCGGAACTGCTCACCGCGGTGCGGTCGCTGACCCGGCAGACCTGGACCAACCACGAGATCCTGGTCGTCGACGACGGCTCGTCGACCGAGTTCGCGCCCGTGCTGCGGGCCGCGGCCGCCCTCGACCCCCGGGTCCGGGTGATCCGCATGGTCGCCCGGGCCGGCCCGTACGTCGCCCGCAACGCCGGCCTGGACGCGGCCACCGGCGACTTCGTGACCTTCCCCGAGCCCGACGGCTGGTCCCATCCGCTGCGGCTGGAACGCCAGGTGGCGCCCCTGCTGGCCGACGAGCGGCTGTTCTCGACCACGGCGGCCGCGCTGCCGGTCACGCCCGGCCTGGTGGTGACCCGGCCCGGCCTGGACCCGGCGACCCCGCCCGGCCCGGCGTCGCTGATGCTGCGGCGGGCGGTCGCACTGAGCCGGGTCGGTCACTTCGATCCCGTACGGGCCGGAGCCGCCCACGAGTACGCCGAGCGCGCCCAGGCCGTCCTCGGCCCGGCCGCCACGATGCCGGTCAACGGCCTGCCGCTGGCCCTGACCCGGCTCGGCCCGGACGACACCGACGCGCCCCGGGCCTACGTCTCGGCGTTCCGCCGCTGGCACGCCCACGTGCGCGACGGCCGCGAGCCCGCCACCCGCCCGCGGGCCTTCGCCGTGCCCCGCCGGCTCCGGGGCGAGACCGGCGCCCGGGCCTACGACGTGGTGCTGGCCGGCGACTGGACCACGGCCGGCGGCGCCGGGACGGCCGGGATCGGCCAGCTCCGGGCCCTGGCCGCCCGCCGTCAGCGGGCCGCGCTGCTGCACCTGGACGCGCTGCCCCACCTGCGCGAGGGGCCGCGCGACCTCGACCCGGCGGTCCAGGATCTGATCAACACCGGGGAGCTGACCGAGATCGGGCTGGCCGACGACGCCCGGGCCCGGCTCGTGGTGGCCCGTTCGGCCCACGTCCTGCAGTACGCCCCCGACCAGCCCAGCGGTGTCCGGGCCCAGCGGGTGCTGATCGAGGACGCCGTCGTCGTCCCGGCCGCGGCCACCGCGGCCAAGCGGCTGTTCGGCCAGTGGCCGCTCTGGACCCCGGCCGGCCCCGACGGGCGCCGCCAGCTCAGCGCCGAGACCGGGGTGACCGTGGCCGGGCTCGACCTGCCGAGCACGCTCGACGCCGCGCAGTGGCGGCTCGACCGGCGCGGGCCCCGGGCCGACCGGCCGGTGGTGGGCCGGCACTGCCGCGGCGGCCCGGCCGAGTGGCGCCGGCTGCGCGACGAGGTGCCCGAGTCGGCCCGGCTCGACGTCCGGCTGCTCGACGCGGCGGGCAGCGCCGACCGCTCGTTCGGGCGGTTCGGGCCGCCGCGCAGCTGGCTGGTCTACGGGCCGGGCGACGTCAGCCTGCGCTCGTTCCTGGGTCAGATCGACTTCTACTTGCACCTGCCGCCCGACGACGAGCCCGCCGATCCGGGGCCGGACCTGCTCACGGCCCTGGCCGCGGGCTGCGTGGCGGTGCTGCCCTACCGGTACGCGGCCGCGTTCGGCGACGCCGCGGTCTACTGCACGCCCGAGGAGGTGCCGGACACCGTACGGCGGTTGCACGCCAACCGCCGGGCCCTGCGCGACCAGTCGGCCCGTGGCGCCGCGTACGTCCGCCGCCACCACACCCACGCGCTCTACGCGGAACGGGTCTCCCACCTGGCCCATCCGACCATAAACCGGACTGAAGGCAACTCATCGGTGACCAGTTGGCACCTGGCGAATCGTCAACCCGGCCCCGGCGCGACCGATTCGTAAGGGCACAAGCCACACAGAACAGACTCGGAGCGGCCCCCGCCGCTCCGGAAGCGGGACGCTCCATCTCCCCCATCCCGCGTACCGCTGCCCCGTCGTCCCCCGCGACGGGGCAGCGGTGTTCCTACCCCACCGTCGAAGCCGTGGCCTGCGGGTGGGTCAGCGCGGTCCACCGGCCCGGCAGCCTTCGCCGCACGGTGAGCCCGAACCCACCGCCCTGCCGGGGCGCGACCCGGGCCGGCTCGTCGTCGACCACGACCGCCGCGGCCGGGGCCAGGCGGCGGCCCAGCACGTGCAGCGCGGGCGCCAGCGGGTCGGTTGCGGCCGGGGTCAGCGTCCCATCCACCAGCAGCAGGTCGATGTCGCTGAGCCCGTCCAGCGCGTCCACGTCGTACCAGTCGGCGCTGCGGCCGTCGACCGACAGCTCGGCCAGCGGCACGTGCCGCACCTCGACCCCGGACAGCCCGTGCTCGGCCACCTTCGCCCGTACCCGGATGGCCCGGTTCTCGTCGTGCTCCACGGCGACCAGCCGGCCCCCGCTCACCCCGACCGCGTAGCCCAGCCAGACCGTCGACGGCCCGCAGCCCAGCGTCACCGTCAGCCCGGGCCGGCGCTCGCGCGCGAGGTGCACCAGCCCCAGCAGGTCGGTCGGGTGCAGCACGCCCCCGGCCGGCATCGGCGCCCGCGGGGTGACCGCGCGGAACAGCTGGAACATGGCCTCGATCTCGCGGCTCTGCTCGTGCAGCAGCACCTCGGCCCCGCGGGCGGTGAGCCGTTCGGTGCGGGCCAGTGCCTCGGTCAGCTCCAGGTGGCGGTCGCCGGCCGCGAGCCGTTCCTTCTCGACCGCCGCGATCACCCGCCGCTGCAACTGGTCGACCGTGCCCCGCAGCTCGCGGACGGCCTCCTGGTTCGAGCGGTGCAGCCGGGCCATCCGCCGGGACAGGTGGATCACCCCGGCCAGCACGGCCGCCAGCAGCAGCGCGAGCAGGCCGGTGGCCAGCGCGGCCTGCCCCGCCCCGGACGAGACGGCCACGCCCGCGGCCACCAGCAGGCCGATCACCAGGCCGGCCAGCTGACGGCGGGACGCCCCGCGCAGCCGCCGGACGACGGTGCGGGTGGTCCTCAGGAACCTGGTCATGCGCACACCGACCTCAACGCTGGACCGACCCGGGCCGTTACGGGATCGTCAGCAATGCGGGCAGCCGGCCCATGATCCGCTCGACGAACCGGGCCGGGTCGTGCGCGGCCGCGACCGCCGCCCGGGCCCGCCGGCTCCGCTCGGCGAACAGTGCCGGGTCGGCCCGGTAGCGCGCGATCAACGCATCCGCCTCGCTGCGGGCGCAATAGACGGCCGCGTCGCCGTAGAACGGCCGGTAGCGCGGGGGCATCACGACCACGCAGCCCATCGCCGCGGCCTCCAGGGCCGGGCGCGAGTACCACTCGGCCGACTCCCGCGGCGGGAAGTGCAGATAGAAGTCGAGCTGGTGCAGGAACGGCCTCGGTCCGAGGTCGGCGGCCTGGTAGGCGAGCCAGGTCGGCCCGATCGCGACGTCGCACGAGCCGGCCGGGCGGTCGGGCAGCCGCACCCGGACGTCGGCGTCGGGCAGCCGGCGGCACACGGCCAGGCTGTCGGTCACGTCCGGGGGCCAGTTGGCGGCGTCGCACAGGTCGGTGCCGACCACGGCGGTGCCCGCCGTGCGGTCGGCTGTCCAACCGGTGGTGATCAGGGTGATCGGCAGGTCGTCCGGATCCAGGTTCTCCACCGTACGCAGGGCAGCCCGCACCCCCGCATCGCCGGGCACCCACGTCGGTTCGGCCCCGAACAGCCGCCGCACCGCATCCGTGCACGTCACCGGCTCGTAACGCTGGTCGCTGCCGTCGGAGCGTACGGGCGCGCGGTCGGCCACCACGAGGGCGCGAGTAGCCCGTACACCGCTCGACAGCCCCCCGGTGAATTGCAGAACTGCCGCTTGCCGCACCACCAGCAGCGCCACCTCGACCCGGTCCTCCAACGCCACCCGGTCCACCGCCCCCGAGTTGACCAGGTCCTGCACCGGCCCCGCGAACGGCATCCGCCGCGCCTCGAGCGCCCGGTACGAGTCGAGCTGGGCCACCGCCACCCGCAGCCCGGCCGAGCTCAGCGCCCGCAGCTCGTCCACGGCCGTCCGCTGCGTGCTCTCCAGGAAGCGCCAGTCGGCCACCAGCAGCACGTCGTAGGCCCGGTCCCGCACGGTGCCGAGCAGGTGGTCGGGGGCCGGGAAGGGCCGGTCGGCCCCGTCCGCGGGCCGGTACGCGCCGGCCTGCCGGGCCGCGATCACCTGGTGGTGCCGCTGATAGGCCGACATGTAGGCGGTGCGGGCCGGGTGCATCCAGTGGGCCCGGATCTCGGACCGCGACAGCGACCCGGCCGACAACCGGATCAGCGCCAGCGGCGGCGAGTCGAGGTGGCGTACCCGCCCGGCCCCGAACGCGGCCTGGATCCGTCCGATGTACTCGGAGTCGGCGGCCTTGCGCAGCCGGTCGAAGTAGCCGGCCGTCCGCAGCACGGCACTGCGCCGCAGCAGCAGCGACGACGGGTTGAAGCGCCCGCTGCGCACGCCGGGCCGGGTGCACAGCAGCTGGTCGGTCACGGCCAGCCCGTCCGAGGTGGTGGCGACCAGCCGCCGGTCGTCGAGCAGGGGCCGCACCTGGGCCTCGACCCGGCGCGGGTGCGACCAGTCGTCGGAGTCCTGGAACGTCGCGAACTCGCCGCCGGCCGCGTCCAGGCCGGCGTTGCGGGCCGCGTACGTGCCCACGTTGACGGGCATCCGGATCAGCTTGATCCGGTCGCCGAGCGCGACCGCCTCCCGCAGCACCGGCTCGAACTCCGGCGGCGAGGCGTCGTCGACGATGATCACTTCGGTGTTGGCCCAGCTCTGGGCCAGGATCGAGCGCACCGCGGTGATCAGCCCGCGGTCCGGGCGGTAGGCGGTGACGATCACCGAGACCCGGTGCGAGTCGTCCACCCGCGCGGGCGCGGCCGCGGTCAGCCGGTCGAACGGCACGCCGTCGCCCTCGGTCACGTCGAGGCCGGGCACCAGCGTCCGCATGGCGGCCCGCCACGGGCCCAGCGGCCGCGGCCCGGTGAACGGGTTGAGCAGGTCGGCCCGCAGCCCGGCCCGAACTCCCTCGCCGATCCGCAGATAGCGGCGCATCAGCTTGCGCGCTCGGGCCGGGCCCTCGACGGCCAGCGCGAGCTGTGCGTGCAAGGCCTGATGGGTCGGTGACAAGGCCCGCGCCCCGCAGGCCCGCCGGGTCAGCTCGAACAGCGCGAGCGCGTCGTCCGTCTCCTCCTGCAGCCCGAGGGTGTGGGCCAGCGCGGCGACCAGGCCGGGGTCGATCCGGCGGCGCCGGCGGCGCAGCCAGCGCCGGTCCCCGGCCCGCGCCGCTTCGAGCAGCTGGTCGAGGGAGCCGTGCTCGCCCAGGGCGGCCCGGGCCAGCAGGGCGCGGGCGTCGGCCGACCGGTTGCGGGCGGCGGTCGCGGTCAGCGCGAGGCGGAAGCGGGGCCCGCCCGCCACGACATGATCATCGAGCAGGCCGGCACGGGGAGCGGACATGCCCCGGTCAACGCGCCCGCGGGTCGTACGGTGACGTCGATCTTCAGACCGCGGCCAGCACGGCCGCCGTCACCCGGTCCCGCTGGGTTGCCTCGGCCCAGGCCCCGACCAGGTAGAACGCGTCCACGACGTCGCCGCCCAGGGTCGAGATGCGGGCCGCGCGGACCTCGGCCCCGGCCTCGTCGAGCGCCGTCGCCACCCGGTAGAGCAGGCCTGGCGAGTCGGCCGCGCGCAGCTCGAGCACGGCAGCGTCGGTCGCCACGTCGCGCTGCCACACCACGCGGGGCGAGGCAGTGCCGCCGCGGGCGCTCATCGCCCGGGCCCGTACGCGCTGGGTCACCGACACGTCCCCGGCCGCCACCCGCCGCAGGTCGGCCGCGAGCGCCACCGGGTCGTAGGGGGTGCCGTAGCGGGGCTGGGTGAAGAACTCGACGATGGCCCGGCCGTCCACCGTGCTCGCGTTCGCGCCCACCACGTCCAGCCGGTGCATGGCCAGGCAGGCCGCCACCGCACCGAGCAGCCCCCGGCGGTCGGCCGCGGCCACGGCCAGCCGGTCGCCGTCCAGGTGCACGGCGGGCAAGCCGCCTTCCAGCAGCTCGGGGTCGGGCGCCGGCGGTTCGGGCAGCTCGCCCGAGTCGAGCGCGGTGTGCACCCGGCCGACCAGCTCCTGCATGAGCCGGCCCTTCCAGTCGGACCAGGCGGCCGGGCCGGTGGCTTGCGAGTCGGCCCGGGCCAGCGCGTGCAGCAGGTCGAGGGTGGTGCTGTCGCCGACCGCCTCGGCCACGCTCGAGATGGTCATCGGGTCGCTCAGGTCGCGGCGGGTGGCCACGTCGGGCAGCAGCAGGTGCAGCCGGACCATCTTCTCGATCGTGGCCACGTCGGCCGGGGGCAGCCCGATCCGGGTCGCGATGGCGGCGGCGATCGGGGCGCCGACGATGCTGTGGTCACCTGGCAGGCCCTTGCCCACGTCGTGCAGGAAGGCGCCGATCAGCAGCAGGTCGGGCCGCTCGACCGCTCGGGTGTGGGCGGTGGCCTCGTACGCGGCCTGCACCAGGTGCCGGTCCAGGGTAAAGCGGTGGATGGGGTGGTGCTGGGGCAGGCTCCGCATCCGGGCCCACTCCGGCAGCCAGGCGTCGATCAGCCCGTACCGGTCGCAGGTCTCCCAGGTCGGCAGCAGGCCGGCCCCGGAGCCGAGCAGCGACACCAGCGCGGCCCGGGCCGCGGGCGGCCACGGGGTGGGCAGCGGCGGGCAGAACGCGGCCAGCCACTCGCTGGTGGCCCGCGCGATCGGCAGTTGGGTGACGGCGGCCGCGGCGGCCACCCGCAAGGACAGGCTGGGGTCGGGGACGGGACCGATCGCCGTCCGGGCCAGCACGAGTTCACCGTCCTGCTCGACCACGTCGCGCGCGACCGGGCGGCGGGACGGCGCCCCGGCCGGCAGGCCCCGGCGGCGTCCGCTGCGCAGCCGGTCGGTGGCCCGCCAGGCGTCGTCGAGAGCATGGGCCACCGTACGGGCGTCCCCCGCGACCCGGCGCAGCAGCGCGTCCCCGTCGTCGAGGTCGAGCAGCTCGGCCACCGCGGCCCGTTCCTGGGCCACGAGCCGGTCGATCCGGCGCCCGACGGCCAGGTGCAGCGCGTCACGGGTGTCCAGCAGCCGCAGGTTGGCCGCGCGCACCGCGGGCCGCATCGTGTCGGCCACCCCGGCCCGGCCGATGGCCCGCAGCAGGGTGACGTCGCGCAGCCCGCCGGCCGCCTCCTTGAGGTCGCCCTCGAGCAGGAAGGCCAGCTCGCCGTTGGCCGCCCAGCGGGCCGTGGTCAGCTCTTTGAGTTGGGGCAGCAACCGCACCGCGGTGCGCCGCCATTGGTCGCCCGCCGCCGTCACGAGCTCGCTGGTCAAGGCCGCGTCGCCGGCCACGTGGCGGGCGTCGAGCAGGCCGAGGGAGACTTTCGCGTCGTCGTGCGCGACCGAGAGCGCCTCGGGCAGAGTCCGCACGGAGTGGTCGAGGCCGAGCCGGGCGTCCCAGATCGGGTACCAGAGGGCGGCCGCGATCCGGTCGATGCCGGCCGCGCCGTTGTGCAGCAGCACGAGGTCGAGGTCGCTGTACGGGGCGCATTCGCGCCGGCCCAGGCCGCCGACGGCGACCAGGCTGACCCCGGGCAGGTGGCTGGGGAACATCCCACGCAGCCAGGTGCTCAGCGCCGCGGCCCGTTCGTCGCGGGCGGCGGCGCCGATGTGCTCACGGAGCTTGTCCAGCGAACCGCCGACCGGCACCTGGGGTGGGGCCGGCGGCTCGCTGGGCATGCGTGTCATATGCGGTTCAGATCAGAGCGCGTCGAGGCCGCGCTCGCCGGTCCGGACCCGGATGACGTCGTCGACCGACGTGACCCAGACCTTCCCGTCACCGATCTTGCCGGTCTTGGCCGCCGTGACGACCGCGTCGACGATCTTGTCGACGTCGATCTCGTCGGTCACCACCTCGACCTTGATCTTCGGCAGGAACTCCACCGTGTACTCGGCTCCCCGGTACACCTCGGTGTGGCCCTTCTGCCGCCCGTAGCCCTGTACCTCGCTCACGGTCAGGCCGCTGACGCCCAAGGCGTGCAGAGCCTCCTTCACCGCGTCGAGCTGGTACGGCTTGATGACCGCGGTCACCAGCTTCATGCTCAGTCCTTCCATCGGTGCAGTCATGGGGCTATCTAACCGGCGACTTTCTGGCTGACGTCGGCCTTGCCGTCCGCGTCCACCCCCGCGCCGGGCTTGAGGCCGGCCATGGCGAACGCGCCGCCCCCGCCGGAACCGCCGGCCGGGGTGATGTCGTAGCCGGACTCGCCGTGGTCGGCGATGTCGATGCCGCCGACCTCGGCCTCCTCGCTGACCCGGCCGAGCTTGACGGCCTTGAGGATCAGGGCGAGCACCGCGGCGATGGCGAACGAGTAGACCGTGACGATCAGGCTGCCGGCGAACTGGCGGCCGAGCTGGGTCGCGCCGCCGCCGTAGAACAGGCCCTCGGACGCGCCGAGCACGTCGGTGATCGCACCGTTGACGTCGGTGGTGGCGAACAGGCCGATGAACAGCGAGCCGATCCAGCCGCCGACGAAGTGCACGCCGACCACGTCGAGCGAGTCGTCGTAGCCGAACTTGTACTTCAGGCCCACGGCCAGGGCGCAGACCGCACCGGCGATGAGGCCGAGCAGCACGGCCGGCAGCGGGGCGATGAAGCCACAGGCCGGGGTGATCGCGACCAGACCGGCGATGGCGCCGGAGGAACCGCCGACCAGGGTGGGCTTGCGGTCCCGGATCCACTCGACCACGAGCCAGCCGACCACGGCGGCCGCGGTGGCGAGCTGCGTGTTGACGAACGCGACAGCCGTGGTGCTGTCGACGGTCAGCTCGGAACCGGCGTTGAAGCCGAACCAGCCGAACCACAGCAGGCCGGCGCCCAGGGCCACGAACGGCACGTTGTGCGGGCGCATGTTCTCGCGCGGCCAGCCGATGCGCTTGCCGAGGATCAGCGCCAGCGCGAGGGCCGCGGCGCCGGCGTTGATGTGCACCGCGGTGCCACCGGCGAAGTCGAGCGCCTTGATCTGGGCGCCGATGAAGCCGCCGCCCCAGACCCAGTGGGCCACAGGCACGTAGACCAGGGTGAACCAGCCGAACGCGAACAGCACCCAGCCGGCGAACTTGAAGCGGTCGCTGACGGCGCCGCTGATCAGGGCGACCGTGATGATGGCGAACATCATCTGGAAGGCCATGAAGACATAGGTGGGGATGCCGGTCTCGCCCCACATGTCACCGACCCAGCTGGTGCTGGTGCCGGCGTAACCCCAGTTGCCGATGATGTTGTTGAGGCCCTCGGAGCCGTTGGGGCTGAAGGCGAGCGAGAACCCGTAGAGGGCCCACAGGATCGAGATGAGGCCGATGGCGGAGAAGCTCATCAGCATCATGT
Organism: Paractinoplanes aksuensis; assembly: GCF_024137025.1. Classification (GTDB taxonomy): domain Bacteria; phylum Actinomycetota; class Actinomycetes; order Mycobacteriales; family Micromonosporaceae; genus Actinoplanes; species Actinoplanes aksuensis. The sequence goes on from NZ_JAMYJR010000014.1 coordinate 97,591, forward strand.
TCAGAACGCCCTTGGACCGGTTGAGGCCACCGTAGAACAGCGCCAGACCCGGAGTCATGAGCAAAACGAGCGCAGACGACAGGAGCAACCAAGCGGTATTGCCGGTGTCGATCTCCACGCTGCCTCCTCTCGGAATGAAGGTGTCTCACACGCAGCCAAGGGCGGCATCGCCGGTCGGCCGGTTTCGTGACGAGAGACTTCCGCTCCGAGGTTTCACGCACGGTCTACGCGCGATTTCCAGCGCGTGACGGACTGTTTCGTACGTGTGAAGAAACTCTCACAAGCCCCCGCTCAGCGGAGGGCGTACTCCAGGGTGTGCCGCTCGTAGTCGAGCAACCTGAGGTCACGCATCGGCCGACGTAGATGACCCTTGTGAACAATGCGAACGAACGCGGGGTCGCCGGCCGCCGCCATCCGCCGGATGCCCTCGACGTGGTCGACGATGCGCTTGCGGATCGTGCGCACCAGCCGGTGCCGGTCGCGCGGGATCAGGCCGTAGGCGTCGGCGAACAGCCGCAGGCGGCGCGGCCGGTTCGGCCTCTTCCAGCCCAGGGTGTACGAGTCCCGGTCGCTGAACAGGGGCACCCAGGTCCACGCCGCGTAGGCCACGTCGTAGATGCGCGCGCCGGGCGAGGCCAGGTCGAAGTCGATCAGCGCCAGGGTGCCGTCGGGCCGCCAGACCACGTTGTGCGGGGCGGCGTCGTGGTGGCAGATCACCTCGGTGTCGGGCGGCGGCGGGCCGAACGAGCGCCAGACCGCGCCCGGCGGGGGCACGAAGCCGTACTGCGCGTCGTGGAACATCCGCAGCATGGTGGCTACCGTGACCAGGGCCTCCTCGGTAACCCAGTGCGGGGCCAGCGGGTACTCGCCGCACTCGCCGTCGAGGTAGGAGAGCACCTCGCGGCCCTTGTCGTCCATGCCCAGAGCCCGCGGCGAGCCGGTGAAACCGACCCGCTCGAGGTGGTTGAGCAGGCCGTGCACGGCCGGCGTCCACGGCCCGGAGTTGCGCCGCACGGTGTCGCCGACCTTGGAGACGGTGCTGACGTTCCCGCCGTGCAGCGGAACCTCCCGCTCCTGAGTCACGTCAACACCTCCCCCTACTACTTCGCTCGAACTTCGAGATTACGCGGCACTGCCAAGCAGAGCCTCGACGAACGCGGCCGGCTCGAACGGGGCCAGGTCGTCCGGGCCCTCGCCCAGCCCCACCAGCTTGACGGGAATGCCCAGCTTGCGCTGCACGGCGATGACGATTCCCCCCTTGGCGGTGCCGTCGAGCTTGGTCAGCACGACGCCGGTCACGTCCACCACCTCGGTGAACACGCGGGCCTGCTCGAGGCCGTTCTGGCCGGTCGTGGCGTCCAGGATGAGCAGCGTCTCGTCGACCGGGCCGTGCTTCTCGACGACCCGCTTGACCTTGCCCAGCTCGTCCATCAGGCCCACCTTGTTCTGCAGGCGGCCCGCGGTGTCGACGATCACGGTGTCGATGCCGGTGTCGATGCCCCGCTTGACCGCGTCGAACGCGACGCTGGCGGGGTCGCCGCCCTCGGGCCCGCGCACGGTCTCGGCGCCGACCCGCTCGCCCCAGGTCTGGATCTGGTCGGCGGCGGCCGCGCGGAACGTGTCGGCCGCGCCGAAGAGCACCGTACGCCCGTCCGCGATCAGCACCCGGCCGATCTTCCCGCAGGTCGTGGTCTTGCCGGCGCCGTTCACCCCGACCACCAGCATCACCGCGGGCCGGCCGTCGTGCGGGGTGGTCCTGAGGGTGCGGTCCATCTCGGGCTCCAGCGCCGAGACGAGTTCCTCGGCCAGCTGCTCGCGCACCTCGGCCACGGTGCGGGAGCCGAGCACCCGGACCCGCTCGCGCAGCCGCCCGACGATGACCTGGGTCGCCTCGACCCCGACGTCGGCGCTGATCAGGCTGTCCTCGATCTCTTCCCAGGCGTCCTCGTCGAGGTGGTCGCGGGAGAGCACGCTGAGCAGACCCTTGCCGAACACGTTCTGCGAGCGGGCCAGGCGGGCCCGCAGGCGCACCAGGCGACCGGCCGTGGGCTCGGGCCGATCGAGCTCGGGGGCCTTCTCGGCCGGCTTCTCCTCGACGATGAGCGGCGGCAGGCCCTCGTCGGCCTCGGCCGGGACGACCAGGGGCGGCGTCTCGACCCCGGGCTCCGCCGCGGACGGCCGCTCCAGGGTCGCCGTGTCGCCACCGGTCGACGACGGCGGCAGCTCACGGCGGCGCATGCGCGGCACCACCAGGCCGATCGCGCCGGCCAGCAGGACGACGAGCAGGATGACTGCGGCGACCACGTATTCCATAGCCGAAATCCTGACAGATGGCCCGGCTGCGTGTGGCGTCGGCCGTGGAGTGGCGACCTGCGGCACATGTGACGGAGGATGGAGCGCCCCTCAACAAACATCAGCGTGGAGGCTCTCCCATGCGTCAGACCCCGGCGTACGCCCAGTGACCGCTCACCTGCTCGTCGGCCCCCTGCTGCGGCGGGTGGTCGGTGACCGCGCCACGATCTGGGTCGAGACCTCCGAGCCGGCCTACGTGCACGTCGAGGCCGAGGGCGGGGGCGCGGGCTCGGCGCCGACCTTCGCGGCGTACGGGCATCATTACGCCCTGGTCGTGGTCGAGGGCCTGCGGCGGGGCGCCTCGAGCACGTACAAGGTGCTGCTCGACGACCGCCAGGTGTGGCCGAGCACCGAGTCGAGCTACCCGCCGCCCTCGATCCACACCCGGCCGGCCGCGGACGCCGAGACCCCCGTACGGATGATCTTCGGGTCGTGCCGGGAGGCGACGCCCAGCGCCACCACCCGCAGGCTGCCGCCCGACGCCCTCGACGCGTACGCCCGGCGCCTGATGGCCGACCCGCAGAACCCCGAGCTGCGGCCCGACGTGATCGTGCTGCTGGGCGACCAGGTCTACGCCGACAACACCTCGGCCAAGGTGCGCCGCTTCCTGCGCCGCCGCCGCGCCGCCGGTCACGACGGCCCGACCGACCAGGTGGTCACGTTCGAGGAGTACACGAAGCTCTACCTGGAGTCGTGGCGCGACCCCGAGGTGCGCTGGCTGTTCGCCACCGTGCCGACGGTCATGATCTTCGACGACCACGAGATGATCGACGACTGGAACACCTCCGAGTCGTGGCGCCAGGACATGAACCAGCAGAGTTGGTGGGAAGAGCGCATCACCGGCGGCCTGGCCTCGTACTGGGTCTATCAGCACCTCGGCAACATGAGCCCCGACGAGCTGGCCACCGACCCGCTGTTCCAGAAGGTGACGACGGTCGACGACGCCACCGACCTGCTGCACGAGTTCGGCCGCACGGTCGACACGGCCGAGCAGGTCTACCAGTGGAGCTACGCCCTCGACATCGGCCGCACCCGCCTGGTCATGCTCGACAACCGCTGCAGCCGCGTGCTCACCCCCGACCGCCGCGAGATGCTGCCCGCCGCCGAGTGGAACTGGTTCGTCGACCAGGCCCACGGCGACTACGACCACCTGGTCGTCGGCAGCTCGCTGCCCTGGCTGATGCCGCCGGCCATCCACTACCTGGAGGCGTGGAACGAGAGCACGGCCGCCTCCAACCGCCCCTGGGTGGCCCGGACCGCCGAGAAGCTGCGCCGGGCCGTCGACCTGGAACACTGGGCCGCGTTCAGCCGCTCGTTCAACGCCCTGGGCGAACTGTTCCGCCGCCTCGGCGAGGGCGGCACGGGTTCCCCCGGTCACCGGGTCGGCGCGGGCGGGGCCTACGCGGCCCCCGCCTCGATCAGCGTCCTCTCCGGCGACGTCCACCATTCGTACGTGGCCGAGGCCGACTTCGGCACCCTGATGGCCACCCCCGTCATGCAGCTGACCTGCTCCCCCGTCCACAACCAGGTGCCGGCCTTCATGCGCCCCCTGATGCGCTTCAGCTGGTCCCGCGCGGCCGCCCGCGGCGTCCAGGGCATCGCCCGCTCGGCCGGCGTCCGCCGCCCCGCCTGGCGCTGGAAGCGCCTGGCCGGCCCCTACTTCGGCAACGCCATCAGCACCCTGCTCCTGACCGGCCCACAGGCCACCGCCAAGGTCGAGGGAACCGACAAAGACGGCAACCTGTTCCAGGTCGCGGAGGTCCCCTACCCCCGCTAGAGGTCGAGGGCCTTGCGCAGGTAGTCGAGGTGCTGTGGGCCGGACCAGCGGTAGGCCGAGAGGCCGGCGGCGCGGGCGCCGCGGACGGCGCGGTCGTCGTCGTCGATGAAGAGCACGAGCTTCGGGGGGAAGCCGATCAGGTCGCAGGCCTTCTCGAAGAACTCGGGGGCCGGCTTGTGGGTCTTGATCTCCCACGAGCTGACCACCACGTCGACCTCGTCGGCCAGGCCCAGCGTGTCGAGATCGGCGCGCAGGCGGTCGGTGGCGTTGGTGGCCAGGCCGACCTTGCGGCCGGCCGCCCGCACCTCGCGGACGAACGCCAGCACCTCGGGGTCGGGCTCGCCCCGGTACGACTGCCACTGCGCGACGGCTGCCGCGGCCACCTCGGGTTCCAGGGGAAGGCGGTCGGCGACCAGCTTCATCCACTCGGCGTCGGTGATCTCGCCGGCCATCGCGGGGCGGTAGATGTCCCACGACATCGCCGTCTCGAGCAGGGCGGCCGGCTTCAGGCCGTTCTCGACCTCGACGGCGATCATCGGGGCCGGGTCCCAGCGGCGCAGCACGCCGTCCAGGTCGATGAGCAGGGCCTGGGCGCGGTCGCGCGTCATTCGGGGTTACTCCTCTGGGTCGTGCTTGAGCCGCTGGCTGATCACCTGGGTGACACCGGCGCGCATGGTGACGCCGTACAGGGCGTCGGCTACCTCCATGGTGCGCTTCTGGTGCGTGATGATCAAAAGCTGGCTCTTCTCCCGCAGCTGCGCGAAGAGCGTAATCAACCGGCCCAGGTTGACGTCGTCGAGGGCGGCCTCGACCTCGTCCATGATGTAGAAGGGCGAGGGGCGGGCCCGGAAGATCGCGCACAGCATGGCCACCGCGGTCAGCGAGCGCTCGCCACCGGACAGCAGCGACAGCCGCTTGATCTTCTTGCCGGGCGGGCGGGCCTCGACCTCGACGCCGGTGGTCAGCATGTCCTCGGGGTCGGTCAGCACCAATCGGCCCTCGCCGCCCGGGAACAGCACCTGGAAGACGAGCTCGAACTCGCGGGCCGTGTCCTCGAACGCCGACGCGAACACCTCGAGGATCCGGTCGTCGACATCCTTGACCACGGTGAGCAGGTCTTTGCGGGTGGCCTTGAGGTCTTCGAGCTGGTCGCTGAGGAACTTGAAGCGCTCCTCGAGGGCCGCGAACTCCTCCAGCGCGAGCGGGTTGACCTTGCCCAGCAGGGCCAGGTCGCGTTCCGCCTTGTTGCCCCGCTTCTCCTGGGTCGGCCGGTGGAACGGGACCGGCTCGGGCACCGGCTTGCCGTCCTTCTCGGCCTGCGCCACCTCGGCCTGCGTGGGCGGCACCGGCTGCTCGGGGCCGTACTCGGTGATCAGCGTGTCGACGTCGAGCGAGAAGTCCTCGGCCGCCTTGGCCTCGAGCTGCTCGATGCGCATCCGCTGCTCGGCCCGGGCCACCTCGTCCCGGTGGACCTCGCTGGTGAGCCGTTCCAGCTCGCTGACCAGCCGCTTCGCCCCGGCCCGGACCTCTTGCAGCTCGGCCTCGCGCAACGTGCGGGCCTGGGCCAGCTCGTCGCGGACCTCAACTGCGGCCACCAGAGACACCCGTACGCGGGCCAGTGCGGCCGCCGCACCCAGTGCGACCGCCCGGGCGATCTCGGCGCCCCGGGCCCGGGCCGCGCGACGAGCCGCCGCCCGCTCCCGGGCCTGTCGTTCGGCGTTGGCCTGACGCAGCAGCGAATCGGCCCGCCCGGCGATCGAGGCGACCCGTTCCTCGGCCGTACGAACGGCGAGCCGGACCTCCATCTCGTTCTGCCGGGCCTGCGGCACGAGGGCGGCCAGCGTGTCCCGTTCCTCGGTGGACGGTTCCTCGTCGATCGGGGTGGCCTCGGCCAGGCGCAGCCGCTCCTCCAGCTCGGCCACCCGCATCAGGTCGGCCTCGCGGGCCGACTCGGCCTTCTGCCGGGCCGCGCCCAGCCGCTCGGTCTCGGCCTTGGCCGACCGGGCCGCCGCACCCAGCTCGGCCAGCCGGCGGGCGGCCGCGTTGCGCTCGCCCTCGGCGGCCCGCTTGGCCGCGGCCGTGACGTTGACGGCTTCCTTGTGCTTGGCCACCTCGGCCCGGGCCTGGGCCAGCTGGTCCTTGAGCTCCACGATCGACTGCTCGGCGCCGGTCCGCTTGGACCGGGCCTCGTCGACCGCCGCCTGCACCTCGATGTAGCTGGTGGCCTTGCCCGAACCACCCGCGGCGGCGTACGCCCCCAGCACGTCCCCGTCGGGAGTGACCGCGCGCAGTTCCGAGTTCGATCCGATCAGCGCGACCGCGGCCGCGTGGTCCGGCACCAGTACGACGTCCCGCAGCGCCCGGTTGAGGGCCGGGCGCACGTCGTCCGGGCAGCCGATCACGTCGGGCGCCCACACGGCCCCCGCGGGCAGCGCGGGGCGCAGCGCGTCGAGCGACCCCTGCATGCCCGGCCCGGCCGGCGAGGCCACGACCAGCGCGGCCCGCCCGGCGTCGGCGATCTTGAGCGTGCGCATGGCCTCGACGGCCTCGTCCACGCCGGACAGCGCCACCGCGTCGGCCAGCGAACCCAGCGCCGCGGCCAGCGCCGCCTCGTGTCCGGGCTGCACGGTGAGCATCGAGGCCAGGCTGCCCAGCAGTCCGGGCACCTCGCCCGCCCTGGCCAGCAGCGCCCCGGCGCCGTCCTTGCGCTTGAGGCCGAGGGCGAGCGCCTCCTCGCGGGCCTTCCAGCTGGCCGCGTCCTTCTCGGCCGCGCGCTCGGCGTCGGACAGCTCCTTGACGACCGCGGCCGCCCGGTCGTGCTCCTCGACCGCCTCGGCGTGCCGCTCGTCGAGCTCGACGTTGCCCCGGTCGGCCTCGGACGACTCGGCCGCGACGGCGTCCACCTCGCCCTGCGCGGTCTCGGCCCGCATCATCGCGTCGGTGTGGGCGGCGGCGAGGCGCTCGATCTCGTCGGTCGCGCCCTCGGTGCGGGCCCGAGCCGCGTTGACGTTGCCGGTCAGCTTGGCCAGGCCCTCACGGCGGTCGGCGATCGCCTTGGCCGCCGTCCGCAGTGCGCCCTCGGCCCCGGCCAGCTGACGCTCCAGCTCCTGGCGGTGCTCGATCGCCTCGGCCAGGCGCATCTGGTCGTCGGTGAGCGCCTCGCGGAGCTCTTCCTCCTGCTCGCGCACCCGCTCCGACTCGGCCACGAGCTGGTCGGGGTCGCGGCCGGGCCGTTCCTCGTCGGGTGTGGCGGCCAGGTGGCGCTGCCGCTCGGCGGCCAGCTGCTCGGTCGAGCGGAAGCGTTCCTGCAGCGCCGACAGCTTGTACCAGGTGTCCTGGGCGGCCTGCAGCAGCGGCGCGTCCTCGGCGTGGGCCAGCTCGAGGTCGGCCAGGTGCCGCTGGACCTCGCGGTTCTCGTCCTCGACCTGGCCCCGGCGGTCGCGCATGGCCGACTCGTCGGCGATCTCTTTGTCGAGGGTGGTGCGCAGCGTGTGCAGGTCGTCGGCGAGCAGCCGGAGCCGGGCGTCGCGCAGGTCGGCCTGGATGCCGGCCGCGCGCCGGGCCACCTCGGCCTGCTTGCCGAGCGGCTTGAGCTGGCGCCGCAGCTCGGCCGTGAGGTCGGTGAGACGGTTGAGGTTGACCTGCATCGCGTCCAGCTTGCGGATCGCTTTTTCTTTCCGCTTGCGATGCTTCAGTACGCCGGCCGCCTCCTCGATGAAGGCCCGGCGATCCTCCGGCTTGGCGTGCAGCATGGCGTCGAGCCGGCCCTGGCCGACGATGATGTGCATCTCGCGGCCGATGCCGGAGTCGCTCAGCAGCTCCTGGATGTCGAGCAGCCGGCAGGCGTTCCCGTTGATCTCGTACTCGCTGGCGCCGTCACGGAACATGCGGCGGGTGATCGACACCTCGGTGTACTCGATCGGCAGGGCGCCGTCGTTGTTGTCGATCGTGAGCGTCACCTCGGCCCGGCCCAGCGGCGCCCGGCCCGACGTGCCGGCGAAGATGACGTCCTCCATCTTGCCGCCGCGCAGGGCCTTGGCCCCCTGCTCGCCGAGAACCCAGGCGATGGCGTCGACGACGTTGGACTTGCCGGAGCCGTTGGGGCCCACCACACAGGTGATGCCCGGCTCCAGCCGCAGCGTCGTCGCGGAGGCGAAGGACTTGAAGCCCTTGACCGTCAGGCTCTTGAGGTGCACGGATCTCCGGGGGTCGGTCGTCTTCTGCTTCGGCGCAGACTACCCCCGGCATGCACCGGCGGCCGTAATCGCCGCTCCGCGCGCCCCGAAACCGGACAAAAAGATGCGCGCCGCCACGGAGTGGAGGCGCGCGATTTCGGGGTGCGTCTTTGGTGCTTCGTTTGGTCCGAGGGGATTGCAGTGGCCGCCACCGTGTCGAGGCGGCCGGACGGAACTCAGGTCAGAGCGGGCTCGGTCAGCCGCGCGAAATCGTCAGCCTCGGCGGCAGCCGCGGCCAAGCGATCGTTTTCCGCCCGCAAGCGGGTGACCTCGAACTCCAGGGACTGCACCCTGGAACGCAGACGGGTGACCTCGTCGAGCAGGCGCCGATCGGGCGCCGCGCCTACGTGGCCAAAGAGGGCCTTCGCCATGGTGACTCCTTGAGAAGCACTGCTTCTTCTTTATGGAAAGCGTTGCCGGAGAGGCCGACCAACGCGCGCACAGACACGCAGAACTATGCTCAAGGGCACGCTTGGGCACAGAATCATGCACCCTAGGAAAGTAAACTCAAGGTGCTGATTAGCTCGAACCCAACTGGAACCGGGCACGAGTAGGCGCGACTGGCGACTCCTCCATAGTCCGCCGATACCCAGTTTCCGTCAAGCGCTGGGGCGGCGTCCGGCCGTGGCGAAGCAGTGAATCATGCCACCCTCAGGGCCGTCATCAGGCCAAACAGCCTCTTGACAGCGGAAGCGAGCGGCCGGTCGGCCCCGGAGGACGCCGGAAACCCGGCCGAAGTTGGCACGCCTCATGACGATCTTGAACGCCACGCGAGCCCCGGGCGCCGCCACACGACCCACCCGCAGCCGGCCCCACGGCCCACCCTCATGGGAGGGGGAGGTGGTGGCCGAACCGTAGCCCGCCGAACAAGATCCACCCCGAGTTGTCCACAGGCAGCCGCCCAACACGACCAACCGCGAGAGCAGGAGATCCGGCCTAAACGGACAAATAGGGCGGCAAATCGGGTAAATGTTGCGTAAATCTGTCGCCTACCCGACAGCCTCCCCTGCCTCGGGGGTGCTGTTTCGTTGCCCCCATCGTGAATCCGACCCCGCCGCGCGAGCGCATCTGCATGCTCACCGGCGGCGGGTACCCGTACCGGCGGGACGCCCTGAGCGGTTGGTGCCGCAGCCTCGTCGAGGGGCTGCGCCGCTTCCGCTTCGAGCTGCTCACCGTGACCGACCGGGAACCGCCGACCGCCCCCGCCTACCCGCTGCCGCTGAACGTCGGCTCGTCCCGGGCCGTGGCCATCGCCGGCGCGGCCAAGGTCAAGATCGAGAGGAGCGAGAGCCGCAACGAGCGCAACGAGCGCCGTCGCACCGAGGCTGAGCTGGGTCGCAGGGCCGCCTCGGGGCTGTGCCGAGGGCTGATCGGACAGGACGGGCCGGTCTTCGCCGACGGGTTGCGGCAGGTCGCCGAGCACCCGGAGGTGCTGGCCACGATGCCGCTGGGCGACGCGCTGCTCGAGGCCTGGCGCACGGGCGACTCGCTGCCCCGGCTGAGCATGCGCGACGCCCGCACCGCGGCCACCCTGCTGCGGCACGCGCTCGGCGCGGTTGCCGTGGAGCTGCCCGAGGCGGATCTCGTGCACTGCATCGGGGGCACGACTCCGCTGCTCACGGCCCTGGGTGGGCGCTGGCGGACGGGTGTGCCGCTGCTGCTGACCGAGGCCCGCGCGCCCGTGGCCCGGCACAAGCCGCACGAGGAGCGCCTGTCGCCGGCGGTCCGGACCGTGCTGCGGCGGTTCCGGGAGTCGGTCGCCGGCGCCGGGTACGCCGAGGCGGGGCTGATCGCGCCGCTGAGCGCCTACCACCACGGCTGGGCGCTGCGGCACGGCGCCGAGACGGGCCGGCTCGTCCAGGTGCCGCCCGGGGTCGACCCGTCGCAGTATCCGGAGACGGCCGAGCCCGAGTCGGGTCCGGCCGTGGTCTGGGCCGGCAGCGGCGGGCCGGACAGCGGCCTGACCCCGTTGCTGGCCGCGTTCGAGCAGGTCGTGGCGGCCGTGCCGGGAGCCGTGCTGCACCTGGTCGGGGTGACCGCGGCCCACGAGGACCACTGCGCCGAGCAGATCGAGCGCACCGGGCTGGGCCGGGCCGTACGCCTGCACCCCCTGCCCGCCGGACGCGGCGACCGGTACACCCGGGGTCACGTGGTGGCCCACGTGCCGGGTCCGGCCGATCCGCCCTACCGCCTGGTCGAGGCCATGATGTCGGGCCGCGCGGTGGTCGGGGTCGACGTCGGTCCGGCCGCCGAGACGCTGGGCGACGCGGGGGTGCTGGTGCAGCCGGATGACCCGGCCGAACTGGCCATCGCCATTGTCGACCTGCTGCGGGCCCCTGAGCGGCGCCGGGCCCTGGGCGAGGCCGCCCGGCAGCGGGCGCTGACCCGTTTCACCCAGGACCGGGTGGTCCGGGTCTACGGCGAGCTCTACGCCGATCTCGCGGCGCCACCCCCGCCGCCCTCGTTCGAGCTGGCGCTGGCCGTCCCGGCCCCGCGGGCCGAGCCGCCGGTCACCATGCGCTGGCTGGTCAGTGAAAGGCAGGACGGATGACGATCACGCCCGGACGCACCCGCACGGCTCCCCGGCGTCCGCGGCGCCGCCCGCCGGCCGGTCCCCGGCACAGCCTGCCGCCGCTGATCACCTCTGACCAGGTCGCGCACACCCCGGCGCCGCCGCCCGAGGAACCGGCGCCCACCCGCTCGCACCGGGCCCCCGCCCGCCGGTCCTACCTGCGGGCCGCGTTCGTGCGCTGCGCCCTCTACCTGACCCCGCTCAGCGTGGCCGCGGCCGCCGCCGAGCCACTGGCCGCGGTGCCGTGGCCGGTGCCGCTGGCCACCCTGCTGCTGGGCTGGGCCGCGGCCCAGGCCCTGACCTGCACCGGCGTCTCGGTCGCGCGGCGGGCCGGCCCGTCCGCGGCGGCGCGCTGGGTCGGCGGCGGCTTCGCGGCGGTGGCCGGGCTGTGGTGCGCGCTGGTCTGGGTCGCGCCGCACGCGCTGGTCGGCCCCTACCGCGGGCTGGCCCTGATCATCGGGCTGGGCGGGCTGGGCACGCTGGCCACGGTGACCGCCGCGCTGGTCACCCGGTCCGAGGCGGCCATCGTCGTGTGGAGCCTGCCGTGCTGGCTGCTGGCCGCGTCGGCGCTGGCCGAACCGTGGATCGGCCGCACCGCCGAGGTCGGCCTGCTGCTGCCCGCGGCCATCGTGGTGGTTTTGGTCCGGGCGTTCCAGCCGGTGCTGCTGCCCGGCGCGGGCGGTCGGCGGACCCGGCTCAGCCCGGCCGACCTGCGCCGCGGCGGGGGCTACCTGGTGATCGGCGCGTCCCAGGCGGTGCTGGTGGGGCTGGTCTGGCAGGCCGGTCCGTCCGGCTCGACGGCCCCGTTCTGGCTGCCGCTGCTGCTGGCCGTGCCGATCCTGGAGGCGTTGATCGGCTGGCACACCGGGCAGGTCGAGGCCGGGCTGGACACGACCGAGAACGGCGCCGACTACCGCAAGCACGTCCGCAGCGTCACCCTCATCACGATCGTGGGGCTGCTGCCGCCGTTCGCCGTCGGGGTCGCCCTGGCCCTGGCCGCCTACCAGCTGCCGGCCGCCAAGACCTCGGCCATGGTGCTGGGGCTGGCCGGCGGGACGCTGCTGGGCGGGGTCTTCGCCGTCACCTATCTGCTGGCCGCCCGTTCCCGTACGGGCATCGCCGCCACCCTGGCCGCCGCGCCCCCGCTGGTCACCGTGCTCCTGCCGATGTTGCCCCTCCCCTCCTCCGGCCGCCTGCCGGACGCCGTCGCCGTGCTCGCCGCCACGCACCTGGCCGGCCTGCTCGTCGTGGCCCTGACCGCCCAGCCCGCACCGACCGCCGACGAACCCCGGAGAACATCGTGAAGACCCTGTTCCCCCCGTACGCCCACCCGTCGCCCTCGCTGCCGCTGGACGGCGACACCTGGATCGTCCGCGAGGCGCCCGGCGAGCGACGTTCGCTGCACCAGTCGCTGGGCCGGGTCGACCTGGACTGGGGCAGCCGTTCGCTGGCCGACGTGCTGGCCGATGTGGACGCCTGGCGGGCCGACGGCGCCGAGGGCCTGTTCCTCGACCGGGCGCCGGCCGGCTCGGGCGGGGTCGGTCCGGTCGCGTTGACCGTGCGGCTGGCCGCCCGGCGCGGCCTGCACCGGGTGGTGCTCAACCCCGGGGTGCCGACCCACCCGCTCTACCGCGACCTGGGCGTGCGGATCTGCACGTTCGAGGGGCCGTGGGAGGCGTACCAGAACTGGGACGGCGACGGGTCGAAGACGGGTGACGGCCACATCGTCCACGGTGTGCCGACGGCCCTGCTCACCGCCGCGCGCCGGTTGATGGGCCGGCGCGGGGCCGGGTTCGGGCTGGCCACCGACGCCAGCCCGTACGTCAGTGCCGGATCGTTCGCGGGCGGGGCTGGCAGCGGGGACAGGTGAACGAGGAGCGGTTCATGAACTGCTCCCGGCGGATCACCGTGCCGCACCGGTGGCACGGCTCGCCCTCCCGGCCGTACGCGTTGAGGGAGCGGTCGAAGTAGCCGCTCTCCCCGTTCACGTTGACGTAGAGCTCGTCGAAGCTGGTGCCACCGGCCACGATGGCCTCACCGAGCACGTCGCGGATGTGGGCGAGCAGACGGCGTACGGCGGGCCGGGTCAGTTGATCGGTGAGCCGGGCGCCGTGGAGCTGGGCCCGCCAGAGGGCCTCGTCGGCATAGATGTTGCCGACACCCGAGATGAGCGTCTGGTCGAGGATGGCCCGCTTGATCTCCGTGTGCTTGGCTCGCAGCCGCTCGACGAACGCCTCGTCGTCGAAGAACGGGTCCATCGGGTCGCGGGCGATGTGCGCGATCTCGTGCGGCAGCTCGGCGCCGTCCTCCGAGACGGACAGTCCGCCGAACGTGCGCTGGTCGACGAAGCGCAGCTCGGGGCCGCCGTCGGTGAACGTGAACCGGATCCGCAGGTGCTTCTCGTCCTCGGCCTCGGCCGGCTGCATGAGCAGCTGGCCGCTCATGCCGAGGTGGCCGATGATCGCGTCGCCCGAGTCGAGCGGGAACCACAGGTATTTGCCGCGGCGGGACACGTCGGTGATCGTGCGCCCGGTCAGCAGGGCGATGAAGTGCGCGTCGCCGGTCAGGTGACGGCGGATCGCCCGCGGGTGATGCACCTCGACGGTCCCGATCGTGCGGCCGGTGACCCACTTGGCCAGGCCCTGGCGTACGGTCTCGACCTCGGGCAGCTCAGGCACGGCGTCTCCTCAGGAACGTCACAAGGTGTACGGCCACACGGTGACCAGGTAGGCGCCGTACCACAGGCCGAACAACGCCCAGGCCACGATCGATACCACGGCGACGCGCGGGCGGGCCCGGGCGACGGCCAGCGCGGCCGGCAGCAGCGTCAACAGTACGGGCACGAGCAGCCGGGGCTTCGAGTGGTAGAACCCGGCCTGGCCGTAGACGAGCACCATGGCGATCACCCCGTACACGGCCAGCGGCGGCCACGGGCGCCGGGCCAGCGCGACCCCGGCCGCGGCCAGGGCGGCCAGCAGGATCAACGCGACGCTGACCGGCACCCAGCTGTCGCCCGTGCTCAGCGTCGTGGCCACGAAGGACACCGTGCTCGACCCGTAGTCGAAGGCGGTGCCCCAGCCCGCGGCCTGGATCCGGAACCACGCCGCCGGGTCGCCGACCCGCCAGCCGACCCAGGCCAGGAACAGCGGCACCCCGGCCAGCGCGACGGCGGCGGCGGTGATCGGCTGCCACGCCTTGACCCGCGACTCGCGGACGGCCAGCAGCGCGGCCACGCCGAGAGCGACCGCGGCGGCGGCGCCGGTCGGGCGGGTCAGCGCGGTCAGCAGTCCCAGCAGCCCGGCCGCCCACCAGATCCGCCGGTGCGCGGCGACCAGCATCCCGGCGATCAGGGCGAGAAAGATCCCTTCCGAGTACGCCATGGAGAAGACGATCGACACGGGCGCGCTGAAGCAGATGGCGACCAGCGCCCACCCGACCCGCTTGTTGTAGAGCGAGGTGGCCAGCAGGTGCACGGCCACCGCGGCCCCGATCGAGGCCAGCCAGCTGACCACGAGCGCGGCGGTCGAGGCCGGGATGCCGAGCGCGGCCACGAACCGGATGAGCAGCGGATAGACCGGGAAGAAGGCGAGCTCGTTGCCCTGCAGGACGCCGCCCTCGTACGTGTAGCCGTGCGGATACCCGTTGACGGCGACCCGCAGGAACCAGCCCGCGTCCCAGACCAGCAGGCGTTGCCGCAGACCGACCGGGTCGTCGTCGGCCGCGTCGAGCCAGCCCAGCATGATCAGCTGCCCGATGCGGGTCAGCGCGAAGATCCCGACCGCGATGCCGACCCCACGCCAGGCGCCGGCCTTGTCCCACAGCCTCTCTTCGGCTTCTTGCTTCTCCCCGGCCAGGCTCACTGACCGTTCTCATCCTCGGGCTTGTCGAGCAGGCTGCCGTCGGGCTCGCTGGTGCGCTCGGTCAGGATCCGCCAGGCAGCCGCGGCGGCCCGCTGCTCGGCCTGCTTCTTGCTGCGCCCCTCGGACCCGCCGTAGCGCTCGCCGGCCACGACCACCCAGGCCGTGAACGTCTTGGCGTGGTCGGGGCCCGAGTCCTCGATCACGTAATCGGGCACACCGAGACCCAGCGCGGCGGTCAGCTCCTGCAGGCTGGTCTTCCAGTCGAGCGCGGCCCCGCGCCCGGCCGACTCGGCCATCAGCGGGTCGAACAGCCGGTGGATCACCTCGGCCGCCAGGTCCAGGCCGTGCTCCAGATAGATCGCCCCGAGCAGCGCCTCGAGCGTGTCGGCCAGGATGCTGGCCTTGTCCCGGCCGCCGGTCGTCTCCTCGCCCTTGCCCAGCAGCAGGTGCCGGCCCAGCCCTTCCGGGCCCAGCCCGCGGGCCACGTCGGCCAGCGCGTGCATGTTGACCACGCTCGCCCGCAGCTTGGCCAGCTGGCCCTCGGGCAGGTCGGGGTGGTTGTGGAAGAGCGCCGACGTGATCACGACGCCGAGCACGGAGTCGCCCAGGAACTCGAGCCGCTCGTTGGTCGGCAGGCCGCCGTTCTCGTACGCGTAGGAACGGTGGGTGAGGGCGCGCTCCAGCAGGTCGGGCTCGAGGGGGACGCCGAAGGCCTCCTCCAGGGGCAGGGTCGACGGCCGGCGACGCTTGTCACTCATGGAACACCTCGTTGTGTTTCGATCATCTCGGCCATCACCGCGACCGCGGCTTGGCGATGAAGCTGGGCGGCGAAAGCGATGCCGGCGGCGAGATCCGGGCCGGACGCGGCGCCGTGACAGACGACCACGGTCCCCTCGACGCCGAGCAGCAGCGCGGCCCGGGGCGGGTTCTCGCGGTGCGGCGGGCCCAGTTCGGCGTACGCCGTCTCGAGCCCTTTGAGCAGCACGTTGCCGGTGAAGCCGTCGGTGACGACCACGTCGGCGACAGTGCCGGTGACCACGTCACTGCCCTCGACGAGCCCGACGTAGCGGCCGCCGGAGGGCAGGTCGGCCCGCGCGAGCAGGGCCGGGAGGGCACGGCGGAGGCGGTCGCCCTTACCGCGCTCGGTGCCGATGGTGAGCAGCCCGACGCGGGGCTCGGCGACGCCGTGGACCACCGAGGCGTACGCGGAACCGAGACGGGCATGCGTGACTACTGTCTCCTCGTCGGGGTCGATCGAGGAGCCCACGTCGAGCAGAACCAGGCGGCCGGCGGTGGTGGGCAGCACGGCGGCCAGGGGCGGGCGGCGTACTCCGGGACAGCGGCCCAGACCGAGCGCGGCCGAAGTCACGGTGGCGCCGGTGTTTCCGGCCGACAGCACAGCGTCGGCGGCGCCCTGGGCGACGGCCAGCACGGCCGAGCGCACCCCGGACTCGACCCAGCTCTCGACCCGGTCACCGGGCGCTATGGGCAGCGTGCTGATCCGGGCGCGATCGTCCGGCGGCAGGGCGCCAAGAACCTCGCCGGCCGCTTCCAGCGGGCCGACGAGCAACAGGTGTAGGGCCGGATCGGCCTGACAGGCGCGCAGAGCGCCGTCAACCACGACGGCGGGAGCGTGGTCCCCGCCGAGGAGGTCGACGGCGATCCGCGCGGTGCCCGGCTCCCCGACAGACGATTGTCCGGAAGCCGCGGCACCGATCGGTCGCCGTAGCTCAGGCGCGACCCGCCCGGTATACGGGCGCGTCACTTAAGCGCGACTCAGACCTCGAGGACCTGACGGCCGTTGTAGGTGCCACAGACCGAGCAGGCGGTGTGCGGCAGCTTCGGCGACTTGCACTGGGGGCAGGCCACGGTCTGAACCGCGGTCGCCTTCCAGTTCGCCCGGCGGGACCGGGTGTTGCTGCGCGACATCTTGCGCTTGGGGACGGCCACGGTACCTACTCCTCAGAATCTTGCTGCGGCGAAGCCGTCTTGGACGGCTCAGTCGAAATGGTGCGCAAAGCGGCCCAGCGGGCGTCCACGACCTCGTGGCTGTGATCGGCCGGGAGGTCGTCGAAGTGCACCCCGCACTCGGGGCACAGACCGGGACAGTCCGGCCGGCACAGCGGGTTGGTCGGCAGCGTCAGCACCACCGCGTCCCGCAACGCCGGTTCCAGGTCGAGCAGGTCGCCCTGCATCCGGCCCACCTCGTCCTCGTCGGTCGTCTCCTCCGTGGTGCTGTCCGCGTAGGCGAACAACTCCGCGATCTTGACGTCGAAGGACTCGTTGATCTCGTTGAGGCAGCGACCGCACTCGCCGGTGATCTCACCGCGGGCACTGCCGCTGACATAGACCCCCTCGGAGACCGACGTGAGCGTCATGTCGAGCTCGACGTCCGACCCCTCGGGGACCGAGATCAGCTCCAGACCGAGGTCCTTCGGTGCCGGGATCACCCTTTTCAGGGCACGCGTCGCACCAGGCTGCCGTGGAAGTTTCGTCGTGTCGACGACGAGCGGCTGCCTGGGGTCCAGGTGTGAGTGTGGTGACTTGGGCATCGTTATTCCTCAGCCATGGGTAGGCCGACAGGAAAGGTTACCTGAGCTGCCGCCGTACCGTCGAATCCGGGTCTGCCTTCCGACCGCCCCGCCCGCCACCCTTGATCAGACTGAAGGCTCGTCTTCCGGCTCTCTTAGAACGGCAGCGGGCGCTCCGCGTCTTCCCCCTGGAAGGTTCCGATCTCGCGCAAAGCGTGCATCTTGTCCCGGCCGCGCTCTATCGACGCCAGGGCCCGGGTCAGGAACTGCTCGAAGTTGGCCAGCGCGGTGTCGACGTAGTCGTCGACCTCTTCCCGCAGGCGCTGGGCCTCGGTGCGGGCCTCGGCCACGATCCGGGCCCCCTCGTGCTCGGACGAGACCGTGATCTCGTTGACCGAGACCAGGCGGGCGTGTTCGGTCTCACCCTCGCTGATGATCCGGTCGGCCTCGCGACGGCCGGCCTCGATGATCCGGTCACGCTCGTCGAGCACGGCGGCGGCCTTGCGCAGCTCGGACGGAAGCTCGGCGCGCAGGTCCTCGAGACGCTCGATCATCTCGTTCCGGTCGTACATGAAGTTGGTCCGCGACATGGGCACGGAGCGCGACTCCTGCACGAGCTCGATGATCTCGTCGATGCGGTCGAGCGGATCCACGGCGGTATCTCCTGTCCCTGTAGCCACGCAGCGTGGTCCGATCACGTTACTGCGTTACTGTCCCCCGTCGCGCCCAATCCACACTCGGCGCGTCTGCCCGCCTTCTGCGCTTTTGCCACATTTCGGCGGGGGCTCAGTTCTGCTTGAGGCGGGTGACCAGACGCTCGCCGACGAAGTCGGGGACGTACGCGGAAGCGTCGCCGCCCCACTTCACGACGTCCTTGACGAGGCTCGACGAGAGGAAAGAGTAGAGCGGGTTGGTCGGCATGAAGAGGGTCTCCACGCCCGACAACCCGATGTTCATCTGCGCCATCTGCAACTCGTAGTCGAAGTCGCTGACCGCCCGCAGACCCTTGATCACCACGGCCGCGCCCTGGGACCGGCAGAAGTCGACGAGCAAACCGTGGAACGAGGCAACCCGGACATTCTCGTACGAGGCGGTGGCCTCGCCGAGCATCTCGATCCGCTCCTCGATCGTGAAGAGGCCCGTTTTCGACTGATTGATCAGCACCCCGATGATCACCTCGTCGAACAGCCGGCTGGCCCGGCCGACGATGTCGAGGTGGCCGTTGGTGACCGGGTCGAAGGAGCCGGGACACACCGCTCGTCTCATGATCGGCGACCGTACCAAAGCGTCGTCTCCCCGTACCGCCGACTGCGGTCCGCAGTGATGCCGTCCACCCAGGTCACCGCGCCCCCGCGGGTCGCCCGCTCGAGGATGATCACGGCGTCCGGGGCCAGCCAGCCGAAGTCGATCATAGATTGCTGCACGTCGATGAGGTCGCGGTCGGTCACGTCGTACGGCGGGTCGGCGAACACGACGTCGTAGGCGCCCCCGTCGGGTGGGCCGGCGACGACCTGGGCGACCTTGCCGGTGACCAGCCGCGCGGCCCCACCGACCCGCAACGTGACAATGTTGTCGCGGATCGTGCGCGCGGCGCGGGCGTCCGCCTCGACCAACAGAGCGTGGGCAGCCCCCCGCGACAACGCCTCGAGACCGACCGCCCCGGAACCGGCGTAAAGGTCGGCGAACCGGACGTCGGTCAGGTCGATCATGGAGTCGAGCGCGCTGAAGAACGCCTCGCGGACGCGGTCCGTCGTCGGGCGGGTCAGCGCACCGGCCGGAGCGGACAGTCGGCGGCCGCCGTGCGCGCCCGCAATGATCCTGGTCATGAGCGCTCGCGCGGCTCTGCGGTGAACACGAGTCGAAGCTACTTCACCACTTACGCACCGCAACGAAAGAGTGAACAAATCCGCAGCCGATGCACACGCAGAGCATCGGTCCATATGCGATCCGTCAATCCAAAATCACGGATGTGCAACAACAGTTTTAAGCGCCTCTGAGGGATTTCCCAGATTTCCATAAGTCGCTATGGTCAGGCGCTGTTGCTGACACTCCACCGATTGTCAGCCGTCGACGTGGGGAGGCGTCGTCGCAGGCCATCGCCCTTGTTGTCGGCGAAAGGCCCGCCCGCCTCCTTGCGCTGCACCCCTGATTCCCCCAGACAGGAGTAGGCGTGAACCTACTGAAGTCCAAGCTGCGGCGGGCCACCGCCGTCGCCGCTGGAACGCTCATCGGCCTGGCCGGTGTGGCGTTCTTCGCCTCGCCCGCCAGCGCCCACTACAGCGGGGTCGAAGGCACCGCGAAGTGTGTCGACGGCAACTGGGTCGTCAACTGGGAAGTGTCCACCGACAACGGCAAAGAGCCTGGCGCCGAGAAGTACCGCTTCCTCAAGGTCGACGCGCAGCCGGCCGGGTCCAAGCTCGAGGGCATCGCCCACACGCCGGACGACTCGGCCGACCCGTTCCCGCACACGAGCAACGAGACGCTCAAGGGCGTCCAGATCGTCGACGGCAACGCCAAGGAAGCCTCGCTCGAGATCCAGGTCAAGTGGAGCGACGAGTACGTCCAGCTCCAGCACCAGTACGGCTACGTGAAGTTCGACGGCACCTGCTCGACGGCGCCGAAGCCGGAAGCCTCGCTCGCCTCGTCGTGCGAGGGCGTGACGGTCACCCTGACCAACGGCAAGGACGCCACGAAGGACGCCGAATTCCAGGTCGAGGGTTCGAAGGGCTTCAAGAAGGACGTCACCGTCAAGCCGGGCGAGGACGCGGCCACGGTCGAGATCCCGGCGGAGAACGCCAAGAAGGTCGTCGTCACCGAGAAGTCAGCCGACAAGCCGCTCCTCGAGGGCAAGTGGGAGAAGCCGGAAGACTGCACCCCGCCGCCGTCCGGTGGCGACGCCCAGGTCGGCTACGAGGTCTCCTGTGACTCGATCCTCTTCGGCATCGACAACAGCGAGGGCGACGAGACCATCACCCTGGCCCTCAAGCCGAACAAGGGCGAGGACGTGACCCTGGTCGCGAAGCCGGGCGAGACCAAGACGATCGAGATCAAGGGCCAGAAGGGCCTGATCGTCAAGGCTGACGTCAACGGCGAGGCCCAGACGCCGGTGAACTTCGACAAGGAGAAGCCGGGCGACTGCGAGACGCCGGCC
This sequence comes from Paractinoplanes aksuensis, assembly GCF_024137025.1. Lineage (GTDB taxonomy): Bacteria > Actinomycetota > Actinomycetes > Mycobacteriales > Micromonosporaceae > Actinoplanes > Actinoplanes aksuensis. Next base: position 118,069 of record NZ_JAMYJR010000014.1, read on the forward strand.
ACGCCGACGCCGACCGAGTCCGCCCCGGGTGAGGGTGGCGGCCTGCCCGTCACCGGCCCGGTCGCCGGCAGCATCGCGGGCGGCGCGGCTCTGCTGCTCGCCGTCGGTGGCGTGCTCTTCTTCCTGGCCCGTCGCCGCAAGGTGAACTTCACCGCCTGATAGCAGCTACTGAGAAAGGCGCGTCGACCTCGGTCGGCGCGCCTTTTCTTTGTGCCCACCGCCTCATGTCCCGCAGCTCTTCTGTCCGCCGCTCACATGCCCGCGGCGTTTGCCGCGCCTCTGCGGCTCTCGTACCTCGCGGTGGCGGGTGGCGGTGGTTGCGGTGGGACGGTTTGGGGGCGGGGATGCCCCACTCCGGGCGATCAGGCTTGGTCCCTGCGTGGGGCATCCCCGCCCCCAAACCTTGCTTTCCCTACGCGAATGCCGGCTCCGGCCACCACCGCCGGAACACTTCGCTCCGCCCACGCGAGCGCAGCCCCGCCGGCCCCGCAGAGTTCGCGCCGCTCACGGCGCTGCCAGGCGTCGGCGCAGACGTCGCGCTGACACCGCCAGTGCGGGCGTCCGCCGCCGACGCCCGCACAACTCGCTTCGGCCACGCGGGGTGAATGGGCTCGGTCAGTCCCTATGACGTGGGTCGTGGGAGGTGGTGGAGGGGCGGAGCCCTGCTTGCCTCAGAACTGTGGCGGGCCGAAAGTGCCGTCGGGGGCGGGGCGGTACTCCTTGACCTCGGTTACTGCGTTCAGCGGCAGGGGTGCGTAAAGGTGAGGGAACAGGCTGCCGTCGGTGGCGGGTGGGTCGCCCTGTTCCCAGGTGATCGGGGTCGGGAGGCGGGATTCGTCGATCACCAGTAGCAGCAGGTCGTTGCGGCCTCGGAACAGCGCTGTGGCTGGGATGTGGGCCTGCTGCTCGGTGGAGCAGTGGATGTAGCCCTGGGTGGCCAGGGTGTCGCCCTCGTAGACGCCGGCTGGCTGTGCGGCCTCCCACGTCGCCTGCGGCACGATGTGCAGGATCATTGCTGCCCTCTCTGACCGGGTGGTGTTCCACCGACCGGTGTCGTCATCAGCTGCGCGGCGGTCGGCGTCAGCCCTTTTCGAGGTATTCGGCTCTGTCTTCGTCGACCAGGGCGGCTACTGAGGCGGCCAGGGCGGGGTATTTCGTGAGGTCGGGGTCATCGCCGACCAGGTCTGAGGCTTCGGCGCGGGCTTCGGTGATCAGTTTGGCGTCGCTGATCAGGGAGAGCAGGCGTAGGTGGGAGTGTTTGCCGGATTGGGAGGCGCCCAGGACGTCGCCCTCGCGGCGTTGTTCGAGGTCGATCTCGCTCAGTTTGAAGCCGTCTGTGGTGGAGGCTACGGCGGCCAGGCGTTCGCGGGCTGCGGTGCCTTCTACGGACTCGGTGACCAGCAGGCAGATGCCGGGGGCTGAGCCTCGGCCCACGCGGCCGCGTAGCTGGTGCAGTTGGGAGACGCCGAAGCGGTCGGCGTCCATGATGACCATGACTGTGGAGTTGGGGACGTCTACGCCGACCTCGATGACTGTGGTGGCTACCAGGACGTCCAGGTCGCCGGCGGCGAACTTGCGCATCACCGCGTCCTTCTCGTCGGCCGGGAGCTTGCCGTGCAGGATGCCGATACGCAGGCCGTGGAGCGGGCCCTCCTCGAGGATGGGCGCGACCTCCAGGACCGCCAGGGGTGGACGGCGGGCCGATTCGTTGTCGCCGGGTGGCTCCTCCTCGTCGCCCTCGGCGGTGCCGATGCGCGGGCAGACCACGTACGCCTGATGGCCGGCCTGGACCTCCTCGCGGATGCGACGCCAGGCGCGGTCGAGGAAGGCCGGCTTCTCGGGTGGCACGACATGTGACGCGATCGGTGAGCGGCCGCGCGGGAGCTGCGACAGCACGGAGGTCTCGAGGTCGCCGTAGACGGTCATGGCGACCGTACGGGGAATGGGGGTGGCTGTCATGACCAGGACGTGTGGCGGGCGGGCGGCCTTGGCGCGGAGGGCGTCGCGCTGTTCCACGCCGAAGCGGTGTTGCTCGTCGACGACGACCAGGCCCAGGTCGTGGAAGTCGACGCCCTCGTAGAGGAGGGCGTGGGTGCCGATGACGATGCCGGCCGTGCCGTCGGCGACCTTGGCCAGTGCGGCTCGGCGGGCGGCGGCGCCCAGGGAGCCGGTGATCAGAGTGAGCTGGGTGCCGGCCAGGTCGCCGTCGATCTCGCCGGCTCGGCCCAGGGCGCCGAGCTGGGCGCTGATGCCGCGGAAGTGCTGGGTGGCGAGCACCTCGGTCGGCGCGAGCAGGGCGGCCTGTCCCCCGGAGTCGACCACCTGGAGCATCGCGCGCACCGAGACGAGGGTCTTGCCCGAGCCGACCTCGCCCTGCAGCAAACGGTGCATGGGGTGGGGGCGGGCCAGGTCGGCCGCGATCTCCTCGCCCACGGTGGCCTGGCCCTCGGTCAGCTCGTACGGAAGGCTCGCGTCGAATTTGGCCAGGATGCCGCCGTCGACGCGGGGGCGGGCGCGGCCGGGGGCGGCGGCGGCTCGGGCCCGGCGCTGGACCAGGGTGAGCTGGACGGCGAAGGCCTCGTCCCACTTGAGGCGGTACTTGGCGGCGTACAGGGCCTCTTTGGAACTTGGGCGGTGGATCTCGCGCAAGGCGTTGCCGATGCCGCCCAGGTTGCGTTTCGCTCGGACCGAGGCCGGCAGCGGGTCGGTCGGCGGCTCGAAGGTCTCGAGCAGGGTGCGTACGCAACGGGCGATGACCCAGGTCGGCACGGCCTGAGCCGCCGGGTAGACCGGGATCAGCGCGCCGGCGAACTCCTCGATCTCTTCGGCCGCCTCGTCCTGCGTGGCGTCGACGGCCAGCAGCTGGTAGGCCGGGCTGACCAGCTGGCGCTTGCCGCGGAAATCGGAGACCTTGCCCGCGAACAGGCCCCAGCGGCCGCGCCTGAGTTCGCGCTCACGCCACGCCTGGCCGAAGAACGTGCAGGTCAGCGTGGCCCCGGAGTCGTCACCGATGGTGAGCTCGAGGATGTTGCCCTTGCGCTGGCGCATCGGCTTGACCTGGACCGACTGGATCTGGGCCAGGACGGTGGCCTGCTCGCCGATCTGCAGGCCGTGGATGGCCGTCTCTTCGCCGCGTTCGTCGTAGCGGCGCGGGAAGTGGTAGATCAGGTCGCCCGCGGTGTGCAGGTCGAGGTGGGTGGCCAGCGCCTTGGCGTCGTTCTTCTTGAGCACCTGGTCGAGCGGGGCCTCGGTGGTGGTTCTGGTGTCGCTCATTCCACTCCAACCAGCAGGTGGTAGCGGGGTTGCCCGCCCGTGTAGCAGTGCAGCTCGGCGAAGGGCCAGGCCCGGCCGGCGTGCTCGCGCAGGACGCCCTCGAGCGTGGCCGGGGCGTCGGCCCCGAGCACGAGGGTGACCAGTTCGCCGCCGCCGCCCAGCATGCGGTCGAGCAGGCGGGCGCTGACCTCGGCCAGATCGTCGCCGATGACGTGCACCTCGCCGTCGACCAGGCCCAGCAGGTCACCCGCCCGGCACGGGCCGGCGACGGTGAGGGAGTCGCGCTGGGCGGTGCAGACCTCGCCGTAGCGGCAGGCGCCGGCCGCCTCGGCCATGGCGATCACGTCATCGGCGAACGGCCGGCCGGGGTCGCGGACGGCCAGCGCGGCCAGGGCCTGCACCGGGGAACGGGTGGGGACGACGCTGACCCGCAGGCCGCCCGCCTCGGCCTCACGGGCGGCGGAGAGGGCGACGGCCTGGGTGTTGGCGTCGTTGGGCAGCAGCACGACACGGCGGGCCCGACAGGCCTGGATGGCGGCCAGCATCTCGCGGGTCGACGGGTTGCGGCCGACCACGGTGGCCCCCTCGGCCTCGAACAGGGCGGTCAGGCCGTCGCCGGCGGCGACTACGACGGCGGCGCGCTCGGCGTGGTCGTGCTGATACTCGTCGAGGGGGGTGACGGCGATGTCGTACGGGCGGCCGGCGCGCACACCGGCCTCGATCGCGGGGCCGATGGCGGCGGCCGGCACGTGGACGTGGACGTTCCAGGTGGCGACGCCCGGGTCACCGGTGCCGACGACGACGAGTGAGTCGCCCAGGGCGTCCAGCTGCTCTTTCAGCCGGTCGACGGCGCCTGCGGCCGCATCCAGCAGGTATTGCACCTCGTAGCCCCACGAGCCTTCGCCGCCCGCCGACCGATCACGGTGGCCGTCGGCTGCGGCAGGCGGCGACCCATTTGCCATGGCGGGCGTTGACCCGTCGGCCGTGGCTCGCATCGACCCGTGGGCTATGGCTCGCATCGACCCGTCGGCCGTGGCTCGCGTTGAGCTGTCGGCCGTGGCTCGCGTTGAGCTGTCGGGCTCGGCTGAGGCGGGGCCGACGGCGGGCTCGAGAGCCGGTGACGGACCGAAGGCTAGATCCAGGTTGGCCGCCGCGGACCGGGTGGTTGGTGGGGACAGTGCGTCGACCAGAGCCTCGAGCAGGACGACCAGGCCGCGGCCACCGGCGTCGACGACGCCCGCGCGGGCCAGGGCGGGGAGCTGTTGTGGCGTGCGGGCCAGCGCCTCAGCCGCGGCGCGGGCGGCGGCGCGGGCCACAGCGATGAGATCGTCGGACTTGAGGCGGGAGGCGGCGTCGGCGGCGGCCGCGGCGACCGTGAGAACGGTGCCCTCGACCGGGCGGGCGACCGCGGCGTAGGCGGCCTCGGAGGCGGACCGCAGCGCCCGGGCCAGCTCGGCGCCCCGGACGGCGGCCGTGGCGGCGACGCTGTCGGCCATGCCGCGCAGTATCTGCGAGACGATCACGCCGGAGTTGCCCCGCGCGCCCAGCAGCGCTCCCCGGGCCATGCGGCGCAGAGCGTTGCCCGGGGCCGACGCCTCGGGCGCACCCGAAGCCGGCGCCGGGCCCGCCGGCTCGGTGGTGGAAGCATCAAGCGCCTCTTGGGCCGACGTGAGGGTGAGCACCAGGTTGGTGCCGGTGTCCCCGTCGGGCACGGGATAGACGTTCAGCTCGTCGATTTCGCGCTGGTGAGCTCGCAGCGCGGTCAGACCGCCGCCGCACCAGCGGCGGACGGCTGCGGCGTCCAGCGTCTCGAGCACGCGAAAATCGTACTAACCACCACTGACAACTTCTCGCCGCGAGCGGTGAGCGGGGGCGATTGGCTGTTCGGGGTGGGCATCGGGTAACCTTGCCGGGTTGCCTACGCGGGCCATGCTTCGCTGGGCGTCTTCAAGTTTCGTTTCGACCCAGGAGTATCCCGTGGCTAGCGTGTGCGACGTCTGTGGCAAGGGACCGGGCTTCGGCCACAACGTGTCCCACTCGCACCGGCGGACCAACCGCCGCTGGAACCCGAACATCCAGTCGGTGCGTACCCCCGCTGGTGGCGGCACGACCAAGAAGGTCAAGGCCTGCACCTCGTGCATCAAGGCCGGCAAGGTCGTCCGCGCCTAAATTCAGTCTTGGTAACTAACCCCTCGGCCCGCGGGCCGAGGGGTTAGTTCTGTTTCCGGCCAGAGGAGCCTCTGCTTCTAAAGGGCCCGGGCGTACGAGAGCACGCCCTCCTGCCCCTGGTAGTAGCCGAAGTCCTCGATGCGGACGTAGCCGGCCGACTCGTAGAGGGCGATCGCCTCGGGCTGCCGGTCGCCGGTCTCGAGGATCACCCGGTGGCAGCCGGCCGCGCGGGCCGAGTCCTCGATCGCGGCCAGCAGGCGCCGCCCGAGGCCCTGGCCGCGGGCCGAGCGGGCCGTGAACATGCGCTTGAGCTCGGCGTCGTCGCCGTGGCGGCGCCAGGCGGCACAGGCCACCAGGCGCTCGCCGTCGTCGGCGACGAAGAACGCGCCGTTCGGTGGGGTGAAGTCGTCGTCGGCGATGGGCGTGTCGTCGCCGGATCCGCCGTAGCGCTCGGAGAGCTCGGCGAACACGTCGACGATCAGCGCCCGGACGGACGGCTCGGCGTAGTCGGCCTGCCTGATCTTGATGTCTTGCACAACGGGCAAGCGTAATCAGCGGAAGTGGTCCCAGCCCACCGGCCCGCTCCACGGTTTGCGGTCGACGGTGATGCCGGTGCCCTCGTGCACGAGGCCGATGGGCTGCCAGCCGGGCGGGAGCTCGGCGCCGGGCGGGAACGTGGCGGCCAGCGCGTGATCGTCGCCACCAGCCATGATCCACTGCAGCGGGTCGACGCCGAGCGCGGTCGCGGCGTCCAGCATCTGGCCGGAGACCTCGAACGACTCGGTGCGCACGTCGATGCCGACCACGCTGGCCCGCGCGATGTGGCCCAGATCCTGCAGCAGGCCGTCGGAGATGTCGATCATCGACGTGGCTCCGGCCCGGGCCGCGGCCGGACCCGCCTCGTACGGCACAGCGGGTCGGCGATAGGCCTCGACCAGCGCTTTCGGCGTACGGAAACCTCGGGACAGCACCGTGTAGCCCGCCGCCGCGTAGCCGATCCGACCGGCCAGCGCGAGGGTGTCGCCCGGCTCGGCCCCGCTGCGCAGCACCGGCTTGCGGCCACCCAGATCGCCCAGGGCGGTCACGGCGATGGTCAGCGTGGGGCTGGCGGACGTGTCGCCGCCCACCACCGCCGCCCCGACCAGCGCGGCCTCGTCCGACAGCCCACCGGCCAGTTCCTCGGCCCAGCTCACGTCGAGATCCGTCGGCGCGCACAAACCGACCAACAGGGCCGTCGGCACCGCCCCCATGGCCGCTATGTCGGCCAGGTTGGCGGCGGCGGCCCGGTGGCCGACGTCGGCCCCGGACGACCAGTCGCGGCGGAAATGGCGGCCCTCGACCAGGACGTCGGTGGAGGCCACGATCCGTCCGTCGGGCGCGGCGACGATCGCGCTGTCGTCGCCCGGACCCAGCAGTGTCGTCGGACCGTTCTCGAGCCGGGCGACCACCCGGGCGATGAGCCCGAACTCCCCGGCCTCGGCGATGCTCACTTGAGTGGCCTTTCGTTCCTGATGCGGCCCGCTGTCGCGCGGATCCTTACGGTAGTTTTCACGTTCGGGTTACGGCGGAGACGGAATGGAGTCGGAGCGTGGTACAGGCATACATCCTGATCCAGACCGAGGTCGGAAGGGCCCATGACGTGGCCGCCGCGATCGGCAAAATTCCTGGTGTCGTGCGCGTCGACGCTGTCACCGGCCCTTACGACGTGGTGGTTCTGGCCGAGGCGCACACGGTCGACGACCTCGGCGGCCTCATTGTGAGCAAAGTCCAGTACGTACCCGGCATCATGCGAACCCTCACCTGCTCCGTGGTAAACCTCTGACCATGGTCGACGTGGACACGCCCCCGGCGAAATCGAAGAAATCGGACCCGGCGACGCGGGGTGCGGCGCTGTGGGCCACGCTTATCGCGGTGCCTATCGCGGTGATCGTCGGTCTCGTGGCGTTCGCGCAGTTCACGCCGGAAAGCGACGACCCCGCGGCGGCGCCTTCGGCGTCGGCGCCGGTCGCCGTGCCGTCCACGCCGGTCCAGTTGGCCGCGCCCCGGCTCGACGAGCGGACGACCCAGGTCTGCCTGGCCGTGACCTCGCAGCTGCCGACCGAACTGCGGGGCCTGCCCGGCCGCAAGGTGACCGCCGGCCCCGAGCAGAACGCGGCCTGGGGCGAGCCGCCGGTCACCCTCGAATGCGGTGTGACACAGCCCACAATGTGCGAACGGATCGACGGCGGCCACGAGGGTTGCGTGCCGCTCGACGCCACCATGCTGGCCATGGACGGGGTCTGCTGGTGGGCCAAGGACGGCCCAGCCACCGACGTCTTCACCACGATGGACCGTGAGGTCGCCGTCCAGGTGACCGTGCCCGGCAGTTACACCCAGACCGGCCAGTGGGCCAACGAGTTCTCCGAGCCGGTGGTCAAGACGGTCAAGTCCACGACCAAGGGCGTCCCCAGCGGGTGCAAGGGCTAGTGCAGGCCGCGCCTTTAATGCAAGCCACTGCCGCGGCGCAGGGCGGTGCGGATCAGGCGGTCGACCACCTTGGGGTACTCGAGGCCGGTGGCCGCCCACATCAGCGGGAACATCGAGGTCGGCGTCATGCCCGGCATCGTGTTGATCTCGTTGAGATAGACCTGATGGTCGGCCGTGACGAAGAAGTCGACCCGGGCCAGGCCGGCACAGTCCAGGGCGGTGAAGGTCTGCCGGGCGTACTCCTGCACCTGGCGGGTCACCTCGGCCGGCAGATCGGCCGGCAGGTCGTACCGGCCGCCGTCGATGTACTTGGTCTCGAAGTCGTACCAGTCGGCGTCGCCGACGTGGATCTCGGCCAGCAGGGACGCCTCGGGGGCGCCGCCGGCCTCGCTCTCGAGCACGCCGCACTCGATCTCGCGGCCCACGATCGCCGCCTCGACCAGCACCTTCGGATCGATCCGGCGGGCGGTGGCGACGGCGTCGTCGAGGTCGGCCCAGTCGGTGACCTTGGTGATGCCGTGCGAGGAGCCGGCCCGCGACGGCTTCACGAAGACCGGCAGGCCCAGCCTGTCCTTGTCGGCCTCGCTCAGCGAGACGCCGGCCCGCAGGACCGCGTACGGCCCGACCGGGATGCCCTCCGCGATGGCCAGCTTCTTGGTGAACTCCTTGTCCATGGCCGCGGCCGACGCGAACACGTTGGCCCCGACGTAGGGCAGGCCGGCCATCTCGAGCAGGCCCTGGATCGTGCCGTCCTCGCCGTACGCGCCGTGCAGCACCGGGAAGACCACGTCCACCCCGGCCAGCGACGAGACACCGTCGACGGGCTCGCGCACGATCAGCTCGGAAGCGGTGGGGTCGGCCGCCAGCACGACCGCCTGGCCGCTGGTCGCGGTGATCTCGGGCAGGGTGCGGTCGGCGATGGCGAAGGTGGACGGGTCGTCCCCGGAGACCACCCAGCGGCCCTCACGGGTGATGCCGACCGGGAGCACCTCGTACTGGTCCGGGTCGAGCGCGCGCAGGATGCTGCCGGCGCTCACGCACGAGATCCCGTGTTCGCTGCTGCGGCCGCCGAAGACGATCGCGACGCGGGTTTTCCGAGGGGTCGTCACTTTCTTTGGGCCTCTCGCTAGCGGGCATGCCGGGGGGAACCCTACTCTGCGTTAGCCACTCGCGGGATCACCCGGCCTCGGGGCCGGGACAGGGGAACGGGCAGTTCATGAGAGCAGCACTCCACGTGATCGCCGGGCCGGGGCCCGGGCAATTGGCGACCATCGCGCACCCGCGCGCGGACGCCTGGCCGGTCGACCAGCTCGGCGCGCTCGCCCGCGCCGGGGTGAACGTCGTCGTCTCGGCCTTGACCACCCATGAGCAGCATCGGCTGGGCTTCGGCGACACCGCCACGGTCGCCGCGGCGTACGGGCTGGAGTTCTTGTCGTTCCCGGTGCCGGACGGCGGCGTCCCGCGCGACGAGGCCGTCCAGGTCGTGGCGCTGGCGACGAAGCTGGCCGGGCAGGTGCGCTCCGGCCGCTTCGTCGTGACCCAGTGCTTCGGCGGCATCGGCCGGTCGACATTGCTGGCCTGCACGACGCTGGTGCTGCTGGGCATCGCCCCCGGCGAGGCGCTGAGCCGGGTCACCGGCGGCACCGAGATGCCGGTGACCCAGGACTGGCTCTACGACTTCGCCGCTGCACACCCGTCGCGCCGAAGCGCCTAGGTTGCTGATCGTTTGATGGCGACGTCGCGGAGCAGTCGATGCGTCGCGACGGCGCCCAGCACGACCGCGACCGCCGTCAGGGTCAGCGCGATCGCGTAGGGCAGCCGGGCGATCAGCTCGCCGGAGTCGCTGACCTCGATCAGCCCCTCACCGGCCAGCCCCGGCAGCGCGCCCGGCGCGATCAGCAGCACGCCGATCCACGGCCGGAACCGGTAGAAGCCGGCCGAGATCAGGATGCCCGTGGTGAGGAAGCCCACCGTGGCCGGCAGCAGGTGCAGGTACTCGGCCGCCGCCTCGCCGAAGTGGAACACCGGGTAGCTCGCGGCCCGGTGGTCGAACAGGCCGAGGACGACGCTCTCGACCGCGTGCCCGACCACCACCACGGCCGGGAACACGAGCGCGATGCCGGCCGCGAACAGGACCAGCCCGCGCAGGAACTCGTGGCGGGTCACCCCGTTGGCCACGAACGTGCGCAGATGCAGGCTGACCAGCAGGATGCCGGCCACCAGGGGCCAATACTTGGCGGCGGCGCCCGCGACGACCAGCCAGAAGCTGAACCGCACCGGACCGGCCAGCGAGATCGCGGCCACCGCCCCGACCTGGACGACCAGCAGGATGGCGGCGAACCACAGGATCATCTGCTGCCAGAGCCGCAGCAGGGTCGCGGCGACACTCATCGGGAAACCTCCAGCCGCTGCGAAGTGAGGTGCACGAACAGGTCCTGCAGGCCGAGCGGCCCGAAGGTCAGGCCGGCGCGCTCACCCCGGGCGATCTCGTCGGGGTCGAGCCGGCCGTCCAGGGTCAGGGCGCGTACGCCCACGAGGGTCTGCTCCCCCAGCACCGTGTGCCCGGTGGCGAACGCGGAGACCTGCTCGGCCGGCCCGGTCACCGTGACACCGCGCCCGCGCAAGGCGTCGGTCTCGTCGTGCAGCAGGACCCGGCCGCGGTCCATGATGACGACCCGCTCGAACAGCTCGGCCACCTCTTCGATCAGGTGGGTCGAGATGATGATCGTGCGCGGGTGGGCCAGGTAGTCGGCCAGCAGCTCGCGGTAGAACAGGGTGCGGGCCACCGCGTCCATGCCCAGGTAGGACTCGTCGAGAATGGTCAGCGGGGTCCGCGCGGCCAGCCCCAGCACGACACCGACGATCGAGCGCTGGCCCCGCGAGAGGGCGGAGATGCGCTTGCGAGGGTCGAGCTCGAAGATGTCGAGCAGCTTGTGGGCGTACTCCGCGTCCCAGGTCGGCCGCAGCCGGCCCGCGACGTCGAGCGCGGCCCGCACCCGATCCGAGTCGTTCAGGTCGAGGGTGTCGCGGATGAACGCCGTACCCCGCATGATCGCCGGATTCTCGAACGCCTCGACCCCGTCGACCAGCACGGTGCCGCGGCTCGGCCGTCGATACGACGCGAGCGCGCTGAGCAGGCTGGTCTTGCCCGACCCGTTCCGCCCGAGCAGGCCGTAGATCTTGTCCGTGGGCAGCGTCAGACTGACGTCGTCGACGGCCACGGTGTCGCCGTAGCGAATGGTGACCCCGCGCATCTCGATCATCGCCGGCTCCCCAGGTAGTGCGTGATCTCGTCGACGCTGATGCCGACCCGCTCCGCCTCGTCGAGCACCGGCTCGAGCGCCTCGGCGAAGAACCGTTCCCGCCGCTCCGCGCGCAGCTTGCCGGGGGCGGCCGGGCTGACGAACATGCCGATCCCCCGCCGCTTGTAGAGGACCCCCTCGTCGACCAGCTGGGCGAAGCCCTTGGCCGCGGTGGCCGGATTGATGCGATAGAAGGCCGCGTACTGGTTCGTGGACATGACCTGCTCGTCCTCCCGCAGAGTCCCACTGAGGATGTCGTTCTTGATGCCATCGGCGATCTGGAGGTAGATCGGGGAGCGATCGTTGAACACCCGAGCCTCCAAGGTTAGGTGGTTCGTTACTTGTGTAACGAACCATAGAGGCAACGAAGATCCAAATCAATACGTACGCGGTGTGGATGAGTCCACGCCTTCCGAGCGGGCTTCGCGCCGTCGCGGCCCACGGCCGCACCCGGCCGCCGGCTCATGAGATCGGTCCGGCGGCCGTGCTGAATCGGGACTGACGGGCGTGCTGTTTCGGGACTGAAGGCGTGCTGTTTCGGGAATCAGGCGGCGAAGGTCTGAGGCAGGGCGCCGTTTTCCCAGAGGGTGTCGAGGTGGTCGAGGAAGCCGACCAGGCTGCGTTCGAGTTCGCGGCGCTCGGTGGCGGGCAGGGCGGCCAGGGGGTCGCTGAAGACGAGGCCCTCGGGGTGTTTGGCGCGGGTGCCGACGAACTTGCGGCAGGACGTGCACCAGACGTAGCTCACCAATGTGGGCCGGCGGGCGTTCTCGGGGGCGGTGACGTAGGCCCGCAGCGAGAGCGAGCCGCAGGACGGGCACTCGCGTTCGCCGGGGGCGGCGAAGAAACTCTCGCCCTGGGTCATAGCGGCTACCTGGTCACCGGAGAAGCTGTCCCAACTCACCCCGGCACCGTATCCCGTCGGCCCCGGCGATGTTGATCACCGGGGCCGGTGCCGAGCCGTAGCCGCGATGAAGTCGGATCGAAGCCGGCCGGGCCGGTCCGGAGCCGGGTGGTGGGGGTCAGGCCTCGTCGAGGGCGGCGGTCAGGTCGGCCAGCAGGTCCACCGTGTCCTCGATGCCGCACGACAGGCGGACGAAACCGGGGCTGGTGTCGTCGCCCCACTGGGCGCGGCGGTCGGCTGTGGTGTGGACGCCGCCGAACGAGGTGGCCGCGAAGACCAGCGACGCCGCGGTCAGGAAGCGGGCCACCCGCTGGGCGTCGCCCAGGTCGAACGAGACCACGCCGGGGACGCGGCGCATCTGGCGCGACGCCACCGCGTACGAAGGGTCGGAGTGCAACCCCGGCCAGCGCACCCCGGTCACGTCGGCGCGGCCGCTCAACAGCGCGGCCACGGCCGCCGCGTTCTGGCTCTGGCGGGCCAGGCGCAGGTCGAGGGTGGCGATCGAGCGGTGGGCCAGCCACGCGTCGAAGGCCCCGGGCACGGCGCCGGTGTGCTTGCGCCACGTCTCGACTTTTTCGTACAGCGCGTCGTCGTTGGTCGACACGTAGCCCAGCAGCACGTCGGAGTGGCCGGTCAGCGCCTTGGTGCCGGAGGCGACGACCAGGTCGGCCCCGAGCGCGAGCGGGTTCTGGCCCAGCGGGGTGGCCGTGGTGTTGTCGACGGCCACCAGGGCGCCGGCGGCGTGGGCGGCCGCGGACACCTCGGCGATGTCGCACACGTCGAGGCCGGGGTTGGCCGGGGTCTCGAGCAGCACCAGGCGTACGCCGGTGAAGTCGGGGAACGGACCGGCCGTGGGGGCCAGCACCGTCTTCACCCCGAGGTCGCGCAGGGTGCTCTCGGCGAAGCTGCGGACCGTGAAGTAGCCGTCGGAGGGCAGGACCACCGTGTCGCCGCTGCGGAGCACCGAGAGCAACAAGGCGGTGATCGCGGCCTGACCGCTGCCGAAGGTCAGCGTGCGGCCGCCCTCGAGTTCGCCGATGGCCGACTCGAGCCGCCGCCGGGTCGGGTTGTCGGGCCGCCCGTAGCCGTTGTCGCCGACCTGGCCCTCGGCCGGGTCAAGGTGGTAGGGCGCGGCGAACACCGGGCCGGGCAGGAACGGGTCGCCCGCCTCGGCTTCCGGCAACCCCGCGTGCACAACCCTGGTTCCGTCGCTGTAGCTCATGCCGATTCTCCGCTTCGCTCCGAATCGACATGAGGCACAAAAAGGCTGAGCCCAATGATTCGTTCGCTTCGCTCTCTCATTCCGGCTTGATCTCCCGACCCATCAGCAGTTTCACGGCCACCCGCGGGTCCACGCCCTCGTGGCACACGCGCTCGACCTGCTCGGTGATCGGCACCTCGACCCCGTGCGCGCGGGCCAGGTCGCGGATCGCCAGGCAGCTCTTGACGCCCTCGGCGGTCTGCCGAGCGGCCACCTGCGCCTGCTCCAGAGTCTTGCCCAGGCCCAGTTGCTCGCCGAACGTGCGGTTGCGCGACAGTGGCGACGAACACGTCGCCACCAGGTCGCCCAGCCCGGCCAGACCGGCGAAGGTGAGCGGGTCGGCGCCCAGGGCCACGCCCAGCCGGGCCGTCTCGGCCAGACCGCGGGTGATCAGCGACGCCTTGGTGTTGTCGCCCAGCTTCATCGCCGCGGCCATGCCGTAGGCCAGGGCGATCACGTTCTTGACGGCGCCGCCCAGCTCGCAGCCGATCACGTCCTCGCTGGTGTAGGGGCGCATGTAGGGCAGCGCGATCGCGTGCTGGACGGCCCGGCACCGGTCGCTGTCGGTGCCGGCCACCACCGTGGCCGCCGGTTGCTCGGCGGCGATCTCGGGGGCCAGGTTGGGGCCGGAGACGACCACCACCCGGGACGCGTCGATCCGGGCCGTCTCGACGATGACCTGGCTCATCCGCTTGGTCGTGCCGAGCTCGATCCCCTTCATCAGCGAGACGATCGTGCAGTCGGCCTCGAACGCGCCGGCCCACTCGGCCAGGTTGCCGCGCAACGTCTGGGACGGCACGGCGATGGCCACGATCCCGGCCCCGGCCACGGCCTCGGCCAGGTCGCCGGTGGCGGTGATGCGCTCGGGCAGCTTGAGCCCGGGCAACGCGCTCTCGTTGAGGTGGTGGTCGCGGATCGAGGTGACGACCGACTCGCGCCGGGCCCACATGGTGACGTCGGCGCCCGCCTCGGCCAGCATCTTGGCGAAGGCCGTGCCCCAGGCGCCGGCCCCGATCACCGCGGCCCGGCTCATCCGGCGTCCCCGGCGCTGGGCGCCTGCCGCCGCGAGCGGTCGTAGAGCTCGGCCGGGGGCTTCTCGCCGCGCAGTTCGCCGAGGAGCCCGCTGATGTCCTGCATGATCGCCTCGGTCATCTGGTCGAGCACCTGGCGGGTCGGGGTGGCGCCGGACCAGCGGCTCAGATCGACCGGCGGGCCTGAGGTCACCGTGACCGGCGTACGCCGGAAACGCAGTTTGCTCGTGCGCGGGTCGAAGATCTGCTCGGCGCCCCAGTTGGCCACCGGGATCACCGGCGCCCCGGTGACCAGGGCGAGCCGGGCCGCGCCGGTCTTGCCCCGCATCGGCCACAGGTCGGGCTCGCGGGTGGTCGTGCCCTCGGGATAGATCACCACGACGCCGCCCTGCTGGAGCGCGTCGACCAGCACGTCGAGGGACTTCACGGCCTCGACACTGCCCCGCTCGACCGGGATCTGCTGGACCTTGCGCAGAAAACCGCCGAGCAGCGGCACCTTCCACAGGCTGGCCTTGCCCAGGAAGCGGGGCCAGCGCCCGGCGCTGAAGATGTAGTAGCCCACGACGACCGGATCGAAGTGCGACACGTGGTTCGGGGCGATGATCACGCCGCCGGACCGCGGGATGTTCTCCGTGCCGAGCCAGGTCCGCCTGGTCCAGACCTTGAGCACGGGAATCACCAGTGCCGCCGCGAAACTCCGCCAGAACCCGAGCCTGCGGTGTGCCACGACTCCTCCTGCCCCTGCTCGGGCGGCGTGTCCCCGCCGCCCCTGGTCGTCGTGCCTGCGACGAAATCATGCCTGCTCGAAGCCTGCGGTACCAGGTAGGGGTCCTTACCGCTGCGCTGGCACACTGGTGGCGATGACGACGGGCGACTGGGTGGCGGTCATGCCGGTGAAGCGGCTGGGGGCCGCGAAGAGCCGGCTGCGGGGCGCCGTGCCCGCGGCCCGGCACGGCGATCTCGCGCTGGCCATGGTGCGCGACACGGCCACCGCGGTGCTGGCCACCCCGGCCGTGGCCGAGCTGCTGGTGGTGACCGACGACCCGGTGACGGCCGAGGCCGTGGCCGCGCTGGGGGCCCGGGTCGTGCCCGACCGGCCGGCGGCCGGGCTCAACGAGGCCATGCGGTACGGCGCCGACCAGATCGCCGGGCCGGCCACGCACCGCGCCGTGCTGGCCGGCGACCTGCCCGCGCTGCGCCCGCACCAGCTCGACGCGGCGCTGGCCGCGGCCCGGCCCGGCCGCGCGTTCGTGGCCGACGCCGCCGGCAGCGGCACGGTGCTGCTGGCGGTGGCGCCCGGCGAGCCGCTCGACCCACGTTTCGGCCTCGGTTCGGCGGCGGCCCACGCCGCCTCCGGCGCCCGCCCGCTCGAGGGCGACTGGCCGGGCCTGCGGCAGGACGTCGACACTCCGGCCGACCTGCGAACCGTCCTCGGCCTGGGCGCGGGCGGGCACACCTGTGCCCTGCTGCGTGATGTGGGACTCAAGGTGGCCTGCGTCTCGGCCGCCTGACCGGTAGCGTCAAGACCATGCAGGGCACGATCGCGACCTTCGACCCCACCTCCCGCACCGGCACGCTGCTGCTCGACGACGGCACTGAGCTGGCCTTCGACGCACCCGCGTTCGACGCCTCCGGGCTGCGGAAACTCCGACTGGGGCAGCGCGTCGCGATCGAGGCCGGCGAGGGCGGGCGCGTCCGCCAGGTGAGAATTCCCGGGGTCGACTGAAACGGTGCAGCCGTGTCCGTTTCACGTTCCGGCGAAACCGGCAATGATGGTGCGATGCACACCTCGCCCGGGACCCCCACCAGCCGCCGGCGTGGCCCGAACGGCCGCTTCCTTCCCCGTACGACAGAGATCGATCCGGCACATGTGGGCGAGACGGAGCGAGTGGTGACCAGCAGCATCGAGACATCCGACCTGATCGAGGCGCCGGACGGGCCGGATCTGCCCGAGCTGCCGGAAGACCGGTTCCTCAACCGCGAGCTGTCCTGGCTCGACTTCAACTCGCGGGTGCTGGCCCTGGCCGAGGACCAGGAGACCCCGCTGCTGGAACGGGCCAAATTCCTGGCCATCTTCGCCAGCAACCTCGACGAGTTCTACATGGTGCGGGTGGCGGGCCTGAAGCGCCGGCTCAACGCGGGCCTGCCCATGCGCGGCGGCGACCGCTCCTCGCTGCGCAACCAGCTCGACATGATCTCGCAGCGCACGGCCGACCTGGTGACCCGGCAGTCGGCCTGCTTCGGCGACGAGGTGCGGCCCAAGCTGTCGGCCGAGGGCATCGAGGTGGTCACCTGGGCCGAGCTCGACGCCCCCGAGCGCGAGCGGCTGCGCACGTACTTCCGCGAGCAGGTGTTCCCCGTGCTGACGCCGCTCGCGGTCGACCCGGCGCACCCGTTCCCGTACATCTCGAACCGGTCGTTGAACCTGGCGGTCGTGCTGCGGGACCCCGACGGCGGCGGGAACGAGTTGTTCGCCCGCATAAAGGTGCCGAACAACGTGCCGCGCTTCGTGACGGTGCAGAACGACAGCCGGGCGGTGCGCTTCCTGCCCGTCGAGGAGCTCATCGCCGTCCACCTCGACCAGCTCTTCCCGGGCATGCAGCTGCAGGAATGGCACCTGTTCCGGGTCACCCGCAACGCCGAGCTCGAGGTCGACGAGGACCGCGACGAGGACCTGCTGCAGGCCCTCGAGCGTGAGCTGGCCCAGCGCCGGTTCGGCCCGCCGGTGCGGCTCGAGGTGGCCGCCTCGATCAGCGACCACGTGCTCGACCTGCTGGTCCGCGAGCTCGACGTGGTCAGCTCGGACGTGCAGCGGGTGCCCGGCCTGCTCGACCTGTCGTCGCTGTGGCAGGTCTTCGGCGAGTGCGACCGCGACGATTTGAAGGACCGCCCGTTCGTCCCGTCGACCCATCCGCAGCTGGCCGACGGCGAGGTGCCGCGCAGCGTCTTCAACCGGCTGCGCGAGAGCGACATCCTGGTCCACCACCCGTACCACTCGTTCTCGACGAGCGTCCAGCGCTTCATCGAGCAGGCCGCGGCCGACCCCAACGTACTGGCCATCAAGCAGACCCTCTACCGCACCTCGGGCGACTCGCCGATCGTCGACGCGCTGGTCGACGCGGCCGCCGCCGGCAAGCAGGTCGTCGTGCTGGTCGAGGTGAAGGCCCGCTTCGACGAGGTGGCCAACATCGCCTGGGCCCGCACGCTGGAGCGGGCCGGCTGCCACGTCGTCTACGGCCTGGTCGGGCTCAAGACCCACTGCAAGACCGCATTGGTCGTACGCCAGGAGGGCAACCAGATCCGGCGGTACTGCCACATCGGCACGGGCAACTACCACCCCAAGACGGCCCGGCTGTACGAGGACTTCGGCATGCTGACCGCCGATCCCGAGGTCGGCGCCGACGTCACCGACCTGTTCAACGTGCTCACCGGTTACAGCCGTCAGCGGTCGTACCGTCGTCTGCTCGTGGCCCCGCACGGCGTGCGCTCGGGCCTGATCGAGCGGATCGAGGAGCAGGCCCGCATCGCCCGCTCCGGCGGCGAGGCGCTGGTGCAGATCAAGGTGAACTCGCTCGTCGACGAGGAGACCATCGACGCGCTCTACCGCGCCTCGCAGGACGGCGTGAAGTCCGATCTGATCATCCGCGGCATGTGCGCGCTGCGGCCCGGCGTCCCCGGGCTGTCCGACAACATCCGGGTCCGCTCGATCGTCGGCCGTTTCCTGGAGCACTCGCGGGTGTTCCGGTTCGGCGCCGGCGACGACGCCGAGTACTGGATCGGCTCGGCCGACATGATGCACCGCAACCTCGACCGCCGGGTCGAGGCGCTGGTGCGGGTCACGCTGCCGACCGCCCGGGAAGAGCTGCGCTACGTGCTCGACCTGTCGATGGCCGACACCACCGAGGGCTTCGACCTGGCCGGCGACGGCACCTGGCACCGGCACCCGGCCAACCCCACCGACCCCAAGGTGCACCTGCAGGAGGCGCTGCTGCGCCGCGTCATCGGCAAGGCGGTCAAGTGAGCGAGGCGTCAACGGTCCGCGCCGCCGGCGGTGTGCTCGTGCGCGACGACGGCCGCGTCTGTCTCGTGCACCGTCCACGCTACGACGACTGGGCCCTGCCCAAGGGCAAGCTCGACCCCGACGAGCCGCCGATCCTGGGCGCCGCGCGCGAGGTGCTGGAAGAGACGGGCCAGCCGGTCCGCGTCCGGGCCGCGCTGCCCTCGGTCTCGTACAAGCTGCCCGACGGCCGGCCCAAGACGGTCGACTACTGGCTGATGGCGGCGGCCGGCGACGGCGGCCCGGTACAGGACACCGACGAGGTCGACGAGATCGCCTGGCTCACCTTCGACGAGGCCGCGGCCCGGCTGACCTACGCCGACGAGCGGGTCGTGCTCGACCACGCGGCCGCGCTGCCCGCGGTCACCGCGGTCGTGGTGCTGGTACGGCACGCCCACGCCGGCGAGCGCAAGAAGTGGTCGGGCAACGACGCCCTGCGCCCGATCGACGCGCAGGGTCAGGCCGAGGCCGAGCGGTTCGCCGCGGTCTGCGGCCCGATCGGTCCCGAGCGGCTGATCGCGGCGACGCCGTTGCGGTGCAAGCAGACCCTGGAGCCGGTGTCGGCCGCGTACGGCGGTCTGCCGATCGTCGTCGACGGGGCGTTCGCCGAGCCGGCCGAGGCCGACGAGGCGCCGGCCAAGGCCAAGCTGGCCGCGCAGCGCCTGCTCGACGTGCGCGCGGGCGGTCTGGCCGCGATCTGCAGCCAGGGCAAGATAATCCCGCACCTGCTGGCCACCCTGCTCGACGAGGCCGACAGCGAGCCCTACAAGACCGCCAAAGGCGATGCCTGGTTGCTCACCTGGGCCGGCGAGCGGCTGCTCGCGCCGGCTCGCCTCTAGGCACAGCCACGGGGTCGGCCCGCCAGTAACCGATCAGGTCGCCGGCCAGCCAGCGGGCCCGCCACAACTCGTCCTCGCGCGGCTCCCAGTCGCGCAACGGCAGCAGCGAGACCCGCCAGCCGAGCACACAGACGAGATACCAGTTGTAGAGCGGGATCAGGCCGAGCCAGGCGTCCCGGGGCCGGTACGAGGCCCACGGGGCCAGCAGACGCACCGTCAGCGCGGCCCAGGCCCCCGTGACGAGCCAGTCGAGCAGTCCCGAACCGGTGTACCGCTCGGCCAGCCCGCCGAACGTCCAGCCCGGCACCACGGCCGCGGTGAAGACCAGCGTGGCGATGAGCGACCGGCCGAACAGTCCTCGCGGCGATACATCACGCCCCATGTCCGCCGACGGTAGGCGGGCCACGGTTCCCGTGCCCCGGACACACGAAAGGCGTCCACCGTTCGGGTGGACGCCTCTGCGCGCGGAACTAGCGGGTCTTGCGGGTCGTTCCCGTCGCGCGGGCGCGAGCCGGAGTCGCCGCGGTGGCCGCCGTGGTGGTCTTACGGGCGGTCGTCTTCTTGGCGGCCGCCGTCTTGGTCGCGGTGCTCTTGGCCGGAGCAGCCTTGGTGGCCGCCGTCTTCTTGGCCGCCGTCGCCTTGGTGGCAGTCGCCTTGGTGGCGGTGCTCT
>NZ_JAMYJR010000015.1 GCF_024137025.1 Paractinoplanes aksuensis
TGGCCGGAGCAGCCTTGGTCGCGGCCGTCTTCTTGGCCGCCGCCGTCTTGGTCGCCGGAGCGGCCTTGGTGGCGGTGCTCTTGGTGGCAGCGGTCTTCTTGGCCGCCGTCGCCTTGGTGGCAGTGGTCTTGGCCGGAGCAGCCTTGGTCGCGGCCGTCTTCTTGGCCGCCGCCGTCTTGGTCGCCGGAGCGGCCTTGGTGGCGGTGGCCTTGGTGGCAGTGCTCTTGGCCGGAGCAGCCTTGGTCGCGGCCGTCTTCCGAGCGGTCGTCGCCTTCGCGGCCGTGGTGGCCTTGGCGGCCGTGGCCTTGGTGGCCGCAGCCGTCTTGGTGGCCGTGGCCTTCTTGGCCGGGGCGGCGGCCTTGGCGACCTTGCCGCTGGCCACCATCTCGCGGAAGGCCGTGCCGGGCTTGAAGGCCGGCACAGACGTTTTCTTCACTTTCACCGGCTCGCCGGTGCGCGGATTACGAGCCGTCCGCGCATTGCGTGCCCGCTTCTCGAAGACGCCGAAGCCGGTGATGGCCACTCGGTCGCCCTTGGTGACTGCGTTCTCCACCTCGCTGATGACTGCTTCAAGAGCGGCAGTAGCCGTCTTGCGGTCACCCAGTCGGGCTGCGAGCGCCTCGATGAGCTCGGCCTTGTTCACGATTTTCCTCCCGAACGTGAGAACTGAGGCTCGTAGGGGTCTTCTCCGTCGTTCCGAGCCTCATTGGCCCAATGCGAGCCATTCTGCGCGCACCGTATGCCCTCTGACCAGCGGACACAAACATTCGTGTCAAAAAACCCCTTGTGTTGCAACGAATTCGCCCCCACCGGGGATGCGGTGGGGGCGAAAAAGCGTGTTCTGACTAGGGTTTTTGCCTCAGGCGACCACCGGCTTGAACGCGGGACGTGATTTTTCGTACGCGGTGATGGATTCCTCGTGCCGCAGCGTCAGTCCGATGTCGTCGAGGCCCTCCATCAGGCGCCAGCGGCTGAAATCGTCGATCGGGAACGACCAGGAGGCGTCGTCGGCGACCACTCGGCGGCCCTCGAGGTCCACCGTGATCTGCTTTTCGGGCTCGCTTTCGGCCAGATCCCAGAGCGCCTCGACGGCCTTCTGGTCGAGCTGGACCGGCAGTAGCCCTTCCTTGAGGGCGTTGCCCCGGAAGATATCCCCGAAGCGGGCCGCGATGACCACCTTGAAGCCCCAGTCGCGCAGTGCCCAGACGGCGTGCTGACGCGACGATCCGGTGCCGAAATTGGGGCCGGCGACCAGGATTGTGGAGCCCGCGTGAGCCGGGTTGTGGAGCACGAATCCGGGATCTTCGCGCCAGGCGCTGAACAGACCGTCCTCGAATCCGGTGCGGGTGACCCGCTTCAGATAGACGGCCGGAATGATCTGATCAGTGTCCACATCGGATCGGCGCAACGGCATCACTTTGCCGCTGTGGGTAACGAACTTGTCCATCTTTGGTCCCTCTCAAGCTCTAGCTGACTCAGCCAGGTCGGCCGGGGCGGCGAGACGGCCCACGACGGCGGTGGCGGCGGCCACCTGAGGCGAGACCAGGTGTGTACGCCCGCCCTTGCCCTGCCGGCCCTCGAAGTTGCGGTTGGAGGTCGAGGCAGCGCGCTGACCAGGGCTGAGAGTGTCGGGGTTCATGCCCAGACACATGGAACAGCCCGCGAAACGCCACTCGGCGCCGGCCTCGGTGAAGACCTTGTCGAGCCCCTCGGCCTCGGCCGCCTCGCGCACCTTGTACGACCCCGGCACGATCATCATGCGGACGTCGTCGTGCACCTTGTGGCCGCGCAGGACGTCGGCCGCGGCCCGCAGGTCCTCCAGGCGCCCGTTGGTGCAGGAGCCGACGAAGACCACGTCGACCGGAACCTCTTTGAACGGGGTGCCGGGCTCGAGGGCCATGTAGTCGAGCGCGCGCCGGGCCGCGCTGCGGTCTGTCTCCTCGATGAACTCCTCGGGGTCGGGCACCACGCTGTCGAGCGGCGCGCCCTGGCCCGGGTTGGTGCCCCAGGTGATGAACGGGCTGATCGAGGCGGCGTCGAGGATGATCTCGGTGTCGTACTCGGCGCCCTCGTCGGTCACGAGCGTCTTCCAGTACGCCACGGCGGCGTCCCAGTCGGCTCCCTTGGGCGCGTGCTCGCGGCCCTCGAGGTAGGCGAACGTGGTCTCGTCGGGCGCGATCATGCCGGCCTTGGCGCCCCACTCGATGCTCATGTTGCAGATGGTCATCCGGCCCTCCATGGAGAGCTTGCGGATGGCCTCGCCCCGGTACTCGACGATGTGGCCGTTGCCGCCGCCGGTGCCGGTCTGCGTGATGAGGGCCAGGATCAGGTCCTTGGCGCTCACGCCCGGGTTCAAATCGCCGACCACGGTGACCGCCATCGTCTTCGGCGTGGACTGCGGCAGCGTCTGGGTGGCCAGCACGTGCTCGACCTCGCTGGTGCCGATGCCGAAGGCCAGCGCGCCGAACGCGCCGTGGGTCGCGGTGTGCGAGTCGCCGCAGACGATCGTCATGCCGGGCTGGGTGAGGCCCAACTGCGGGCCGATGACGTGCACGATGCCCTGGTTGACGTCGCCCAGCGGGCGGATCTGGACACCGAACTCCGCGCAGTTCTTCCGCAGGGTCTCGATCTGCGTCCGCGAGGTCGTGTCGGCGATCGTGAAGAGCTCGCCGCGCTTGGTGTTGAAGGCCGGGTCGGCGTAACCGGTCGGCGTGTTGTGATCCTCGGTCGCGAGCGTGAGATCGGTGCGTCGAACCGGGCGGCCGGCCAGGCGCAGGCCGTCGAAGGCCTGCGGGCTGGTCACCTCGTGCAACAGGTGCAGGTCGATGTAGAGCAGATCAGGCTCACCCTCGGCAGCACGCACGACGTGGTCGTCCCAGACCTTTTCGGCCAGGGTCCTCGGAGTGACTCCCACCATCTGGACATCCTAAATTCTGGGAGGTATGTTTCGGCTTGTGGGACACAGTATGAGCGGTGTCGGCGTTCTCGACAAGGCGGTCGTCATCTTGGCGGCCTGTGTCGACGGCGCCAGCCTGGCCGAACTCGTCGACCGTACGAAGCTTCCCCGGGCGACCGCACATCGCCTGGCCCAGGCCTTGGAGATCCACCGGATGCTGGTGCGGGACACCCAGGGCCGCTGGCGCCCCGGGCCCCGCCTGGGCGAGCTGGCCAACGCCGCGCCGGACGTGCTGCTGACCGCGGCCGAGCCCCTCCTTTCCGCATTGCGGGACGCGACCGGGGAAAGCGCCCAGCTGTACTTGCGCCGGGCCGACGAGCGCATCTGTGTGGCCGCGGCCGAGCGCGCGAGCGGGCTGCGCGACACGGTTCCGGTCGGCTCGGTGCTGCCGATGGTGGCCGGTTCAGCGGCCCAGATCCTGCTCGCCTGGGAACCGCCCGAGGCCGTCATGCCGCTGCTGCCGCGCTGCAAGTTCACCGGGCGCACGCTGGCCGAGGTGCGCCGCCGGGGCTGGGCCCAGAGCGTGGCCGAGCGCGAGCCCGGTGTGGCCAGTGTCTCGGCGCCGATCCGCGACCGGACGGGCCGGGTGATCGCCTCGATCTCGATAAGCGGTCCGATAGAGCGTCTCGGCCGCCGCCCGGGCGAACGGCACGCGATGGCCGTGGTGCGCGCGGGGCAACGCCTCTCCGGCCTCTGAGGCCGATCTTCCCTTCCGCGTACGACATTCGACGACGACCCGGTCCTTCGTGCTGCCTTGCGCCCGGCGCCTTTTGTGCACAGTCATCGGCTCTTCGTGCACACTGAACGGCCCTGTGTGCACGTGAATCGGCCCTGCCTGCACGCCGCGATCCGGCCTGATGACCGGGCGTTCCGGCGCCGATAGGGTCGCGGCGTGCGGCTGTTCGGGCGGGAGAGCGAGTGCGCCACGATCGACGCCCTGCTGACCGGGGCGCGACGGGGGCGCAGCGCGAGCCTGGTCCTGCGGGGTGAGGCCGGCGTCGGGAAGACGGCCCTTCTGACGTACGCGGTCGAAGCCACACCGGACGCCCTGTGCCTCAGTGGCATCGAGTCCGAAGCGACGTTCCCGTTCGCCGCCCTGCACCGGTTGCTGATTCCGCTGCTGCCGCAACGCGATCAGCTCCCGGCCGGCCAGCGGGTGGCCCTGGAGGTCGCGTGCGGCCTGGCCGACGGCGCCCCGCCCGATCTCTATCTGGTCAGCCTGGCCGCCCTCACCCTGCTCGCCGGCGCGCCCCGGACGTGCGTGGTCGACGACGTGCAATGGCTCGACCAGGAATCGTTGCGATCTCTGGCTTTTGTGGCCCGGCGTCTGCACGCCGAGGGCGTGGTGCTGCTGTTCGGGCTGCGCGGCGCCGATCATCCCGAGCTGACCGGCATCCCCGCCCTGGACCTGACGGGACTGGGTCGCGAGGCCGGGGTGGCTCTGCTCGGCGAGGTGGTCGGCGGGCCGCTCGACCGGTTGGTGGCGGGCTCGATCGTCGCGGCCACCGGCGGTAATCCGCTGGCGCTGACCGATCTCGGCCGGGAACTCAGCACCGGTGAACTCACCGGCGGCATCCCGCTGCCCGACCCGATGCCGATCGGCAGCCGTCTGGAAGCGATGTATCTGGCCCGCATCAACGGCCTTCCGGCGGCCACCCGCATCTGGCTGCTGCTGGCCGCGGCCGACCCGGGCGGCGATCCGGCCCGGCTGGCCGCCGCGGCCGCCGCCCTGGGGATCTCGCCCGACGACGCCGCCCCGGCCGAGACGATACGTCTCGTCTCCGTGAGACGAGACGTATCGTTCCGGCATCCGCTGGTGCGCTCGGCCGTCTACAACGGCGCCTCCGCGGCCGACCGCCGCCGGGCCCACCTCGCCCTGGCCGGCGTGACCACCGACCCGCAGGACGCCGATCAGCGGGCCTGGCACCGCGCGACCGCGGCCATGGGGCCGGACGACGAGACGGCGGCCGAACTGGCCCGCGTGGCCGACCGGGCCGGCGCCCGCGGCGGGCACGCCGCCCGCGCCACGTTCCTGGTGCGAGCGGCCGAGCTGACCGGCTCGCCCGACGCCCGCGCCGGATGGCTGCTGGCCGCGGCCGGCGCCGCCCTGCAAGCCGGTTCGCCGGTGCGGACGCTGGCCCTGCTCGACACGGCCGACGACACGGCGCTGGGCCCGATCGGCCGCGGCGAGGCATTGCTGATCCGGGCCGTCGCCGCCGTCAGCACCGGCGATCCCGAGGCGACCCGCCGCGCCTCGGCCATGTGCCTGGCCGCCGCCTCGTCGTTCGCAGCGGAGGCGCCGCACCGGGCCCGGGCAGCAGTGCTCCAGGCGGCGGAACACTCGATCTCGGTCGAGTCGGCGTTGCACGGCACGACCCAACGCGAGATCGCCGTGGCCGCCCGCGCCGGATTCGGCCACTTCTCGCGACCGGGCCCGCCCGGGCCGACACCCGATGATCCGCACCCGACGCCATCGCCGGACGAGCGCCCCGGTCCGAGCCCGCACGCCCACCCGGAAACGGGGTGGGGCGGTCAGCCCGGCTCTGACGGTCCGGCCCCCGCGCCGGCGGATCTGCTGCTGGCCGCGTACGCGAGCTTCTTCGACGGCGGCTACCCCGAATCCGGTCCGCATCTGCGCCGGGCCGTCGAGGCGATAGGCCGCGCGCCCGATGCCGAGGTGCTGCGGCACGTCGTTCTCGGTGTCACGTTCTGCACGCTCATCTGGGACGACCGCACCCGCCGGGCGATCCTGCGGCGGGCCGAGGCCCACGCGCGGGCCACCGGCGGGCTGCAGATGCTCGACCTGGTCGTGTTCCTGGCCGCGATGACCGAGACGTCGTTCGGCCGGCTCACCGAGGCCGACCGCTACGACGCGACCGGCCGCCGCATCCGGGAGTCCATCGGCGCCACCCAGGACCAGGAGCAGATCTGGCGGCACCCGCTGCTGCTGGCCTGGCGGGCCGGCGACGGCGTCCCCGAGGCGCTGCAAGGGATCCTGCCGGCGGCCGAGGCGCTCGGCTTCGGCGCGATGGTCTCGATCATGCGGCAGAGCCTCGCGCTGATCGCGGTCGGCCGCGGTGACTACGCGGCCGGTCTGGCCCAGCTCAGCAAGCTGGTCGAACTCGGGACGCCCGGCCTGTACTCCCGGGTCCTGCCCGACCTCGTCGAATGTGCGCTGCGGGCCGGTGACCGCCGGATCGCCAAGCTGGCCTACGGCGATCTGGCCGTCGCCGTGCGGGCGAGCGGGACGCCGTGGGCGCGGGGTCTGCTGGCGCGATCCCGGGCGTTGCTGGCGGCCGGGGAGTCGGCCGAACCGCATTATCGGGAGGCGATCGAGCTGATGTCGGGGACCCTCGCGGTGGGCGATCGGGCGCGGGCCCATTTGCTGTACGGCGAATGGCTGCGACGCCGGCGGCGGCGTGGGGATGCGCGGGAGCAACTGTCGGCGGCCTTGCGGCTGTTCGAGTCGGAGCGGGCCGAGGCGTTCGCCGGGAGGGTGCGTAGTGAGCTCGCCGCCCTCGGCGGTCGCGTCCAGAATTCCGTACAAGAAAACGACACGGCCCTGACCCCGCAGGAGGCCGCCGTGGCCCGGCTGGCCCGGGCCGGAGGGACCAACGCCGAGATCGCGGCCCATCTGTATCTGAGTGCCAGCACCGTGGATTACCACCTGCGCAAGGTGTACCGGAAGCTCGGCGTCCGCTCGCGCCGGCAGCTCCGCGAGAATTTGCACGATTGACTACGCGTCGCACGGGATGCGCTCATGGACGCGCTCCCACAACGATCGGCGCATGGCCTTCGTGAGAACCGCCGACGGGGCGGAGATCTTCTACAAGGACTGGGGCGCGGGCCGTCCGGTCGTGCTCAGCCATGGCTGGCCGCTCAACGCGGACAGCTGGGAGGCGCAACAGCTCTTCCTGGCCGATCACGGCTATCGGGCCATCGCGCACGACCGCCGCGGGCACGGCCGGTCGACCCAGACGTGGGCCGGCAACGAGATGGACACGTACGCCGATGATCTGGCCACGATCATCGACGCGCTCGATCTGTGGCGGGTCACGCTGATCGGTTTCTCGACCGGCGGCGGCGAAGTGGCGCGCTATGTCGGGCGGCACGGCACAGCCCGGATCGCCCAGGTGGTGCTGGTGTCCGCGGTGCCGCCGTTCATGCTGCGGACGCCCGACAACCCGGGCGGGCTGCCCGGCGAGATCTTCGACAGCCTGCGCGCGGGTTCGCTGGCCGACCGCTCGCAGCAGTACCGGGATCTGGCCGACGGCCCGTTCTTCGGCCACAACCGGCCCGGCGCCGACGTGTCGTCCGGCATCCGGCACGCCTTCTGGCGGCAAGGGCTGCAGGCCGGGCACCGCAACGCCTACGAGTGCATCGCCGCCTTCAGCGGCACCGACTTCCGCGCCGACCTCGACGCGATCGACGTGCCCGCCCTGATCATCCACGGCGACGACGACCAGGTGGTGCCGTTCGCCGTCGGCGGCCAGGCTTCGGCCGCCCGCCTCAAGTACGCCCGCCTGACCGTCTATCCCGGTGCGCCGCACGGCATCACCGACACCCACCGAGAACAACTCGCAGCCGATCTGCTGGCCTTTCTGAAGGAGTTCGACGCATGAAGCCCATCGTTCTGGTCCACGGTTTCTGGGTGACCCCGCGCAGCTGGGAGCACTGGAAGGCGCACTACGAGGCCAAGGGTCACCAGGTCATCGCGCCCGCCTACCCCGGTTTCGAGGTCGAGGTCGAGGCGCTCAACGCCGACCCGACGCCGGTCGTGAACGTGACCGTGCCGCAGATCATCTCCCACTTCGAGGAAGCCATCCGCGCCCTGCCGGAGCCGCCCGTCATCATCGGGCACTCGGCCGGCGGCGCGTTCACCCAGATCCTGCTCGACCACGGGTTCGGCTCGGCCGGCGTGGCCATGAACTCGGCCCCGACCGAGGGTGTGCGGGTGGTGCCGCTGTCCCAGCTGAAGTCGACCTTCCCCGTGCTCAAGAGCCCGGCCAACCGGCACAAGGCGATCCCGCTGACCTTCGAGGAATGGAAGTACGCCTTCACCAACACGTTCACCGACGACGAGGCGCGGTCGCTGTACGAGCGCTACGCGATCCCGGCCAGCGGTGGCATCCTGTGGGGCGGCGTGCTGGCCAACTTCCAACCCGGCCACCAGGACACGTGGGTCGACTACCACAACGACAACCGGGCGCCGCTGCTGTTCGTCTCGGGCTCGGAGGACCACATCATGCCGCCGGCCATCCAGGAGTCGAACGCCAAGCACTACAAGTCCAACACCATCACCGAGCGGCGCGAGTACGAGGGCTACGCCCACCTGCTGCCGGCCCAGAAGGGCTGGGAGCAGATCGCCGACGACGTCCTCGAATGGGCCCTGGCCCACGGCAAATGACGCTCACAATCACGCACATCGGCGGCCCGACGACGCTGCTCGAGCTGGGCGGCGTACGGCTGCTCGTCGATCCGACCTTCGACGCCCCCGGCCGGCGCTACTCGTTCGGCTGGGGCACGTCGTCACGCAAGACGGCGGGCCCGGCTCTGTCTGCTGATTCGCTGGGCCGGATCGACGGTGTGCTGCTCACCCACGACCAGCACGCCGACAATATGGACGACGCCGGCCGCGCCCTGCTGCCATCAGTTCCTGTAGTGGTGACGACGGTCGCGGGCGGCCGCCGGCTCGGAGCCACCGGACTGGCCCCGTGGCAGACCACGACGATCGGCGACCTCGAGATCACGGCCACCCCGTCCCGTCACGGCCCCGCCTGGAGCGTCCCGATCGTCGGCCCGACAACGGGTTTCGCCCTGCGCCCACCCGGCTCGCCGTCGGTGGTCTGGATCTCGGGCGACACCGTCGTCTTCCCCGGGATGCTCGAGGTGGCCGACCGCTTCACCGTCGACACCGCGATCCTGCACCTGGGCAAGGTCCAGTTCGGCCTGACCGGCCCGGCACGCTTCACGATGACCGGCCGCGACGCCGTTGCTCTGGTCGACCGGGTCAAGCCTCGGGCCGTCGTCCCCGTGCACTACGAGGGCTGGTCACACTTCCACGAGGGCCGCAACGAGATCGAGGCCGCCTTCCCACCGGGCCGCCTGATCTGGCTGAAACCCGGCCTCGCAACGGAGGTGTGATCGGCCGGCTCCCACGTGTCGGCGGTCAGTCCGACCGCCGGCACGTTTCGTTCTCAGGAGAAAAAACTGTCGGTCGGTGGCGATAGCTTGATGGACGTGAACGACATCTCCGTCCGCCGGGTCAACTACGGCTACTTCGTGCGCCCAGCCGAAGAGACCGGCACCGGCCACCCCCGGGTCGAGCCCACGCTGGGCTACGTGGTCACCCACCCCACGGCCGGCGTGATCCTGGTCGACACCGGCATGGGCGGCAACCCCGAGGTCGACGCCTGGTACCAGCCCACGCGGATCCCCTTGGCCGCCGCCCTCAAAGCCGCCGGCTCAGACGTCACCGAAGTCACCGCGGTCATGAACTGCCACCTGCACTTCGATCATTGCGGAGGGAATCCGGACCTGGCCGGCCGCCCCGTCTATGCCCAGCGCCCCGAACTGGCCCTGGCCCGCGCGGCGGAAAGCCACACGCTGCCCGCCCTGGTCGATCACCCCGGAGCCCAGATCGAGGAACTGGACGGCGAAGCTGAAATAGCCCCCGGCGTCCTCATCATCCCTACACCCGGCCACACCGCCGGCCACCAGTCCCTGGCCGTCCGCCGCCGCGACGGCACGATCATCGTGGCTGGCCAGAGCCACGACAACGCCACCCTCTTCACAAGCGACGTCCTGGGCCACCAAGCAGCCGTGGGCACCCAGCCCGCATGGCTGAACCGCCTGCTAGCCCTGGACCCGAAACAGATCTACTTCGCCCACGACAACGCCATCTGGACCCCCGCCTAGCTTTGTCTCGTTGTGCGCCTGCCGAAAATGGATCTCCCCCACGTCCCCCAGCCCCGAACGGTCGGGCGACTCCGCGAGAACCTCTGCGGTGTCAGCAGAGCAGCGACTCGATGAGGCCGCCGCGAATCTGGTCGCGCGCTGCGTTGCCGCTGCCCGACGAAGACCTGATTGCCCGCATGCATGTGGCACCCCGCTGCCCTCGGTTCGGGGAGCGACACCAGGTGTGCCGTGTCAGCCACGATGGCATAGCGGTGACGGTCACGGCGGCGCGACGGTGACGATTCCCCATTCCGCGACCGATGCCGCAGGCGAACCACACCGCCCGAACGGCTTTCCGCACCCCACCGATCAGCCACCGTGACACAAAGCCTGAGGGCTCGGCTCCAAGAGAAATGTCGGGGCCCGACCGAGAGAGCCAAGGAAGCTGACGGTTGTTGATGTCAGAGGCGACCAGATTCACCCCCGACCATCGGCGTGCACCGACGACGTCGGTAACTGCTGCTGGCCCGAATCAGACGCCGACATGAAGATGGTCCGCGTGGCGCTCGTTGGCATCCGGCTCGTCACGGAACCCGCGCCGGTCTACCGAGCCGAGGGTTTGATGCCAGATGGCCGGCCCCATAACGACGCGGGCTCGATGCGCGGCGGAAAGCCCCATGAGGAGTCGGCCGACAGAAATCAAAGGCTCTGCAGTGCTGTGCTCACGGACGCTCAGCCCGTCAACCGCATCGATGTCGGCGGCGGCATGGAAGTAGTGGTCGTTTCGACGGCCCCCCCGGCGTAACAGGACCGAGGGGATGACCAGTCTTGATCAGACGAACCGATATCTGGTGATGCCGCGACAGCACCTGCAGGATGCGACTCAACCGGACATCCAGATGCCCCGACATGACGTCCTGACGAGCGTGGCCAGTCAGCAACAAACTCTGACCGTCGACCAACGCGACAAGACTTCGATGCAAAGACATAGCGACGACAGCGGCACACCTTGACGTCGCAGCCACGATGTCATGGCATGGCGGCAAGAGTCCCCACCCCACCCCACGCCACGCCACCCCACGCCACCCCACGCCCGATGCCGAAGGCGAACCACAGTGCCCGAAGGGCCTTCCAGCCCCACCACCCACCCACCGCAGGCACCGTAACGTGGGGTCTGGGGGCTCGGCCCCCAGGGGAAATGCGAAATGACCCTGTCTGCGCTTTCCGCAGACAGGGTCACCCTGAATGTAGCCCCGAAGGGATTCGAACCCTCGCTACCGCCTTGAGAGGGCGGCGTCCTAGGCCGCTAGACGACGGGGCCAGGACTTGCTTTTTGTGCTTCCGCTCTCGCGTTTGCGACGGGCTGAACTCTATCAGAAGTCCAGCGCCGCCCCTCCGGCAGGAGTGGTAGCGCTGGGGTACCAGGACTCGAACCTAGACTAGCTGAACCAGAATCAGCCGGGCTGCCAATTACCCCATACCCCATTGGCCCGGTTTCCCGTGCCGAGAGAGAACTTTACCTGACGCCCTGGGGGCAACCAAATCGGGTTACCTCATCGGAAGAGGTCGGCGTGGGTTCGGGCCCACTGTTCGTACGTCGTGGCTGGTCGGCCCAGCAGGTCGGCGACCGTGGGGACGGCGGCCTGGGGGTGTTCGACGAGCATGGCGGCGCCTTCGAGGTACCACTGGGCGTATTCACCCATCACGGGGCGTAGCTGTTCCACAGCGTCCTCGGGGGCCAGTTCGGTGTAGCGCAGTTCACGGCCGAGCGCACGCCCGATCGCTTCGATCTTTTGGCGGCGGGTGAGGGTTTCGGGGCCGGTGAGCTCGTACGACTTTCCTTCGTGCCCGGTGGTCAGGATCACGTGGGCGGCGACGGCGGCGATGTCCTCCTGGGCGATGGCCGCGTTGGCCGAGTCGGCGTAGCCGTCGCGTACTTCGTCGCCGGCGCGGATCTGGGCGGCCCACAGGGTGGCGTTGGCCATGAATTCGCCGGGTTCGAGGTGGGTGTGGGGCACTCCGGAGGCTTCGACGCCGTCTTCGATCTGTTGCCAGTGGTCGCCTTTGGCGCCGGCCAGGTCGACGATGCGGCCGACGCCGGCGGAGGCGGCCAGTTCGCAGGCCTCGTGGACTGTTGGGATGTGCGGCGCGAGGTATATCACGTCGACACCGGTCAGGGCGGGGCGCAGCGTGGCCGGCTGGCCGACGAAACCCTCCATCGCTTCGACTTCGGGCGGCAGGCCGGCCCGCTCGATGGAGACGGTCAACGCCCGCACGTCGGTGGCGCCGCGGGCCAGCAATTCGTCGACGACCATCCGCCCCACGTTGCCGGTGGCCCCGGTAACCAAGATCTTCATTCCCGTACCCCCTAAGGAAACTAGTTCCCGTAGGGTATACGGAATCATGGAAGAGTTCAGCCCCCGGATCCTGCCGCTGCTCTGGCGCCGCTCGATAAAGGCCCGCAAAGCGGTGGGACGGCCACCCCGGCTCAGCGTCGACCTCGTGGTCACCACGGCCATCCGCATCGCCGACGCCGAGGGGCTCGAGGCGGCGTCCATGGCACGCGTGGCGGCCGAGCTCTCGGTGGCCACCATGAGCCTCTACACGTACGTCCCCTCGCGCCCCGAATTGGCCGACCTCATGGTCGACGAGGTCTTCTGGGCCCGTGACCTGCGCGGCGAGGGCACTTTCCGGGAGCGGGTGCGGCTCTACGCCGAGCGCACCTTCGCCATGTACCGGGCACATCCGTGGCTGGCCGAGCTCTCGCGGGCGCGGCCGCCGCTGGGTCCGGGCATGCTCGCCGAGCAGGAGTTCGTGCTGGCCGCGGTGGCCACGCTCGGCCTGCCGCTGCGGCAGCTGAACCCGGCGGCGACGGCGATCGCGACCTGGGTCACCTCGGCCGCCCGGCACGAGGCGGAGAGTGCGCTGTTACGCCGTACGACCGGCCTCAGCACCGACGAATGGTGGCTGCAGCGCGGTGAGCTGTGGGAGAGCTGGTTCGACGTCGAGGCCCACCCGACGATGACCGCGATCTGGAACGGCGGCGCCTTCGACCGGGGCGCCGACGAACAGGCCCAGGACGCGTACGAGTACGGCCTGGGCCTGTTGCTGCAAGGAATCGAGAAGTCAGTCGAGGGCGACGACCGGGTTCCGTAGCTCGCCGATGCCCTGGATGCTCACCGACACCGTGTCGCCCGACGTGATCTCGCTGACCCCGGCCGGCGTGCCGGTCAGGATGATGTCGCCCGGCAGCAGCGTCATGACGTGCGACACGTACGAAACCAGGGTGGGCACGTCGAAGACCATGTCCTTGGTCCGGCCGATCTGGCGCACCTCCATGGCGTCGGGGTTGCGCCCGACCTCGCAGCGGATCTCGAGGTCGCTGACGTCGAGGCCGGTGACGATCCACGGGCCGATCGGGCAGAACGAGTCGAAGCCCTTGGCCCGGGTCCACTGCGGGTCGCTGCGCTGCAGGTCGCGGGCGGTGACGTCGTTGCCGATGGTGTAGCCGAAGATCGCCTTCTCGGCGCCCGCCCGGTCGACGCGGCGGGCGCCGGTGGCGCCGATCACGACGGCCAGCTCGGCCTCTTCCTCGACCTGCTGGGACTGCGGGGGCAGGCGGATCGCGTCGTTGGGACCGATCACCGAGGTGGAGGGCTTGATGAAGATCAGCGGCTCCTTGGGCACCTCGTTGCCGAGCTCGGCGGCGTGGTCGGCGTAGTTGCGGCCGACCCCGATGACCTTGCTGGAGAAGATCGGGGCGAGCAGGCGGACGTCGGCCAGCGCCCAGCGCTGACCGGTGAACCGGACCTCTTCGAACGGCAGCGATCCGATCTCGGCGACGGTCAGGCCCGACGCGTCACCCTCGACGACACCGAAGGACACCCCTCCGGCATGAACAAAACGGGCGAATCGCACGGTTGGTCCCCTCTGAACGGCTTACGGTTCTCGGCCAGAAATCTACGCCGGATGCCGGCCCAGCGGCCGGGGCCGTCACCAGACTCACGCCGAGCCGGCGCCGTTGGGCGAAGAGGCGGGCGCGCCCAGCCGCGGGAACGGGTCGAGCGAGAAGATCACCTCGACCGGCACCTCGAAGTACCGGCTCAGCCGCAGGGCGAGGTGCAGGCTCGGGCTGAACTCGCCGCGCTCCAGGTAGCCCACCGTCTGGTAGTGCACCCCGAGGGCGTCGGCGAGTTGCCGCCGGGAGATGCCCCGTTCCGCGCGCAGCATCGCGATGCGGTTGAAGGTGACCTCACTGCTCACTAGCGGACCATACTGTTCATCGCCCGCTCCCGCCGCGCCGCCACCACCGAACCCGATTCGCGCCGGGCCATCCGCCGCAGCAGCACCGGCGCCAGCGCCAGCCCGGCCACCGCCCACACGGCCAGCACCCCGAACGTCTCGAAGTGCCGCCACGAGTCGGTCAGCTCGACCCCGGCGAACGCGTCGGGCAGGAACACCGACCGCATGCCCAGCCCGAGCCAGTAGATCGGGAAGACCTGCGCGACACCCTGCAGCCAGCCCGGCATGCCGGTGATCGGATAGAAGATGCCGGAGATGGCCACGAGCCCGAAGATCGGCAGCATGACCAGGCCGAAGCTGCGCGGGTTGTCGAAGAACGAGCCGATCGCGGCGCCGATGGGCACGGTGGCCACGAGCGCGAGCGGAAGCAGCCAGAGCAGCGTCAGCAGGCCCCCGGAGTCGAACAGCAGGCCGTCGACCAGGAACGCGCCGGGCACGAGAACGACCAGGATCGAGGCCAGCGTCATGCCGCCCACCCCGACCACCTTGCCGATCAGGTAGCCGCCCATGCCGTGCGGGGTGGCCTTGGCCCGCAGCAGCGTGCCGTCCTCACGGTCGACGATCAGATATTGCGCGATGGTGATCAGGCCGCCGAAGGCCACCAGCATGCCGATCGAGCTGGGCAACGTGCTGGCCCCCAGCGTGAGGTTCGTGCCGGGCAGCTTCTTGTCCTCGATGAAGAAGAGCGCGATGAGCAGCCCCAGCGACGGGAAGAAGTAGCCCCAGAGGTCCTGGGCGTTGGTGAGGGTGTGGCGGAACTCGATGAGGCCGCGAGCGATGCCCACCCGGAGCGTCTCGATCATTTCTGGGCCCCCTCGGAGTCGTGGACCAGGCGCATGTACGTGTCTTCGAGGCTGTTGCGCCGCACCTCGAGCTCGGTGACGTCGTCACCGTGCTGCTGCAGCAGTTCGCGGACGAACGGCGTGGGGTTGGCGGCCGAGTGCACGAACCGCTGGCCGTCGCGGGTCCAGCGGATCTCGCTCTCGCCGGCCACCCGCCGCGACAACTCGTCGGCCGAGCCGTCGGCGATGATCCGGCCGCCGGACAGGATGAGGATGCGGTCGGCCAGCTTCTCGGCCTCGTCGAGGTCGTGGGTGGTGAGCAGGATGGTGGTGTCGTCCACATCAGTCAGCCGATGGACCAGGTCGTGGAACTCGCGGCGGGCCTCGGGGTCGAAGCCGACCGTCGGCTCGTCGAGAAAGAGCAGGTCGGGCCGGCCGACGATGCCGATCGCCACGTCGAGCCGGCGGCGCTGACCACCGGAAAGCCGGCTGACCCGGGTGCCGGCCGCGGCGGCCAGGCCGACCACGTCGAGCAGGTCGCCGACGGGCCACGGCCGGGGCTTGGCCTCGGTGGAGTAGCGCCGGTAGTACGAGCCGAGGTGGCCGAGCAGTTCGGCCACCCGCCACTTGCCGTGGTCGCGCCAGGACTGGAGCACCACGCCGACCCGGGCCCGCCACGGCTCGCCCGCGCCCGCCGGGTCGGCGCCCAGCACGCTCACCTCGCCCGAGGACCGTACGCGGAAGCCCTCGAGAATCTCGATCGTGGTCGTCTTGCCCGCGCCGTTGGGCCCGAGCAGCGCCAGCACCTCGCCCCGGCGCGCGGCGAAACTGACACCGGCCAGGACGTCCTTCGCCCCGTACCGCATCCGCAGGTCGCGGACATCGATGACTCGCTCGCCGGGCGGCACCTGCGTGCCGGCCTCGAGCGCCCCCGCCAAAGTCGTTCCTCCCATGTGGAGCACGTTACCAACCGATGTAGCAGGTGTACTACATACTTAAATAGGTATTCGGCACGCAGCCGCAGCCGGAAGCGCGACGCCGCTCTCATTAGCGCCTAACGGTGATCGTGTTGATCGCTTCGGCTGGATACGCTGAGGTCATGGGGATCAAGCAGGTGAGGGCGCTCACCACGACGCTGCCCTCGGTCACCTGGATTCCGCTGGCCCGGGCGCATGCCGAGCGGGCCGACGAGATGACCGCGGGCCACCGCGCCCGGCGGGCCACCGGCGAGAAGCACGCCATCGAGGATTTTCTGTACGACTACTACGGCACCCGCCCCTCGGTGCTGCGCCGCTGGCACCCCGGCGTCGGCGCCGGGCTCGCCCCCGCGCCCGGCGGCCTGGCCGAGCACTCGGCGTGGAAGTTCTACATGACCTATCCCGACGGTGTGGTCGCGCTCGACCAGGACGCCTACCTGCACGCCCGCGGCGAGAGCGTGCGCTACATCCACGGCCTGCTCACCGCGACAGCGTCCCGCCCGGTGTTCTCGGGCTGCTTCGGATTGCACGAATGGGCCATGGTCTATCGCGATCCCGAGCACCGTCATGCCCTGCCCCTGCGTCTGGGCCTGGCCGAGACCGACCGCGTGGTCGAGCAGCACCCGATCCGCTGCACCCACTTCGACGCGTTCCGCTTCTTCACGCCCGAGGCGGTCGGGCTCAACCGGCTCCAGCCGACCCGGGCCACCCAGGTCGACCTCGACCAGCCGGGCTGCCTGCACGCGGCCATGGACGTCCACAAGTGGGCGACGAAGCTGGGCGCGGCCGTGCCGGGGGCCCTGGCCCTCGACTGTTTCGCCCTGGCCATCGACATCCGGCTGCTCGACATGCAGGCCAGCCCGTACGACCTGAGCTCCTACGGCCATCCCCCGGTCAAGATCGAAACCCCCGAGGGCAAGGCCGAGTACGTGGCCCGGCAGCGCGAGTTCGCCCGCCGGGCGGCCGGTCTGCGGGCCCGCCTGATCCGCGTCTGCGAAGAGCTGCTGGGCCCCGAGAACGCCGCTCAGAACCGCGAGGCCGTGGCCCCGTTCAACCACCGCTGACCAACCGGAGCGACCACGGTCAGTCCATGGGGCCGGAGCGGCGGTTGCGCTTGGTCTCACCCCGGCGCTTCTTCTCGGCGATCCGTCGTTCCACCGAGCCCTTCGAGGGGCGCGTGGCCCGGCGTACGCGCGGTGGCGCCGCGATGGCCGAAGCCACCAACCCGGCCAGCCGGGCCGCCGCCGCCTCGCGATTACGCAGCTGGGAGCGGTGCTCGGAGGCAGTGACGGTCAGCACACCATGGATCAGGCGGTGACCCAGCCGTTCGACCGCCCGCTCTTTGAGCGCGGCCGGCAGCAGGGCCGAACCGGTGAGATCCCACGACAGTTCCACGCGGGAATCGGTGGTGTTCACACCCTGACCACCGGGCCCGCCGGAGCGGGAGAAGCGCCACGCCACCTCGGCCGCGGGAATGATGAGCCGATCATTGACCCGGATGTCCTCCACCACGGGCCCATCCTGGC
Organism: Paractinoplanes aksuensis; assembly: GCF_024137025.1. Lineage (GTDB taxonomy): Bacteria > Actinomycetota > Actinomycetes > Mycobacteriales > Micromonosporaceae > Actinoplanes > Actinoplanes aksuensis. The sequence goes on from NZ_JAMYJR010000015.1 coordinate 17,441, forward strand.
ACGCCCGCAAGGCACTATGGGTGGGTGACGTCACCCAGCGCGCCGGTCGTCGCGACCGGCTATCCGTGGCCCATCGAAACCACGCGCCTCGACAACGGCCTCCGCGTCGTGGTCAGTGAGGACAGGACCGCCCCGGTGGTCTGCGTCAATCTCTGGTACGACGTCGGCTCGCGCCACGAACCCGCCGGGCAGACCGGCTTCGCCCACCTCTTCGAGCACCTGATGTTCGAGGGCTCGCAGCATGTGGCCAAGACCGAGCACATGCGGCTGGTGCAGGGCAACGGCGGCTCGCTCAACGCGACCACCAACCCCGACCGCACCAACTACTTCGAGACCATGCCGGCCGAGCACCTGGAACTGGCGCTCTGGCTCGAGGCCGACCGCATGGGCGGGCTGGTGCCGGCCCTGACCCAGGAGACGCTGGACAACCAGCGCGAGGTGGTCAAGAACGAGCGTCGCCAGCGGTACGAGAACGTGCCCTACGGCGACGCCTGGCTGCGCCTGCTGGCCCTGCTCTACCCGGAGGGCCACCCGTACCACCACGCCACGATCGGCTCGATGGAAGACCTGAACGCGGCCGGCCTGGACACGTTCAAGGCCTTCCACCAGCAGTACTACGCGCCCAACAACGCCGTGCTGACCGTCGCGGGGGACGCGTCACCGGCCGAGGTGTTCGCGCTCGCCGAGAAGTACTTCGGCGGGCTCGAGCCGGTGGCCTCGATCCCGTCCGCGCCCAGCGCCCATCTGCCCGGCCCGGCCACCGCGCCCGCCCGCGAGACGGTCACCGCGGCCGTCCCGGCGCCCCGGCTCTATCTGGCCCACCGCACCCACCAGTTCGGCACCGCGGGTTACGACGCGATCACCGTGCTGGCCGCGGTGCTCGGCAACGGGCGGGGCAGCCGGCTCTACCAGCGGCTGGCCGACGGCGCCCGGATCGCCCAGCCCGACTACATCGGCTCGTACGGTGTCGATCTGGCCCACGCCCCGGCCCCGCTGATCATCACGGCCACGGCCAAGGACGGTGTCTCGGTCGAGACGCTCGAAGAGGGCCTCAACGAGGTGATCGCCGGCCTGGTCACCGAGCCGGTCACGCCCGAGGAGCTGTCGCGGGCCAAGGCGCTGCTGACCACCGCGTGGTGGCGGCAGGTCTCCACGGTGGGCGGCCGGGCCGACACGTTGAGCCGGTACGCGACGCAGTTCGGCGACCCGGGCGTCGCCGGTTACCGCCTGCCGCAGTGGCTCGCGGTCACCGCCGACGACGTGACCGACGCCGCCAAGTACGCGCTGAAGCCTGAGTCCCGGGTCACGCTCACCTACCTGCCCGAGAACGGGGAATCCGCATGACGCTCATCGCCACCCGCCCCGATCCGGGCGAGGCCCGCCCCTACACGTTCCCCGACCTGCAGCGGGTGACCGTGGCCGGCGGCACAGTGATCGGCGCCCACCTGCCCGGTCAGGCCCTGGCCAGCGCCATGCTGCTGCTCGACGCGGGCGCGGCCCGGGAGTCGGCCGGTCGCGAGGGCACGGCCACCGTGCTGGCCAAATCGCTGGAGGAAGGCACGGCCGAGCGCGACTCGGCGGCGTACGCCATCGCGCTGGAGAGCCTCGGGGCCGAGCTGTCGCCGGGCGTCGACTGGGACACGTTCCGGGTCGGTGTCTCGGCACCCGTCCCGCAGCTGCTCGATGCCGTGCGGCTGGCGGCCGAGGCGGTGCGCACGCCGCGGCTCGACCCGGCCGACGTCAACCGGGTGCGCGACGACGAGGTGACCGCGCTGCGCATGGACTGGGCCCAGCCCGGCCCGCGCGCCGACGCCGCCCTGCGGGCCGACCTGTTCGGCGCGGCCGAGCGCTTCGGCCGCCCGATGCACGGCGACCCGGCCTCGGTGGCCGCGGTCGAGGTCGACGACGTGCTCGCGTTCCACCGGGCTTGGCTGCGCCGGCCGGGCGTACTGCTGGTGGCGGGTGACCTCGGCACCCTCGATCTGAAGGCATTGGGCGAGGCCGCGTTCGCCGGCACCGAGGGTGAGCCGCTGGCTGTCGAGCCGCCGCTGGGCGTGCCGCTGCGGGCCGAACGCAAGATCATTCTGGTCGACCGGCCCGGTTCGGTGCAGTCGACGCTGCGCATCGGCCACCGCGCCCCCGAGCGGGCCACGCCCGACTACGTGGCCATGACGCTGGCCGCCACCGTGCTCGGCGGCGCCTTCACGTCCCGCCTCAACCACCTGATCCGCGAGGTCAAGGGCTACACGTACGGCATCCGGGGGTCGTACGCGATGAGCCGGCGTTTCGGGCGGTTCGAGGTGGCGGCGGGCGTGCAGACCGCGGTCACCGTGCCCGCGATCGTCGACACCCTGGGCGAGATCGCCCGCACCGAGCAGACCGGCGTCACCGAGGACGAGCTGGCCGTCGCCCGCTCGTGGCGGGCCGGTCAGCTCTCGGTCGAGATGCAGACGCCGGGCTCGATCGTCGGCGCGCTGAGCACGCTGGTCGTGCACGGCCTGCCCGACGACTACTACGAGACCCTGCGCCGGCAATACCTCGAGACCACGCTGGCCGAGGTCTCCGCCGCGGCCGGGGCCCACCTGCGACCGCACGGGCTCACGCTGGTCATCGAGGGCGACGCCGCGGTCATCCGCGACGAGCTGGTGGCGGCCGAGATCGGCGACGTGGTCGACTCGGAGATCTGAATCACGGCGATCTTCACAGAGAGCGGCAAGGTAGGACCGATAGTTTGGCCGCCATGACGATCACCACCACGCCGTCCGAGGTCCGGCCGGGTCGGCGGGTGAGGCGCACCGCGCTTCTCCTGCTGCTGACCCTGCCGGGCCTCGCGTGGGCGGCGGTCCGGCTGCTGGGCTGGGAAGAGGGCCCGCTGGTGCAGCTGATGGCCTTCACCCCGTACGCCGCGGTGTGGTCGTTCGTGCCCCTGCTGGCCGCCCTGCTGAGCCGCAAATGGCTGGTCGCGGCCCTCGCCGCCGCCACCGTCGTGATGTTCGCCGCGGCGGTGCTGCCCCGCGCCCTGCCCGACCGCGACAAGGGACCGGCCACGGGCGTCCCGGTGAGCGTCATGACGGTCAACATGTTCATCGGCGCGGCCGACCCGGCGGCGGTGGTGCGGCTGGTCCGCGAGAACGACGTCGCCATCCTGGCCGTGCAAGAGTTCACGCCCGAGTCGGCGGCCGGGTTGCAGGCGGCCGGGATCGACGCGCTGCTCCCCCATCACGCGCTGGCCGACGAGATCGGCACCACCGGGTCCGGGCTGTACTCACGGTTCCCGCTGACCGGCCAGGCCTCCCGGCGCGGGGACGGCGGCGGGCTGCAGGACGGCAACCTTCAGGCGTACGCCACGATTCAGGTGCCCGGCGCGGGCGGCGTCTTCGTCGAATCGGCCCACCCGCTCGCCCCCTATGCCCTGCGCGCCGAGAACGCCTGGCGGGCCGACCTCGACTCGTACCCCCACCCCGACCGGGGCAGTGGGCCCACGATGCTGCTCGGCGACTTCAACTCGACCCTCGACCACCAGCCGCTGCGCGAACTGATCGCCCACGGCTACCGCGACGCCGCCGCGACCACCGGCCACGGCCTGATCGGCACCTGGGGCCCGTACGCCGGGTTGCCGATCCCGCCCGTCACGCTCGACCACATCCTGGTCGACAAGCGGATCGGCGTACGGGACACCGAGGTGCACGACGTCGAGGGCAGCGATCACCGGGCCGTGGTCGCGACAGTCACGTTGCCAACCGCGTCATAGTGGGAATGGCGTGGGGTGGCTAGCCTCGCCGCCATGACGATCACGAGCGCGCCGAGCGCCGGTCGCGAGGTCGGCCGCCCCCGACGACGACGAAAGGCCGCGCTGACCGTGCTGATCTGGCTGTTCATCCTGCCGTTCCTGGTGTGGGCCGTGATCCGCCTCGGTGGCTGGGAACGGGGCCCGGTGATCCAGTTGTTCGCTTTCACCCCGTACGTCGCGGCCGCGGCCTGGGCGCCGGTCATCCTCGCCCTGGCCACCCGCCGGTGGACGGTGGCGGCGGTGGCCGTGGTGGTGGCGATCCTGCTGGCGGCGGCGGTACTGCCGCGGGCCATCCCGAGCCGCGACAAGGGGCCGGCGCTGGGCGTGCAGCTCAACGTGATGACCTCGAACATGCTCTTCGGCGGGGCCGACGCGGCGCAGATCGTCAAGCTGGTGAGCGAGCGCAACATCGACGTGCTGGCGGTGCAAGAGTTCACCACCGAGGGCAAAGAGGCGCTGGCGGCGGCCGGGCTGGGGGCGTTGCTGCCGTACTCGTCGCTGGCCGACGAACCGAAGGCGGACGGGTCGGGGCTGTACTCGCGCCACCCGATCACGTCGCCGGGCGCGCGCCGCAACGGTGGGGGCTTCATGCAGGCGTACGCGACCGTGCAGGTGCCGGGGGCCGGGCCGGTCGTCGTCGAATCGGCGCACCCGCTGGCGCCGCATTCACGGCCGGTGCTGGGGCAGTGGCGGGCTGACGTGCTGGCCCAGCCACGCGCCGACGCCGGCGGGACACCGCGGATCTTGCTCGGCGACTTCAACGCCACGCTCGACCACGCCCCGCTGCGCGAACTGATCTCGCACGGCTACCGCGACGCGGCCGACGCCACCGGAAAAGGCCTGATCGGCACGTGGGGCCCCTACGACGGCGACCCGATCCCGCCCGTGACGATCGACCACGTGCTGGTCGACGAGCGGATCGGCGTACGCGAGGTGAGCGTGCACCCGATCACCAAGAGCGACCACCGCGCGATCATCGCCGGCCTCACCGTCCCCGCCACCTCATGACGGTGACCACCCGCCTGCTCACGGTCGACGACGCGGCCGAGATGGCCGAGCAGTTGCGGGCCAACCGAGAGTTCCTGGCCCCCTGGGACCCCGACCGCTCCGACGAGTACTTCACCGAAGCCGGCCAGCGCCGGGTGCTGGCCGACATGCTGCGCCAACACTCGTCCGGTTCCGCACTACCGCACGCGATCGTCGAGAACGGCCGCATCCTGGGGCGGATCGCGCTGACGAACATCGCCCGCGGCCCGTTCCTGTCCGGCACGCTCGGCTACTGGGTGGCCCACGAGGCCAACGGACGCGGCGTCGCCACCGCGGCGGTGGCCCGGATCGTCGGGCTGGCCTTCACCGACCTCGGCCTGCACCGGGTCGAGGCCGGCACGCTGGTGAACAACATCGGCTCCCAACGCGTGCTCGAGAACAACAAGTTCCAGCGCTACGGCTTGGCGCCCCGCTACCTGTGGATCGCGGGCGCTTGGCGCGACCACGTGTTGTTCCAGCGCCTCGCCGACGACTAGCGCAGGCCCCGGTTATCCACATTCACCGGCTGTCCACAGGAACGGTCACGGCGCTGCCCCGGATCGGCTTCATCCCAGGAAAATAACCAGCGGGGGCTCCCCCTTGGGAGGGCGGGCACGGTGCGGTAACTGATCTTGGTTTGTGCTGACCGTCTGAAAACTGAGTGCCAGGTGGCGGAACGCGGCCTACTCTGCACGACATGAGCTTCTGTCAGTTGAGCACGACGACGCCGGGACGTCCCGGCGTTTGTTCGCGCTGATCTGATCGCGGCGCAGAAACGGCCTCGGGCGAGATGCCCGGGGCCGCTCGTGTGCCCGGAGTTTCTCGCCCGTTCTCGAACGGGAGACTTCTGATGCACATCGACCACCGCAAGCTCGGGCGCGAGCTCGACCTCTTCGACTCCGACCCGCTGATCGGCGCGGGACTGCCGTTCTGGCTGCCGGGCGGCGCCGCGGCACGGCACGCAGTCGAGTCCTATCTGTACGAGCTCGAACACCGGAACGGTTATCAGCACGTGTATTCGCCGGCGCTCGGTAAACGGCAGCTCTTCGAGTTGTCGGGGCACTGGCGCAACTTCGCCGAGGACATGTTCCCGCCGATGCCGATGGGCGGCGACGAATTGGTGCTGCGGCCCAGCCTCTGCCCGCACCACGCCCTGATCTACAAATCGCGCGGGCGCTCCTACCGCGACCTGCCGCTGCGGATGGGCGAGCTGGGCGGCATGTTCCGGGCCGAGCGCTCGGGCGTGGTGGGCGGGCTTTCCCGCGTACGCGCGATGCAGCTCAACGACGCCCACGTCTTCAGCCCCGAATCGCAGGCGGCGGCCGAGGTGGCCGAGGTACTGCGGCTCATGCGGGAGGCCCACCGGGCACTCGGGATCGAGCCTTCGTCGTACCAGCTGTCGTTGCGGGGTGAGGGGAAGAAGTACGGCGGCAACGACGAAAGCTGGCGGGTAGCGGAACGGTTGTTGCGGGAGGCGCTCGACGGTTTCGACTTTGTCGAGGCGCCGGGCGAGGCCGCGTTCTACGGGCCGAAGATCGACGTGCAGATCGCCGACCCGGCCGGGCGCGAGTGGACCCTGGCCACCATCCAGATCGACTACCACCAACCGGAAGCGTTCGACCTGGGGTACGCGAACGCGGAGGGCGGCCGATCGCGCCCGGTGATGATCCACCGCAGCCTCGTCGGCTCGATGGAGCGGTTGTTCGCGCATCTGATCGAGGTGCACGAGGGGGCGTTCCCGCTCTGGTACGCCCCGGTCCAGTTGGCCGTGCTGCCGGTCTCGGCCGATGAGGACGAGGCGGCGGATGCGCTGGCCCGGGCCGCAACCGAGGCCGGGTTGCGGGTCGAGGTGCTGCGCGACGGTTCGATCGGGGCGCGCGTCCGGTCGAGTGCCGAGCGCCGAATCCCGTACGCGGGAATGATCGGTCGCCGCGAGGCGCCGGACGGCCTGGTGGCCCTCCGGCATCGCGATGGACGGCAGCGGGAACCGATGCCGGTCGCGGCGGCCGTCGCGCTCCTGGCCGACGAGGCCCGGCCTTAACGGAGGCGGGCGTCGACTTCGATCTCGATGCGCATCCGAGGGTCGGCCAGGCCGCACACCATCATGGTGGCGGCCGGGCGGACCTCGCCGAACGCTTGGCGCAGCACCGGCCAGCACGGCTCGAAGTCGGCCCGCTCGGGCAGCAGGTAGCGGACCCGCACGACGTCGGACAGCGTGCAACCGGCCTCGCGCAGCGCCGCCTCGATGTTGCGCAGAGCCTGGTCGGCTTGCTCGACGACGCCGGAGGGAATGGTCATCGTCGAGTAGTCGAAGCCGGTGGTGCCGGAGACGTACACGTGTTCTCCGGCCACCACCGCGCGGGCGTACCCGATCTGCTCCTCGAAGGTGGAGCCGCTGAAGATTCTCGTCACTCGGCCAGACCGTAGGTGAGGGCGTCGACCAACGCCACCCACGAAGCCTCGACGATGTTCTCGTGGACGCCGACCGTGGTCCAGTCGCGGTCGCCGTCGCCGGTCTCGAGCAGCACGCGGGTGATCGCGTTGGTGCCGTGGCTGCCTTCGAGGATGCGTACCTTGAAGTCGGTCAGTTCGAAGTTCTTGAGCTGCGGATAGTGCTGCGTGAGGGCGGCCCGCAGGGCCTCGTCGAGCGCGTTGACCGGGCCGTTGCCCTCGGCCGTGGCGATGACGCGCTCGCCGCGTACGCGGACCTTGACCGTCGCTTCGGAGACGACCGCGCCGTCCTCGCGGTGCTCGACCTGCACCCGGTACGACTCCAGGCTGAACGGGCGGGCCAGCTTGCCGCCGAGCAACTGATCGCGGACGAGCAGCTCGAACGAAGCGTCGGCGGCCTCGAACGACCAGCCGCCGGCCTCCAGGTCCTTGACCCGCTGGGTGACCGTGCTGAGCGTGTCCGGATGGCCGGCCAGGTCGATCCCGAGCTCGCGGCTCTTGAGCTCGATGCTGGCCCGGCCGGCCATCTCGGTCACCAGGATCCGCATGTCGTTGCCCACCACCGACGGGTCGACGTGGTTGTAGAGCAGCGGATCCACTTTGATCGCGCTCGCGTGCAGCCCCGCCTTGTGAGCGAATGCCGCGGCCCCGACGTAGGCCTGGTGGGTGTCGGGGGCGATGTTGGCGATCTCGGCGAGCGCGGTCGAGACCCGCGTCGCCTTCTCCAGGCAGCCTTCCGGTAGGACGGGCAGCCCGAGCTTGAGTTGCAGGTTGCTGACGACGGCGAACAGGTCGGCGTTGCCGGGCCGCTCGCCGTAGCCGTTGGCGGTGCACTGGAAGTGTTTGACCCCGGCCTCGACGGCGGCGACCGTGTTGGCCACCGCGCACGAGGTGTCGTTCTGGCAGTGGATGCCGAGCCGGTCGGCGGGGACGCCGGCGCGCTCGACCACTTCGTTGATCGCCTTGGTGATCATCGAGGGGAGCATGCCGCCGTTGGTGTCGCACATGACCACGCGCTCGGCGCCGGCGTCGATCGCGGTCTTGACCACGCTGGCCGTGTATTCGGGGTCGTAGCGGAAGCCGTCGAAGAAGTGCTCGCAGTCGACGAAGGCGCGACGGCCGTTGGCCACCAGGTGTCGCACGGTGTCGCGGACCATGGCCAGGTTCTCGTCGCCGGTGGTGCGCAGGGCCCGCTCGACGTGCCGGATGTCGCTCTTGGCGACCACGCAGACGACCGGGGTCTCGGCGTCGAGCAGGGCCTTGACCTGCGGGTCGGTGGCGACGTCGACGCCGGCCTTGCGGGTCGCGCCGAACGCCACCAGCACCGCGTTCTTGAGGTCGAGCTCGGTGCGGGCGCGGGCGAAGAACTCCGTGTCCTTGGGCATCGCGCCGGGCCAGCCGCCCTCGATGAAGCCCACGCCGAACTCGTCCAGCAGCTTCGCGACCGCCAGCTTGTCGGCGACCGAGTAGCTGATCCCCTCCCGCTGCCCGCCGTCGCGAAGCGTCGTGTCGAAGACCTGGTACTCCATGGCGCGTTCCCTTCGAAAGATGTCGACCCAACAAAAAGACCCCCCGCGGATGCGGGAGGTCTGCGCGTCGGCGTGGAGTCAGCCGGCGCGCTAGGTGCGAATAATCAGCACGGAGTGGGTCACGTTCCGAAGTGTGCCACGGGTGTGCGCTGTTGGGACAGTAAATCCACCAGATGAGACAGGGTCACCCGAGCGGGTTTCACCTTGCACAAGATCACAGCTACGTTGGCTGCGTGGCTGTCGAACAGTACCCCCGGAATCTCGGCTTCTCGGCGACCTACAACTTCCGCGACGTGGGCGGTTATGCCGGCCTCGACGGCCGCACGGTCCGCTGGCGGCGGGTCTTCCGCGCCGACGCGCTGCACCGGCTCGGCGAGGACGACGCGGCCGCGTTCCAGGAGCTGGGCGTGCGTACGGTGATCGACCTGCGCCGGCCCCACGAGATCGAGCGGTACGGCCGGGTGGCCGAGCGCTACGGCCTCGACTACCGCAACCTCGTGCTCGAGCACGTCGATTGGGAAGAGGTCGGTCACCCCGACGAGGTGGTCCACGAGCGCTGGCTGGCCGACCGCTACCTCAACTTCGCCGAGGACGGCCGCGAGGCGATCCTGGCCTCGCTGCGCATCATCGCCGACCCGCAGCTGGCGCCGGTCATCGTGCACTGCATGGCCGGCAAGGACCGTACAGGCACGGTCTGCGCGCTGACCCTGGCCCTGCTCGGCGTGTCCGACCCCGACATCGCGGCCGACTACGCGCTGACCAGCAACGCCATGGCCCCGCTGACCGCCCACCTGCTCGAGAAGCACCCGTCGGCCGTGCTCGGCAAGCAGCACATGTGGGATTCCCCGCCCGGCGCCATGCTGTCGTTCCTCGACGACCTGCGCGCGTTGCACGGCTCGATCGACAACTACGTACGCGAGATCGGCCTCACCGACGCCGAGATCGCGTCCATGCGAGGTCACCTGCTGGAGTAAGACCCAGTCGGCCATCCGTCAGCCAGTTCCGGGGCGGGCCATGCAGACTGCATGCTTGAGTCCATGCAGATGCTGATCGGGATTGCTGAGGGCGGAGCCGACGCGGAGCGGCTCGACTACCTGATCCACGGCGTCCGCTCGGAGCTGTTGCAGCTCGATGTGGACGCCGTGGAACCGGTGAGTGCGGGTCCGCCCCCGCCGGGCGCGCTTCTGGTGTCGCTCGGCGGGTCGGCCGAGTCGCTGACCCAGATGATGACGGCGCTGCGCTCGTGGGTGGGTCGCACCCCGGCGCCGCGCACGATCGAGATGACAGTGGGCGAGCGGACCCTGCGGATCTCGGACTCGTCGATCGGCCAGCAGACGATCGACGAGTTCGTGACGGCCGTGCGCGAGGGTTAGCTCACCCGGTGGACCCAGCCGAACGGGTCCTCGGCCCGGCCGCGCTGGATGTCGACGAGCTGTTTGCGCAGGTCGGCCGTGACCTCACCGGTGCCGCCGTCGGCGACCAGGAACTCGTCGCCGGCGCTCTTGACCTGGCCGATGGGCGTGATGACGGCCGCGGTGCCGCAGGCGAAGGCCTCGCGGATGCGGCCGGTCATGGCCCCTTCCTGCCACTCGGCCAGGCTCACCGGACGCTCCTCGACCTTGCGGCCGGCCCGCTCGGCCAGCTTGATGACCGAGTCGCGGGTGATGCCGGGCAGGATCGTGCCGGTCAGCGGCGGGGTCACCAGGCTGCCGTCGTCGAGCACGAAGAACACGTTCATGCCGCCGAGCTCGTCGATGTACTTGCGCTCGACCGCGTCGAGATAGACGACCTGGTCGCAGCCGTTCTCGATCGCCTCGGCCTGGGCCGACAGCCCGGCCGCGTAGTTGCCGCCGCACTTGGCCGCGCCGGTGCCGCCGGGCGCGGCCCGGGTGTAGTCGGGGGTCACCCACACCGAGACCGGCTTGACGCCGCCCGAGAAGTAGGGGCCGACCGGCGACGCGATGACCAGGTAGAGGTATTCCATCGAGGGGCGCACGCCCAGGAAGACCTCGCTGGCGTAGGCGAAGGGGCGCAGGTAGAGGCTGCCCTCGTCGCTGGTCGGGAGCCAGGACCGGTCGATCCGGATGATCTCGTGCAGCGACCGCAGGAACGTCTCGACCGGCAGCTGAGGCATGGCCATCCGCTGCGCCGACTGGGCGAACCGGGCCGCGTTGGCGTCGGGCCGGAACATGGCGACGCCGCCGTCGGGCAGCGTGTACGCCTTCAGCCCCTCGAAGATCTCTTGCGCGTAGTGCAGGACGGCCGACGCCGGGTCCATCGGGATCGGGGCCCGGGCCTCGACGCGAGGCTCGTACCAGCCTTTGCCGTCGGCGTACCGGATCGTGACCATGTGGTCGGTGAAGATGCGGCCGAAGCCGGGGTTGGCCAGCAGAGCTGCGCGCTCCGCGTCGCCCACGGGTGCCGGGTTCGGACGGATCTCGAACTCGAGGTTGTCACCACCGCTCATGACAAGTGGACCTGCTTTCTGACAAGACGAATGGAGGCATGTGGGAGCACCCGTAGTGCTCCATGGAATCTACCCGAACGGTCGTTCAATCCACAGACCGTGCCGGGGTGAAAGGCCCCCTACGCTGTGTTGTTACAGCGCGGCGGCGATGCGGTCGCCGACTTCGGCGGTACGCAGCGGCGCGCCCGCGGTGCGGGACGCGACCTCGGCCGCGACCGCCTCGGATACTCGGCGGGCCTCGTCGTGGTGGCCCAGGTGCTCGAGCAGCAGCGAAGCGGAGAGGATGGCGGCCGCCGGGTCGGCGATGCCCTGACCGGCGATGTCGGGCGCGGAGCCGTGCACCGGCTCGAACGTCGACGGGAACTTGCGCTCCGGGTTGACGGAGCCGCTGGCCGCCATGCCGATGCCGCCGGTAACGGCAGCGGCGATGTCGGTGAGGATGTCACCGAAGAGGTTGTCGGTCACGACCACGTCGTACCGCTGGGGGTTGCTGACCATGAACATGCTGGCCGCGTCGATGTGCTGGTATTCCGTCGTGACCTCGGGGAACTCGGCCGCGACGGCGGCGAAGGTGCGCGCCCACAGGCCGCCCGCCTTGGTCAGCACGTTCGTCTTGTGGACCATCGTCAGGTGACGGCGGTCGCGGCGCTGGGCCCGGCCGAAGGCGTCGCGGATGACCCGCTCGACGCCGTGCCGGGTGTTCAGGCTCTCCTCCGTCGCGATCTCGGCCGGGGTGTCCTTGTGCAGGACGCCGCCGGCGCCGACGTAGAGACCCTCGACGCCCTCGCGCACCACGACCATGTCGATCTCGCCGGGCTTGACGCCGGCCAGCGGGCTGGTGGTGCCGGGCCAGAGCTTGGACGGGCGCAGGTTCACGTACTGGTCGAAGTCGAACCGCAGCTTGAGCAGCAGACCGCGCTCGAGGACGCCCGGCGGGACGCTGGGGTCGCCGATGGCGCCGAGCAGGATGGCGTCGTGGCGGGCCAGCTCTTCCTGGATGGCCGAGGGCAGCACCTCGCCGGTGCGGTTGTAGAACCGGGCGCCGAGGTCGTAGTCGTTGAACTCGGTGTCGGGGAGAACCGCCTCGATCACCTTCTGAGCCTGCGCCGTCACCTCGGTACCGATGCCGTCGCCGGCCACCACCGCGATACGCGCCACGCTCACGTCTGCTCCCTCAGGTCTGCGGGTCCGAAGGCCTCAGGCTAGCGCGCCGATCCCGATCTTCGGTACAGCCGTCCCACTCACTGAACCCCGTCCAACCACCCCGGCCACCGCCCTGAACCCGCCTGAAGGCTGATTCTCCCAGGCGGGGACGAACAAACCCCCGGACCGCGGCAAACGGTCACGGGGGCTGTTGCGGCGAGGACGCGTGGCTCGGTCCCGCCGGAATACTGCAGCCGGAACGGCATGACGGCAGACTTGTCACCCGAAGACGAGCCCACCGGCGAGCCGCGCGGCGGACACAACGCTAGCGATGCGGACTAAAGACGCGCAAGACACATCCCCCGCGTGTCGGCGCGGATGTTCCGGCTCACATGGCACCATGCGCCGGTGAGTTTCGACCTCGTGGTGTGGGCCATGGACAAGACGGACCTGCCGGACGCCGTGCGGGCCGCCAACGCGCGGTGCGCGCGCGGCGAACACCCGCAGCGCCCGGCCGATCCGCGCGTCGTCGCCTTCTATGACGCCCTGACCAGTGAGTATCCCGACCGGGGGCCGCGGGCCACGGTGCCCGGATCGCCCTGGGCGCACGCCCCGCTGCACGCCGCGGCCGACCACATCCAGATGCGGCTCGACGAGAACTGCCCGGACGTGGTGCTCGAGACGATCGAGCGGCTGGCCGGCGAGCTCAACCTCGACCTGCTCGACCTGCAGGACGGCACGGTCTACCCGCCGCCGGTCAGGGCCCGCTGACCCTGAGGTCGGCCATGCTGCCGCGTTCCGCGCCGATCGCCGCGGCGGCCGTCGAGAGCAGGTCGGCCGGGACCGAGGAGTCGACGGTCAGCGTCATCAGCGCCTCGCCGCCGGCCTCGCGCCGGGCCACCTGCATGGCGGCGATGTTGACCCCGGCCTCGCCCAGCACCGTGCCGATGGCCCCGACCACGCCGGGCCGGTCGCTGTAGCGGAAGAACAACAGCACCCCATCGGCGTTCAGTTCGAGGTCGAAGTCGTCGAGACCGGTCAGCTTGGCCGTCTCGCGGGTGCCGTGGACGGTGACCGTGCCGGCCACGCTGACCGAGCGGCCGTCGGGCAGCGCCCCGCGCACGGTGACCAGGTTGTGGTGCTCGATCGGCTCGTCGCTGACCACCAGTTCCACCTCGACCCCGCGGTCGGCCGCGAGTTGAGGGGCATTGACGTACGTGACCCGCTCGTCCACCACCGAGGCGAAGAGCCCCTTGGTCGTGGCCAGGCGCAACACCTTGACGTCGTGCGACACGATCTCGCCGCGCACCTCGACCGCTACGTTGGCCGCGACCTGTCCGGCCACCGCGGTGAAGACCTTGCCCAGCTTCTCGGCCAGCGCCAGCAGCGGGCGCACGTCCTCGTCGACCACGCCGCCGGCCTGCACGTTGACCGCGTCCGGCACGAACTCGCCGTCGAGCGCGAGCTTGACGCTGCGGGCCACCGACAGCCCCGCCTTGTCCTGCGCCTCGGCCGTGGACGCACCCAGGTGCGGGGTCACCACGACGTTGTCGAAGCCGAACAGGGGTGACTCGGTCGTCGGCTCGGTGACGAACACGTCGAGCCCGGCGCCGGCCACCCGGCCCTCACGCAGGGCGGTCGCCAGCGCTTCCTCGTCGATCAGCCCGCCGCGGGCCGCGTTGACGATGCGCACGCCCGGCCGGACCAGCCCCAGTTCCTTCTCGCCGATCAGACCCACCGTCTCCGGCGTACGCGGCAGGTGCACCGAGATGAAGTCGGACTCCCGCAGCAATTCGTCCAGGCCGACCAGGCGTACGCCCAATTGCGCGGCCCGGGCGGGCTGGATGTACGGGTCGTACGCGATCAGGCGCGTGCCGAAGGCGGCCATGCGCTGGGCGAAGAGCACGCCGATGCGACCCAGCCCGACCACCCCGACCGTCTTGCCCTGCACCTCGACCCCGACGAAGCGCGACCGCTGCCACCGGCCACCCTTGAGCGAGGCGGTGGCCGTCGCCGTGTGCCGGGCCGTCGCCAGCAGCAACGCGATCGCCTGTTCCGCGGCCGACACGATGTTGCTGGTCGGCGCGTTGACCACCAGGACCCCGCGGGCGGTGGCGGCGGCGATGTCGACGTTGTCGAGCCCGACCCCGGCCCGGGCCACCACGCGCAGACCCGTTCCGGCCGTCAGCACCTCGGCGTCGACCTGGGTCGCGCTGCGCACGATGAGCGCGTCGGCCCCGGCCACCTGGGCCAGCAGCGCGGCCCGATCGGTGCCGTCGACCTGGCGTACCTCGTAATGGCCGGCCAGAACGTCGATGGCGGACGGAGCCAGTTCCTCGGCGATCAGGACGACAGACGGCACGCGGACCTCCCGGGGGATCGCTATCGATCAATGCGATCGTAGGCGGCCCCCGGGAGGTCCGTCACTGGCTCAGCGTGTCGGGATCGTTGCCCGATCGATGGGTGGCGCCGGCGGCTGACCGGCCAGGGCGAGCCCGTCGGGCTGGCGGAAACTGAGCGCCTCGGCGTCCAGCGCGTCGTACAGCAGGTCGAGGTCGAGCGTGCCGACCGGCGGATAGACCCGCTCGCGGGGCGGTTCCTGACCGACCTCGAGCGCGCCCTGCTCGACCATGAACTCGACGATGGCCTGCCGGACGACGGGCAGCGTGACCGGCGAGTGATACAGCACGTTCAGAGCCTGCATCCGCATGCCCTGCACGTGTTCCTCGCCCTTGTTGTCATGGAAGTGCGGGTTGCGGGTCTCGATCTGCAGTACGGGCACCGAGCTGGCCATCACCTCGGGGTCGGTGCTCTCGAGGACGCCGCCGAACTGCTCGAACAGATCCATGTACTCGTACGGCTCGACCGCGAACCCGCCGGCCAGACGCAGCTTGAGCCCCAGGTCGAGGGTCATCGCGTGCTCGCCCGCGTTGCCGGTGGCGATCACCTCGGTGCCGAAGTCGGAGTACTCGGCCAGGAAGCGGTTGAGCCACTCGTTGGTGATCTGCGAGCTGCGGCCCTTGCGGCTGAAGAAGAGCCGGTTGTCCCGCAGCTTGGGCTTCGAATGCCACGAGATCCGGACCATCGAGTACGGCGAGCCGGCCAGATGCAGCCCGGCCGCGTAGACCTTGCAGTACTCATGGACGGAGCCGGGCACGTAGTTGTCGGCGTCCACATAGCCGATGTACCGGCGGCCGGTCATCGCGGCCAGCGCCATGCCGAGCAGCATGGCCTCGCCCTTGCCGCTGCGGACCAGCCCCTCGTCGTCGATCAGCTCGGGCATGCCGGCTGCCTTCATCGCGGCCGCGACGCCGGGATCCTTCTGATGCACCGTGATCGCGGACCGCCCGGCCAGCCGGCAGAACTGCTCGACGGTCTGCGCCTCGATCTCGTACCGGTCGACCGGGGTGCGGTCGCTGTTCGACACCAGGACGATGAGGCAGTCGTGCGGAATTCCGGAAAGAACACCCTCGATGACGGTCCGTGTCTCATTCATGCACGGAACGACAATGACCATTTGTGATTCGATCTCGTGCAGCGCCTCGGCCGGCACGACCCGGCTGCCGGCCCCGGCCGACAGGCCCGAGTCCAGCTCGATCACCCGCTGGAGCTCGTGAATCCGAACCGCACCGAAACGCTCGCTCCGGAAAGAATCAGCCAGTCGCATCTCGCAAAAATACCCGCCGGAATTCCGTGTCGGAATTGCCACCGGTAAATGGTGGGTAACGCCGATGTTTCCGAACAGCACTCGGCCCGCTTTCCCGGCTCACCAGCCGGAGAAAGCGGGCCGGGAGAAATCAGGCGGTCTCGGTGATCGGGCGGTCGACCCAGCTCATCATGTCGCGCAGCTTGCGACCGGTGACCTCGATCGGGTGCTGAGCGCCCTGCTCGCGGTACTTCTTGAGCAGCGGGCCGCCGTTGTCGTCGTCCTCGATCAGCTGGCGGGTGAACTCGCCGGACTGGATGTCGGCCAGGATCCGCTTCATCTCGGCCTTGGTCTCGGCGTTGATGACCCGCGGGCCGCTGACGTAGTCACCGAACTCGGCGGTGTCCGACACGCTGTAGCGCATGCGGGAGATGCCGCCCTCGTACATCAGGTCGACGATCAGCTTGAGCTCGTGCAGGCACTCGAAGTACGCGATCTCAGGCGCGTAGCCGGCCTCGGTGAGCACCTCGAAACCGGTCTGGACGAGCGCCGCGGTGCCGCCGCAGAGCACGGCCTGCTCGCCGAACAGGTCGGTCTCGGTCTCTTCCTTGAAGGTGGTCTTGATGACGCCGGCCCGGGCGCCACCGATCGCCTTCGCGTACGACAGCGCGAGCGCGAGGCCCTCGCCGGTCGGGTCCTGCTCGACGGCGACCAGACACGGCACACCCTTGCCGTCCACGTACTGACGACGGACGAGGTGACCCGGGCCCTTGGGCGCCACCATGGCCACGGTCACGTCGGCCGGGGGCTTGATGAGCTCGAACCGGATGTTGAGGCCGTGGCCGAAGAAGAGCGCCTTGCCGGCGGTCAGGTTCGGGGCGATCGACTCGGTGTAGATCTTGCGCTGCGCGGTGTCCGGCGCCAGCAGCATGATCACGTCGGCCCAGGCCGACGCCTCGGCCGGGGTCTTGACCTCGAGGCCCTGCTCCTCGGCCTTGGCCCGGCTCTTCGAGCCCTCCTTGAGGCCCACGACCACCTCGACGCCCGAGTCACGCAGCGACAGCGAGTGCGCGTGGCCCTGGCTGCCGTACCCGATCACGGCGACCTTCTTGCCCTGGATGATGCTCAGGTCGGCGTCGTCGTCGTAGAAAACTTCCGCGGTCATTTTGAATCCTTGAGTCTTTAGTCCGGTTAAGGGCGGTGGCGGGGCGGTCGGACGGGCTTCGGTTTCTGAAATCAGGCGGCGCGCAGGGCCGGCCCGGTCGTGATGGAGCGGGAACCGCGGCCGATGGCGACCAGGCCCGACTGGACCATCTCTTTGATGCCGTACGGCTCGAGGTCGCGCAGCAGCGCATCAAGTTTGTCGGGGTTGCCCGTCGCCTCGATGGTGAGGGTGTCCGGAGCGACGTCGATCACCCTCGCCCGGAACAGCTCGACCGTCTCGAGCACCTGGCTGCGCTGCGCACGATCGGCGCGCACCTTGACCAGCAGGAGCTCGCGCTGAACCGACTGCTGCGGGTCCAGTTCGACGATCTTCAGGACGTTCACCAGCTTGTTGAGCTGTTTGGTCACCTGCTCCAGGGGTGAGGAGTCGGCGTTGACCACGATCGTGATGCGGGAGACGTCCGGGTTCTCCGTCTCGCCCACCGCCAGCGAGTCGATGTTGAAGCCGCGCCGGGAGAACAGTCCGCTGACCCGAGCGAGCACGCTCGGCTTGTTCTCGACCAGCACCGACAGCGTGTGCTTGTTCATCAGAGGTCGTCCTCTTCGAATTCGGGACGCACGTCCCGGGCGAACATGATCTCGTCGTTGCTGGTGCCGGCCGCGACCATCGGCCACACCATGGCGTCCTTGCCGACCGTGAAGTCGATGACCACCGGGGCGTCGTTGATCTCCATGGCCTGCTTGATGATCTTGTCGACGTCGGCCTTGGACTCACACCGCAGGCCGACGCAGCCGAGCGCCTCGGCCAGCTTCACGAAGTCGGGAATGCGGTGCTTGTGCGTGCCCAGCTCGGTGTTGGAGTAGCGGCCCTCGTAGAACAGGGTCTGCCACTGCCGCACCATGCCCAGGTTGCCGTTGTTGATGACGGCGATCTTGACCGGGATGCCCTCCAGGGCGCAGGTCGCCAGCTCCTGGTTGGTCATCTGGAAGCAGCCGTCGCCGTCGATCGCCCACACCGCGGTGTCGGGCCGGCCCACCTTGGCCCCCATCGCGGCCGGGACGGCGTAGCCCATCGTGCCCGCGCCGCCCGAGTTGAGCCAGGTGCCCGGCTTCTCGTACTTGATGAACTGCGAGGCCCACATCTGGTGCTGACCGACACCGGCGCAGTAGATGGCGTCGGGCCCGACCAGCTCGCCGATCCGCTCGATCACGTACTGCGGGGCCAGGCTGCCGTCGGTCGGCTCCTCGTAGCCCAGCGGGTAACGCTCGCGCAGCTCGTTGAGCGTGGCCCACCAGGCCTCGTA
The DNA here is from genome assembly GCF_024137025.1 of Paractinoplanes aksuensis. Taxonomy (GTDB): domain Bacteria; phylum Actinomycetota; class Actinomycetes; order Mycobacteriales; family Micromonosporaceae; genus Actinoplanes; species Actinoplanes aksuensis. Next base: position 35,961 of record NZ_JAMYJR010000015.1, read on the forward strand.
CTGCCCGGCGCCCTCGGCCGAGGCGGAGACGGCGGCGATCAGCTCGTCGATCACGTGCCGGGCGTCGCCGACGATCGGGACGTCGGCGTGCCGGTTCTTGCCGATCTCGGCCGGGTCGATGTCGGCGTGCACGACCTTGGCGTCGGGCGCGAACGAGGCGAGCTGACCGGTGACCCGGTCGTCGAAGCGCGCGCCCAGCGTGATCAGCAGGTCGGACTTCTGCAGCGCGTAGACCGCGGGGACGGTGCCGTGCATGCCGGGCATGCCCAGGTGCTGCGGGTGCGAGTCGGGGAACGCGCCCAGCGCCATCAGTGTCGTGACGACCGGGATGCCGGTGGTCTCGGCCAGCTTGCGCAGCCCGTCGGTGGCGCCGGCCTTGAGCACGCCGCCGCCCACGTAGAGCACCGGGCGCCGGGCCCCGGCGATCAGCCGGGCCGCCTCGCGGATCTGCTTGCCGTGCGGGTGCAGGGTCGGCCGGTAGCCGGGCAGGTCGAGCACGGGCGGCCACGAGAACGTGGTCTGCGCCTGCTGCACGTCCTTCGGGATGTCGACCAGGACCGGGCCCGGGCGGCCGGTGGCGGCCAGGTGGAACGCCTCGGCCAGCACCCGGGGCAGTTCCTCGGGCGTCTGCACCAGGAAGTTGTGCTTGGTGATGGGGAGCGTGATGCCCTGGATGTCCGCCTCCTGGAAGGCGTCCGTGCCGATCGCCGGCCGCGAGACCTGGCCGGTGATGGCGACGATCGGCACCGAGTCCATGTAGGCGTCGGCGATCGCGGTGACCAGGTTGGTCGCACCCGGCCCGCTGGTCGCGATGCAGACGCCGACCTTGCCGGTGGCCTGCGCGTAGCCGGTGGCGGCGTGGCCCGCGCCCTGCTCGTGGCGGACCAGGATGTGCCGCACCTTGGAGTCGAACAGCGGGTCGTACGCCGGCAGGATCGTGCCGCCGGGGATGCCGAACGCGACCTCGACCCCGAGCGCCTCGAGCGACCGCACGAGCGCGCCGGCGCCCGTGGTGGGAACCGGGGCGACTACGGCCGGGGCGGGGTTGGCGGCCGCCGCGACAGTGGCCGGATTGGCTCGGTGGGCGAGGGTCTCAGGAGTGGGTCTCGTCATGGCACTTCATACCTTTACGGGTTGGGCGGACCGGTACTTGAGCAACAAAAAAGGCCCTCGTGCCAACAGCACGGGACCTAGCGCACTCTGTCCCTCAAAACCATCACCAGTTCTGAGGAAGGAGTGCGCTCACATAAGTACTCGGGACGCGAAGCACATGCTGCTCACCTTGCCCCATCTCAAACCGCGAGTCAACTGATCCCACATTTTGATCACTGGGGTCCCTCGCCGGTGGGAGCGACGAAGCCCGGATCGCTCGGTAGCAGGGCCCTGAGCTGGCGCATACCGGGCCCGAGCATGACCACCTGGCTGCGCGGGGCGGCGTCGGCCGGCGGGGCCGAACGCGGCGCCGGCAGCGGCCGCGCCGGGCTCTGCCGCAGGGTCTGCAACTGGGCCTCGAGGTGCTCGGCGGGCACGCCCCAGCCGAACAGGGAACCCTGACCGAGCCGGCAGCCGGCCTCCTCGACGACGGCCCGCTGGGCCGGGGTGCCGATCCCCTCGGCCAGCACCTCGAGGCCCAGCCGGTGGCCCATGTTGACCACCACGTCGACCAGGGGCGCGGCCATGCCCGTACGGGACTCGGGCTCGGCCACCAGGGCGTGGTCGATCTTCAAGATGTCGACCGGGAGCGTACGCAGCTGCCCCAGCGACGAATAGCCGGCGCCGAAGTCGTCGAGGGCGATCCGGACGCCGGTGCCCCGCAGCTCGGTCAGCCGGCTGATCAGCTCTTCCATGTCGGTGGCGACCGCGTGCTCGGTCACCTCGAGCACCAGCCGCTGCGGCGGCACACCGTGCCGTTCGAGCACGTCGGCCACCTGCCCCGCGTAGTCGGCGGCGTGCAGCTCCTTGGGCGAGAGGTTGACCGAGACCCAGACGTCGTGGCCGCGCGCCAGCCACTCGGCGAGCTGGATGCAGGCCTGTTCGAGGACCCAGGCGCCGATCCGGTTGATCAGCCCCGACTCCTCGGCGACCGGGATGAACTCGTCGGGCCGCACCGCCCCGAGCGTGGGGTGGGTCCAGCGCAGCAGCGCCTCGGCCCCGACCGGGCGCACCGAGGGCAGCGCCACCACGGGCTGGAAGACCAGGCGCAGCTGCTCGCGGTCGATCGCGTGCCGCAGCTCGGCCTCGAGCGTGCCCCGGCGGCGCAGCAGCTCGTCGTACCGCTGCTGGTAGCGCTCGACCCGGTTCTTGCCGCGCAGTTTGGCGTAGCGCAGGGCCAGGTCGGCGTCGCGGATGATGTCGCCGGTGTCGGCCGGGTCGGGACCCGTGTTGGCCACGCCCAGGCTGGCCGACAGGAAGACCGAGTTGCCGTCGACCTCGTACGGCTCGCCCAGCACGGCCAGCAGCCGGTGCGCGGTGAGCATGGCCTCGTCGGCGGTGCCCCGCATGAGGATCGCGAACTCGTCGCCGCCCAGCCGGGCCGCCACGTCACCGTCGAGCAGGTTGCGCCGCAGCCGCTGGCCCACCTCTTTGAGCACCGCGTCGCCGACGTCGTGGCCGCGCATGTCGTTGACCGTCTTGAACCCGTCGAGGTCGATGCCGACCAGCACCCGCGACTGCTCGTTCTCGCGCAGCGCCCGCTGCAGGCCGCGGCGGTTGGCCAGGCCGGTCAGCGGGTCGGTGTGGGCCAGCTCGCGGAAGTGCGCCTCGCGCGACCGCAGCTCGAGCGTGTAGCGGCGGACGTCGCGCAGGGCCAGATATTGCCGGCCGACCAGCGCGAAGCCCTCGACCGAGGCGCCCAGGAAGCCGTACAGGTCGAAGGAGCCGCCGCGGGCCAGGTGGTAGCCGAGCGCGCCGACCATGGCCACCATCGGGACGATGGCGTACGCGGTGCTGCGGTCGGTGACGTCGCCCACCACCGTGACCGGCCGGTCGGCCACCTTCACCGCCCGCGCCACCACGAACAGGCCGGCCGGCAGCAGCAGGGCCCCGGTCAGCACGGCAGCGTGGTTGTCCTGGCAGATGCCGCCGGCCAGGGCGACGGCGGCGATCGCGACCAAGGTCACCCCGCCCGCCACCCGTACGGTGGTCAGGCGCGGCCGGTGCGCGTGCAGGGCCAGCACGATGGTGAGGCCGAGCGAGATCACGGCCAGGCCGGTCGGGATCAGCACCGACGGGCACTTCACCGGCGTCGCCTCGCCCAGGATCCGGGTCGGCCGGGCGATCAGCACCCAGCCCACGAACCAGATCGCGGCCGCGATGACCAGGCCGTCGAGCAGGTGCCGGAGGGCCGCGCCGGGGCTCTCGGCCGCGCCCGGCAGCATGGCCGTGCCGATCAGCAGGATGAGCACGCCGATGGCGGTGCCGGCCGCGACCGCCGTGCCGAGCGTCGTCCGCGGCGGCTCGGCGGTGGTGATCAGCACACTGAGCATGCCGGCCAGGGCGGCCCCGGTGGCGATCGCACCGCCGGCCGCGAGCACGAGATGGGCCCGGCGGGCGGCGCCGGTGTGACGGCGGCCGGAATTTCCCAGCAGAGCGACCGCCGGGACCGCGACCAGAAGGCTCGCGAGCCCGGCCAGCTCCATGCCGGACGGTGATTGCACGGGAACACTCTGCCTGATGGCGATCTATTTAACGACCCCCCAATCCAACCACCCCGGCCGCCACCCCTGAACCCGACTGAAGACTGAGCCCATCCCGCCTTTCGGACGCAATTGGCGGACCGCACCTACAGCGGTGGCACACTGAGGGGATGCCTGACCTGCGTTCCCGGACCTCGACCCACGGTCGGACCATGGCCGGCGCGCGTGCCCTCTGGCGCGCCACCGGGATGACCGACGACGACTTCGGCAAGCCCATCGTGGCGATTGCCAACAGCTACACCCAGTTCGTACCGGGTCATGTGCACCTCAAGGACATGGGCGGTCTCGTCGCCGAGTCGATCGCCGAGGCCGGCGGCGTCGGGCGCGAGTTCAACACGATCGCGGTCGACGACGGCATCGCCATGGGCCACGGCGGCATGCTCTATTCGCTGCCCAGCCGTGAGCTGATCGCCGACGCGGTCGAGTACATGGTGAACGCGCACTGCGCCGACGCCCTGGTCTGCATCTCGAACTGCGACAAGATCACCCCCGGCATGCTGATCGCCGCGCTGCGGCTCAACATCCCCACGGTCTTCGTCAGCGGCGGCCCGATGGAGGCCGGCAAGACGGTCGCCATCGAGGGCATCGTGCACGAGAAGCTCGACCTGGTCGACGCGATGAGCGCCAGCGCCAACGAGAACGTGACCGACGCCCAGCTCGACACCATCGAGCGCTCGGCCTGCCCGACCTGCGGCTCCTGCTCCGGCATGTTCACCGCCAACTCGATGAACTGCCTGACCGAGGCGATCGGCCTGGCCCTGCCGGGCAACGGCTCGACGCTGGCCACGCACGCCTCCCGCAAGGCCCTGTTCGAGAAGGCCGGCGCGCTGATCGTCGACATCGCCAAGCAGTACTACGAGAACGACGACGAGTCGGTGCTGCCGCGCAGCATCGCCGGCCGGGACGCGTTCGAGAACGCGGTCGCGCTCGACGTGGCCATGGGCGGCTCCACCAACACGGTGCTGCACCTGCTGGCCGCGGCCCGCGAGGCCGAGCTCGACTTCAGCGTGGCCGACATCGACGCCATCTCGCGCCGGGTGCCGTGCCTGTCGAAGGTCGCCCCGAACAGCCCGAAGTACCACATGGAGGACGTGCACCGGGCCGGTGGCATCCCGGCCCTGCTGGGCGAACTCCACCGGGGTGGCTCGCTCAAGACGAACGTCCGGTCCGTGCACTCCCCCGATCTCGAGTCGTGGCTGGCCGAGTGGGACGTCCGCGGCGGTTCGCCGTCCGAGGCCGCGCTCGAGCTGTTCCACGCCGCCCCCGGTGGTGTGCGCACCACGCAGCCGTTCTCGACCGAGAACCGCTGGGCGACGCTCGACACCGACGGCGAGAAGGGCTGTATCCGCTCGGTCGACCACGCGTACACGGTCGACGGCGGCCTGGCCATCCTGTTCGGCAACCTCGCGCCCGACGGCTGCGTGGTCAAGACGGCCGGCGTCGACGAGTCGATCTGGAAGTTCACCGGCTCGGCCCGGGTCTTCGAGTCGCAGGACGCGGCGGTCGACGGCATCCTCGGCAAAGAGGTCGTCGAGGGCGACGTCGTGGTCATCCGCTACGAGGGGCCCAAGGGCGGCCCCGGCATGCAGGAGATGCTGTACCCGACGAGCTTCCTCAAGGGCCGCGGGCTCGGCAAGGCGTGCGCGCTGATCACCGACGGGCGCTTCTCGGGCGGCACCAGCGGGCTCTCCATCGGCCACGTCTCGCCCGAGGCGGCCGCCGGTGGCCTGATCGCGCTGGTCCAGACCGGTGACGAGATCATCATCGACATCCCCGGCCGCAGCATCACGCTGCACGTCAGCGATGAGGAACTGGCCCAGCGCCGGCACGAGGAGGAGCGGCGGGCCAAGCCGTTCACCCCGGTCGACCGGCAGCGGCCGGTCTCGGCGGCCCTGCGGGCGTACGCGTCGATGGCCACCAGCGCGAGCGACGGCGCCTACCGGCGGGTCCCCGAATAGGCCTACTGGATCGAGGGCCGGTCGATGGGCAGCCGCCGTGAAACCCCTGCTTGATCGTTCCCGGAGGGCAACTTCCGGGCGGGAGCGTCGTTGGTCGATAGGTGAACGCCTCGAACCCTGACGATGATCCGGCCGGCCCCGGCGAAGCGATCGTCCGCGGTCGCATCGACGGTCCGGGCGGGCTGCCCCTGCCCGGCGCCACCCTGACGATCACCGACTTCGGCGGGCAGCAACTGGCCCGGGCGGTGACCGGCGAGGACGGCAGCTACCGGATGGTGCTGCACGCCGGCGGCTCGTTCCTGCTGATCTGCGCGGCCGAGCGCCACCAGCCGGCGGCCGCGATCATCAACGTGGCCGCCGGTGAGATCAGACGGGTGCTGTCGCTGGCCGGCGCGGGCCAGATCACCGGCCGGGTCACCGACCGCGGGGGCCGCGGCCTTCCCGGCGCGACGCTGACCCTGACCGACCAGCGCGGCGAGGTGGTCGCGACGACGACCGCCGGGCCCGACGGCCGCTACCAGCTGCCGGGGCTCGACGGCCCGGAGTACACGCTGACGGCCACGGCCGACCACGCCCGCCCGGCCTCGCGCACGGTCTCCCCCAACGATTCCGGCCCGGTCGACCTGGCCCTGGCCGTGGGCGGCACGGTGACCGGCAGCGTGCGGGCGGCCGGCTCGGGCCACCCGATCCCCCAGGCGTCGGTGGTCGCGGTCGACCGCACGGGCCGGGTCGCGGGCGCGGCCACGACCGACTCCGAGGGACGGTACGAGCTGCGCGACCTGCCGCCGGGCGTTTACACGGTCGCGGCCAGCGGCCATGCCCCGGTCGCGACCCGGGTCGAACTGATCGGCGACCACGCCGACCACGACATCACGCTGGGCACCCCGGCCGCGGCTTCCGCCCTACTCTGACGGCATGAGTGACGAGATCACGTTCAAGCGGGCGGTGCCGATCATCCCGGTGCGAGACCTGGACGCGGCGCTCGCCCGCTACCGGCGGCTCGGGTTCACGGCCGAGGCCTGGGACGGCCCGCAGCGGTACGGCTTCGTGGACCGCGGCGACGTGTCGCTGCACCTCACCGAGTGGGACGAACACGACCCGGCCCGCACGGCGGCCAGCGTTTATCTGTACGTCTCCGACGCCGACGGCCTGCACGCCGAGTGGACCGAGGCCGTGGGCCCCCTCGATCCACCGCGCGACACTCCGTGGGGCTTGCGGGAATTCGCCTACGTCGACCCGGACGGCACTCTGCACCGCGTGGGATCGCCGCTCAAATCTTGAGGCCGCCACCCCATCCCGAGCCCCCTCCCACCCGGGGTCTGACCGTACGTCGTTTTCGTCCGGGACCGATTTCGTCATCCACAGGGGCCAACGGGGCGAAACGGAGTCGTCCACAACGGAAAGCGCGGCCCGTCATCACACGGGCCGCGCTTCAGGGCCGATGTCAGTGTGCGAGGACGTCGTTGACGCAGCGCAGGACCGGGCGGGTCGTCAGGGCGTCGGCGTCCAGCGGGTGTTCTGACTGCACGGTGAACGTCACCGACTCGCCGGGGAGGACTGTCACGGCGGTGCGGTCGGTTTCGGCGGCGGGGTCGAGGCGGTCGGGGAACAGGGTCAGCGAGCGCAGCAGGGTCGTCGCTCGAACCGTCACACGGTAAAGATCGCCGTCCTGCTTGACTTCGGTCGCGTAGTCGGGGGCCGGCCACGGGATGTCCTTGTCCAGCGACCAGAACCACGTCACGCCAGTGTCCGTCGTCAGGAACTCGGTGGTGGGGTCGCCGGGGTTGGCCAGATCGGCAGGCAGGGTCAGGGTGGCGTTCTCGCCGGGGGCCACCGTCGCGGTCAGGTCGGCCGTGGCCAGGACCTTGCCGGCCAGGGTGCGGCGGGTCACGGTGGTCGACACGGCCCATTCCGTACGGCTGTCGTTGGCCACGATCAAGGTGGGCACGCCCTGCGGCGGCACCACGGCGCCGGGCTCGACGTCGATGAGCGGGCCCCCGGCTTCCACCGGGTCACCCGTACGCGGTTGGAAGGTCAGCAGCCGGTCGGCGTAGGCGTCCCTCATCGCGTACCACAAAGGCTTCTTGCGCCCGTCGCCGTCGACAGCGGCCCATGAGGTGACCGGCCAGCAGTCGTTGAGCTGCCACATGATCGTGCCCTGGCAGAGCGGGCGCAGCGAGCGGAAGTGCTCGATGCCGAACGCCACCGCGCGGGCCTGGTTGAGCTGGGTCAGGAAGTGCCAGTCGTCGAAGTCGCGCGGGGCCGGCAGGTGGTTGGCCAGGCCGCGTTCGAGCTTCTGGTCGCCGCCGCCGGCCTTCTGGTGGTGGGCCATGCCGGGCGAGTCGGGGGCCAGCGGTTCGTCCGAGATGGAGCGGCGCAGGGTCGAGAACGCAGGCGGCGCCTGGAAGCCGAACTCGGAGACGAAGCGGGGACGGTAGGCGGCGTACTTCGTGTAGTCGTCGGTGTTCCAGACGTCCCACACGTGGGTGGTGCCGTAGGCCGGGTCGTTCGGGTAGCGGTCGGGCGAGCCGGAGTACGGGCTGCCGGGCCAGTACGGCCGGGTCGGGTCGAGCTCGCCGACGATGCGGGGCAGCAGGTCGTAGTAGTAGCCGGAGCCCCACGAGCGGCCGTTGAGCTCGGGCTTCCAGCCCCAGTCCTCGTACCCCCAGAGGTTCTCGTTGTTGCCGGTCCAGACGACCAGGCTGGGGTGCGAAGCCAGGCGCACGACGTTGTCCCGGGCCTCGGCCTCGATCTCGGAGCGGAACGGCTCGTCCTCGGGGTAGGCGGCGCAGGCGAACAGGAAGTCCTGGCCGACCAGGAAGCCCATCTCGTCGGCCAGGTCGTAGAAGTCGAACGACTCGTAGCGGCCGCCGCCCCAGACGCGCAGGTAGTTGACGTTGGCTTCGGCGGCCTGGCGGAAGCGGGCGGCCAGGCGGTCGCGGGTGACCCGGTCGGCGAACACGTCGTCGGGGATCCAGTTGATGCCGCGGACGAAGACCGGCACGTCGTTGACGATCATGGTGTAACCGTCGTCGGCGGTGTCGACGCGGACGCTGCGGAAGCCGATCTTGCGGTTCCAGGTGTCCAGGACAGTGCCGTCGGCCGCGGCCAGGGTCACGTCGAGGTCGTAGCGGGTCTGGTCGCCGAAGCCGCGCGGCCACCAGCGGTCGGGGTCGTCGACGGTGAGGATGAGCAGGGCCTCGATGCCGTCGACGGTGGCCTGGGCGCGCCGGCCGGCGACCTCGGCCGTGATCACGACCGGCTCGTCGGCCGCGCGGTCGAGGCGTACGCGCAGTTCGACCCGGCCGGTGCCGCGGTCCACGGTCACCTGAGGGCGGACCTCGGCCAGCCGGGCCACCGACCACGACTCGAGGCCGATGGACTGCCAGATGCCGGCCGTGACCAGGGTCGGGCCCCAGTCCCAGCCGAAGTTGCAGGCCTGCTTACGGATGAAGTTGAACGGTTCCCCGTACGCGTTGGGGCGGTGACCCAGCCGCTGCTGCTGCCCCTCGGCGTACGCGTAGGCGCTCTTGAACTTGACCTTCAACGAGTTGGTGCCGTCGCGCAGCAGCGGGCCGACGTCGAAGCGGTAGCCGCGGTGCATGTTGGCCGTCTCGCCGACCAGCGAACCGTTCAGCTCGATCTCGGTGATGGTGTCGAGGCCGGCGCAGACCAGATCGGTGCGCCGGCCCGGCGTGGCGGTGAAGGTGGTCTCGTACAGCCATTCGGTCCGGCCGATCCACGCGAGCCCGGTCTCGTTCTCGTCCAGGTACGGATCTTCGATGCGACCGGCCCGGAGCAGGTCGGTGTGCACACAGCCGGGCACGGTGGCCGGGAGGCCGCTGACGTCGGCTCCCGAGACGGTCCAGCCCTCGTGGAGCGATTGGTACGAGCTCACTGTTCTCCTTCGTCGCCACGCCGGTCCCCGGTCAGGACTTGACGGCGCCTTCCATGATCCCTCGGACGATCTGCCGCCCGCCGATCAACAGCAGCACGATCAGCGGAACGGTCGCCAGGAACGCGCCCGCCAGCACCCGCCGGTAGATCACGTAGTTGCCGCTGGCCAGGTCGGACAGGGCCACCATCGACGTCGGGAAGTCGGTCCCGTTGAGCTGGATGAGCGGCCACTGGAAGTCGTTCCAGGCCATCACGAAGGTGAGCAGGCCCAGCACCGCGAGCGCCGGGCGGATGGCCGGCAGCACGATGTTCCAGTAGACGCGCATGGTCAGCGCGCCGTCGATGCGGGCCGACTCGACCAGCTCGTCGGGCACCGCGTGGGCGATGAACTGCCGCATGTAGAAGACGCCGAACGCGCTGACCAGCCCGGGGGCGATGACCGCGAGCAGGGTGCCGTTCCAGCCGAGCTTGCCCATCACGATGTAGAGCGCGACGATGCCGAGCTGGTTGGGCACGGTCAGGGTCAGGATGACCACGACCATGAGCGCGTTGCGGCCCTTGAAGCGCAGCTTGGCGAACGCGAACCCGGCCAGCGAGCAGAAGAACAGCGTGGCCGCGGTGATGACGGTCGACACCAGCACGCTGTTGATCAGCGAGGCCGCGAAGTAGACCTCGTTGAGGGTGAAGACCTCCTGCGCGTTGATCAGGAACTGGGCGCCGGGGATCAGCGCCGGGGGCGAGGCCGCGACCGCCTCGTCGGTGCTCGTCGAGATGACGAACATCCAGTACACCGGGAAGGCCGAGAAGAGCAGGACGATCGACAGACCCAGGTAGGTGGCCCAGGTGCCGCGCGTGTCCTGCGGGGCCCGGTTCACGTACGTCTTCACCGGTCACCTCCGATGCGCCGGGTGAGCGCGAAGTTGATCCCGGCCACGACCAGGATGATCAGGAACAGCGCCCAGGACATCGAGGCTGCGTACCCCAGGTCGAGGTCCTTCCAGCCGACCTTGTAGATCAGCTGCGCGATGGTCTGGAACTGGTGGTCGGTGCCGCCGTCGGCCGACTGCGGGTTCTCGTCGAACATCATCGGCTCGTTGAACAGCTGCAGCCCCCCGATCGTCGACAGGATCACGGTGAACACCACGACCGGTTGGATCATGGGTACGGTGATCTGCCACAGCTGTCGCCACGGGCTCGCGCCGTCGACCGCTGCGGCCTCGTACACGTCCTTGGGAATGGACTGCATCGCCGACAGGTAGAGCAGCGCGTTGTAGCCGATCCACTTCCAGTTGACCATCGTGGCGATCGCGATCCAGGCGCTCCACTTCTGGGCCCGCCAGTCGAGCGGGGTCTCCTGGCCGAAGCCGACCAGCGACAGGAACCAGTTGGCCAGGCCGTTGTCGCGGGCGAAGAAGATCGCGAAGACCAGGGTCGAGGCGACCACCGGGGTCAGGTACGGCAGCAGGATGCCGATCCGCCAGAACGTGTTGCCGCGCAGCCGGCGGTTGAGCAGGTTGGCGATGATCAGCGCGGCCAGCAGCTGCGGCACCGTCGAGAGGATGAAGATGCCGAACGTGTTGCCCAGCGAGTTCCAGAAGTCCTCGTCGCTCAGCAGCCGTTCGAAGTTGGCCAGGCCGGCCCAGCCGGTGAGCGTCGGGTCGTCGAGCCGCCAGTTCCGCAGCGCGACGATGCCGTTGAAGATCAGCGGGAAGACCCCGAAGATCGCGAACAGGATGAAGAACGGGGAGATGAAGATGTACGGGATGGTCTTGGTGTCGAACCGGTAGAGCCAGTGCTTGGTCTTGCCCGGGGCCGGCGGCGGACTTTGCCGATGCGACGCCGGGCGGAGCTCGGTGAGGGACACGGCCACTCCTAGGGGAAGGCGGGGCGGCCCACGCCGCCCCGCCGTCGTCGTCGGAACTACTTACCGGTCTTGGCGACCTTCTCGGCCTGCTTGACCGCCTCGGCCCAGGCGGCGTCCGACTTGAGCCCGCCCTGCTGCACGCGCCGGATCACGTTCTCGACGGCGACCCGCGTCGGGCCGTTCTTCTTGCCCAGGTACTGCGGCTTCAGGCTCTCCGCGGTGGCGGCGAAGATCTGGCCGGTGGGCGCGTTGCTCATGAACTCCTTCTTGTAGTCGAGCACAGCCGGGTCCTTGTAGAGGGCGGGCTGCGACGGCAGGTTGCCGACGGTCTTGAAGACCTCGATCTGCTGCTCGGGCTGGACCATCCACTTCACGAAGTCGGCCGCGGCGTCGATGTTCTTGCCCTGCGACGGGATGGTCCACCACGAACCGCCCCAGTTGCCGCCGCCGCCGGGGATCGCGGCGATGTCCCACTTGCCCTTCTGGTCGGGCGCGGTCTCCTGGATGTGGCCGAGCATCCAGGCCGGGCAGGCCAGGACGGCGAACTGGTCCTTCTTGAAGCCGGTGTTCCAGTTGGCCTGGAAGCTGACCAGGTTGGCCGAGATGCCGGCGTCGATGGCCTTCATGCTGGTGTCGAACGCGACCTTGGGGCCGCCGTCCATGACCAGCTGCTCCTGGTCGTTGTAGAAGCCGACCGGCTGCTGGGCCAGCACGGGGTTGAACATGTTGGTGCCGGAGTCGACGAACTTCTTGCCGGTCTTGGCCACGTACTGCTGGCCCACCTTGATGAAGTCGTCCCAGTTCGTCCACAGCTTGGAGACGGCCTCGCGGTCCTTGGGCAGGCCGGCCTTCTCGAACAGGTCGCTGCGGTAGCACATGGCCAGGCCGCCGACGTCGGTGCCGAGACCGATCTGCTTGCCGTCGGCCGACATCGCGGCCTTCCACTTCCAGTCCAGGTACTTCGACTCGAACTCGGCGCCGCCCTTGTCGAGCAGGTTGACGAACTTGTCGGACTGGTTGCGGAACTGGACGATGAAGCCCTCGTCGACGGCCGAGATGTCCGGGGCGCCCGAGCCGGCCACGAGCTTCTTCTGCAGGTCCTCGTGCTGGGCGTTGAACTCACCCGTGTTCAGCACGATCTTGATGTTCGGGTGTTCCTTCTCGTACTTGGCCTTGAGCGCGTCGAGACCCATGTCGCCCCAGAAGTTGACCTTGAGCGTGATCTGCTCGCCGGCCGCGCCGTTGCCGCTGTCTTCCTTGCCCTCGAGGCTCTGCCCGCTGCAGCCCGCGATCAAAAGGGTCGCCGCCACACCGGCGACCGCCGCCCGCACAGTCCTTCTCATTACACGCCTCCAAGGCGGAAAGAATTTACTGAACCGGATAAGTTGTGGAGACGCTATGACGGGGGTCCATGACTGTCAATACCGTGTTACGAGGTTGATCTGTCATCGTTGTCAGTACTCTTTAAGCGGGATGATCCGGACTTTATGGGGCAGGACTGTTTACAAAGTGCGGTGTGTCCGCCAACACTTAACCGATCAATTCAGGCCGTCGCCGATCGTTCACCTCGGCGAAGATCAGCGTGAGAGCGCTCTACCGATTCCGGCGCCGGTAAACTCCGCCGGTAGGCTCGGCGGGAACAGAGGAGACCGAGTGAAGCGGCCCACGATCGCCGACATCGCACGGCGGGCTGGTGTGTCGAAGGGCGCGGTGTCGTACGCGCTGAACGGCCAGCCCGGCGTCTCCGAGGCGACCCGTCAGCGCATCGTGGCCATCGCCCAGGAGATCGGCTTCAACCCGAACAGCGCCGCCCGTGCGCTCTCCGGGGCCAGCGCCCGCGCCGTCGGGCTCACCCTGGCCCGGCCGGCCCGCATACTCAGCATCGAGCCGTTCTTCATGGGACTGATCAGCGGCTTCGAGGCCGAGCTGGCGGCCCGCTCGTACGCCCTGACGCTGCAGGTCGTGGCCACCCCCGAGCAAGAGATCGAGGTCTACCGCCGCTGGTGGGGCGAGCGCCGCATCGACGGCGTGATCGTCACCGACCTGCGCGAGAACGACGTCCGCATCCCCGTGCTGCAACAGCTGCAGCTGCCCGCCGTGGTCATCGGCGGGCCGGGCGACACCGGCAAGATCGCCCAGGTCTGGTCGGACGACGCCGGCGCCATCACCGAGACGGTGCGCTACCTGGTGGCGCTGGGCCACCGCCGCATCGCCCGGGTCGGCGGCCTGCCCGACCTGCTGCACACCCAGACCCGCACCCGGGCCTTCGAAGAGGTCTGCACCGCGCTCGGGCTCAACGAGGCCGTGACCATGCCGTCCGACTACACCGGCGAGGAGGGCGGCCGGGCCACCCGCCGGCTGCTGATCGGGGCCGACCGGCCCACCGCGGTCATCTACGACAACGACGTGATGGCCGTGGCCGGCCTGGCCGTGGCGCAAGAGATGGGCCTGGCCGTCCCCGGTGATCTGTCCATCGTGGCCTGGGACGACTCGCCACTGTGCAGCCTCGTGCACCCGCCGCTGACCGCCCTGTCGCGCGACATCGCCGAATACGGCGCCCACGCCGCCCGCGAGCTGCTGGCCGCGATCGACGGCAAGCAGGTCAGCAACGTCGAGGCGGGCACGGCCCACCTCACCCCTCGCGGCAGCACCGCCCCGCCCCGCTAGCGCTTTCTAGCCGCGGTGACTTTCGATGTACGCCTCGATGCGCTCGGCCGGGGCCGGGCGGCCCAGCACGAAACCCTGACCGTAGAGGCAACCGGCCTTGGCCGCGCGTTCGCACTGCTCGCGCGACTCGAGACCCTTGGCCACGATCTCGAGACCGAGGCGACGGCCCAGGCTGACCACGACGTCGATCACCGCGGGACCGCTGACGGGTGCGGACTCGGGTGACGCGTTGGCCAGCGACGAGTGCAGCTTGAGCATGTCGACCGGCAGCCGGCGCAGGTGGGACAGCGAGGCCTGGCCCGCGCCGAAGTCGTCGAGGGCGGCCCGTACGCCGAGTTTGCGCAGCCCGGCCAGGGAGGCCACGACGGCCGGCACATCCTCGGCGATCCAGGCCTCGGCCACCTCGACGACCAGGCGTTCCGGGGCCACGCCGTACCGCTGCAGGGTCGAGGCCACCCGGTCGGGGAAACGGGCCGTCAGCAGCTCGCGCGGTGACACGTTGACCGACAGCCAGAAGCCGTTGTCGCCGCCTGTCCAGGCCGACAGGTGTTTGCAGGCCGCGTCGAGCACCCACTCGTCGAGCTCGGCCGAGATGCCCACGGCCCGGGCGATCGGCAGCAGCTCGTGGGGCAGGATCGTGCCGAGCTGCGGGTGCCGCCAGCGCAGCAGCGCCTCGACCCCGACCGGCTGGTCGTCGCGCAGGTCGACCACGGGCTGGAAGACCAGGTCGAGCTCGCCCCGGTCGGCCGCGCCGAGCACCTCGCGCTCCAGGTCCATCCGCCGGTTGAGCTGCATCTCGACGTCGGGGTCGTACCACTCCACCCGGTCCAGGCCGAGCTGGCGGGCCCGGCGGCGGGCCAGGTCGGCGTGCCGCAGCACCGCGTCGGAGTCCTCGCCGCCGGCCAGCTCGGCCAGCCCGATGCTGGTGTGCAGCTCGACGATCGAGCCGGGCAGCTGCAACGGCTCGGCCACGGCGGCCGTGATCCGGCTGGCCAGCGCGTAGGCCAGCACGGCGCCGTCGGCCGTGAGCACGGCGAACTCGTCGCCGCCGAGCCGGGCCGGCAGGTCGCCCGGGCCGAGCAGGCCGCGCAGGCGGCGGCCGACCTCGATCAGCACCGCGTCGCCGGTCTCGCGGCCCCGGCTGTCGTTGATCTCGGCCAGGCCGTGCAGGTCGATCACCAGCAGGGTGCCGGGCTGACCGGCGCGGCGGCGGTGGGCCAGCAGCTCCCGCATCAGCGCCCGCCGGTTGGCCAGGCCGGTGAGCTGGTCGGTGGACGACAGCTTGTGCAGCGTCTTCTCCAGATGCCGGCGCTCGCCGATGTCGCGCACGTGCACGACCAGGGCCGCCACCTCGGGCACGGAACGCTGGTCGGAGATCGTCGACTCGGTGTCCCGCCACATCTCGGCCCCGTCCCGCAGCCGGGCCGTGACCAGCGCGGGCGGCCCGTCGGCGCCCTCACCGGCCAGCACCGCGTCGATCACCTCGCGCGCGCCCTCGACGTCGTCGGGGTGGATCAGCTCGGCGAAGACCCGGCCCACCACCTCGTCGTCGTTCAGCCCGAACAGCCGGGACGCGGCCGGGGACTGCCAGGTGATCCGCAACTGGTCGTCGAGGACCAGGGTGAGGTCGGTGGCCCCGGCGACCAGCGAGCGGAAGTGGGCCTCGGCCGTCTGCAACTGGCCCGCGTAGCGCCGGATGTCGTGCACCACGAGCAGCTCGCGCATGGCCAGCACGGCCACCATCGCGATGCCCAGGATGATGCTGGTCGGGTCGAACGTGTGCACCACGACCAGGTGCCACACCGCGGCCACGACGCCGACCGCGGCCGGCACGGCGAGCAGCGGATAGCTGGCCAGATACTGGTCGGGGTGGCGGGGCTCGAGCGGCGCCGGCGGCAGGTCGCGCCGCGAGCCGCCCTCGGCGGTCAGGGCCAGACCGAGCACGACCGGCAACCCGGCCAGGGCCAGGGCGGCCCCGCCGGTGCCGACGGCGACGGCGCCGAGCCCGGTCAGCACCAGGATCGCCCCGATGCCGCAGCGGACCGCGGGCCAGCGGGCGAGCCGCCCCCGCAGGATCGCCACCAGCACGATGGCGGCGCCGGTGGCCCCGATCGCGATCACCGACAGGGCGCTGGGCCGGGCCACGCCGGCCGGGGTCAGCAGGTAGCCCGCGAAGGCGAGGCTGACGCCCAGACCGAGGCCGTCGAAGGCGCGCCGGGAATGCACCACCCAGCCCGCGCCGGAACCGGGCAGGAGCAGGGCGCCGATCGCGTAGGAGGCCGCGGCCAGGCCGAAGACGATGGTCACCCACACGCCCACGGCCGGCGGCGACAGCCACGTGAGCAGCACCGCGACCACGGCGGCGAACGCGCCCAGGCCGACGAAGCCGGCCCCGCGGCAGGCCACGAAGGACTGGTCGGCCTGGTGGATCGAGAGCGCTGTCCGTACCAGGTGGAAGCCGGCCCAGAGGCCGCAACCGCCGGCGCCCACGGCCAGCGCGAGCGCGGGCGGGGTCAGGCCCGCGGAGCCGGTCAGCAGCACCAGGGCCGCGACCACCGGAACGCTCAGCGAGATGGCCCGGCCTCGGGGCCGGGCGGGGTGTGTGCGCGTGGGGGGCGGCACTGCCACGTCGACGGATCCTCCCGGATTCTCGTCGGATCAGGAGTTGGAGCGGGGTCTCTGCAGAAGAACGAGCGTCCCTCGAACAGGTTACGGCTGCGTGTTGCTCCCGCGCACGTCCGGAGCGTCGGCTATGGACTCCCTCAGACCGCGCCGCCGGCGACCGAGGGCAGCACCTGCACCTCGGAACCGGGTGCGACCGGAGTCTCCAGGCCCGCCTGCTCGCCGTCCACAAAGATGTTGACGTAGCGGCGGACGGCGCCGCGCTCGTCGCGGATGCGCCGCGAGAGCAGTGGCCAGCGCTCGCCGACCTCGGTCAGCACCGCGCCCAGCGTGCCGGCCGTGGTGATCTCGAGCCGGGACTCGCCGCCGGCCTCGGCTCGCAACACCCCCGGCACCAGCAGCACCGGCATCAGACGGCCACCGCCCGCACCGACAACACATCGGGCAGATGGGTCACCACGGTCGACCAGCTCTCGCCCTCGTCGTTGGTGGCGAAGACCTCGCCGGCCCGGGTGCCGAAGTAGACGCCGGCCGGGTCGAGGCGGTCGGCACACATCGCGTCGCGCAGCACGACCGGGTAGTAGGGGCCGTCGGGCAGACCCACGTGCTGTGGCTGCCAGGTGTCGCCGGCGTCGGTCGAGCGGTAGACGCGGCAGCGCAGCTCGGTGGGGTGGCGCTCGCTGTCGGCGGTGAGCGGGAAGTTCCACACCGTGCCCGGGCGATGCGGATGGGCCACGATCGGGAAGCCGAAGTCGGAGGGCAGCGTGTCGGCGATGGACTGCCAGCTGTCGCCGCCGTCGGTGGAGCGATAGACGCCGTGGTGGTTCTGGGCGTAGAGCTGCTCGGGGTCGCCGGCATCCCGGGCCACCCGGTGGACGCACTGGCCGAACTCGGGCCACGGGTCGGGGAAGAAATACGCCTTGATGCCCTGGTTGGCCGGGGACCAATTGGCCCCGCCGTCGGCCGAGCGGTAGACCCCACCGGTTGACATGGCCACCAGCAGCCGGCGGGGGTCGTCGGGGTGGGGCAGGATGGTATGAATCGCCTGGCCGCCGAAGCCGGCCCCCCACTGCGGGCGGTGCGGGTGCTCCCACAAGCCGCGGACCAGCTCGAACGAGCGCCCGCCGTCGGCCGAGCGGAACAGCGCGGACGGCTGGGTGCCCGCGTAGACCACCCCGGGCTCGGCCGCGCTGCCGGGAACGAGTTGCCAGACCCGCTCGACCGCGGCCCCGGCGTCCTCGGGGAAGGCGATGGGGGCGGACTCGGGCTCGTGCCAGGTGGCGCCGAGGTCGTCGCTGACCGCGACGCTGGGGCCGAAGTGGGAGTTGTCGACGGCGGCCAGCAGGCGGGGCGTGGGGCCGCGGGAATCCACGCCGATCGTGTAGACCGCCGTTCCGGGGAACAGGGCCGGGCCCACCCGCCAGGACCGGCGTTCGTCGTCGCCGGTCGCCAGGAACAGGCCTTTCTGCGTACCGATCGCGAGAAGCACTGTCATGGCCAAGAGTATGCGCGCCGGGTCCGACAGAAAGGCCGCACAACGCGGGTGGGAAGATGAGCACGTGCGTTCGAAACCCCTGCTCCGCGTCCGCAAGACCGGCGCCCTCATGGTTGCCGCCGTCCTCGCGTTCGTCAGCGGGGTTCCGCTCGCCAGCGTGTCGTGGGCCTGGGCGCTGATCCTGCTGATCCCGGTCGCCTTCTTCGTCTGGGCCTGGCGGGCCGGCACCGACGTCTACGCCGACCGGTTGCGGGTGCGGGCCCTGTTCGGCAACACCACAGTGCCCTGGCAGCGGATCACCGAGCTGGCCCCCGATCGCAGCGGCCAGATCTCGGCCCTGCTCGACAACGGCAACGTCATCCGCCTGACCGCCGTCACCACCGACAACCTGCCCAAGGTGCTGGCGGCCGGCGGGCAGCAGATCGGCCACTCCGACTGACTTCCCAGGTGGCCTCGCTACCCTGGGGTGCGTCGAATCTCGAGGAGGTCGAGTGATCGTGCGTTCCCGCCGGGCCCGTGGCGCCACCCTGGTGCTCGCCGCCACGCTGGGGCTCGCCTCGGCCTGCAGCTTCGGCCCGCCCGATCCCGACCAGCAGGGCGCCCCGCCCAACCTGCCGACCCCGTCGTCCGAGCCGTCCGCGGGGGCCGGCGCCGAGGCCCCGAGCGGCGGCAGCCAAGAGGTGGCGATCACCGTCCTGGCCAAAGACCTGGACGTGCCGTGGGGCATGGCCTTCCTGCCCGACGGGTCGGGCCTGGTCACCGAGCGCGACACCGGCCGCATCCTCAAGGTCGGCCCCGAGTCCGACGCCGAGGGGCTCACCGTCACCCAGGTCCACCGGCTGACCGAGTCGAAGGCCTCGGGCGACGGCGGCCTGCTGGGCATCGCGGTCTCCCCCAAGTACGAGACCGACAAGACCGTTTACGTCTATTACTCCACGGCCACCGACAACCGCGTGGCCAAGCTGACGCTGGGCGGCAAGGTGCAGCCGATCCTGACCGGCATCCCCCGCTCGCTGGACTTCAACGGCGGCGCGCTCGCCTTCGGCCCCGACGGTTTCCTCTACGCGGGCACCGGCGACGGCACCCCCAAGAGCACCCAGGCCCAGAACCCGAAGAGCCTGGGCGGCAAGATCCTGCGGATGACCGTGGCCGGCAAGCCCGCCCCCGGCAACCCGGTCGGAACCAGCCTGGTCTGGAGCTCCGGCCACCGCAACGTCCAGGGCCTGGCCTGGGACAAGACCAAGCGGATGTACGCCAGTGAGAGCGGCCAGACCAAGTCGGGCGAGCTCAACGTGATCGCCAAGGGCAAGAACTACGGCTGGCCCAAGGCCGACGGCGCCGGGAGCGACGCCAAGCTGACCAATCCGGTGTTCAGCTGGCCGGCGGCCGAGTCCGGCTGCTCCGGCGTGGCCGTGCTCGAACAGACCGTGGCCAACGCGTGCCTGCTCGGCCAGCGGGTCTACCTGCTCACCGTGACCGGCAACGGCACGGTGCTGGGCACCCCGCAAGCGGCGCTGACCGGCGAGTACGGGCGGCTGCGGAGCCTGGCCGCCGCGCCCGACGGCTCGCTGTGGGCCGGTACCTCGAACCAGGAGGACGACGGCGACCCCGGCCCCGACGACGACCGGATCATTCGGCTGGTCTTCTCCGAGGGTGGCGCTGGTCGCAGTTAGGCGTGCCACTGTGGGAGTTTCACAGGCGACCGGGCAGGGCAGGTGAGCCGCTGATGACCTCGATAACCTCGACGGCGGGCCGCTGGTTCGGCACCGTCCGCCGCAGCCGGTGGACCCGGCGATCCCTCATCGGCGCGATGATCGGCCTGGTCAGTGTGGCCGGCGCGGTGATCGGCACGATGCTCTTCGCGCACGCCGACGTGGCCGTCGGCCCGTTCCGGGCCGAGATGTCGATCAGCCCGTCGATCTTCGGCGGCACCGAGGTCGACCTGCCTCCGCTGGGCTCGCTGCACCTCGACAGCCATGACGGCCCGATCCACCTCAAGGTCAACCTGGCCGCGCTCGATCAGAACCGCACCGAGGCCCTGATCGACGACCCCACGGCGATCAGTTCGGCCGGTGAGAACGCGGTCGACGACGTCCGCAACGGCGTGATCCGGCTCGGCGTGCGCACGCTGGGCATCGCGGTGCTCAGCGCCCTGGTGCTGAGCGCGCTGATCTTCCGCAACGTCCGCAAGGTCGCCATCGCCGGTGTGACCTCGCTGGTGGTGACCGGGGGCAGCCTCGGGCTGGCCGCCAGCACGCTGCGGCCCGACTCGATCGCCGAGCCCCGCTACGAGGGTCTGCTGGTCAACGCGCCGGCCGTGGTCGGTGACGCGCGCCGGATCGCCGACAACTACGGCCGCTACTCCGAGCAGCTGCAACAGATCGTCAGCAACGTGAGCCGGCTCTACACGACGGTGTCGTCCCTGCCCGTGTACGAGCCCGAGGCCAACACCACGCGCCTGCTGCACGTCTCCGACCTGCACCTGA
Source organism: Paractinoplanes aksuensis (assembly GCF_024137025.1). GTDB lineage: Bacteria > Actinomycetota > Actinomycetes > Mycobacteriales > Micromonosporaceae > Actinoplanes > Actinoplanes aksuensis. Next base: position 56,645 of record NZ_JAMYJR010000015.1, read on the forward strand.
GCCCGCAGGCGTACGGCCTGATCCGCACCGTGGTGCAGACGTTCGAGATCGACGCCGTGATCGACACCGGCGACCTGGTCGACTGGGGCAGCACGGCCGAGACCCAGTACGCCTCGTCGATCCCCTCGGTCGGCGTCCCTTACATCTGGGTCCGCGGCAACCACGACTCGGCCTCGATCCAGACCGCGGTGGCCCGCCAGCGCAACGCCGTCGTGCTCGACAACCAGATCACCACGGTCAACGGCCTGACCATCGCCGGCATCGGCGACCCCGAGTTCACCCCCGACAAGAGCGAGACCCCGCCCGCCGAGAACGCCGACGACCCGGCCCAGTCCCCGCTGCTGCGGGCCGGCGGCCAGCTGGCCGACACGATCCGCGGCTCCGACAAGCCGGTCGACATCGCCTTGGTCCACGACCCGGCCATGGCCCCGCCACTGTCCGGTGTGGTGCCGCTGGTGCTGGCCGGCCACAAACACCAGCGCGAGGTGAGCCTGCTGCCGGAGCCGGCGCCGGCCCCGTCGGCCTCCCCCGCCCCGCTGCCCTCGGCCGACGGCGACCAGGCCCGGATCGCCACCCGCCTGATGGTCGAAGGCTCCACCGGTGGCGCCGGCCTGCGCGGCCTCGAGAAGGAGGAGCCGACGCCGCTGAGCCTGTCGGTCCTCTACTTCGACGAGAATCGGCAGCTCAAGGCGTACGACGACATCCAGCTGGGCGGCACCGGCCAGTCCAACGTCGAGATGCAGCGCAACGTCGTCGGCGCCGAGGAGCCGTCGCCCAGCCCCTCGGCCTCGCCCAGCTAGCTGCTCAGCCGCTCGATGATCAGTTCGCGGACCGTCTTGGCGTCGGCCTGGCCGCGGGTGGTCTTCATGACCGCGCCGACCAGGGCGCCGGCCGCGGCGACCTTGCCGTCGCGCACCTTGGCCGCGATGTCGGGGTTGGCCGCGATGGCCTCGTCGACCGCGGCGGTCAGCGCGCCGGTGTCGCTGACGACCCCGAGGCCCCGGGCGCTCATGACGGCGGCCGGGTCGCCCTCGCCCGCGACGACGCCCTCGAGCACCTGACGGGCCAGCTTGTCATTGAGCTTGCCCTCGTCGACCAGCTTCTGCAGGGCGGCGACCTGGGCCGGGGTGGCGCCGACGGCGGACAGCTCGACGCCGGTCTCGTTGGCCCGGCGGGCCAGCTCGCCCATCCACCACTTGCGGGCGCCCGCGGGCGAGGAGCCGGCCGCGATCGTCTCTTCGATCAGCTCGACGGCGCCGGCGTTGGCCACCGACTGCATGTCGGTCGCGCTGATGCCCCATTCCTCGGCCAGCCGGGCCCGCTTGACGCTCGGCCGCTCGGGCAGGGCCGCCTTGAGCTCGGCCACCCAGGCCGGGTCGGGCGCGATCGGCACCAGGTCGGGCTCGGGGAAGTAGCGGTAGTCGGTCGCCTCTTCCTTCGAGCGGCCGGGCCGGGTGTCGCCGGTCGTCTCTTGGAAGTGGCGCGTCTCCTGGAAGATGCGGACACCCTCGTCGAGCAGGCCGGACTGCCGGATGATCTCGGAACGGACCGCGCGCTCGACCGAGCGCAGCGAGTTCACGTTCTTGGTCTCGGTGCGGGTGCCCCACGCCTCGCCCGGCTTGTTGAGCGAGGTGTTGACGTCGCAGCGCAGCGAGCCCTGCTCCATCCGCACGTCGGACACGCCGAGCGAGCGGATGATGTCGCGCAGCTCGGCCACGTAGGCCTTGGCCACCTCGGGCGCGAGGGCGCCGATGCCGGGGACCGGCTTGGTGACGATCTCGACCAGGGGGATGCCGGCCCGGTTGTAGTCGACCAGCGACTCGGTGGCGCCGTGGATGCGCCCGGTCGCGCCGCCGACGTGCAGCGACTTGCCGGTGTCTTCCTCGAGGTGGACCCGCTCGATGCCGATGCGGTATTCCTTGCCCTCGACCTCGACGTCGACGTAGCCCTCGACGCACAGCGGCTCGTCGTACTGCGAGGTCTGGAAGTTCTTCGGCATGTCGGGGTAGAAGTAGTTCTTCCGCGCCATGCGGCACCACGACGCGATGTCGCAGTTGAGGGCGAGCCCGATGCGGATCGTCGCCTCGATCGCGGCCCGGTTGGCCACCGGCAGCGCGCCCGGCAGGCCCAGGCAGACCGGGCAGACCTGCGTGTTCGGCTCGCCGCCGAACTCGGTGCGGCAGCCGCAGAACATCTTGGTGGCCGTGCCCAGCTCGACGTGGGTCTCGAGGCCGATGACCGGCTCGTAACGCGCGACGGCGTCGTCGTATGCGGGCAGCGCGGTGGTGGTCATGGGACCAGAATAGTGGGCGCGGCCGACGATATTTCGCTGACCCACAGCCGCCCCCACAGCAGAAGATCATTTCGGTACGGTCCCCGCCATGCAACGCGCTCCCCTCGCTGTCGTCGCCGTCCTCGCGGCCACCCTCATCGCCGGCTGTGACGACGACACCACCACGATCACCTCCTCCACACCCCCGTCCGGCGCCGCGCCCGCGCCGGCCGCGGTCGACTACGCGGCCTGGCAGGCCGGCACCTCCGAGCCGATCGCCGACAAGCTCTATCCCCAGCACGGCACGGCCGCGCTCGACGTCCTGCACTACGACCTGAAACTCGAGTGGCAGCCGCCGAAGAAGCTGCTCACCGGCACGGCGACCCTCCGGATCCGCCCGACCGCCGACGCCGCCCAGCTCAAGCTCGACTTCAAGCCGTACACGCTCGACAAGGTCACCGTCGACGGCGCCGTCACCGAGGCCACCGTCCAGAAAGAGAAGCTGGTCGTCCCGGCCGCCGTCACCAAGGACAAGCCGGTCACGCTGGTCGTGGCCTACCACGGCAAGCCCACCACCACGCCCATCCCGTCGCACCGCTCCGACGTCGAGCCGCTCGGCCTCACCATCACCAAAGAGGGCGGCCTGTGGACGATGCAGGAGCCGTGGGGCGCCTACACCTGGTACCCGGCGAACGATCAGCCGTCCGACAAGGCGCTCTACGACATCGCGGTGACCGTCCCGGCCGGCTGGTCCGGCATCGCGGCCGGCTCGCTGGTCACCCAGCAGGGCAACACGTTCCGCTACCGCAGCACCGACCCGATGGCCAGCTACCTGCAGACCCTGGCCGTCGGCAAATACAAGAAGGTCAGCGCCAAGGGCGCGCGCGGCATCCCGCTGACCTACTGGTACCGCCCCGGCAAGGACGAGAAGTTCCTGCCCTCGCTCAAGAAGTCGCCGGCCTTCATCAGCTTCCTCGAGAAGCGTTTCGGCCCCTACCCGTTCCCCACCGGCGGAGCCGTCATGGTCGACTCCGAGTCGGCCATGGAGACGCAGCAGATGATCACCATGGGCGGGAAGGGGAAGAAGTTCGACCGGGCCTACTTCGAGGAGGACGTACTGCACGAGTACGCGCACCAGTGGTTCGGCGACTCGGTCACCCCGTCGACCTGGACCGACCTGTGGCTCAACGAGGGCTGGGCGACGTACGCGCAGTTCCTCTACTCGCAGTCCGTGGAGAAATACAGCGACAAAGAGCTCGAGGACTACCTGCGCCGGGCCGACGCCGACCTGCGCAAGCGGCTCGGGCCGCCCGGTAAGCCGCGGGCGGCCAACTTCGCCGAGAGCAACGTCTATCTGTGCCCGGCGGCCATGCTCAAAGAGCTGAACGACGCCCTCGGCGACGAGAAGTTCTTCGCTCTGGGCCGGGCCTGGGTGCAGTCCAACAAGAACACCCAGCAGACCCGGGCCTCGTTCACCGCCTTCGTCAACAAGCAGACCGGCCGCGACTACACCAAGCTGATCAACAGCTGGCTGGACTCGAAGTCCACGCCGCGGCCGGCATAACTCGCGCTACAGGGCGGGCGGCGTGAGGGTCCCCACCGTGGACTCGAGCGCCGCCGCCACCCGGTACATCCGGTCGTCGGCCAGCGTCGGCGCCATCACCTGGAAGCCGACCGGCAGCCCCTCGGAGAGCCCGCAGGGCACCGAGATCGCCGGACCGCCGTACAGGTTGGTCGGGATCGTGAAGAGGTCGGCCAGGTACATCTGGTACGGGTCCGAGGTGCGCGACCCGAACGGGAACGCCACGAACGGCGTGGTCGGCGAGACCAGCACGTCGACCCGCTCGAAGGCCGACTCGAAGTCCCGCGTGATCAGCGTGCGGATCTTCTGGGCCTGGCCGTAGTAGGCGTCGTAGTAGCCGCTGGACAGCGCGTAGGCGCCCAGGATGATGCGCCGCTTGACCTCGGGGCCGAAGCCGGCCTCACGGGTCAGCGACATGACCTCTTCCAGCGAGCGGTTGCCGTCGTCGCCGACCCGCAGGCCGTAGCGCACGCCGTCGAACCGGGCCAGGTTGGAGGAGGCCTCGCTCGGGGCGATCAGGTAGTAGGCCGGCAGCGCGTACTGGAAGTGCGGGCACGAGACCTCGACGATCTCGGCGCCCAGCTTGACCAGCGCCTCGAGCGACTCGTGGAACGCGCTGAGCACGCCCGGCTCGGAACCGTCGCCCGCGAACTCCTTGACCACGCCCAGCTTGACGCCGGTGAGGTCGCCGGTGGCGCCGAGGCGGGCCGCGCCGACCACATCCGGCACCGGCTGCGGGATCGAGGTGGAGTCGCGCGGGTCGTGACCGGCGATCGCCGCGTGCAGCAGCGCCGCGTCCTCGACGTTGCGGGCGCACGGGCCCGGGGTGTCGAGCGACGACGAGAACGCGATCAGGCCGTAGCGCGAGGTGCCGCCGTAGGTCGGCTTGGCCCCGACCGTGCCGGTGACCGCGCCCGGCTGGCGGATCGAGCCGCCGGTGTCGGTGCCGATGGCCAGCGGGGCCTCGTAGGCGGCGATGGCCGCGGCGCTGCCACCACCCGAGCCGCCCGGGATGCGCCCGAGGTCCCACGGGTTGTTGGTGGCACCGTACGCGGAGTACTCGGTGGACGAGCCCATCGCGAACTCGTCCATGTTGGTCTTGCCCAGCATCACCGTGCCGGCCGCGCGCAGCCGCTCGACGAGCGTCGCGTCGTACGGCGGGCGCCAGCCCTCAAGGATCTTGGAGGCGGCGGTCGTCGGCACGCCCTTGGTGGCGATGACATCCTTCACGGCCACCGGCACACCGGCCAGCGGGCCGGTGACCTCGCCGCGGTCGACCTTGGCCGCCGCGGCCAACGCGCCCTCACGGTCGACGTGCAGGAACGCGTGCACCCGCTCGTCGACGGCGTCGATCCGGTCGAGGTGGGCCTGCGCGACCTCGACCGCCGACGCCTCCTTGCCCGCGATGGCCTTGGCGAGCTGGGCCGCCGACATCTTCGTCAGGTCAGACACGGCGTCAGTCCTCCTCGTCCAGGATGCGCGGCACGCGGAACCGGCCCTCGAACGCGTCGGGGGCACCCGAAAGCGCCTCTTCCTGCGTGAGGCACGGGACCGGCACGTCGTCGCGGTACACGTTGGTCAGCGGCACGGAATGCGAGGTAGGCGGAATGTCGTCGGCCGCGACCTCGCCGACCCGGGCCACGGACTGCAGGATCACGTCGAGCTGCCCCGCGAACCGGTCCAGTTCCTCCTCGGTCACGGCGAGCCGCGACAGGCGCGCGAGATGCGCGACCTCTTCGCGGGAGATGGCGGCCATCTTGACTCACTTTCTCGGATCCCGATTTCACGCTGACCGGACGAGTCTATTTCGCGCGCCTTCCGAGCCGACCGCCGGGAGCGGGTGTCGGGTACCAAAAGATCAAAAGCTGGATGTCGTGGCGGGGTGGGTGGTCCGGACCGCAACTCCCGTCGAGGGCCCGGGCGGGCTTCGCTGGCCGCTGACGCGTCCAGAACGCGAAACCCACCCGGGCGACCTGCGTAAGTGGTTGCGCCCGAAAACCCAATCCCCGGGCCGGATGATCACTCCCCCGAGGGAATTCGAGGTTATTGAGCGGTTGTGGGCTTATGCCGATTTGATAACGGGAAAGTTGTTTTACAGCGGAATGCGCATGTGGATCTATCGTGGGAACGACCTGATCGAGGCCCTGCTGGAGGTCGTATGGACGCCGCACGCCCCCGCGACCCCGCGGCGAGCGATCGCGCCTCCGACCCGATCCCACCCGACTGGCCTGACAACGATGCGGCACACCCGCGCTCCGGCCCTGACCATGCGGTCTCGCCTCTCGGCAATTGCATTCGCGGAATTCGGCGGGAGGCGACGGTTCAGGCCGGGCGTCGACGGCGGGCGCTGCTGGTCACCGTCGTGGTGGTGGGGGTGGTCGACGGGCTGCTGTGGGTGTTTCAGCGGGGGGCCTTCGACGGGCTTCCCAGCGCGTACTGGCTGATGGGGTTTCTGGCCGTCGTCGTGGACGCGCGGCCCTATGTGGTCACCAATCGGCGGGCGACCTCGGTCATTCTTCCGTCGATCTGCTTCACCTTCGCGATCGCTCTGGCCTGGGGTTACGGTCCGGCGCTGGCGGTGCAACTGATCGCCGTCGCGGTGGCCGGGGTCCGGATGCGGCATTCGGCTCAGCGCACGCTCCACCTGGCCGTGCAGCACGCGGTGGCGCTCGGCGCGGCGTCGCTGGTGATCTCGTTGGTGTCGTTGCGCATCGAACCCGGGCCGGACTGGGGGGACGCGCTGCTCACGGTGGCCGCGGCCGGCGCCTGGATCGTCGCCCGGTACGGGCTGGCGGCGGTCGTCGCCCGGTCCATGGCCGACCGGCCGGGGCCGCGGCTGCGGCGGCTCCAACGGTCGCGGCGGTTGCGCCGGGCCGGGGTCGAGGTGCTCGCCACCGGCGCGTTGCTGCTGCTCGGACCGGTGGTGCTGGCCACCGCCCAGGTCGGGCTGGCCTTCGTACCGCTGGTTCTGCTGGCCCTGCACGCCGTACACCGGATGGTGCGGTCAGCCGGCGAGTTCGAGCGCGCGTCCCGGCTCGACGCCCTGACCGGACTGCCGAACCGGCGCGCCCTGCACGCGGCAGTGCTGTCCCAGGCCAAAGGGCGGCGGCTGGCGCTGCTGGTCCTGGACCTCGACCGGTTCCGTACGGTCAACGACGCCCTGGGCCACGGCGCCGGGGACCGTCTGCTGGGCGCGGTCGCGCACCGCCTGGCCGAGGTGGTGCCGGCCCACGACCTGGTGGTGCGGCTCGGTGGCGACGAGTTCGCGGTGCTCGCCACCCGGGTCGACGGACCACCCTCCGCCCGCCGCATCGCCGAGCACCTGGCCGAGGCGCTGAACAGCCCGTTCGCCCTCGACGGCATGCCCGTGGACGTCACCGCCTCGATCGGCATCGCCCTGCAACGCGAGCCCGGCGGCGACGGCGCGACGCTGCTGCGCGAGGCCGAGTCCGCGATGTACGAGGCCAAGCAGCGCGGCGACCAGGTCGCCCTGCACAGCCCGGACGCGCCCCACCACACACCCGACCGCCTGTCGCTGCTGGCCGACCTGCGGCACGCGCTGCGCCAGGACTCGCCCGACGACGGGATCACGCTCTTCTACCAGCCCCAGATCGCCATCGCGACCGGCGAGGTGGTCGGGGTAGAGGCGCTGCTGCGCTGGCGGCACCCCGAGCGCGGGCTGGTCGGCCCCGAGGAACTGATCCGGGTGGCCGAGCCGACTCCCGTGATGCGTCTGCTCACCGGCCGGGTGCTGCACGAGGTGGTGGCCCAGCTGGCCGCGTGGCGCGACGCCGGCCGCCCGTTGCGGGCGGCCGTCAACGTCAGCGTGCGCGACCTGCACGCCGGCGACATCGCCGACCGGGTGGCCGGGCTGCTGAGCGAGTACGCCGTGCCGCCCGACCTGCTCCAGCTCGAGATCACCGAGAGCGCCCTGATGGCCGACCCGCACCGGGTGCTGAGCACGATCACCCGCCTCGACCGCATGGGCATCGCCATCTCGCTGGACGACTTCGGCACCGGCTACTCGTCGCTGCAACATCTGCGCCGCCTGCCCCTGGCCGAGGTGAAGATCGACCGCTCGTTCGTCCTGGGCATGGCCACCGACCGCGGCGACGCCGCCATCGTCCGCTCGGTGATCGACCTGGCCGAGGCGCTGGGCCTGCGCGCCGTGGCCGAAGGCGTCGAGGACGAACGCACCTGGCGCCTGCTGGCCGACGCCGGCTGCCACGCGGCCCAGGGCTGGTTCCACGCCCGCCCGATGCCCGCCCCCGACCTGGCCGACTGGCTCTCCCGCTACCGCCCAGTGCGCCCGACCGTCGCCCTGCACACCCGCACCCGCTGACCCGTCACTCGGTGGGGGCGAACTCGGCCACCTCTCGGGCCGCATCCGGGCCGTCGGACAGCAGGACGGCGAAGCCTTCCTCGTTGAGCACGGGGACCTTGAGGGTGAGGGCCTTGTCGTACTTGCTGCCGGGGTTGTCGCCGACCACCACGAAGGCCGTCTTCTTCGAGACCGAGCCACTCACCTTGCCGCCGCGCGAGGTCACCGCCTCGGTGGCTTGGTCACGGGAGTGCGTGGACAGCGTGCCGGTCACCACGAGGGTCAGGCCCTCCAGCGGGCGGGGGCCCTCGTCGACCCGCTCGTCGGCCATCTTGAGGCCGGCCTCGCGCCACTTGCGCACGATGTCACGGTGCCAGTCGACCGAGAACCACTCGCGCAGGCTGACCGCGATGGTCGGGCCGACCCCCTCCACGGTGGACAGCACGTCGGGCGCGGCCTTGGCCTTCTTGCCCGACCCGCCTTCGCCATCAACGCCGCCTTCGCCATCAACGCCGCCCTCGGCACCAGCACCGCCCTCAGCACCAGCACCGCCCTCAGCACCAGCACCGCCCTCGGCACCAGCGCCGCCCTCAGCACCAGCACCGCCCTCGGAATCAGCGACACCCGCAGCATCGGGGCCCTGCGCGGAAGCGGCACCATCCGAGGAAGCGGCGTCGGAAGAATCGGTCGCACCAGATGCGGCGGAGTTGGTTGAGGCGGTCGTGGCTGAGGCGGCCGCGGTTGCGGCTTCGGAGGCGGCCAGGACGTCGGCGGCGGTGGCGGTCACCGAGCTGTCGAGGGCGGCGGCCGACACCGCGGCCGCCTCTTCGGCGCTGCCGGGTGGGGCGGCGACGATGGCCTCGATCGCCGCCATCGAGCCGAACTGGCGGGCCAGCGCCTGGGCCGCGGTCGGGCCGACGTGGCGGATCGACAGGGCGACCAGCACGCGCCACAGTGGGCGGTCTTTGACGGCCTGCAAGTTTTCCAGCAGCTTCACGGCGTTGGAGCCCAGGCTGCCGTCCTGGTTGACGAAGAACGGGGACTGGCGCAGCTGATCCTCGGTCAGCGCGAACAGGTCGCCCTCGTCGCTGATCACGCCCGAGTCGAGCAGGGCCTGGGCCGCCTTGTAGCCCAGCACCTCGATGTCGAAAGCGCCCCGCCCGGCCAGGTGGAAGACCCGCTCGCGCAACTGCGCGGGACACGACCGCGTGTTGGGGCAGCGGATGTCGATGTCGCTCTCTTTGGCCGGCGCCAGCGTGGTGCCGCAGGCGGGGCACTGCGCCGGCATCACGAACGGGTGCGCGTCGTCGGGGCGCAGGTCGATGACCGGGCCGAGCACCTCGGGGATCACGTCGCCGGCCTTGCGCAGCACGATGGTGTCGCCGATCCACACGCCCTTGCGCTCGACCTCGCGCGCGTTGTGCAGCGTGGCCAGCGCGACCGTCGACCCGGCCACCTTCACCGGTTCGAGCACGGCGAACGGCGTGACCCGGCCCGTGCGGCCCACGTTCACGTCGATGTCGAGCAGCTTGGTGGTGACCTCTTCGGGCGGGTATTTGTAGGCGATGGCCCAGCGCGGCGCCCGCGACGTGGAGCCCAACCGGCCCTGGATGGCAACCGAATCGATCTTGATGACGACGCCGTCGATCTCGTGCTCGACGTCGTGGCGGTGCTCGCCGTAGTAGGCGATGTAGTCGCGCACGCCGGCGATGTCGTCGACCAGCTTCCAGCGGGAGCTGGTGGGCAGGCCCCACGCCTTCAGCGCCTCGTACGCATGTGACTGCGAGGTGGGCATGAAGCCTTTGCGCGCACCGATGCCGTGCACGACCATGCGCAGCCCGCGCGAGGCGGTGATACGCGGGTCTTTCTGCCGCAGGCTGCCGGCGGCCGCGTTGCGCGGGTTGGCAAACGGGGCCTTGCCCTGCTCGACCAGCGACGCGTTGAGGTCGGCGAACGCGGACACCGGGAAGTAGATCTCGCCCCGCACCTCGAGCAGCTCGGGCAGGTCGTCACCGGTCAGGCGCTCGGGGATCTCGCGGATGGTGCGGACGTTGGACGTCACGTCCTCACCCGTGCGGCCGTCGCCGCGTGTGGCCCCGCGGACCAGCCGCCCGTTCTCGTACGTCAGGTTGATGGCCAGGCCGTCGACCTTGAGCTCGCAGATGAACTCGACCGGGCCGCCCGCGTCGCGCAGCGTGCGCTCGACCCAGCCGCCCAGCTCGTCGTCGTCGAAGACGTTGTCGAGCGAGAGCATGCGCTCGGCGTGCTCGACCGGCGTGAACAGGGTGGAGAAGCTGCCGCCGACGTTCTGGGTGGGGGAATCCGGCGTACGCAGGGCGGGAAATTCTGTTTCGAGCGCCTCGAGCTCACGCAGCAGCTTGTCGAACTCGGCGTCGGAAATCGTGGGCGAATCGAGCACGTAGTAGCGGTATTGGTGACCGCGCAGCTCGTCGCTCAGCTCGGCGTGGCGCTGGCTCGCCTCAGGCGTCGGGTCAGCGCCGGCCGCCGCCACCTGCTCGCGGGTGGGCTCAGCGGAAACGGACTCAGCCTTGTCAGACACCGGAACCTCCGTGCTCGAGAACTACGAGGAACGGTAGTCGCCACCCCTGACATTTTCCGTGCTGGCGCGCTTGTTCGGCCGTTGTCCACAGTTCGAAGTTGTCCACAGGCCGTCCGCGGAAATCGGCGGATCTTGCCAAAATCGAGTGCAGTGGCGGGGGACCCCCTAGGGAGGGCGGGCCTTGCGTTGTGGTGGGGGGTGGGGGGTCAGACCTCGGAGAGGCGGCGGGCGGCTTCGCGGCAGGCGGTCAGCGCGGTGCGGGCGTAGGCAGGCGAGGCGCCGGCCAGGCCGCAGGCCGGGGTGATGACCACCTGACGGGGCAGTTGCTCGGCCGGGAAGGCCAGCCGCTTCCACAGCGTGGCCACGCGCTCGGCCACCTTCTTGCCGTCGATGCCCGCGGCCGGCGGTGTGGTCGGTGCGGCCCCGGCGAAGAGGCCGGTCCCCGCCTCCAGCGCCTCGCCGATCGGGTCCAGGTCTTTCACCAGCGACAGGTCGAGAGCGACCGCGGCCACCCGAGCGTCCCGGAAGACCTGGAGCGGCATGTCCGGCGCGCAGCAGTGTGCGATCACCGGCACGCCCACGGCCTCGACCACCGTGCGCAGGGCACTTGCAGCATCGGGGCCGGGAACGGCTCGATACGCACTGAACCCGCTCTCGGTCGGCACCCGCCCGGCCAGGATCGTCGGGAGCGACGGCTCGTCGAGCTGCAGCAGCACCTCGGCCCTCGGCAGCCGCTTGCGTACGTCGTCCACGTGGCGGCGGAGGCCCTCGGCCAGCGAGTCGGTCAGGTCGCGGACCGCACCCGCGTCGCGCAGCAGGCGGCCGCCGATCTGCAGGTTGAGGGCGGCGGCCAGCGTCCACGGTCCGGCCGACTGGATCTTCAGGGGGCCCGCGTAGTGCTCGCCCTGTTCGGTGAGCTGGTCGAGGTCGCGTTCGAGCAGGTCGGCGGTGCGGCGCATGTCCTGGCCGGGGCGGGGTGCCACCTGCCACTGGCCGGCGTACAGCTGGACCGGCAGTTCGACCAGGAAGCCGGCGCTGCGGCCGATCATGTCGGCGCCGGGGCCGCGGGCGGGCAGCTCGGCCAGGTGGGGCAGGTCGGGCAGTTCGCCGAGGACGACGCGCTGGGCCTCGGCGATGTCGGTGCCGGGCAGCGAGCCGATGCCGGTGGCCGAGCCCGCCGCCCATGGGAAGTCAGGCACGCGCGGTCGCCAGGGGCGCGGAGGCAGTGATGGTGGCCGAGCCGAGCACGATATCGCCGTCGGCCGAGCGCTGGTAGGCCACGATCGCCTGGCCGGCCGCGACACCGCGGGCGGGCGACGTGAGGCGGGCCGTGAGCGTGTCGCCCTCGATCGTCACGGTCGCCGGGTAGACCTCGCCGTGCGCGCGAAGCTGCACGTCGCATTCGACGGAGGTCGACTCGCCGTGCCAGATGACCTTGGACGCGGTGACCACGCCCACCTCGAGATCCTCGCGGGGGCCGACGGTGACCGTGTTGGTGACCGGGGTGATCGACAGCACGTAGCGGGGGCGGCCGTCGGCCGCGGGCACGCGCAGGTCGAGGCCCTTGCGCTGGCCGACGGTGAATCCGTAGGCCCCGTTGTGGCTGCCCAGCCGCTCGCCGGTGCGGCCGTCGACGATGTCGCCGGGGGCGTCGCCGAGCTGCCGCTGCAGGAAGCCCTGGGTGTCGCCGTCGGAGATGAAGCAGATGTCGTGCGAGTCGGGCTTGTCGGCCACGGCCAGACCGCGCTCGGCCGCCTCTTCGCGGACCCGGGCCTTGGTCGAGTCGCCGAGCGGGAAGACCGCGCGGTCGAGCTGCTCGCGGGTGAGCACGGCCAGCACGTACGACTGGTCCTTGCCCTCGTCGACGCTGCGGCGCAACAGGCCGTCGGCCCCGAGGCGGGCGTGGTGGCCGGTGACCACGGCGTCGAAGCCGAGCGCGACAGCCCGGTCGAGCACCGCCTCGAACTTGATCTTTTCGTTGCAGCGCAGGCACGGGTTGGGGGTGCGGCCGGCCGCGTACTCGGCGACGAAGTCGTCGACGACGTCGGCCTTGAACTGCTCGGCCATGTCCCACACATAGAAGGGGATGCCGATCACGTCGGCGGCGCGGCGGGCGTCGCGGGAGTCTTCCAGCGTGCAGCAGCCGCGCGCACCGGTGCGGAAGGTCTGGGGGTTACGGGCCAGCGCCAGGTGCACCCCGGTGACGTCGTGGCCGGCGGCGTGGGCGCGCGCGGCGGCGACGGCGGAATCGACCCCGCCCGACATGGCCGCAAGAACTCGCATGGGGTCAAGCCTAACGGGGGGTTTTCCAGGCGGTGGCGCGGCGGGCGCGCTCGACCGCCCCGGGCAGAGCGGCCAGCAACTCGTCGACGTCGGCGAGAGTGCTGGTGTGCCCGAGCGTGAACCGCAGCGAGGACCGCGCCCGGTCGTCGTCGGCGCCCATGGCGACCAGCACGTGGCTGGGCTGGGCGACCCCGGCCGAGCAGGCCGAGCCGGTCGAGCAGCAGACGCCCTGCGCGTCCAGGAGCAGCAACAACGCGTCGCCTTCGCAACCCGGGAAGCTGAAGTGGGCGTTGCCCGGCAGCCGGTCGGCCGGGTCGCCGTTGAGGATCGCGTCGGGCACCGCGGCCCGCACCCGGGCCACGAGCTCGTCGCGCAGGTCGCCGACCCGCTGGGCGTACGCGGCCTGGCTCTTGACCGTCGTCTCGACCGCCACGGCGAAGGCCGCCACCCCGGCGGTGTCGAGGGTGCCCGAGCGCACATCGCGCTCCTGGCCGCCGCCGTGCAGCAACGGGGTGCAGGCCACGTCACGACCGAGCAGCAGCGCGCCCACCCCGACCGGCCCGCCCACCTTGTGCCCGGTGACCGTCATGGCCGCGGCGCCGCTGGCCGCGAAGTCGACCGGCACCTGACCCAGGGCCTGCACCGCGTCGGTGTGGAAGGGGATGCCCGCGTCGGCCGCCAACCGGGCCAGTTCGGCCACCGGCTGCACCGTGCCGACCTCGTTGTTGGCCCACTGCACGCTGATGACAGCCACTTCCTCGGCGTACGACGCGAGGAGCGAAGCCAGCGAGGCCGGGTCGACCCGGCCCGCCTCATCGACCGGCAGCCAGCTCAGCTGGGCGCCCTCGTGGGTGCCGAGCCAGTCGGCGCTGTCCATCACGGCGTGGTGCTCGACCGACGAGGCGACCACGCGGCTGCGGTTGAGCGAGCCGGCCCGCCGGGCCCAGAAGATGCCCTTGACCGCGAGGTTGTCGCTCTCGGTGCCGCCGCTGGTGAAGATCACCTCGGACGGACGGGCGCCGAGGGCGGCCGCGATGCGCTCGCGCGACTCCTCGACCAGGCGCCGGGCATGCCGCCCGGCCGCGTGCAGGGACGACGGGTTACCGACCTCGCGGGCCGCCGCAACATATGCCGCCAGCGCCTCGTCGAGCATCGGCGTGGTCGCAGCGTGATCCAAGTAGGCCATCAGTGCCCAAGCTTATGCCTCGCCCCGCGGACGCAGCACGGCCCGGCGCTCAGCGCCGGGCCGTGCGGTGACCGGAATTACTTGCGCTTGCGGATCTCGTCGGCCGCCTGGGGCACGACCTTGAACAGGTCGCCCACCACGCCGTAGTCGGCGAGCTCGAAGATCGGCGCCTCGGCGTCCTTGTTGACCGCCACGATCGTCTTCGAGGTCTGCATGCCGGCCCGATGCTGGATCGCGCCGGAGATGCCCAGCGCCACGTACAGCTGCGGGGAGACGGTCTTGCCGGTCTGACCCACCTGGAACTGGTGCGGGTAGAAGCCGGAGTCGACCGCGGCCCGGGACGCGCCGACCGCGCCGCCGAGCAGGTCGGCCAGCTCCTCGACCAGCTTGAAGTTGTCCGCGTTGCCGACGCCACGACCGCCGGAGACGACGATGCCGGCCTCGGTCAGCTCGGGGCGCGAGCCCTTCTGCTCGACCACGCGCTCGACGACCTTGGTCAGCTTGTCGGCGTCGCTGACGGTCACCGTCAGCTGCTCGACGGCCGGCGTCGCGGCCTCGGGCGCCGGCGTGACCGAGTTGGGGCGGATCGTCACGATCGGCAGGCCGCGCGTGACCTTGGACTTGACGATGCCCGAACCGGCGAACACGACCTGGGTCGCGGTGCCGTCGGCGGCCACCTCGACCGCGTCGGTCAGCAGCCCGTTGTCGAGCTTGACGGCCAGGCGACCGGCGATCTCCTTGCCCTCCTGGGTGGAGGCCAGCAGGACCGCGGCCGGCTGCTTCTCGCGGACGAGGTCAGCGATCACCGCCGCCTTGGGCGCCACCAGGTGATCCTGGATGGCGGAATCCGTCGCCACGTACACCTTGGAGGCGCCGTACTCACCGAGCTTGGCCGTGTCGGCCTCACCGAACACGACGGCCGAAACCTCGCCCAGCCCGCGCGCGATGGTCAGCATCTCGAGCGTGACCTTCTTGACGCCGGCCTCGACGACAACAAATACCTCAGCCATGTTCCGCTCCCCGCTCAGACGAACTTCTCGGTGGCGAGGTACGCGACCAGCTGCGTGCCGCCGTCGCCCTCGTCGGTGACCTTGGTGCCGGCCGAGCGCGGCGGACGCGGCGAGAACTCCACCACCTGGCTGGTCGCGCCGGCCGTGCCCACCTCGTCGGCGGAGACGCCCAGGTCGGCCAGCGACAGGGCCTGCACCGGCTTCTTCTTGGCGGCCATGATGCCCTTGAACGACGGGTACCGCGGCTCGTTGATCGTGTCCCACACGCTGACCACGGCCGGCGTGGCCGCGGTGACGACCTCGTAGCCCTCGTCGGTCTGCCGCTCGACAGTCAGCTGCGAGCCGTCCACGGTGAGCTTGCGGGCGCCGGTCAGCGCCGCGATGCCCAGCCGCTCGGCCAGCATGTGCGGCATGACCTGCACGCGGCCGTCGGTCGACTCGGCGCCGGCGATGATCAGGTCGGCGTTGAGGGTCTTGAGCGCCTCGGCCAGCACCTTGGAGGTGGCGACGGCGCACGAGCCGTGCAGCGCGTCGTCGGAGACGTGCACAGCCTTGTCGGGGCCCATCGACAGGGCCTTGCGGATGGACTCGGTCGCGCCGGCCGGGCCCATCGTGAGGACGGTGACCTCGCCGCCGTGCGCTTCCTTGATCTTCAACGCCTCTTCGATGGCGTATTCGTCCATCTCGTTGATGACGTTGTTGGCCGAGGCCCGCTCGACCGTGTTGTCCGAGGGGCTCAGGGTACGCTCGGCACCGGAGTCGGGCACCTGCTTGACCAGTACGACGATATTCATCGCGCTCCTACGACCTCCTGTTGTGAACGCACCTTTACGGCCGGACGCCTCCCGACAGGTTACCCGTCAGTAGCTTAGGCGTGTCGGCCACCCAGAGTGACTCACCTCACCCGCGCCGGCCGCTCACTGGCTACAGTCGGTACAGGGAGGTGTACGAAATGTCCGGCCTAATCACTCCAGTGGCCGACGGATTGCTTCCGTCCGCCTCACATCGTCTACCACGCGGACCCGCGCCTGTGCTGAACACCCATGGCCGCGTGAGTTCGGACTCCCCCTACTGCCGATGCGGCCGCCCCCGCGAGGCGTGCGTGAGTGACGAAGTCCGCATGCTGTGGATGCACCTATTCGACCAAGAAGGTCAATAATTCACACGTGTTAGCTGGCCTGCGGCAATGGATCGACCCCGAGAAGACCCCCACGGTCGGCCGTACGCCGGACTACCGCTTCTCGCTGGCCAACGAGCGCACGTTCCTGGCCTGGATCCGCACCGGCCTGGCCCTGATCGCGGGCGGGCTCGGCGTCGCCCAGTTCCTGCCGCCGCTGCCCATCGCCCACCTGCGCGAGATCATGGCCATCGTCCTGCTCGTGCTCGGCGGCCTGGTCGCCTTGCGCGCGGTCGACCACTGGGCCCGCACCGAACGGGCCATGCGCCTGGGCCAGGAGCTGCCAGGCTCGAAGTTCCCGGCCGTCCTAGCCGTGACAGTCGCCCTGGGCGCCGTCGCGATGATCGTCGCCGTGGTCGTCCAGGCCGTGGAGTGAGCGTCGAGTGGACGCCCGACCACGGCGCGGCGGCCGAGCGGACCCGGTTCGCATGGCGGCGCACGGCCCTGTCGGCCGCGGTCGTCGGCCTGCTCGCCGCCCGGCCCGCATTCCACCCGGACGCCGGCGTCGTGCAGTGGATCACCGCTGCCCTCAGCAGCCTCGGCTGGTCGTTCCTGGTGGCGATCGCCTACCGCCGCGCGCGGGCCCTGCGGCAGCACCCGCCCCACCCCGGACGGCGGACGATTCCGGCCTACGCGTTGATCACCGTCGCTCTCGCCGTGCTCGCAAGTCTGGTTGTCATGCTCTGATCGTCGCCGGATCGCCCGACGCGCGTCATCATTGCCACATGGTCCGGTTGTTCATCCTCCTCGCTGCCGTGCAGCTGGTGCTCTTCGTTCTGGCGCTGATCAGCTGTTTGTCGGCTGCCCGCGTCCGCAACGCGCCGCGTCTGGTGTGGGTGCTGGTGATCCTTCTCATCCCCCTGCTGGGCCCGCTCGCGTACTTCCTCTGGGGCCGCCCGCTGCCCGCGCCCGAGGAAGGCACGGTGCCGCGCCGGCGCCGAGCCCCCTCGGCGCCGGACGACGATCCCGACTTCCTGCGCTCGGTCGACACCGAGCAGTCCCGCCGCGAGCGCGAGGCGCTCGCCCAGTGGGAGAAGGAATTGAAGAACGAGGAAAAAGACCAGCCTTAGGCGAGGTTCGACGAGCGGGGGTAGGCGTCGCCGGGGTCGGTCAGGACGTTGACCAGGTAGGGCACCCCGGCGGCGAAAGCGCGCTCGAGGGCCGGTCCGATCTCGGCCGCCTTCTCGACGGTCTCGCCCGCGCCGCCCAGCGCCTTGACCACGTCGTCGTAGCGCAGACCCGGCTGCAGGTCGGCCGCGACGTCGTAGCCGTACATGGCCTGCATGGGGTGTTTCTCGAGCCCCCAGATGCCGTTGTTGCCGACCACCATGACCACCGGAAGTCCCTGCCGGACCAGTGACTCCGCGTCCATCAGCGAGAAGCCGGCCGCCCCGTCGCCCATGAGCACGCAGATCTGGCGGTCGGGGTAGGTCACCCGGGCCCCCATCGCGTAGCCCATGCCGGTGCCGAGGCATCCGTACGGTCCCGGGTCGAGCCAGGTGCCGGGTTGAGCCGGTTCGAGGAACCTTCCCGCGTACGAGACGAAGTCCCCGCCGTCGCCGATGGTCACGGCGTCCGGCGCGAGCACCTTGCGCAGCTCGCCGTAGATGCGCGCCGGCTTGATCAGGTCGGTCTCGGCCGCCATCGCCTCGGCGTCGCGCGCCTTGCCCGCGTCCTCGGCCGTCCGCAGCCCTTCGATCCACTCGGTGTGGTCGGCCCGGTCGCCGGTGTGGTCAGCGATCGCGGCCAGGATGCGCCGCAGGTCGCCGGCGGGTGACACGGCCGTCTCGACGTGCGTCGCGCGCTGGCTGGGGGCGTCGACGATGTGCACGACCCGAGCCGCGCCGAACTCACCGAATCCGAGCCGGAAGTCGAGCGGGGTGCCGATCACGCAGACCACGTCGGCCTCGTTGAGCGCGGGCCGGCGGGCCTTGGCGAAGGCCAGCGGATGCGACGGGGGCAGGGCGCCGCGGCCCATGCCATTGGTGAAGACCGGCACCTGCAGCGCCTCGGCCGCGGCCCGCAGTTCGGCGATCGCGTCGCCGCCCCACACGTCGGAGCCCGCGATGATCACCGGGCGGGCCGCCGCGGCGAGCAGGCCGGCCGCGCGGGAGACCTCGTCCGGGTCGGCCTCGATGACCGGAACGGCCGGCGCCCCCGGCGTGGCGGCCTCGCCGGTCGAGAAGACGATCTCGAGCGGCAGGTCGAGGAAGGCCGGGCCGCGGTGGGCGGTGAGCGCCGCGGTCAGGGCGGCCCGGACCTCGCCCGCGATGTTGTCGGTGTCGGTGACGGTGCCCGCGTACTTGGTGATCGGGGCGACCAGCGGCACGTGGTCGAACTCTTGCAGGCTGCCCGAGCCCCAGCGGAACGCGGGCGCCCGGCCGCCGAGCACCAGCACCGGCGAGGCGTTGAAGAACGCGCTGGTCAGGCCGGAGATGCCGTTGGTCACGCCGGGGCCGGCGGTGAGCACCGCGAGCCCGGGGCGGCGCTGCAGCTTGGCCACCGCCTCGGCCGCGAAGACGGCGGTCTGCTCATGGCGTACGTCGTAGATCGGGAACCCGGTCTTGTGGGCGGCGTCGTAGAGCGGGAACACGTGCCCGCCCGACAGGGTGAACATCTCGTTCACGCCGAACGCCCGCGCCGCGGCCAGCGCCAGCTCGCCGCCGTGACCGTCGATCACCTCTGCCATGCCGTGCTCCCCTCGCGCCATTGCCGGTTCCCCGGCACGCTACCCGGCGGCGCGGGAAAGGTGAACGACCTTCAGATTCCGAGCAGCTCGCCCAGGTCGGCGATCAGATTCTCGATGTCCGTCCGGATCGGCAGGCCGTTGCCGTAGCCGTACGCGACCACCAGCGCGGCCAGCGGCACGGCGATCATGATCAGCACGCTGAACAGGATCTGGACGAAGCGCAGGAAGCCGCCGGTGCGCTTGGGCCGGCGCACGGCGTGCTCGACCCGGGCCGGCGGCCGGGGCCGGTACGTCGACGGGGCCGGGCGCGGGGTGACCGGCCGCGAGGTGATCGGTCCCGAGCTGACCGGGCGGTTCGTGACCGAACGATTGGTGACCGGGCCGGGCGACGCGGGAGCCACCGGCGGGTGGAAGACCGGTTTCGGGGTGGGCACGGTCGCGTGCGGGTCGGGCACCCAGCTGCTGTGGTCGGCGTCGGGCCACGGGTCGACCGCCGGCTGCAGACCGGTGGTGCCCGGCACGTGCACGGACGCGGCCGGGACCCGTACGGTGGCCGACTCGGCCCGCCCGGTCGAGACCAGCCGCAGCTCGGAGGTGAGGCCGGGCGCGGCCGCCCCGGTCGCCAGCATCGCGGCGTCGGCCAGGATGCTGCCCTCGGCCACCACCAGCTCGGGCTGCTCGATCACCACCGGCGCCTCGCCCAGCGCACGGTGCAGCAGGGTGGCCACCAGCGGGATCCGGCTCGCCCCGCCGACCAGGAACACGCCGGCCAGCCGCCCCTCGGGCAGCTCGGCCCAGTCGAGCAGGCCCTTGGTGACCCGGACGGTCTGGTCGAGCACGGGCCGGGCCAGCTTCTCGAGCTCGTCGCGGGTGAGGTGGACCTCGGTGTCGAGCAGCGGCACCACGAACTCGGCCGACTGGGCGCGCGACAGCCGTTCTTTCGCTATCCGCACCTCTTCCCAGAGCTGGCGCTGGGCCCGGCGTTCCTGAGCCGTGCTCGGCTCGAGCAGCCGCTGCCAGTCGCTGGTGCGCAGGTGTTCGACGATCGCCGCGTCCACGTCGAGGCCACCGATGTCGTCGCGGCCGTCGACCGCCATCACCTCGAAGCCGGAGGCGGTGCGGGCCACCACGCTGGCGTCGAACGTGCCGGCGCCGAAGTCGTGCACCACGACGACCGAACCGATCGGCACGTCGCGACCCAGCACCTCGGCGAAGTAGGTGGCCGCGGCGACCGGCTCGGCGACCAGCCGGGCCCCGGTCAGCCCGGCCCGGGCGGCGGCCTCGGCCAGCAGCGAGCGGCGGGTCGCGCCCCAGGTCGCGGGGCAGGTCAGGGTGACGTCGGGAGTGACCGGGCCGACCGCCCGGTGCCATTCCTCGGCCACCCGGGCCAGCACGGCGGCGATCAGCTCGACGACCGGGAACTCCTGCTCGCCCAGCAGCACCAGGCCGTCGTCGATGCGGCGCTTGGGGTTGGGCTCGAAGCGCACCGGGTCGATGCGGGCGCTGTGCACGGCGTCGCGACCCACGACCAGCGTGCCGTCGGACTCGGCGAAGACGGCCGAGGGCAGCAGCGGCGATCCGTCGACCAGGATCGGGCGCGCGCGGCCGTCGGGCCAGCGCGCCACCGCGACGGTGTTCGAGGTGCCGAAGTCCACGCCGAGGGCGTGCCGCTTCGGCTCACCTTGGTCGATGGCCATCCCCTGAGTCTAGGGGGTCGCTGTTGTCAGACGATCTTCCAGCGCGGTGGGTGCCTCCACTCCCGCACGCAGCGCACCAGCACCCCCTCGGCGGTTCGCCCGTAAGCACCCGTGGGACGGCATTCGTCCCCCACCCGCACCGGGTCGCGCACCAATCCGGCACTGGGCGAAGGCGACGACGGAAGGGCGGAAGAGGGCGAAGGCGAAGGCGGGGGCGAAGGCGGGGGCGCGGGCGGCACGAGCGCGGGTGGGTCGGGCGGCACGCTGATCGGTTGCGGCGCGCGGGTCGTCGGAGCGGTGGTGGTGGCGGGCCGTTCGGGGGCGGCCGGCGACCGCTTCTTCTTGCGGGGAGCGGGACGGCTGGTGGCCGGCACGGGCTCGCGGGCCTGGGTGGTCGGGGCGATCACCGTGCGGGCCGAGGGCGTGGCCGGGTCGGCCGGCGGGGGCGCCGCCAGCTGGTCGACCGCCGCGCCCGGGGAGCGGGCCGGCTCGGACCGGGACTGGCCCAGGGTCAGCCAGCCGATCAGCGCGCACAGCACCGCCTGGCCCACGACCAGCGCCACGGCCATGCGCACAGTGCGTCGCACCGTGCGCGTGACCGGAACCGGTTCCACCCGTCGGACTTTATGGCAAGCGGTCGATGTGGTCGAGAGCTAACGCCCTGTAAATGTGGGCTTACGCTTCTCCACAAACGCCGTGGTGCCCTCGATCCGGTCGTCGGTGGCGAACAGACCGGCGAACAGTTGCGACTCGAGCGCGAGACCGGAGGCCAGATCGGTGTTGAGCCCGCCGTCGACGGCCAGCTTGGCCGCCCGCAGGGCCAGGGACGGACCGGTTACGTACGGCTTGACGAGCGCCAGCGCCGTCGCCAACACGTCGGCCGCGGGCGCCACCCGGTCGGCCAGGCCGATGCGCAGCGCCTCGTCGGCGTCGACCATCCGGCCCGAGAAGATCAGGTCTTTGGCCCGGGCCGGGCCGATCAGCCGGGCCAGCCGCTGGGTGCCGCCCGCGCCCGGGATGATGCCGAGCTTGATCTCGGGCTGACCGAGCTTGGCGTCGTCCGCCACCACGCGCCAGTCGCAGGCCAGGGCCAGCTCGCACCCGCCGCCCAGGGCGTACCCGGTGATCGCGGCCACGACCGGCTTGGGGATGCGGGCCACGGCGTCGAACGCGCTGGAGAGCGCGGCCGCCCGCACCGCCATCTCGGGATAGCCGACCTGGGTGAACTCCGTGATGTCGGCGCCGGCCGCGAAGACCTTCTCGCCGCCGTACACGATGACGGCCTTGACCTGCTCGTCCACGGTGGCGGCATGGGCCGCCGCGCGCAGTTCCTCCTGCAGTTGAGTGTTGAGCGCGTTCATCGGGGGCCGATCCAGCCGGATCGTGCCGATGCCGTCGGTGGTCTCGAGCGTCACGAATGCGCCCACGCACGCCTCCCTGAGTGTTGGTTCAGGTCAGCCTACGACGGGTAAAACTGAGGGCGTGACCACGTACTACCGGGATCCCGAGGTGTCGATCAGCTCCACCGGCGTCCGGATCAACGGCCGCGACCTGCGCCTGGACGACCTGATCCAGGTGTGGCACACGCGTGGCCGGCGCTCCTGGGGCACGATCGCCGGGCGCGGCGCGGTCGGTTTCGCCATCCTCACCCCGCTCGTGATCGGCCTGCTGGCCGTCGCGGTGGCCCTGGTCATCGACGCCTCCACCAGCACCACGATCGCCCTGATCGGCGGCGGCGTGCTGGTCGGCCTGGGTGTCGTCCCGCTGGCCGACGTGCTGCTGGAACGGGTCGACCGGTCCTACGACCGCGGCAGCCGGGTGCGCGAGATCTGGGCCCGCACCCCCACCGGCGACCTGCTGCTGCTGAGCACCCCCGACGCGGCCCGGTTCGGCCGCATCTACCGGGCTCTGCAACGCGCCCTGGAACCAGCTACCCGTCGGTAACATCGTGCGGATGAAGAAGGACACTGCCGCCCTGGCCGGGATGCTCGCCACGATGGGCGTGCTGCATTTCGCCGTGCCGCGCCCGTTCGACTCGATCGTCCCGCGCTCGCTGCCGGGGCGGCGCCGCACCTACACCTACCTGAGCGGCGCGGCCGAACTCGCCTGCGCCGCCGCCATCGCCCATCCGCGCACCCGGCGGGCCGGCGCTCTGGCCGCGGCCGGGCTCTTCGTCGCCGTCTTCCCGGCCAACATCAAGATGGCCGTGGACGCGCGGCACGCCGCCCCGGTCCGGCGCGCGATCGCCTTCGGGCGGCTCCCGCTGCAGGTGCCGCTGGTGCTCTGGGCCCGCCGCGTGGCCCGCTGATTGTCAGAATTTCGGGAACCGCCGCCAAGCTGGTCAATCTTCGGTGAATATCGAATCACCATGAGAACGACGACCACCGCCCAGCGGCCCACCGGGGTCGAGCGCACCTTCGGTCCCGACGAGATCATCGTCACCAAGACCGATCCGCGCGGCATCCTGACGTACGCCAACGAGGTCTTCCTGCGCACGTCCGCGCTCACCGAGGAGGAGGCGATCGGGCAGCCGCACAACATCATCCGGCACCCCGACATGCCGCGCGCCGTGTTCAAGCTGCTCTGGGAGACCCTGGGGCGGCGCGAGGAGATCTTCGCGTACGTCGTGAACATGGCGGCCGACGGCGCCCACTACTGGGTCTATGCGCACGTCACGCCGTCGTTCTCGGCCGACGGCAAGCTGGTCGGCTATCACTCCAATCGGCGGCTGCCCGAACCGGCCGTGGTGGCCGAGGTCCGCCGGCTGTACGAGCGCATCCGCACGGCCGAGCAGCAGCACACCTCGAAGCCGGCCGCGGTCGAGGCCGGTTGGCAGGCGCTGCAGAGCGAGCTCGGCGGCCGCACGTACGACGAGTTCATCTGGGCCCTGACCAGCGGAGCGCGCTGGTGACCGACGCCGTCCTGGCCACCATCACCGAGGTCTGCCGCCGCGCCACCGCGGGCGACCTGGAGGCCCGCCTGCCCTCGATCGGCGACACTGAGGAGGCGATCGCCGCCCGCACCGCGCTCAACAGCCTGCTCGACATGAGCGACGCGTTCGTGCGCGAGGCCGGCGCCGCCTCGGCCGCCGCCGCCGAGGGGCGGTTCCACCGGCGGATCCTGACCCGCGGCCTGTCCGGCGCGTTCCGGTCGGCAGCCGAGCAGATCTCGGCGTCCATCGTGGCCATGAGCGAGACCGCGGCCCGGGTCGCCGAGGCCGCCCAGGCCCGGGTGGCACTGGCCGACGAGCTGGAGTCGGCCGTGCTGACCGTCTCGGAGCAGGTGGCCACGGCGGCCACCGAGATGGGCGCGTCGACCAACAGCCTGGCCGACTTCGCCCGCGAGGCGGTGACCGAGGCCGAGCGCGGCCTGGCCACGGTGACGTCGCTGCGCACCGCGTCCGACCAGATCCGTACGGCGGTGGATCTGATCAATCAGGTGGCCAAGCAGACCCGCCTGCTCGCGTTGAACGCGACCATCGAGGCGGCCCGGGCCGGCGACGCGGGCCGCGGCTTCAGCGTGGTCGCGGGCGAGGTCAAGACGCTGGCCGCCGAGACCAGCTCGTCCAGCGACGAGATCATGGGCCAGGTCAACACCGTGCAGGAGGTGGCCGCGGACGCCGTGGCCGTGCTCGAGACGGTCACCAACAGCATCCGCGAGATGAGCGGGCTGGTGAACGGCATCGCGGCCGCCGTCGACGGGGGCAGCGCGCACGGCATGGCCGGGCTCTCCCAGCTCGCCGAGGTGCTGCGGTCCGAGGTCAACCGGTTCGTCACCACGGCCCGCGCTTGAGCCCGGCCTAACCGGCCCGGTAGACCTCGTCGATCTCGTCGCGGGTGGGCAGCGCGTTCGAGGCGCCGACCCGGCGTACGCAGGCCGCCCCGGCCGCGTTGGCCCAGCGCACGGCCTCGACCAGGTCGCGCCCCTCGCCCCAGGCCACGGCCAGCGCCCCGGTGAAGGCGTCGCCGGCCGCGGTGGTGTCGGTGACCTCGACCCGGAAGGCGGGCACGGTCTCGTCGCGGCCGTCCCGGTCGACGTAGCGCGAACCGCTGCCGCCCAGCGTGAGCACCACCCGCGGCACCAGCGAGAGCAGCTCGGGCACGTCGATGGTGTCGCCGCCGGTCACCATCAGCGCCTCGACCTCGTTGACGACCAGCAGGTCGATGTTCGGCAACAGCTCGCCGGGCAGCTCACGGGCCGGGGCCGCGTTGAGGACCACCCGGGTGCCGCCGGCGCGGGCCGCCCGGGCCGCCGCCACCACCGTCTCGGCCGGGATCTCTTGCTGGCACAGCAGCACGTCACCGGCGGCGATCTCGGCCTGCTCGGCCTCGGTCAGGCCGACGAACGTGTTGTTGGCGCCCGGCGCGACCAGGATCGAGTTCTCCCCGGCGCGGTCGACCATGATGACGGCCACGCCGGACGGGCCGTAGCTGGTGCGCACGTGCCGCATGTCGACACCGGCCCCGTTGAGCCGGGCGTTCAGGTTGACCCCGAACGCGTCCGAGCCGATCGCCCCCAGGAAGACGGTCTGCCCGCCGGCCCGGGCCGCGGCGATGGCCTGGTTGGCCCCCTTGCCGCCGGCCATCATCACGAACTCGTCACCGAGCACGGTCTCGCCCGGCCGGGGCAGCTTCGGGGCCAGGCCGACCAGGTCCATGTTGGCGCTGCCGGCGACCACGATGCGCGGCGCCACGGGCTCAGGCCGCCCGGGCCGCGTAGCGGTCGCCGAACCGGTCGACAACCAGCGACAGGCCGAACGTCTTGGACAGGTTCTCGGCCGTCATCACCTCGCCCAGCAGGCCGGCCGCGACGATCGTGCCCTCGCGCAGCAGCAGGCCGTGGGTGAAGCCGGGCGGGATCTCCTCGACGTGATGGGTGACCAGCACCATGGCCGGCGAGTCGGGGTCGAGGGCGAGCTCGGTCAGCCGGGCGATCAGGTCTTCCCGGCCGCCCAGGTCGAGCCCGGCCCCGGGCTCGTCGAGCAGCATCAGCTCGGGGTCGGTCATCAGGGCCCGGGCGATCAGGGTGCGCTTGCGCTCGCCCTCGCTCAGCGTGGTGAAGTCGCGCTCGGCCAGCGGGCCCATGCCGAGCTGGTCGAGCAGCCGGCGGGCGCGCAGTTCGTCCTGCGGGTCGTACGACTCGCGCCAGCGCCCCACCACCGACCAGGCCGCGGTGACCACGACGTCGAGCACCCGCTCGCCCGCCGGCACCCGCTCGGCGAACTGGCCGGTGGCCAGCCCGATCCGGGTCCGCAGCTCGTTGATGTCGGTGCGGCCGAGGCGCTCGCCGAGCACCCAGGCCGTGCCGCGCGACGGGTGGAGCCGGCCCGAGGCCAGGTTGAGCAGGGTGGTCTTGCCGGCGCCGTTGGGGCCCAGGACCACCCAGCGTTCGTCCAGCTCGACCTGCCAGGACAGGCCGCGGACCAGGTGGCTTCCGCTCCGGATCACGCTGACCTGGTCGAAGGCAATGACTGTGTCGTCGTCGGGCTTTCGCACGCGTCCATCCAACCACGCAGCCCGGCGGCTTCTCAGGCGGTGGTCGACCCGAACACCTCATCGCGTACGGCGTCGAGCGCGGTGTGCAACGCGCCGTGCAGCACCGGCTCGGCCTCGACCCCGGTGATCACGACCTTGGGATTGACCAGGGTGATCGCGGCCACCTCGTTCTCGACCCGGGCGGCCAGGGCCGGGCCGCCGGCCTGGGACACCTCGCCGGCCAGCACGACCAGTGGCGGGTCGAGGATCACGCAGGTCGCGGCCACGCCCAGGGCCAGCCGGTTGGCCAGCTCGTCGAGCACCGGCTCGCCGGCCGGGCCGGCGGCGACGGCGTCGCGCACGACATCGGCCGCCTCGACGCCCCGGAAGCCGTACTTCTTGCCGATCGCCTTGACCGCGTCGGCGCCGGCGATGCTCTGGAAGCCGCCCTTGACCCCGCCCTTGCCCGACTTGCGGCCCGGGTGCTGCGGCACCTCGGCCCCGGCCACCGGCATGTAGCCGATCTCACCGGCCGCGCCAGTGTGGCCCTGGTGCAGGCGGCCGTCGATGACGCTGGCCAGACCGACACCACGGCCGGCCCAGATCAGCACGAAATCCTTGACCCCGGCGGCGGCGCCCGCGCTCGACTCGGCCACGGCGGCCATGTTGACGTCGTTGCCGAACACGACCGGGGTGTGCAGGTCGCGGCGCAGGTCGTCGAGCAGGCCGCGGTGCCAGCGGGGCAGGTCCCAGGCGAACGAGATCTCGCCGCTCTCGGGGTCGACCAGGCCGGGGGTGCCGAGCACGACCCGGCGTACGGAACTCATGTCGGTGCCGGCGTCGGTGGCCGCCTGGACCACCGCGTTGTGCACCACGCCGACCGGATCGTCGGTGTCTTTCGTGGACTGCTCGACCCGGCCGATGATCGAACCGGTGATGTCGGCGCAGGCCGCGACCACCCGATCGGGGCCGACGTCGACGCCGATCACGTGCGCGCTGCCCGGCGTCACGGCGTACAACTGGGCATTGGGACCACGCCCGCCGGCCTGCTCGCCCACCCGGCGCACCAGGCCCCGCTGCTCCAGACGCTCCACCAGCTGGGACGCGGTGACCTTGCTCAACCCGGTCATCTCACCGAGCTGGGCCCGGGTCAGCGGACCGCGGCTGAGCAGCAGTTCCAACGCCGCGCGGTCGTTGAGCGCGCGCAGCAGCCGGGGTGTGCCCGGAAGGCGGGTGGAGGCCATGGCAGGATCCCCTAGGATAAATTTAGGATTGTTTCCTATTTGATTACGGCGCCCGTCGCGGCGACCGGCACCGAGCGATCATGGCAGCTCGCGGGGTGTACAGACCAGACTTACGTCACCGGAAGGACACCATGACGATCGACCCCGGACTACGCCGCCTCGCGCTCGGCACCCTGCTGGCCGCCTTCCCCGGCCCCACGGCACCCGACTGGGCAGTGACCCTGCTGGCCGAGGGACTGGCCGGTCACACCCTGTTCGGCACCAACGTCGCCGACCCGGCGCAGGTGGCCCGTCTGACCGCCCGGCTGCGCGAGGGACGCGACGACGCCCTGATCGCGATCGACGAGGAAGGCGGGGACGTCACCCGGCTCGCCCACCGCACCGGCAGCCCGTACCCCGGCAACGCCGCCCTCGGCGCCGTCGACGACGAGAACCTCACCCGCGCGGTGTACGCGGCCATCGGCGCCGACCTGGTCGCGGCCGGCGTCAACCTCGACCTGGCCCCCACCGTCGACGTCAACACGGCCGACGACAACCCGATCATCGGCACCCGCTCGTTCGGCGCCGACCCCGCGCTGGTGGCCCGGCACGCCCGCGCCGCCGTCGAGGGCCTGCAGTCGGCCGGGGTCGCCGCCTGCGCCAAGCACTTCCCCGGCCATGGCGCGACCGTGACCGACTCGCACCTGTCGCTGCCCACGGTCGACGTGCCGCTCGACGTGCTGCGGGCCCGCGACCTGCCGCCGTTCGCCGCCATCGCGGACTCGGCCCAGGTCGTGATGTCGGCCCACATCCGGGTGCCGGCGCTGACCGGCGACGACCCGGCCACCTTCAGCCGGGCCGCGTTGCAGGGGCTGCTGCGCGAAGAGCTCGGCTTCCAGGGCGTGATCGTGACCGACGCGCTCGAGATGGCGGGCGCGGCGGACGCGGCCGGGGGCATCCCGCAGGCGGCGGTGCGGGCGCTGACCGCCGGGGCCGACCTGCTCTGCATCGGGGCCAAGGTCGACGAGGCGCTGGTCGAGGCGGTGGCGGCCGAGATCGTCACGGGTGTGCCGGTCGGCCGGCTCGAAGAAGCGGTTTCCCGTACGGCCGAACTGGCGTCCTGGACGAGCCGGCATCGCACCCTGCTCAGCTACGACGACGACCTCGGTCTGGCCGCCGCGCGCCGGGCCGTGCGGGTGGAGGGCTCCTTGGACGAGCTGGCATCACCGTTGGTGGTGCAGTTGATGTCGGGCTTCTCGATCGCCGAAGGTCGCGTGCCGTGGGGCCTGGCGCCGCACCTCAACGGAACCGAGCAGATCGAGATCGTCGCCGCTGACGCGTCGGCCGCTGATCTGGCTGCGCGTGCGGGCGCCCGGCCGATCGTGGTCGTGGGGCGGCACACGCACCGTAAGGCGGAGACGCGGGCGCTGGTCGAGCAGCTGGCCGCGGCGCACGCGGTCGGGGTGGTCGAGATGGGCTGGCCGTCGTCGTGGCGGCCGGCGCAGGTGCGGGCGTTCGTCACCACGCATGGCGCCAGCCGGGCCAACGGCCGCGCGGCCGCGGAAGCTCTGGGTCTGGCCCACGCCTAGCGAGGTCGGGAGGCGCTCACGGGCGCCTCCCGACCTTGTGCACAACTCATCGAGCGCACCGCGGTGCCTGTGGACAACCAGCGCCCCGCGCCCTCAAATTCGACTACCTTCCCCCACGTCCCTTGGGTGGGCGGGGGAGGCGGTGGCACCCCGCGAACAACTTCTTGATCTTGGCGCGATGGCTGCTTCGTCACACTACTTGAACACGTTCAACTTCGAGGCTTACGCTGAGGCAGCAAAGTTGAACGCGTTCGAGAAAGGTGGTCCGATGGACCCGAAGGTGTGGATGTACCTGGTGTATCTGGTCGTCAGCGTCGGGCTCACCATCTGGGTGGCGACCACACTGTCGCGCAACGGGCTGGTGTTCCTGGTCGACGTGTTCGCTGACGAGCGG
Source organism: Paractinoplanes aksuensis (assembly GCF_024137025.1). GTDB lineage: Bacteria > Actinomycetota > Actinomycetes > Mycobacteriales > Micromonosporaceae > Actinoplanes > Actinoplanes aksuensis. Next base: position 86,102 of record NZ_JAMYJR010000015.1, read on the forward strand.
CTGGCCAAGGCGATCAACCAACTGCTGGTGATGGGCTTCTACCTGCTCAACCTCGGCTACGTGACGGTCACCATGCGGTCGAACCAGACGATCACCGATACCAGTGAGGCGCTGGAGACGCTCTCGAGCAAAGTCGGTCTCGTCCTGCTCGTGCTGGGCGTCCTGCACTTCCTGAACGTCTTCTTCCTCGGCCGCTACCGGCGCGGACGCCTGCGCCAGCAGCAGCCCGTACCGCCCCTGCCGCCCGCCGGCCGGCTGCCGTTCCACCCGCAGCAGCCGCCGCCTCCGGCGCGGGCATGACCGAGAACCAGGGCCCGGCCGAACGAGGGGGCGGCCGGGCCCTCGCCCGCTTGACCGTCCTGTACGACGCGGGTTGCCCGATCTGCCGGGCGGCCCGGCGGTGGCTGTCGGGCCGGGCTCAACTCGTACCGCTGGAATTTGTGCCTGCTGGCTCCGAAGAAGCCCGGCAGCGATTTCCAGGGCTCGACCACGCGGCGACGCTGCGGGACGTGACGGTGATCGGGGACGACGGTTCGGTGTGGATCGGCGACGGGGCGTGGGTGGCGTGCCTGTGGGCGCTCGCCGACTACCGCGCGACGGCGGAGCGGATGAGTACGCCGGCACTCCTGCCCACGGCTCGGCGGTTCATCGCGGCGGCGTCGGCGGTCCGGGCGCGTACGCGGTCGGTGGACTTCGACAACAGCCCGGCGTACTACGGTGACGGGTGTGACGACCGCTGCCGATGATCCCGCCGAGTCCGGGAAGCCCCGACGGGCTCGCGGCGAGCAGACGCGGCAGCTGATTCTCGAGACGGCGCTCCGGCTGTTCCGCGAGCGGGGGTACACCGAGACGACCATGCGGGCCATCGCGAAAGAGGCGGGGGTCGCGGTCGGCAACGCGTACTACTACTTCGACTCGAAGGAACACCTGATCCAGGGGTTCTACGACCGGAACCAGGTGGCCCACCGGGTCGCGGCCGAGCCGGTGCTGGCCGATGAGAAAGAGCTCGCGCCCCGGCTGCGCGGGGTGCTGCACGCCGGCATCGACGTCAACGAGCCGTACCACTCGTTCGCGGCGACCTTCTTCAAGTCGGCGGCCGAGCCGTCGTCGCCGCTCAGCCCGTTCTCGCGGGAGTCGTCACCGGCCCGCGAAGCGGCTATCGCGATCTTCCGCGAGGTGGTGGACGGGTCGACCGCCAAGCTCGACCCCGAACTGCGCAAGGAGCTGCCCGAGCTGCTGTGGCTCGGGTGGATGGGGGTCATTCTCTTCTGGGTGTACGACAAGTCGCCCGGGCAGCGGCGCACGCGGCGCCTGATCGACGGGGCCGTGCCGCTGATCGACCGGCTGGTCTCGCTGTCGCGGCTGCGGGTGCTGCGGCCGGCGCTGCGGCAGGTGCTGGCGCTGATCGAGTCGGTCCGCCGGGACGATTGATCACTGTCAGTAATGCTTGGTCAACTTCACGGTGAGTAATCAGCTGCCCTACTTTATGCCTTGGTGTCCATAAAAAGCCGGATCTGTCGCCCATTCCGTGCTGTCCGAACGGCTAATTCGCTCACCGGAATCTTCCCGGGTCCGCCTGCCGGCACGTAGCGTCATGTCCGCAGGTGGGTCTGGGGACGTCGCGAATCGACTCGGCCTTCGGGACCAGATCGAGTCCTCGCGACGCAGACAGTGAGCCGGGCGCGGCACTGGGATTTCGGGAGCAATCCGCCGCGACCCGGCTCACGCTGCGTTCACGCCGCCTGGAAGCCACGCAGGCGCAGGCTGTTCAGCACCACGAAGACCGAGCTGAAGGCCATGGCGGCCCCCGCGATCATGGGGTTGAGCAGGCCGGCCGCGGCCAGGGGCAGACCCGCCACGTTGTACGCGAAGGCCCAGAACAGATTGCCGCGGATGATCCCGAGCGTGCGGCGCGACAGCCGGACCGCGTCCACCGCCGCCGTCAGGTCACCGCGGACGAGCGTGAGGTCCGACGCCTGGATGGCCACGTCGGTGCCCGCGCCCATGGCCAGCCCGAGGTCGGCCTGGGCCAGCGCGGCCGCGTCGTTGACGCCGTCGCCGACCATCGCCACCGACCGCCCCCGCGCCTGCAACTGCTTGACCAAGTCGACCTTGCCGGCCGGCAGCACCCCGGCCTCGACCTCGGTGATCCCGACCTCGGCCGCGACGTGCGCCGCCACCGCCGGTGAATCACCGGTGACCAGCATCGGCGTCAGCCCCAGCCGGCGCAACCCGGCCACGGCGGCGGCGCTGGTCGGTCGCACGGTGTCGGCCAGCGCGATCCACCCCAGCGGGACGCCGTCCTCGCTGACCGCGACCCAGGTCGCCGCGTCGTCCACCCCCTCCGGCGCTCCGGCCGCCACCGCGATCCGCCGGCCCTCGACCGTTCCGTGCACGCCGACACCGGCCGTGGCCCGGAAGTCGGCGACGGCCGGCAGCGGCTTCGGGGCCGCCTCGGCGACGGCCCGGCCGATCGGGTGCTCGGACGCGGCCTCGACCGCCCCGGCCAGGCGCAGCAGATCCGCCTCGGACAGGTCGGCGCCGGCCGGGACGACCGACGACACGGACATCCGGCCGGTCGTCACCGTGCCCGTCTTGTCGAGCACGATCGTGTCGACCTTGCGGGTGGACTCCAGCGCCTGCACCCCGCGGATCAGGATGCCCAGCTGGGCCCCGCGCCCGGTGCCGACCAGCAGCGCTGTCGGCGTGGCCAGGCCCAGAGCACAGGGGCAGGCAATGATCAGTAGGGCCACCGCGGCGGTGAAGGCGGCCGTCGCCCCCCGCCCGGTGCCGAGCCAGTAGCCGAGCGTCCCGATCGCCAGCGCGATCACCACCGGCACGAAGACGCCGGAGATGCGGTCGGCCAGGCGCTGCACCGCCGCCTTGCCGTTCTGCGCCTCTTCGACCAGCCGGGCCATCTGGGCCAGTTGCGTGTCGGCGCCGACCCGGGTCGCCCGCACGACCAACCGGCCGCCCGCGTTGATCGTGGCCCCGGTGACCGGATCGCCCGGCCGCACCTCCACCGGCACCGACTCGCCGGTCAGCAGGCTGACGTCCAGGGCCGACGACCCCTCCACGACCACACCGTCGGTAGCGACCTTCTCCCCCGGTCGTACGAGAAAAAGCGCCCCCGGCCTGAGATCGGCGGCCGGCACGACCCGCTCGGCGCCGTCCTCGAGCACGGTGACGTGCTTGGCCCCGAGCGAGAGCAGCGACCGCAGGGCGTCACCGGCGTGCCGCTTGGCCCGCGCCTCCAGATAGCGCCCGGCCAGGAGGAACGTGGTGACGCCGGCCGCCGCCTCGAGATAGATCGCGTCGCCCTGCGTGCCGGTGAGCGAGAACGGGTGGGTCATTCCCGGTATGCCCGCGTCACCCAGGAACAGCGCCCACACCGACCAGCCGAAGGCGGCCAGCGTGCCCATCGAGACGAGCGTGTCCATGGTGGCCGCGCCGTGCCGCAGGTTGACGAACGCGGCCCGGTGGAACGTCCACCCGCCGTAGACGACGACCGGGGCGGCCAGGGTCAGCGACAGCCACTGCCAGTAGTCGAACTGCCAGGCCGGCACCATCGCCAGCACGATGACCGGCACGCTGAGCACGGCCGAGACCAGCAACCGGTCCAGCAGCGCGTCCCGCTTGCCCGGCGCGGCCGCCTCGGGCTCGGGGGTCGGCTCGGCCGCGGTGTAGCCGGTCTTCTCGACCACCGCGATGAGGTCGGCCGCGGCGAGCGCGGCGGGCACGGTGGCGCGGGCTTTCTCGGTCGCGTAGTTCACCGTCGCGGTGACGCCGTCCATCCGGTTCAGCTTCTTCTCGATGCGATTGGCGCACGCGGCGCACGTCATCCCACCGATCTCGAGCTCGATCACCCGCTCCATGTCCCTACCCTATACCCCTTGGGGGTACCCACTTCCCACGAAGGTGGCGATAACGGCGGCGACCTGGGCCGGCGCGGTCCGCTCGGCGGTGTGACCCTGGCGGGGCAGCGCCATGGTCACGCTGGGCTTCACGCCGGCCCAGGCGCTGACCACGATCATGACCGTCAGCGACTACACCAACAGCTTCGTGCTGCAGGAGCAGTCCGTCATCGGACCCCCGAGCGAGGCCGAACAGGCCGCCCGGCCGAATCTGCCGACCCTGCTCGCGGCCCTGCGCGACACCGGCGGTTATCGCGAGCCGGACGAGGCCTACGCACACGGCCTCCGCGTGCTGGTCGCCGGCACCGAGGCGGTCCTGAAGATGGGGCTGGTCGCCGGCACCGAGCAGGTCCCGGCGACCCCCTTTGTGAAGCGGAACTCAGGCGGCTGAGGTCTTCACCAACGTACGGATCTGACGCAGCAGCACCGAGAGGGCGGCCAGCTCGGCCGGGGTGTCGGCCACGTCGCCCATCGCGTTGGCGGCGCGGGCGATCGACGCCGCGTTGACCCGTTCCCACTCGGAGACCCGTTCGTCGGCCGAGGCGTCGGACGGGGTCGACTGCAGCACCTCGGCCGTCAGCGCGGCCAGCGCGGCGTACAGGTCGTACCGCAGTGCCATGCGGGCCAGGGTCTGCCACCGGTCGCCGCGCGGCAGGCGGGAGATGTGCGACAACAGCTGGTCGATGTGGAAGCGCTCGGACAAGGCGAAGTAGACGTTCGCCACCTCGAGCGGCGCCTTCTCGGTCAGCGCGCCCGTCTCGAGGATGTCGAGCAGGCCGAAGCCGTAGTTGCACCAGGTGACCCGCTCGGCCTGCTCCATCGGCACGCCCTTGTCGACCATGGTGGCGATGTGCTCGTCCATCGACCGGCGCTCGGCGCCCAGCAGCACCGACGGCAACTGCGGGAGCAGCGACTGCACGCCCTCGCGCAGCTTGCCGATCTCGGCCGCCACGTCGATCGGCGAGCGCCGGGTGCTGACCAGCCAGCGCACGGCCCGGTCGAGCAGTCGCCGCGACTCCAGGAAGACCAGCGTCTGGGCCTCGGTCGGCACCCGGTTGTCGAGGCGCTCGGCCTCGGCCCAGATGCCGGCCAGCCCGTACGCCTCACGGATCACCGTGTAGGCCCGGATCACGTCGGCCGCCGACGCGCCGCTCTCTTCCATCGCGCGGAAGACGAACGACGTGCCGCCCCGGTTGACCACCTCATTGACCAGGGCCGTCGAGATGATCTCGCGCCGCAGCCGGTGGCCGATCATGCGGCCCGCGCACCGTTCGCGCAGCGGCGTCGGGAAGTAGCGGGACAGCACCTCGGTCGTCCACGCCTCGTCCACGATCTCGTCCGCGAGCACCTCACGTTCGAGACTGATCTTGACGTACGCCAGCAGGACCGCGAACTCGGGAGCGGTGAGCCCGTTGCCCGCCTCGTACCGGGCGGCCAGTTCGGCGTCGGTCGGCAGCGCCTCGAGCTCCCGGTTGAGGCGGCCGCTCTCTTCCAGATCGTTGAGCATCCGCCGGTGCACCGGCAGCAGCGAGTGGGCCTGGGCCCGCGCGTTGCCCAGCGCCGTGGCCTGCTCGTAGTTGTCGCGCAGGACGAGCGCGGCCACCTCGTCGGTCATCGCGGCCAGCAGTTCGTCGCGCTCGGGCAGCGTCATCTCGCCGTCGGCCACCATGCCGCCGAGCAGGATCTTGATGTTGACCTCATGGTCGGAGCAGTCGACCCCGGCCGAGTTGTCGATGAAGTCGGTGAACACGCGCCCGCCGGCCAGCGCGAACTCGATGCGCCCGCGCTGGGTGAGCCCGAGGTTGCCGCCCTCCCCGACCACCCGGCACCGCAGCTGGGCGCCGTTGAGCCGGATCGCGTCGCTGGCCTTGTCGCCCACCTCGGCGTGGGTCTCGGTGGACGCCTTCACGTAGGTGCCGATGCCGCCGTTGAACAGCAGGTCGACCGGGGCCCCGAGGATCGCCCGCATCAGGTCGACCGGGCTGACCGTGGTCGCCGGGCCCAGATCCAGCGCCGCGCGAACCTCCGGCGACACCGGGATCGACTTCGCCGTACGCGGATAGATCCCGCCCCCGGCGCTGAGCAGCGACCGGTCGTAGTCGTCCCACGACGACCGGGGCAGCTCGAACAGCCGGCGCCGCTCCGCGTACGAGGTGGCCGCGTCGGGCGTCGGGTCGAGGAAGATGTGCCGGTGGTCGAACGCCGCGACCAGCCGGATGTGCCGGCTGAGCAGCATGCCGTTGCCGAACACGTCGCCCGACATGTCGCCCACGCCGACCACCGTGAAGTCCTCGGACTGGGTGTCGACGCCCAGGTCGCGGAAGTGCTTCTTGACCGACTCCCACGCGCCGCGGGCGGTGATGCCCATCTTTTTGTGGTCGTAGCCGGCCGAGCCGCCGCTGGCGAACGCGTCGCCGAGCCAGAAGTCCTTGCTGACCGAGATCTGGTTGGCGATGTCGCTGAACGTCGCCGTCCCCTTGTCCGCCGCGACCACCAGGTAAGGGTCGTCGCCGTCGTGCCGTACGACGTCGCGCGGCGGCACGATCTTGCCGCTGAGGATGTTGTCGGTGACGTCGAGCAGCGCCGTGATGAAGCGCTGGTAGCACTCCACCGCCTCGTCGCGGTCGCCCGGCTTCTGCTTGAGCACGAAGCCGCCCTTGGCGCCGACCGGCACGATCACCGCGTTCTTGACCTCTTGCGCCTTGACCAGACCCAGAATTTCCGTACGGAAGTCCTCGCGCCGGTCGGACCAGCGCAGCCCGCCCCGGGCCACGGCGCCGAAGCGCAGGTGGACGCCCTCGAAGCGCGGCGAGTAGACGAAGATCTCGTACTTCGGGCGCGGCTGCGGCAGGTCGGGGATGGCCTGCGGGTCGAGCTTGAAGGCCACGTACGACTTGGGCCGCCCGTCCGCCCCGCGCTGGAAGAAGCTGGTGCGCAGGGTGGCCTGGATCAACGTCAGGTACGAGCGCAGGATCCTGTCCTGATCCAGGCTCTCGACGTCGTCGAGCAGGCCGGTTATCCGCTCGACCAGCTCGTCGGCCAGCCGCCCGCGTTCGGTCTCGCCGGCCTCGAGGCGGGGCGAGAACCGGGTCTCGAACAGGCTGACCAGCAGGCGTGCGATCTCGGGATAGGCGATGAACGTCGATTCGAGGTAACGCTGCGAGAACACCGACCCGGTCTGGCGCTGATATTTGGCGTACGCCCGCAGCACCACGACCTGCCGCCAGGTGAGCCCGGCCCGCAGCACGAGCTCGTTGAACCCGTCGACCTCGGCCTCACCCCGCCAGGCGGCGGCGAAGGCGTTCTCGACCTGCGGGCGCACCTCGGCCAGCTCACGGTGCGATTCCGGTGGTTGCAGCCCGAAGTCGTACAGGTAGATCTGACCGTCGCTGCGGCGGATCTCGTACGGCCGCTCGTCGACCACCTGCACACCGAGCGAGTGCAGCACCGGCAGCACCGCCGACAGCAGCATCGGCTCGCCGTACCGGTAGACCTTGAACCGCACGTCGTGGTCGTCGGGCTCGGCCGAGCCGTCGTGGGTGAGGCGGCGCTTGCGGTAGAGGTGCATCTCGAGCTGCCCCTCCTCCTCGAGCAGCTCGAGCTTGGCCAGGTCCTGCATTCCCTCGTACGGCGTGTGACCGTCCTTGTAGCTTTCCGGGTACGCGGTCGAGTAGCGGGCGAACAGGTCGCGCGCCGACTCCTCGCCCAGCTTGCGCTCGAGCACCAGCTGGAAGTCGTCGTCCCACATGCGGGTGGCGTCGGCCAGCATCTCGGCCAGCGCGTTGGGGTCGACCGAACCGGGCGGGTCGGCCGGATCCGTACGCACGATGAAGTGGACTCTGGCCAGCATGCGCTCGGTGACCCGGGTCGTGTAGTCGACGCCGACGCCGTTGAGCTCGCGCAGCAGAATCTCTTGCATGCGCAGCCGGTTGCCGGTGGTGAAGCGGTCGCGCGGCAGGTAGATCAGGCACGAGATGAACCGGCCGTAACCGTCGCGCCGCAGGAAAAGCCGCAGCTGGCGGCGCCCGGCCATCCGCAGGACGCCGATCACCGCCTCGTACAGGTCATCGGTCTTGATCTGGAAGAGCTCGTCCCTCGGGTACGTCTCGAGGATCTGCAACAGGTCTTTGCCGGAGTGCCCGCGCGGCGACAGGCCGGACCGGTCGAGCACCTCGCGCACCTTGCGCCGGACCACCGGCAGCTCGCGCACGCTGGTGCGATAGGCCGACGAGCTGAACAGACCCAGGAACCGGCGCTCGCCGATCACCTCGCCCGCCTCGTCGAACAGCTTGACGCCGATGTAGTCCAGATAGGCCGACCGGTGCACGGTGGCCCGCGAATTGGCCTTGGTGATCACCAGCAGCCGCTTCTCGAGCGCGCGCTGGAACGCCTCGTCGGTCATCGTGGCCAGCTTGCGAGGCTTGCTGTCCCCCCGCAAAATGCCCAGACCGGTTCCGTGTACGCCGGTCAGCACGTCCCCGTCCAGGCGGTACTCGCGGTAACCGAGGAACGTGAAGTGGTCATGGGCGAGCCACTTGAGCAGCTCGATCGAGTCGGTGACGTCCTTGTCGGGCACCGGCAACCGGCGCTCGGAGCCGCGGTGGGCGGCCAGCTCGTCGGCGATCACCAGCGCCCGCTGGCGCATGCGCTGCCAGTCCTCGACCGCGTCGCGCACGTCGGTCAGCACCCGCCGCACCTCGTTGAGCAGCTGCTCGCGGGCCTCGCCGTTGCGGATCGGGTCGATCTCGATCCGGATCCAGCTCTCGACCAGGTCGCCCTCGATCGCGTCGTCGGGCTCGACATCGGCGGCGAGCTCGCCCAGTGCGCCCAGCGGTTCCCGGCGCACCACGATCAACGGGTGCACCAGCAGGTGGACCTGCTGCTGGTGCGCGGAGAGCAGGGCGATCACCGAGTCGACCAGGAACGGCATGTCGTCGGTGACGATCTGCAGGATGCTGTGGCACTCCGACCCGGTCGGCCCCGAGAGGGCCAGCTTGAGCTCACCCGGCAGCCGGGTCGCGGCCAGCTCGCGGTGGCTGATCGCGGCGTCGTGCATCTCTTGTGGGGTCAGCCCCACCAGTTCCTCGTCCGGCGCGAACCGCCAGAAGCGCCCCACGAGCTGGGCGGTGGCGTGATCGTCCCCGGCCACCTCGACGGCCTGGGCGATCAGCCGTTCCCCGTTGGGGAGCGTCTCGTCGAGCTCACCCTCCTCGGCGCTGGCGCCGAGACGGCCGGTCAGGGCCAGCCCCGGTCCGGCGATGAGATCTTGGTCGGCATCGGTTTCGGATGCGGCCTCGTCGGCGACAGCCATGGCTCTGGCGCTCCCCTCACCCACGACACTGTGGGTTCGAACATGTCGAGGACAGCCTAGAACGCCGCACTGCGCCCCAGGGAAGGCGCGGTCCGAACGGTCCGTTGGGCGGGCGATCCGACCTGACCCGCCGGGCACGGGTCAGCAGAACGTGCATTCGTTCACTACCGTCACCTACGATCCGCCCGATACCCGCCGAAAGGGGTTCCCATGCACCGCGGTCCGTACCGGTCAGTGCGCCGCCCGCTCGCCGCAGCGGCCACATTGGCGCTGATGACCGGTGTTCTCGCGGGGTGTTCGGGCGACGGCCCCGACGGCACGCTCGACGACTTCCTGGCCGGCTGGCGCGGTAACGATCTGAGCAAGGTCGGATTTGTCGGCGCCAATGGCGGCAAGATCGCCGCGCCCGAGGTGCTGGAACAGATCAAGACCTTCTCCGGCGACCTGGCCCAGCGGCCGCTCACCGTCACCGCCGAGGGCGAGCCCAAGACCACCGGCGACGACGCGGTGAGCGTGCTCAAGGTCGACTGGACGCTGCCGGGCGACGTCAAGTGGTCGTACCCGACCAACGTCCGCCTGACCAAGCGCGACTCCGACGGCTGGCGGATCATCTGGGAGCCGTCGATCCTGCAGCCCGACCTGGAAAGCGGCGACAAGCTGGGCCTGAAGCGGCTGTCCGCGCCCCGGGCCAGCATCCTCGACGCGGCCGGCGAACCCATCGTCACGCCGCGCACCGTGATCACCGTCGGCGTCGAGCCGCAGAAGGTGACCGACCTGGCCAAGTTGCGCACCGGCCTGGCCGCCGAGTTCAAGAAGATCGGCGTCACGGTCGACACGACCAACCTGGCCGACCGCATCAAGAACGCCGAGCCGATCTCGTTCATCGAGCTGATCACGCTGCGCGAACCGGACTACAACAAGATCCGCCCGGGTCTGCGCGCGCTCGACGGCACGGTCTTCAACAAGCAGCAGCGCCCGCTCGCACCGAGCCGGGTCTTCGCCCGCGCGCTGCTCGGCACGGTCGACGAGGCCACGGCCGAAGACCTCGAGAAGAACCCGCAGACCCTGGTGCAGGGCGACACCGTCGGCCACGGCGGCCTCCAGCAGAAGTACGACACAGCCCTGCGCGGCACGGCCGGCGTCTCGGTGGTGATCAACGGCGGCAGCACCGACATCGGCGAGGACACGGCGCCGGCTCCCCGCGAACTCTTCAAGGCCGACCCGGTGGCCGGCAAGCCGGTCAAGACCACGCTCGACGTCAAGACCCAGCTCGCCGCCGACCAGGCCCTGGCCGCCGAGAAGCAGGCCAGCTCGCTGGTCGCGATCAAGGTGAGCGACGGCTCGGTGCTGGCCGTGGCCAACGGCCCCGAGGGCGGCACGGTCAACACCGCCCTGACCGGCCAGGTGGCGCCCGGCTCGACGTTCAAAGCGGTCTCGGCATACGGAATCCTGCAGAAAAAGGTGGCCACGGCCAACACCCCCGTCGCCTGCCCCAAGACAGCCGCGGTGGCCGGCCGCCAGTTCAAGAACTCGCACGACGAGGCACTGGGCACGGTCCCGTTCCACGTCGACTTCGCCAAGTCGTGCAACACGGCCTTCGTCGGCCTGGCCCCCAAACTGGGCGCGGACGGCCTGCGCGCGGCCTCGGAAGCGCTGGGCATCGGCGGTAAGTGGGACCTGGGTGTGGAGGCGTTCAGCGGCAAACTCTCCCCCGCCGACACCCCGACCGAGTTGGCCGCGGCCACCTTCGGCCAGGGCGCCACTGCGGTCAGCCCGCTGACCATGGCCAGCGCCACCTCAGCCATCGCCCGCGGCCAGTTCAAACAGCCCCGGCTCGTGCTCGACCCGGCCCCCGCCGCCCCCGCCGCCGACGGCCCCAAACTGGACACAGCGGCCCTGACGCCCCTGCGCACGATGATGCGCGAGGTCATCACGGCCGGCACCGCGACGGCGCTAAAGGGCGTCCCCGGCGGCGCCATCCACGGCAAAACCGGCACCGCCGAATTCAGCGAGGGCACCGAGGAAACGCACTCCTGGTTCATCGGCTACCAGGGCGACGTAGCCTTCGCCGTCATGGTCGAAAAGGGCGGCGCCGGCTCCGAGGCCGCGGTCCCCGTGGTCAAACGCTTCCTGCAAAACCTGGCCAAGAACTGATCGGCATCGCGCCGGCGGCCGGGCGCAGGCGGTCTCGAACGCCCGCGCCCGGGCCCACTCGTTGCCGCCGGCGCCCGGCGGATGCTCAACGAACTGTCGGATGAAGCCCGTCAGCGGCCGCTGCGCTCAAGGGGCCCGCCATCAGCGACGGCTGCGCTCAACCGGCCCGGCCACCAGCTGCGGCTGCGCTCAAGGGGCCCGGCGGCCTGGCCACCCAGCTCGGTTCGGCCGGGCATCGGCAACGAGCCCTGTGGACAACTGCACGCTCACTCAGCTGGATCAGCTAACGTCCTGCCCCACGCCCCGAGGCGGGCGGGGGCTCGGGATGGACGGTGCGGTGAGACGTCAAGATCCAAGAAGCGGGATCGGTCAGGCGATGTCGGCGGGCTCGTCCGAGCCGAGCTCGAATGCGGGGCGCTGGACCGGGAGCGAGAAGCTGTCCCGGTCTTCGGGGGCTCGGGGGCGCAGCATGCCGGGGCGGGTCGCAGGCAGGGGCTCGGAGTCGAGCAGCGGGGCCTGACCGAGCGGGCGCGGCACTAGCCGCCTGATCTCGTCGGCTCGCTGCTCCTCATCGGATTCTGCGTACGCTCGGTTCGCCTCCGCGTCGGCCGGGTCGCCGTCACCGGTCCATACCGCGTGGGGTGAGTCGTCGCCGTCCTGCAGCGACTGCGATTCCTCGGTCGCGAGCACGGTTTCCGCGTGCGCGCTGCCCGCACTCTCGATCTCCGACAACTCGGTTCCGGCCGCTGGAAGTTGGACGCCGTCGGCGTCGGCCTGCGCAGCCGCTGCATCCTCGGTGCCGGCCTGCGCAGAATCCACGCCACTCGCGAACTCCACACCGTCAGCATCAACCTGGGCAGCCTCAACACTCGTGGCGTCGACTTGCGCAGCTACCTCGTCGGGGCCAGTTGTTGCGGACTCCACGTCCTCGACATCGGCGTACGCAGAATCCACACCGTCGGCATCAACCTCTGCCGACTCCGTCCCGCCCGCATTGGTCTGCGCAAGCTCCAGGCCCTCGGAGCCAACCGGCGCGGTCTTCACGCCCTGGGCGTCATCGTGCGCGATCTCCAAGCCGTCGGTGTCGGCCGGCGTGGGCTCGACACCCTCGACGTCACCGTGCGCCATCTCCGCAACCTCGACGTCACCAAGCGCGATCTCCAGGCCCTCGGCGTCGACCGGCGCGGACTCGACACCCTCGACGTCACCGTGCGCCATCCCCACGCCGTCGGCGTCGGGCTGCGCGGGCTCGGCACCCTCGGCGTCAGCCGGCGCGAGGTCCGTACCGTCAGCGTCGGGCTGCGCGGACTCCACACTCACGGCGTCGACCGGCGCAGACTCCGCAGCCTCGGCGTCAGCCGGCGCGAGGTC
>NZ_JAMYJR010000016.1 GCF_024137025.1 Paractinoplanes aksuensis
ACACCCTCAGCCTCGGGCTGCGCGGACTCCACACTCACGGCGTCGACCGGCGCAGACTCCGCAGCCTCGGCGTCAGCCGGCGCGAGGTCCACACCCTCAGCCTCGGGCTGCGCGGACTCCACACTCACGGCGTCGACCGGCGCAGACTCCGCAGCCTCGGCGTCAGCGTGCGTGGGCTCCGCCTCGTCGATGTCGGCCGGTGCGGAGTCTGAGTGCTCGGTGCCGGTCGGCGCAATGTTGTCGCTGGGCTGTGGGAACTCCGATTCGGGGCCGCCGGGTTGTTCGGCGGGTAGGTCGTTGCCCTCCTCCACGCCCAGGAGGGTGGTGGCGGGGATCGCGACCTCGTCGGGGGCCTCGGGTGGGCCGTCCGACATGCCGGCTGCGGCGAGGGAGACGCTTGCGGCTGCTCCGGCGGCGCGGCGGCGTTCCCACTCGCGCTCGTGGGCTTCGCGGCCGGTGGCTTCCTTGTCGTCGCCGAGCAGGGAGAACGGGCGCGGGCGGGGCAGTCGGGCCACCGGCTCCGGGCCGTCGAGACCGGTCGGCGGCTCAGAACGTTTCAAGCCGCCGGCCAGCCCTAGCCGGTCAAGCCCCGCAGCCGAATCGGACCTGCTCAGCCGGCCCGGCCCGTTACGGCGCAGACCACCCGGGGCTGATCGGCCAAGCCAATCCGCCCCAGGACGATCAGCCGGCCCGAAACGTTCCGCATCACCCGGAGCGGGGCCGCCCCCATCGCCCGGCTCGGAGCGGTCGGCACCGCGCGATTCAGGGCGGCCGGCGTCACCCAATTCGGAACGGCCGGCATCGCCCGGCTCAAAGCCATCGGCGGCGCCGAAATCGGAACGGCCGACGTCGCCTGCGTCAGGACGGCCAAGACCGCCCGGGCCGGGGCGGCCAAGGCCGCCTGCGTCAGAGCCGCCAAGATCGCCCAGGCCGAGACGGCGAAGGCCGCCCGGACGGGAGCCGTCCATAGCCTCTGACTCGGGACGGCCAAGCCGGTCCGGCTCAGCGATGCTCGATTCAGAAGGGTCCGGATCGACCGATTCCGAGACATCAACGTTGCTCAATGCGGGGCGGTCGACGTCAACCGTTTCAGGGGCCTCCGAGCCGCCGAGCCCGAAGCGGTTCGAGCCCTCCGACTCAGCCCGATTCAGGCCGCCGAGCCTGGATCGGTTCAAGCCACCCGGCTTGAGTTCGCCCAAGCCACCCGGCTCAGGTCGATCCAAGCCACCCGGCTCAGACCCACCACCCAGCTCGGACCGGTTCAGGCCACCCGGGCCAGGCCTGTTCAAGCCGGCCGCCCGCTCAGGCCGTTTGAAGCCCGCCGCAAGATCCAGGCCGCTCAGCCGATCCGCCAGCCGTGGCCGGTTCGACCCAGCCCTCGGATCTCGCCGGGTGGCGTCGGTCGCAGGCTCCGGGTCGGCGTCGTCGACCCCGGGCTCCAGACGCGAGATTCCGGCCGCGGGCTCCGCCTCGGAGTCGTCGGCGGGCTCTTCGCGGTCGGCCTCGGCGACCGGCTGGGCGGTGGCGTCCTCCGGCTCGGTGGCGGCGTCCTCCGGCTCCTCGTCGGTGGTGCCGGCGTCAGCTTCTGCACCGGCCGGGGGCCTGGCGGCCAGCCGGGAGGGGAAGCCGAGCACCGCGCCCTCAGGCCGGTTCAGATCGGCGCGGGCCGCGATCAGGTCGGGCCGTGGAGTCACCGTGTGGGCGGCCGCCAGCCCGGCCGTCACCGCGTTGACGATCTCGGCCGCGTAGGCGCCGTCGGTGTCGTAGTCCGGGTCGAAGACCGTGAGCTCGACGCCGAGGCAGTGCGGCGATTCCACCAGCCCGGCCAGCAGGATCTCGAGCTCGGGGAAGGCGATCCCCCCGGGCGACGGCGCGTCCACCGCCGGCATCACCGCCGGATCGAGAACGTCCACGTCGACATGCACCCAGTAGCCCGCGCAGTCCACCAGCTGGTCGCGGGCCCACTGAGCGCTGCGCGCCGCCCCCTCGGCCCGCAACGCCGGCACCGGGCGGGTGACGATCCCCGCGGCCTGCAGGTCGAGGCGGTATTCGTCTTGGGCTCGGATGCCCATGACAACCACGTCGATGTCGCGGAAGTACGGCCGTCGCCCCTCGATGGCGGCCAGATCGGCCTGCCCCCGACCGGTCACCAGAGCCAGATCCTCACCCGCCGCGGCACCCACGTACGAAGCGTTGCCCGGGTGGCGGAAGTCGGAGTGCCCGTCGACGAAGACCAGGCCGATGCGCCCGCCCACCGCCTCGCCCAGCCGGTGCATGGCCAGGCCGGAGCCGAGCACGATGGAGCAGTCGCCGCCCAGCACGACGGGGAACTCGCCCGCGTCGAGGATCGCGCCGATGCGGTCGGCCAGCTTGCGGGAGTAGGCCGCGATCTGCGGGGCCATGGCCACGCCGTCGCCCGGCCGCCAGTCCCCGGCGTCGTAGCGGGGCGGGGTCAGGCAGCCGGCGTCGCGGGCGTTGAGTTTGCCCAGCAGCCCGTGGTCGCGCAGGGCCCCGGGCGCCTTGGCGCACCCCGGCACCGACGTCACGGTCGGCGGGCGCAGACCGAGATTGGACGGTGCGTCGAGGACGGCTATGCGGCGCACGGGGCGGCTCCCTGGCTAGAAGAGGGCGCTGGCCAGGGCGCGTCGTGCTCCGGCCACCGCGGGATCGTCGGGGCCGGCCACGCTGAACAGCGAGAGCAGGTGTTTGCGGACGGCCTCGCGCTCGTCGCCGGCGGTGCGCCGGACCAGGGCCACCAGCCGCGCGTAGGCCTTGTCGGCCTCGCCGCTGAGCACCTCGATGTCGGCGGCGAGCCGCTGGGCGTCGATGTCGTCGGGGGCGGCGTCGGCCTTGGCCACCGCGGTCGCCGGGTCGGCCCCGGTGATGCGGCGGTAGAGCTCGACCTGGGCCAGGCCGGACTCGGCGGCCGCGTCCTGCGGGTGCTCGGCCAGGATCTTGCGGTAGGCCGCCTCGGCCTCGTCGAGGTCGCCGACCATCAGCGCGTCGTCGGCGGCGTCGAGGCGGGGGTCGGCCGGCTCTTCGACCGAGATGCCGCCGGCCTTGAGCACGGCGTCGACGTACTGCTTGACCTGGGCCTCGGGCAGCACGCCGGTGAAGCCCTCGACGAGCTGGCCGTTGACCACGGCGACGACCATCGGGATGCCCTGTACGCGCAGCGCCTGGGCCAGGCGCGGGTTGGCGTCCACATCGACCTTGCCCAGCACCCACGACCCGCCGCCGGCCCGGGCCAGCCGCTCGAGGATCGGCGACAGCTGCTTGCACGGCTCGCACCAGTCGGCCCAGAAGTCGATGATGACCGGGGTGCTGAGCGAGCGCTCGAGCACAGTCGTCTGGAAGTTGGCCTCGGTGACGTCGATGATCGTCTCGGGGGCGATGCCGCCGGGCAGACCGCCCGGGATGGCGCCGGACGGGCCGTCGTCGGCCTTGCTGGGGGCTTCGGCGGCCGGGCTCGGGGCCGGGGCGCGCAGCGCGCTGAGATCGACCGCGCCGCGGGTGAAGATCGACGGTGTGGTCCGTGGGTCGCTCATGGTTACCTAGTCTCGCACGCTGACAAGGCGCGCCGCCGCGCCGCGGGGCAGCTGATATCGGACGTCACAAGAGCATGTTCCGCTGATCCTCGGCCCTCCCGGTCAGATGCGCAAGATCCGTACGTACGCTGGGGCTTTTGCCGGTTTTGATCTAGAACCGCGCAGGCTCCCGGTAGATGCCCCACTCGTCCTTCAACACCCCGCAGATCTCGCCCAGCGTCGCCTCGGCCCGGGCCGCCTCGAGCATGGCCGGGATCATGTTCTCGCCCGTGCGCGCCACCTCGACCATATGGTCGAGAGCGGCCTTCACCCGTACGGCGTCCCGCTGCGCCCGCCGAGCCCCGAGCGCCCGGTTCTGCTCGACCTCGACCTCGTGCGAGACGCGCAGGATCTCGAGCTCTTTGGCCACGGTGCCGGTGTGCGCGTTCACTCCGACCGTGCGCTTGTCGCCCTTCTCGACGGCCTGCTGATAGACGAAGGCGGCCTCGGCGATGTGGGCCGTGAACCAGCCGTCCTCGATGCCGCGCAGGATGCCGGCGGTGATCGTGCCGTCCTCGCCCAGCTCGCGGATGCGCGCGAAGATCTCCTCGGCCTCGGCCTCGATGCGGTCGGTGAGCGCCTCGACGTACCAGGAGCCACCGAGCGGATCGGCCACATTGACCGCACCCGTCTCTTCCATGATCACCTGTTGGGTCCGCAGGGCGATCTCGGCCGACTCGTCGGTGGGCAGGGCCAGCGTCTCGTCGAGCGCGTTGGTGTGCAACGAATTCGTGCCGCCCAGCACCGCGGCGAGCGCCTCGACCGCCGTACGCACGACGTTGTTGACTGGTTGTTGCGCGGTCAGCGAGACACCGGCAGTCTGCGTGTGGAACTTCAGCCACAGCGCCTTCTCGCTGGTCGCGCCGTAGTCGTCGCGCAGGTGGCGGGCCCAGATGCGGCGGGCGGCCCGGAACTTGGCCACCTCTTCGAAGAAGTCGATGTGGGCGTCGAAGAAGAAGCTCAGCCCGGGCGCGAACTGGTTGACGTCGAGCCCCCGGGACAGCCCCAGCTCGACGTAGCCGAACCCGTCGGCCAGCGTGTACGCCAGCTCTTGCGCGGCGGTCGAGCCGGCCTCGCGGATGTGGTAGCCGCTGACCGACAACGGCTTGTAGCGCGGGATCTCGCGGGCGCAGTACTCCATCAGGTCGCCGATCAGGCGCAGGTGCGGCTCGGGCTGGAACAGCCACTCCTTCTGCGCGATGTACTCCTTGAAGATGTCGGTCTGCAGCGTGCCGTCGAGCTTGTGCAGGTCGGCGCCTTGCCGCTCGGCCGCCACCAGATACATCACGAAGATCGGCACGGCCGGCCCCGAGATGGTCATGCTGGTGGTGGTCTGCTCGAGATCGATGCCGTCGAAGAGCACGTCCATGTCGGCCGCCGAGTCGATGGCGACGCCGCAGTGCCCGACCTCGCCCGCCGACTGCGGGTCGTCGGAGTCGCGGCCCATCAGCGTCGGCATGTCGAACGCGACGCTCAGCCCGCCGCCGCCCGCGGCCAGGATCATCTTGTAGCGCTCGTTGGTCTGCCGCGCGTTGCCGAAGCCGGCGAACTGCCGGATCGTCCAGGTGCGGCCCCGATAGCCGGTCGGGTAGAGACCCCGGGTGTACGGGAACTCGCCCGGCCACCCGATGCGGTCGAACCCCGGATAACCGGCCCCGGCGGGCGGGCCGTAGACCGGCTCGACCGGCGCGCCGGACAGGGTGGTGAAGTCGGCGTCCCGCTTGCGCGCGGCGTCGTAGCGCCGTTGCCAGCGCTCGCGTCCGGCGGCGATGTCGGCTGCGTCCATGCCCGACATCCTAGGGGCTTTCCTGAACGATCGCTAAGGCCAAAATCAGCCGTACTGCTCCAGCGTCGCCCGGATCATCTCGAGGTCCCAGTTCAGCGCGCCGGACTCGAGATCGGCCACGACCGAGCGCAGCCAGGAGATCTCCGCCGTCAGCATGGCCGCCCGGTACTCGTCCTCGATCAGGAACAACCGCGGCAGCCCCGGCGGCGCCTGCTCACGGATGGCCACCACCTTGGCCGTCAGCGCCTCGACGCGGCGGTCGAGCAGGTCACGCACCTCATTCGGAGGCAGCACGGGCAGGAAGGCCAGCGCGGCCGGGAACTCGGGGAACTCGCGGGCCGGGGCAGGCAGCGCGCTCGCGAGCCAGCGCCTCATAGTGGCCGAGCCGTCGTCGGTAATCTCGTAGACCGTGCGCTCGGGCCGCCCGGCCTCGCGGGTCGTGCTCGCCCGCCGGGCCAGGCCCTCGCGTTCCAGCCGGTCCAGAGCCTGATAGACGCTGTTGCGCTGGGCCACGTTGACCAGCTGGTCCTGGCCCCTCTCCTTGATCATCTGCTGCATCCGGTACGGGTGCATGGGCGCCTCCATGAGCAGCGCCAGCAGCAGCATGCCCAGCGTCGAGCGCCGCGGTTCGGTCGAGGCCACGGATCAAGCCTAAGGGGTTGACCCGCCATAGTCATGCGATGGATAGTCATGACATGACTAAACCCGTAGCTCTCGTCGCCGGCGGTGGCATCGCCGGCACCGTCGCCGCCCTCGCGCTGCAGCGAGCCGGCTGGTCACCCCGCGTCTTCGAGGCCCGCTCGCCCGGCGCCGACGAGCAGGGCGCGTTCCTCACCGTGGCCGTCAACGGCCTGTCCGCGCTGCGCGCTCTCGACCTCGACCCGGCCGTCGTCACGGCGGCCGGCTTCCCGACCCCGTCGCTGACGATGCTCAACGGCGCCGGCCGGCGGCTGGCCGAGCTGCCGCTGGGCGGTCCGGCCGCCGACGGCACCACGACCACCACGATCAGGCGGGCCGACCTCTACGCGGCGCTGCGCGCGGCGGCCACCGAGCGGGGCATTCCCATCGAGTACGGGCGGGCCCTGCGCCGATTCACCGAGAGCCCGACCGGCGTGACGGTCACCTTCGCCGACGGGCCGGCCGCCGAGGGTGAGCTCCTGGTCGGGGCGGACGGGATCCGATCGCGTACGCGGGAACTGCTCGACCCCGACGGCCCGGCGCCGGAATACCTGGGCCTGCTGAACGCGGGCGGCTTCACCGACGGGCCGGTCGCGGCGGCCGCGGGCCAGGCGCCCGGCCAGGTCCACATGGCGTTCGGCAAGCGGGCCTTCTTCGGCTGGACCACGGCCCCCGACGGCTCGGTCTGGTGGTTCGCCAACCCGCCGCGCAAACAGCCCGTACGCCCGGGCGAGTTCACCCCGGCGGCCTGGCGCTCGTTCCTGCTCGACCTGTTCGCCGCCGACGCCACCCCGGCCGCGGCCATCATCGCGGCCACCTCCGACATCCTCGGCCCGTGGAACACCGACGACCTGCGCCGGGTGCCGGTCTGGCGGACCCGGCGGGCGGTGGTGATCGGCGACGCCGCGCACGCGGTCGCCCCCTCGGCCGGCCAGGGCGCCTCGATGGCGTTCGAGGACGCGGTCACCCTCGGGCTGTGCCTGGACGGCGGGACCGACCCGGCCGACGGGCTCGCCGCCTACGAGCAGCGCCGGCGCCGACGGGTCGAGCGGATCGTGGCGGTCGGCCGGCGCAACGGCAGCGGCAAGACGGCCGGGCCGGTCGGGGCGGCGATCCGCGACGCGATGTTCCCGTTGTTCATGAAGCTCGCCTACCGCAAGGGCGACCCCCAGGCCTGGATCCTCGACCACCGGCTGACTTGAGAGCTTTTCGGTCACTTCCAGTAGCGATCGGGGGACGGCCGAGACCGCCGTTCACCCGGTCGGCAACCGGTCGGCAACACTCTAAGCTGGGAACACGTCACCGGCCGGAAGGGAGGGAACACCATGGTCAACCCCGTTACGTTCCCCCGAGTGGGCGGCACCACCGCCACCTATCTTCACCCTCTGTTGCAGTCGACGGTGCTGCAGTCGACGGTCCTCGCGGCCGCGGCCAAGCCCTCCGAGGCAGCACCCAGCGTCACGCAGGCGGCCCCGCCGGCCGTGCCCGCGGTGGCCGCGGTGCAGCCGACCGCCGCGTATGCCGACAACCTGGCTCGCGACGCCGCCACCGCGGTGCGCACCGCGGCGATGACCGCCAAGACCAACCGCGCCAACGAGAAGATGACCGAGGTCGACCCGTTCGACGCGCTGGCCCGCCAGGCCGTCATCGACCGCACCTCGTCCCAGGTCGGCGTGCTGCTGACCCGGGCCGCGGCCGAGCGCCGGGTCGCCCTGACCTCGGGCCTGCCGGCCGCGCGCCTGGCCCAGATCGACACCACCACGTCGCGGCTCTACCACGCGCTCGACGTGCTGATCTGACGGGCGCCCGACCTCTAGAGTCCCTTGATCAACTCGTCGGCGGCGGCGTAGGGGTCGATCTCGCCCCGGGCGACCGCCGCCGCGAGCGTGCTCAGCGCCGTGCCCTCGCGCAGGTCGCCGATCCGGGCGCGCAGCGTGCCGAGCGCGATCGCCTCGACCTCGACCGCGGCCCGGCGCTCCCGGCTCAGCTGCAGCGCGTCGCCTTTCTCCATCCAGGCCCGGTGCTTGTCGATCGCGGCCACGATGTCGTCGATGCCCTCGCCCTGGACCGCCGTCGCCCGCACCACCAGCGGCCGCCAGTCGCCCGGGGCGCGCTCGCCCAGGCCGAGCATGCCCTGGATGTCGCGGTAGGTGGCGTCGGCCCCGGGCCGGTCGGCCTTGTTGATCACGAAGACGTCGGCCACCTCGAGCACACCGGCCTTGACGGCCTGGATCGCGTCGCCCATGCCCGGCGCGAGCAGCACCAGCGTCGTGTCGGCGAGCGAGGCGATCTCGACCTCGGCCTGCCCGACCCCGACCGTCTCGACCAGGATCACGTCGCAGCCGGCGCCCTCCAGGACCCGTACGGCCTGGGGTGTTGTCGCCGACAGACCGCCGAGCTGACCGCGGCTGGACATCGAGCGGATGTAGACGCCGGGGTCGGTGGTGTGATCCTGCATACGGATCCGGTCACCCAAAATCGCGCCGCCGGTGAACGGGCTCGACGGGTCGACCGCCAGCACCCCGACCCGCTTACCGGTCGCCCGCAGGGCCCGCACCAGCTCGTTGGTGGTCGTCGACTTGCCCACCCCGGGCGAGCCGGTGAGCCCGACGACCTGCGCGTTCCCCGCGTACGGGGCGAGGGCCGCGGCCACCTCGGGCAGGGCCGGATCACCGTTCTCGACCAGCGTGATCAGCCGCGCCACCGAGCGGGCGTCACCGTCACGCGCCTTCGCGACCAGCGCGCCGACGTCGGGCCGGGGCCTCACGCCGAAGGGGCCTTGATGATCAGCGCGTCGCCCTGGCCGCCACCGCCGCACAGCCCGGCCGCGCCGTAGACGCCACCGCGGCGCTGCAGCTCGAGGGCCAGCGTCAGCACCAGCCGGGCGCCGGACATGCCGATCGGGTGACCCAGCGCGATCGCCCCGCCGTTGACGTTGACGATCTCTTCGTCGACCTTGAGCTCGCGCATCGACTGCAGCACGACCTGGGCGAAGGCCTCGTTCATCTCGATCAGGTCGAGGTCGGCCACGCTCAGGCCCTTCTTGTCGAGGGCCTGCTTGATGGCGTTGGCCGGCTGCGACTGCAGCGAGTTGTCGGGGCCGGCCACGTTTCCGTGGGCGACGATCTCGGCCAGCCAGGTCAGCCCGAGTTCCTCGGCCTTGGCCTTGCTCATGACCACGACCGCGGCCGCGCCGTCGGAGATCGGCGACGAGCTGCCCGCGGTGATCGTGCCGTCGGGGGTGAACGCCGGCCGCAGCTTGCCCAGCGACTCGGCCGTCGCGTCGGGCCGTACCCCCTCGTCGGTGTCGACCACCGGGTCGTCGGCGCGCTGACCGGCCCGGACCGGCACGATCTCCTCGGCGAACCGGCCGTCGCGCTGGGCCGCGGCCGCGCGCCGGTGGCTGAGCGCGGCGAACGCGTCCTGCTCGGCCCGGGTGATGCCCAGGGCGGCCCCGCTGCGCTCGGTCGACTCGCCCATCGAGGTGCCGTCCCACGGGTCGATCAGACCGTCGTAGGCCGTGTGGTCACGCACCAGCACGTCGCCGAACTTGATGCCCTGACGCTGGGTCATCAGCAGGTGGGGCGCGTTGGTCATGGACTCCATGCCGCCGGCCACCACGATCTCGAACTCGCCGGCCCGGATCAGCTGGTCGGCCAGCGCGATGGCGTCGAGGCCGGACAGGCACACCTTGTTGACGGTGAGGGCCGGGGTGGTCATCGGGATGCCGGCCGCGACCGCCGCCTGCCGGGCCGTGATCTGGCCGCCGCCGGCCTGCAGCACCTGGCCCATGATCACGTATTGCACCTGGTCGGGCCGCACCCCGCCGCGCTCCAGGGCGGCCTCGATCGCGTAGCCGCCGAGGGTCGTGGCCGGCAGGTTCTTGAGGTTGCCGAGCAAACGGCCCATGGGGGTGCGGGCGCCGCTCACGATCACCGAGCTGACCACGGTCTTCGCTTCCGTTCTGCCGAGGCGGACAAAGGGGGGACCCCTCGCTGGCCTTAACGGCCGTTTAGGCAAGACTAATAGGATGACCGAGCTTCCACCTAGTGCCAGTTCCCCCGAGAATCTCACATCACCCGAGGTCGGACTGCTGCGCGTCGATCATGTCGGCATCGCCGTGGCCGACCTCGACGCTGCGATGGCCTTCTATGCCCAGACCTTCGGTCTGCGATGCGTGCATGAGGAGACGAACGAGGAGCAAGGCGTACGGGAGGCGATGCTCGCGGTCGGCGACGGCACCGGCCCCCGCATCCAGCTGCTCGCCCCGGCCCGCCCCGACTCGGCGATCGCCAAGTTCCTCGACCGCAGCGGCCCCGGCCTGCAGCAGCTGGCCTACACAGTGGCCGATGTGGAGGCCGCCTCGGCCGCCCTGCGCGCCCGCGGCCTGCGGCTGCTCTACGACACCCCGCGCCGGGGCACGGCCGGCTCGCGCATCAACTTCGTGCACCCCAAGGACGCCGGGGGTGTTCTGGTGGAGTTGGTGGAGTTAGCGAGGCTTGATGACCCTAAAGGGTGAATCATCCTGACGAGAGGGCAGCATCCTGGCAGGATCTCGGAGCAGAGCGGGCCACGGCGCTGGTCCTCGGTCGACGGTGCCCGGGTGAACCCCGGATACAGCAGGTGACGACGGGCCGAACCTGGCCCGCCGCCCGGGCGAAGTGCTCCGGCCGAACGGTGGACCTGGGTGATCGCGGGCCTGCTCAAAGCTGATCTACGTGTCTTTTCCGATGCACGTCCGGTCTTGCGTGGCTCGTGCGTCTTCGCCAGGATGGCCCAATGCCCCAGCAGCAGGATCAGAATTTGGCGTTCTTCGACACCGCGAACTCTCAGCACGACTTCACCGTTGTGCTCCGCGGGTACGACCGCGGGCAGGTGGACGCTCACCTCGGCCGCCTGGTCGCCGCGCTCAACCAGTCCGAGCAGGCCCGTGGCGAGGCCGAGCAGCGGATGAACGACGCCCAGCGCCGTCTGCGCCAGGCCGAGCAGCGGCTCAATGCGGTCGAGCAGAAGCTGGCCGACAGCAACAAGCTGCTGGAAGAGAACAACCGGCCGACGCTCTCCGGGCTGGGCACCCGGGTCGAGCAGATCCTGCGACTGGCCGAGGAACAGGCCAACGACCACCGGAGCGAGGCGAAGCGAGAGTCCGAGGGCATCCTCTCCGCCGCCCGCCTCGAGGCGCGTGAGATCACCGACAAGGCGCGGGCCGAGGCGGCCGCCATGAAGGCCACCGCCGAGCGCGAGGCCGGTCAGGTGCGCACCCACGCCGAGCGCGAGGCGGCCGAGGCCCGGGTCCAGGCCCGGCGCGAGGCCGACACGCTGCGCGGCGACGCCGACCGCGAGACCAAACAGCTGCGCACGGTCACCGCGCACGAGGTGGCCGAGCTCAAGTCGACGGTCGAGCGCGAGGTCGCGTCACTGCGGGCCACCGCCGAGCGCGAGATCACCCAGCAGCGGGCCAAGGCCTCCCGCGAGGCTGAGGAGAAGCGCGCCGAGGCGACCAAGCTGCTGACCGACGCCCGCGACAAGCGCGACAAAGACCTGCAGGCGCTCGCGCTCGAGATCGCCGAGCGCCGCGAGAAGGCCGAGCGCGAGGAATCGCAGCGCCACGCGGCCCAGGTCACCGCCACCCAGAAGATGGTGGCCGAGGCCGAGGAACGCGCCCGCGCCGCCGAGGACCGCTCGAAGGAGATCTCGCAGCGGGCCGAGCAGCGCCGCATCGAGTCCGAGCGCAACGCGGCCGAGACCACCGAGAAGGCCCGCGCACTCTCCGAGAAGACGATCAGCGAGGCCCGGTCCGAGGCCCAGCGCCAGCTCAGCGAGGCCCGCACCGAGGCCGAGCTCACCACCCAGGCCGCCAAGCGCGAGGTCGAAGACCTCACCCGCCAGAAGGACGCGGTCACCAACCAGCTCGGCCAGATGCTGTCCGGCCTGTCCGGTCTGGTGCCCGGGGTCGGGCCGGCCAAGGCGGCCGAGGCGGTCGCCAAGGCAGCCGAGGCGGCGCCCGCTCCGCGCGGCCCCGAGGGCCCGAAGCCCGCCGAGACCGAGAACAAGCAGGTCCCGGCGAAGACGAATTCCTGAGCCGCCGGCCGGGGCACGCCAGCGGTTGCGACCTTCTTCCGGGTGCGCGACCGTGGTTAGCGCCCGGTCGCTGGATATCGATGCGGGCCGTATCGGAGTTTCTCCGGTACGGCCTCGCTCGTTTCGGGCATAGCCCGGTTCGCATCTGGGCATAGCCCGGTTCGCGCAAGTCGGGGTCAGACAAATCACAACTAGGCGCATATGCCGCTCGGAGGGTGTGTATCCCCCCGAGGCCGGACGATGCGTATGTGAGGATGGACAGCATGTCGCACGGCGGGGAAATTCTTGGTCTGGGCGGAGACGCAGCTACCGAACCCAGCTTCGACATCGCCCTCCGGGGCTATGAGAAGAAGCAGGTCGAGCGGTACGTCACGCGGGCCGAGAACGAGATCGCCGCGCTGGCGGCCGAGCGCGAGCAGGCGTACTCGCAGATGCAGGCCATGAACGCGCAGATCGAGCGCCTCCAGCAAGAGGTCGTGCAGGTCCGCAAGCAGAACGGCCTGGGCGCCGAGGTGTCGTTCCGCCACCTGGGCCCGCGGGTCGAGCAGATCCTGGCCCTGGCCGAGGAGCAGGCCGAGGCGATCAAGGCGTCGGCCACCGACGACATCGCGGGCCGCCTGGCCGAGGCCGAGCGCATCCGGGCCGAGGCCGAGGGCCACGCCCACAACGGCATCCGCGACTTCGAGATCGCGCTGGCCGCCCGCCGGGCCGAGGAGGAGCGGGCCGACGCGGCCAAGCGCGCTGCCTCGGACAAGGCGCTGGCCGCGGCCCGCCAGTCGGCCGAGCAACTGCGCACCGAGGCCGAAAACACCGTGACCCGGGCCCGGGCCGACGCCCAGCAGCTCACCGACCAGACCGCGCAGCAGGCCCTGCGGACCCGGGCCGAGGCCGACGGCTACGCCAAGTCGACCCGCATGCAGGCCGATCAAGAGATCAAGGCGCTGCGCGACAAGACCCAGCAAGAGATCAACGGCCGGCGCGCCGCCGCCGACCGGGCCCACACCGAGCAGGTGGCCGCGATCGAGCAAGACCTGGCCCAGAAGCGCCAGGCCGCGGCGCAGGAGCTGGCCCACATGCGGGCCGGCGTCGAGAAGCAGTGCGCCGACCTGCGCAGCGAGGCCGACCGGTACGCCGAAGAGGTGCTGCGCCGCTCCGAGGAGCAGGCCACCGCGGCCCGCAACGAGATCGCCGGCCAGCAGGAGAAGATCGCCGAGGCCGGCCGCGAGCTCGAGGCGGCCCGGGCCAAGGTGACCGAGGCCGAGCGCGACCTGGCCGCCGCCCAGGGCCGGGCCCGAGCCGGCGCGGCCGAGGCCGACCAGGTCGAGAAGCGCCTGACCGCGACCCGCACCGAGCTCGAGTCCGCGCAGTCCCGGCTGACCGAGGCCAAGCAGGCCGGCGAGGCCGCCGAGCGGCGCGCCGCCGAGGTCCGCCGTCAGGTCCAGAAAGAGGCGAAGCGGGTGGCCGAGCTGGCCGCGGCCGCGGTCATGGCCGCCGCCGCCTCGCCCGACGACGAGCCGGACGACCTGCTCGAGGAAGAAAAGAGTGGCGGGGCCCACGCGGCCGACAAGCCGGTCGAGAAGCCGGCGGACAAGCCGACCGGACAGCACGCCGCCGGTCCGGCCAAGGTCACGGCGTCGGCCAAGGTCACCGTTCCGCCGTCCTCCCGCGTGGGCGCTGAGGCGGAATAGAGCGCACGTGCGATAACGTCGCCGCCGAGACTGTGCGGCCGGCGTGGAAACCACCGGCACCCACCCTTGTGGAGGAACCGGTGGCCAAGGACGATGATCTGCCGGTGGAGGCTCCGGACGACGACGAGACGCTCGACAAGGCGGCCGAGGACCACCTGGCAGGCCGGTTCGGGCGCCCCGGGCCGCCGCTCGACCGCCGCAACCCGTTCATGCTCGGCCTGCTGGGCGGGTTGGGCATCATCCTGGCGTACGCGATCTTCCTGGGTCTGCGCAACGCGGCGTCCATCCTCGTCCTGATCTTCATCGCGCTCTTCCTGGCCATCGGGCTCAACCCGGCCGTGGTGCGGCTGCGCAGCTGGGGTGTCCCGCGCGGGCTGGCCGTGGCGATCGTCGCGCTCTCCGTCGTCGCTCTGCTCGCGGGCGGCATCATCGCGCTCATCCCGCCGCTGATCGGCCAGACCACCGAGCTGATCCAGAACGTGCCCGGCTACATCCAGAGCCTGCAGCGCAACGAGACCATCAACGACCTGGTCCAGCGGTACGACATCGTCAACCGGGTGACCAGCGCGCTCAACGCGGGCACGGTTGGCGGGGCCGTCGGCGGCGTGGTCGGCGTCGGCCGCATGCTGGCCGGCACCGTCTTCAACCTGCTGACCGTGCTGGTGCTGACGATCTATTTCATGGCCTCGTTCGACCGCATCCGCGAGACGGGCTACTCGCTCGTGCCGGCCTCGCGCCGGGTGCGGGTGCGGCTGCTCACCGACGAGATCCTGACCAAGGTCGGCGCGTACATGGTGGGCGCGATCTCGATCGCCGTGCTGGCCGGGGCCAGCACCTGGTTCCTGGCCGTCATCCTGGGCCTGGCCTACCCGTTCGCGCTGGCCGTGGTCGTGGCCATCACCGACCTGATCCCGCAGATCGGGGCCACGCTGGGCGCGATCGTGGTGAGCCTGGTCGGCTTCGCGTCGTCGCTGAGCGACGGCATCATCTGCGCCGTCTTCTTCATCCTGTACCAGCAGATCGAGAACTACCTGATCTATCCGAACGTGATGCGCCGCTCGGTCAAGGTCAGCGACGTCGCGGCCGTGGTCGCGGCCCTGCTCGGCGTGGCGCTGTTCGGCGTGGTGGGCGCGCTGGTAGCCATCCCGATGGTGGCCGCCATCCAGCTGATCATGCGTGAGGTGATCGTGCCGAGCCAGGAGGCCCGTTAGGCCCTAACTCCGGCCGGGCATCGGGACGTTGTTGAAGGCCGAGGTCGTGCGGTCGGCGTACGCGTTCATGTCGCCCGTCTCCATCGGACCGTCCCACGTCCGCGGCAGCGGCACACCGACCGACGGCGCCACCCGGCGGACGATCTCGTCCAGGATCGTCTCGGCGTCACCGACCCACAGGTGCTTGCCCCCTGCCACCGGCAGCACCTCGCACTGCGGAACGGCGGCGAACCTTTCCTGGGCCTCGGCCGGGCGCAGGTAGTCGTCGAACTCGGGCACGATCGCGGTCAGCGGCTTGCCGTCGGCGGCCCAGGCGGCCAGATGTTCGGGCTGGGAGAAACGCAACGGCGGCGACAGCAGGATGGCGCCGGCCACTGACGGGTCGAGCCCGTGCATCAGAGTGAGGTCGGTGCCGAACGACCAGCCGACCAGCCAGACGTTGGGCAGGTCGGCGAACTCGGCGTACTCGATGGCGGCGGCCACGTCGTACTTCTCGTCGACGCCCTTCGAGAACGAGCCCTCGCTGGTGCCGCGCACGCTGGACGTGCCGCGGGTGTTGAAGCGCAGCACGGCGATCCCGGCCAGCGCGGGCAACCGCCACGCCGCCTTACGGAAGATGTGGCTGTCCATCATGCCGCCGTGGGTGGGCAGCGGGTGCAGGCAGACCAGGGTGGCGACGGGCTCGCGGTCGAGCGGGCGGGCCAGCTCACCGACCAGGGTGAGGCCGTCGGCGGTCTCCAGCTCGATGTCCTCGCGGTTCGCGGGCAGGATCGAGTTGGCTCGGATGGGGCTGCTCATTGCCTCTGTCACTGCCTTCAGTCCGGTTTTGGGGGGCGGTGGGGTGGTTGGCGGGGCTTATCCGTAGCGGGGCGCGTTGCGGGAGCGCTCCACCCCTGGGCCGCGCCGGTCGCGGGCCTTCCAGCAACCGGTGTGCCAGTGCCGCCGGTCGGTCTCGTCGCCCCGCCCGTCGATCGGCCACGCCACCACATGGGCCACGCCGGGCCGGATCTCTTGCATGCAACCCGGGCACCGGTACGTCTTGACGGCGGCCCCACCGAAGATCGACCGCACCATCCATTCGCCGTCCTGCCACTGCTGGCGGCCCTCGATGCCCTTGCGGACCCGCTCGTCGGTCAGGTCACGCAGCGGCTCGACGCCGGCGTCACGGCGACGGGGATGGTTGCGGCGGGGACTCACCTTTCCAGGTTACGGGTAATGCCGATCACGTTCGGCTCGTGCCTGGAGGTAACAAGCGAATTACACTCGCGTTCATGACCGCTACGCGAGTGCCCGGCCTGCCGGTAGTCGAAGACGGCGTGCTCATCTCGACCAACCCGGCCTCGGGGGCAGAGGCGGGCCGCGTGCCGGTCGCCGACGCCGCAGCCGTGACCGAGACCGTGCGCCGCGCCCACGAGGCCGCACTCTGGTGGCAGGCCCTCGGCTACGACGGCCGCCGCGAGCGGCTGCTGCGCTGGCGCTCGCTGATCGTCCGCCGGATCGAGGAACTGGGCCGCCTGACCAGCCTCGAGACCGGCAAGCCGCAGACCGACGCGGTCGTCGAGGCCACCGCCGCGGTCGAGCACCTCGACTGGGCCGCCCGCAACGCCAAACGGGTCCTCGGCCCCCGCCGCATGCGCACCCGCCTGCTGGTCGCCGAGCACTCCGGCCACCTCGAGTACCAGCCGTTCGGCGTGATCGGCGTGATCGGGCCGTGGAACTACCCGATCCTCACCCCGGTCGGCCCCATCAGCGGCGCCCTCGCCGCCGGCAACGCCGTCGTCCTCAAGCCCAGCGAGTACACCCCGATCGTCGGCCAGTGGCTGGCCGACACGTTCGCCGAGGTCGTGCCCGAGCAGCCGGTGCTGCAGACCGTGCACGGGCTCGGCGACACCGGGGCCGCCCTGTGCCGCTCCGGCGTCGGCAAGATCGCTTTCACCGGTTCGACCGCCACCGCCAAGAAGGTGCTGGCCGCGTGCGCGGAAAACCTGGTGCCGGCGGTGATCGAGGCCGGCGGCAAGGACGCGCTGATCGTCGACGCCGACGCCGACATCCCGGCCGCGGCCGAGGCGGCGGTCTGGGGCTCGATGACCAACGCCGGCCAGACCTGCATCGGCATCGAGCGGGTCTACGCGGTCGCCCCGGTCTACGACGCGTTCGTCAGCGCCGTCGTCGAAAAAGCCGGTCATTTGCGTACGGGCGAAGAGATCGGCCCCATCACGATGCCGGGCCAACTCGAGATCATCCGCGATCACATCGACGACGCGCTGGCCAGGGGCGGCCGGGCGGTGCTGGGCGGGGCCGAGGCGGTCCGGCCCCCGTACGTCTCCCCCACCGTCCTGGTCGACGTGCCCGCCGACTCCACCGAGATCCGCGACGAGACGTTCGGGCCGACGCTCACGATCACCAAAGTGGCCGACGCCGACGAGGCCGTCGAACAGGCCAACAACACGGCGTACGGGTTGGGTGGGGCCGTCTTCGGCAAGAAGAACGCGCTGCGCATCGCCCGGCGGCTGCGCTCCGGCATGGTCGCCGTCAACTCGACGCTCACGTTCGTCGGCATGGGCAACCTGCCGTTCGGGGGCGTCGGCGAATCCGGGTTCGGCCGCATCCACGGCGAGGACGGTCTGCGCGAGTTCGCCCGGGCCAAGTCGATCACCGTACGCCGGGGCCCTTCGGTTCTGCCCGCGATGACCTTCGAGCGCACCCCGGCCCAGGTGGCCGGCATCGTCAAGGCCCTGCGAATTCTGTACGGCCGGAAGTAGCTGCTAGCGTCCCTGAAGTGGTGGATCATCCCGCGGTCGAGGTGGACGGCCTGCATGTAGGTTACGGCTCCACACCCGTGCTGGTCGGCGTCTCGCTGACCGTTCCCGCCGGTCAGGGGGTCTGCGTCGTCGGCGAGAACGGCATCGGCAAGTCGACATTGCTGCGCTGCGTCAGCGGCCTCCAACAGCCCGACGAGGGAACGATCCACGTCTTCGGGGGCGACCCCGGCGCCACCCCGGAGTTCTGGCGGGCCGTGGTCACCACGGTCGAACCGCCCACCTGGTATCCCGGGCTGACCGCACGGGAACACGCCGAACTGGTCTGCCGGGCCCACGGCCAGGATCCGTCGTCGGCCGGGGTCGACGAGGCGCTCGAGCGGTTCGGGCTGGCCGGTCACGCCGACGCGATCCCGCCGTCGCTGTCGTCCGGCCAGAAGCAGCGGCTGGTCCTCGCCATCGCGTTGCTGCGCCCCAGCTCGCTGCTGATCCTCGACGAACCCGAACAACGCCTCGACCGCGAGGGCCGGGCCGACGTCGCCGGCCTGCTCGCCGACTACGTGGCCGGCGGCGGTTCCCTGCTGATGGCCAGCCACGACGACTCCTTCGCGGAAGCGTCCGGGGCGTCCATCACCACTATGGAGTCGCTCGCGTCATGACGGTCGTCCCGCTCGCGCCCGTACGCCGCTGGATCAGCCGCACCCAGTCCGCCCACCGCGAGCGCGGCGCCACCCTGGGCAGCCTCTACGTCGGCGCCCTGTCGATCGCCATCATCGGCGGGATGTTCCACCGCCAGGTCGCCGAGATCTTCTGGCCGCCCCGCCCGGATGCTTCGGCCCTGGCCGCCGCTTCTCTCGTCGCCGTCATTTACGGGCTGCTCTACCTGGCCCTGCGCCGGCTCGGCCCGCTCGCGCTGAGCCGCCCGGCCGCGTCCTGGCTGCTCCCGGCGCCGGTCAGCCGACGCCGCCTCCTGCTGCCGTCGCTGCGGATCACCGGGATCGTGGCGGCCGTGATCGGCGCCGTGGCCGCTCTTGCCATCACCGGGCATGCGGCTCCGCGCTCCGAGGCCGGTGATGAGGTCGCGCTGCTGGTCGGCAGCGGTGCGCTCATCGGTTTGGCGCTCCTGCTGGTCGCCACGGCCGCGCAGGCCGGTGGGCGGTGGGGAGATGCCCTCGACCGGCTGATCGGGTTGGTGTTCGCGGCTGGACTCGGCGGGTTGGTCGCCTCGACTGCACTCGACGGGACCGGAACGATCTCCGGCTGGCCTACGCCGGCCGTCCTGATGCCGGTCGTGGCCGTCGGAGCGGTCGTCGTGCTGGTGGCGCTGGCTGTGGTGATCCGAGGGCTGGCTGCCACGCCCAGCGACCGCATCCTGGAGGCGTCGCGCACTGCGGGGACGCTGTTCGACACCGCTTTCGGCATCGAGCCGTCGTTCCTGACCGACATGATCGAGCGCCGGTACTGGGCTCGGCGGCAGTTGAGGTCGACCACCCTGTTTCCCCGGCTGCCCGTGCTGGTCGCCCAGGATGTCCTCCTGACGCTGCGCCGCCGCGGCCGGTTGTTGTGGTTGCTGCTCGGGGCGTCGCTGCCCGTGCTGCTGAGCAGCGGGCCGGGGTGGGTCCTCGGGGCGGCGGTGTTGGTGGGCTGCCTGATCGCCGGGATGACCGCCACCGGCAACGTGAAGACCGACGCCGGCAATCCGGTGCTGCTGCGGTTGCTCGGGTTGTCGTCTCGTCAGGCCGTGATGCAGCGGCTGTGGATCCCGGGAATTCTGGCTGCGATCTGGGCTGCGTCGACGCTGACGCTGCTGGACGTGCTCGGCGATCTGTCGTCGGGGCCGTGGTGGGCGCTCGGGTTGGTGCTCGGACCGATGGGGGCGGCCGCGGCTGTCCACCGTTCTCGGGTGGGGTTCGTGCGTAACGAGTTGCTGCCCCTCGACACTCCCATGGGCACGTTGTCCACCGGGCCGCTGGTCAACGCCATCATGGGGCCGGACATGCTGCTGCTGGGGATTCCGGCTTGGATCGCCATCGCCCAGGGCCGGGTGGACTGGAGCGTGGTGTTGATCCAGGCGGTGATCGCGGGGGCCGGGGCGCGGTTCTACCTCGTGGGGACTACCAGCGACGAGCGTACTGAACTGGCGCATTAAGACCTTGGGCGCCGCGCGAAGCCGCGGCCTCGCGGCATCGACGGCCGCACGTTTCAGGCGGGCCGCCATACGTCTTTGCGAAGCCTGAGTGACGCTCGTCTGCCACCGATTCCAAGCCACTCCGCGATTGAAGCCGGGCGGAGCGCGCAGCGCTCTCGCCAACCGACCACAAGCGCAACCGACACGGTGCGAACGCGCACCCCACCACAAAGGCCGGCCTGAGTAGGAAAAGCTCCCAGCATCACCACAGCGCGGAAGCCAGACCCCCGACCCGCAAGGGGTTTCCCCAGCTCAGCCAGGCAATCAGAGAAACGCCAACCACAACGCAACCGCAAGGTGAACCCCGTGCAAGGGTGAGGCCGAGGGTGATCATGCAGGGCGTAGTTGCTTTTCAGCCCAGCATGATCGCCCTCGGCCTCACCCGTCCAAGCGCAAGAAAGCCACCCCTAAAACAGAGTGAGCTCATCCCTCTCCATGCCCCGAAGCTTGTCGTAGTCAACAACCAAGCACCGAATCCCACGATCAGTAGCAAGCACCCGAGCCTGAGGCTTGATCTCCTGCGCAGCGAAGACCCCTTGGACAGGAGCCAACAACGGATCCCGATTCATCAATTCGAGATAACGGGTCAACTGCTCGACCCCGTCGATCTCACCCCGGCGCTTCACCTCAACGGCCACCGATTGGCCAGAAGCGTCCTTGAGGAGCAGATCGACCGGCCCGATGGCCGTCATGAATTCGCGGCGCACCAGCGTGAAGCCCTCACCGAACGTCTCGGGATGCGCTGCCAGCAGCTCTTGCAGGTGCGCCTCGACCCCGTCCTTGACCAGACCGGGATCCACACCCAACTCGTACGACGTGTCTTGGAAGATCTCTTCGAGGGTGATCCTCAGTTCCTCGCCGGCCTTGTTCACTACCTTCCAGACGCCCGGGGCTTCCTGCAGTTTGCAGGGTGGGCTCATCCAGTTCAGGGGCTTGTAGGCACGGTCGTCGGCGTGGATCGAGACCGACCCGTCGGCCTTCACCATCACCAGGCGGACCGCTGTGGGCAGATGGGCGGACAAGCGGCCGACGTAGTCGACGGAGCATTTCGCGATGACCAGGCGCACCGGACGACAGTACCGTCACCGGCGCGGCGCGAGGCAAGCAGCGTTCGCGCCGGTTTGTCATCCTGGAGCCGTGCTCGAAGCGCTCACCGGAACTGGCCTGGCCGCATCTGCGGGGCTCAATGCCTATATTCCTCTGCTCACGATGGGGCTGTTGGCCCGCTACACCGACACGATCGACCTGCCGACCGGCTGGAGCTGGCTCAGCAACGGCTGGACGCTGTTGATCCTCGCCTTGTTGCTGGCCATCGAGGTCGTGGCGGACAAGGTGCCGGTGGTCGACCACGTGAACGACGTGGTGCAGACCGTGGTGCGGCCGACCGCGGGCGGGCTGGCGTTCGGGGCCGGCTCGTCGTCGGAGACGGTGACGGTCAGTGACCCGGGGTCGTTCTTCGGCTCGCACCAGTGGGTGCCGATCGCGGCCGGGGTGGTGATCGCCTTGGTCGTGCATGGGGTGAAGGCGGCTTCACGGCCCGTGGTGAACACCACAACGGCCGGTTTCGGGGCTCCGGTGGCCAGCACGGCGGAGGACATCGGGAGTGTCCTGATGTCCGTCTTGGCCATTCTGCTGCCGATATTGGTCCTGGTCGGACTGCTGTTCCTGGTGTTCGCGGGGGTCTGGGTGGTGCGCCGGCGGCGACGCCGCAAGGTTTTGTCGGGTTCCGGGACCCGGCAGCTGTTTGATTGACTCTCCGGGTGCCCGCGCTCGCTGTTCCTGCCTTCGCCCTGACGTGGTGGGCCGCCTGTTATCTGATCGGCCGCGACCCGGCCCGTCCGGCGGCGCTGCGGGCGGCGTCCGCTCTATTGGCGTACGCCGCGGGGGTGGCACTGTGGAGCGCCGACGCCGACGGCACCGCCACGCAGGTCCTGCTCTGTGCTCCGGCCCTGCTCTGGGCGGGCGCGGCGGTGGCGCTGCTTCCGGTCTCGGTGCCGGAGCGGCGCCAGATCGAGTTGGGCTGGCGCGTGCTCGGCGGGCTGTTCCTGGTGGTGTCGGTGGTGCTGCCGCCGGTGGGCCGGTTGGTGGTGCTGGTTCCGCTGCTGGGGGCGCTCTTCCTGCTGTGGCGGTTCCGGGATCAGGTTCGGCCGCCGATGCTCGCCGCCGCTCTGGCCGTGGCGGCCGCGCTGTACGGGCTGGCCCTGGCCGCGCTGCTGCTACCGGTCGAGCTGGGCTCGTCGGGTCTGGTGGTGGCCGCGATCGGGCTCGACCTGCTGGTGCTCGGGTTCCTGGTCGCCGTGTCGGACGCGCTGGATGTGGGTGAGCGGCTGCGGCCCGATCTGATCCGGGCGGCGACGGCCGCGGTCATCGCGACCGTGCTCGTCGGCGGGCCGGTGGCGGTCACGTTGTTCGCCGTCGGGGACGAGCCGGTCCTGACGTTCCTCCAGTTCGCCCTGCTGGCCGTGGTGATGACCGTGACCGGGCTGGGCGGGGCGGTGCGGCGCGGGCTCGACCTGCTGGCTTTCCGGGGCGACGATCGGCTGCGCCGGAACCGGGCCGCGTTGTCGCAGGTGGCTGACGCGTTGCCCCGGCATCAGTCGCGGCGGCGGCTGCCGGCCACGGCCGAGAGCGACTTCCTTCGGTACGCCCGGCAGGCGCTCGACAACTACGGCGATCTCAGCCGGTTGATGCGGTCGCCGCTGACCGACCTGCCCGCGGTGGACCAGCGGTTGGCGGGTCGAGCGCTCGATCTGCCGTTGGAACGAGCCACCGAGTTGCGGGCGGTGCTGCGGGCCGGGGTCGAGACACTGCGCCCGGCGGGGCCGTTCGGCACCGGCGACGAGTGGCGGCTCTACAACGCGCTGCTCTTCTGCGGGGTCCTGGGACTGAATCCGTACGCCCGGAAGATGCGCACGGACGGCCTGGAGCTGGAAGCCCGGCAGGCGGTCGACTGGATGCGCCGCTACGTGCCGCGCGGGACGCTGCGGCGGTGGCACAACGAGGCCGCCGACCTGGTCGCGGCCCGGTTGTGGGCCGAGTTGACCAGCCCGGAGGTGCGGGGTGTGGCCCGGCCCCGGGGTAACCGGACCGCGCCGACACGCAGCACATAATCTGCCGATAAGCGGCCAAATCGGTAAAATCCCCCATCATGGGCTTCGGGGGGTCTGGTGGTTAGCCACCGCAACGAGCTGGTCGCCACTGTCCGGCGGGAGCTGGCCGAGGCGCGCGGGGCGGCCCGGGCGGTGCTGGCCGACGCCGAGTCCGCGCGCGGTGAGGCCCAGAACCGGCGACGGCTCGTCCGGGACGCGTACTCGACCTGCCTCAACCAGCTGGCCGAGGCCCGGGACGCCGCCCGGCGGGACATCCAGCGGCGCTTCCAGTTCGAGTCGTCGCGGCTGGCCGGGAACGTGCGGCACCTGGCCGCGCTCAGTGCGAGCGGGGCGGCCGGGCTGCCGTGGCGGATGTGGTCGCCGACCGAGCCCGAGCCGGGGACCCGGCCGGGGCTGTTGCGGATCGGCACGCTGACCCTCGACGACACCGCGGCGCTGCCGGCCCTGATCCCGTTCCTGGACGCGGCCCACCTGAACCTGAGCGGGCCGTCGGCCGAGACGGACGCGGTGATCACCGGCCTGCTGCTGCGGGCGCTCGGCACCACCCGGCCCGGGGACGTGCAGCTCACTGTGTACGACCCCGAGCACTTGGGTGGCACGCTGGCCTCGTTCGCGCCGCTCGGCATCTCGTTCGTCGGGCCGGGCAGCCTCGGGGCGACGCTCGACGAGTTGGTCGAGCACATCTGCCGGGTCAACGAGTCGGTGCTGGCCGGTGAGCACCAGTCGCTGGCCGACCTGACCGCGGCCACGGCCGGTCCGCGGGCCGAACCGTGGCGGGTGGTCGTGCTGCTGGCCGACGCGGCCACCGGACAGGAGCTGACCAACGGCCAGCGGGCCCAGCTCGACCGGATCGTGCGCACGGGAGTGTCGTGCGGCGTCCATCTCGTCGTACGCGGGCTGGAACTGACCGAGCACCCGAGCGTGCGCCGGCTGACCGTGACCGACCAGCGGGCGACCTGCGACCTCACCGGTGACCTGGAGATCCGGCTCGATCCGCCGCCACCGGTGGAACGGGTGACCGCCTTCTGCCGGGGTGCGGCCGAGCGCCTGCGGGCCGGGCCACCGCCGGCCCGGCTGGCCGACCTGGAGCCGCGCGAGCTCTGGGCCGAGTCGTCGGCCCACGGGCTGGTGGCGCCGATCGGCGACAGCACCGACGGCACGCTGATCGACGTGCCGCTGGGGGACGACCCGCCGCACGCGTTGATCGGCGGGCCGTCGGGGTCGGGCAAGACCAACCTGATCTACGCCTGGCTGGCCGGGCTGGCCACCCGCTACGGGCCCGAGGAACTCGCCCTCTACCTGCTCGACTTCAAGGAGGGGGTGTCGTTCGCGCGGTTCGTGCCGGGGCCGCGCGACCCGGCCTGGCTGCCCCAGGTGCGGCTGGCCGGCATCAACGTCAACTCCGACCGCGAGTTCGGCCTGGCCATGCTGCGCCACCTGGGCGAGGAGCTGCGGACCCGGGCCCAGGCGGCCAAGCGGGTGGACGCGTCCAAACTGGCCGAGCTGCGGGCCGAGGACCCGGCCGGGCACTGGCCGCGCATCGTCGCCGTGATCGACGAGTTCCAGGTGCTGCTGGCCGGGCGGGACGCGGTCGCCGACGAGGCCGTGGCGCTGCTCGAGGACCTGGCCCGCCGGGGACGTTCGCAGGGCATCCACCTGATCCTGGCCTCGCAGGACGTCTCCGGGATCGAGGCGTTGTGGGGGCGCTCCGGCCTGATCGGACAGTTCACGCTGCGGATCGCCCTGCCCAAGGCCCGCCGCATCCTGGCCGACGACAACCTGGCGGCCGCGGTCATCCCCCGCTTCCACGCGGTCGTGAACACCCAGTCCGGCACGTCCGGGGCCAACCAGATCGTGCGGCTGCCGGACGCCGGTGACCGCCTGGTCTGGCGCAGCCTGCAACGCCGGCTGTGGCGCGACCGGCCGGACGGGTGCGAGGAGCCGCGCCTGTTCGACGGGGACGCGGTGCCGCTGCTGCCCGAGACGTGCCGCCCGTCCGGCCCGGTGCCCGACGCGGCCACTCCGGTCGGCTCGTCGCCGGGCGCGGTGCTGGGCGAACGAATCGACGTGGCCGCCCGGCCGGCCCGGCTGCGGCTGGGGCGGATGCCGGGGCGCAACCTGGCCGTGCTCGGCACCCGCACCGACGAGGCCTGCGACGTGCTCGCGGCGGCGGCGTTGTCGCTGGCCGCGCAGGGACCGGCCCACTTCAGCATCGTCTGCCTCGACCCGGACGCGTCCCGCCCCGCGGCCCGGCTGATGGCCGAGCTGCCGTCGGCCGATTGGTGCGACGGGCCGCCGGCGCTGGAGGAGACGCCGATCCCGCACTACGTGATCGGCTACGCCCTCGACGCCACGGCCGACGTGTCGCTGCGGTCGCTGCTCACGGACGGACCCGAGCGGCGCACCCACGTACTCGGGTGGTGGCGTTCGGTGAACCGGCTGCGCGACTCGCTGGGCGGGGTCGGGGCCCGGCTCGACGCGATCGGGGCCTGGGTGGCGCTGGACGTGCAGGGGGCCGACCTCGCGCCGCTGTATCCGCAACCCGGCGGGCCGGCCTGGTATCCGCGCAGCCGGCGGGCCCTGTTCTTCGACCGCTCGGTGCACCGAACCCCGGAAGTCATCGTCCCGTACGAGGTGAACAGTGACCACACGTGACCGCCAGCCCATCGGCCGGGACTACCAGCTGATGGTGAGCGCGCTGGCCGAGGCCACGCGCCGGCGCGACGCCGCCCTGGGCAATGCCGAGCAGGCGTACCAGGAGAACGCGGCTCAGGCCGGCGGGGAGCTGGCCCGGGCCGAGGGCGACGCGCTGTCGGCCGACCAGTGGGCCGGGGCGGCGGCGGCCCAGGTGCTCGATGTGGACCGGGAGGCGGCCCGGTTGTGGGACCAGCTACGGCGGGCGCGCGGTCTGCGCGTACGCACGCTGGGGGAACTGCCGGAGCCGGCGCCGGTCGAAGCGGTCCCGCGGGCCGCGCTGCCCCGGGCGTCGGAAACAATGGATCCGCCGCCCGCCCGGCAGTCGCCGCGGGCCCTGCTGGCCCAGGTGGCCGACCGCATCGACTACACGATCCGCCCGGCCGGGCGGCGGGCGCTGCCGCGCTGGTCGTTGCCGTTGCTGCCGCTGGTCGGGGCGTTCGTGGCCGCGCTGGCCGGGCTGGTCGGCTCGGGTCTCGTCTCGTTCGGGAGCACCGGCGTGTGGGGCGGGGCCGTCATCCGTACGCTGGGCTGGTTGGCTTTCCTGGTCGCGCCGTCGGCCGGGGTGCCGGCGGCCGCGTTCTTCGCGCACCGCCGCCTGCAGGCCCGGCTCGACATCGGCGGCATCGGCCTGACCCTGCTGGGCGGCATGGTCGCCGCAACCTTGATGTCGCTGGCTTTCGCTTCGACCCACTGACAGGCTTGATCACGGCCGCCGGCGGGTACACCGGCGTGATCCCTGAGCTAAGGAGTTGGTCGCCGCCATGGGCGGATATGGCTGGCAGATCGTCCTCGTCGTGGTCCTGGTGCTGCTCAACGCGGCGTTCTCGGGCAGCGAGATGGCCCTGATCTCGCTGCGCGACAGTCAGCTCCAGCGGCTCGAGCGGCAGTCGCGCACCGGCCGCACGCTGGCCAAACTGGCCCGCGACCCGAACCGGTTCCTGGCCACCATCCAGATCGGCATCACGCTGGCCGGCTTCCTGGCCTCGGCCTCGGCCGCGGTCTCGCTGGCCAAGCCGCTGGAGGGTCCGCTCAGCTTCCTCGGATCGGCGGCCAACCCGGTGGCGATCGTGCTCGTCACCATCGTGCTGACCTTCTTCACCCTGGTCGTGGGCGAACTGGCCCCCAAGCGCATCGCGATGCAGCGGGCCGAGGGCTGGGCGATGGTGGTGGCCCGGCCGCTCGACATGCTGGCGTCGCTGTCGCGGCCGGTGGTCTGGCTGCTCGGCAAGTCGACCGACATGATCGTCCGGATCACCGGCAACGACCCCGAGGGCGGCCGCGAGGAGGTCTCCACCGAGGAGATCCGCGACCTGGTCACCCAGCAGCAGGAGTTCACGCCGGAGCAGCGCACCATCATCAGCGGCGCCTTCGAGATCGCGGACCGGATCCTGCGCGAGATCCTCGTACCGCGCAGGGATGTTCTGGTCGTGCCGGCCGACGCGCCGTCGCACGAGGCGCTGAGCCAGCTGATCGCGGGCGGGCACTCGCGGGCGCCGGTGACCGGGCCGATGGGCCTGGACGACGTGCTCGGCGTGGTGCACCTGCGTGATCTCGTGGACGCCGAGGGTCCCGTACGCAATCACATGTTCGCCCCGCTGTTCCTGCCCGAGACGCTGAAGGTGTCGGACGCGATGCGCCAGATGCGCGTCCAGCGTCAGCAGCTGGCCCTGGTCGTCGACGAGCGCGGCGCCATCGACGGCATCGTCACCATGGAAGACCTGGTCGAGGAGGTCGTGGGCGAGATCTACGACGAGACCGACCGCGACGTGCAGTCCGTGGTGCGCGAGCCGGACGGCGCGATGCTGCTGCCCGGCACGTTCCCGATCCACGACCTGCCCGACATCGGCGTCGACGTCGAGCGGCTCGACGAGGGCGACTACACCACGGTCGCCGGGCTGGTGCTGGCCCACCTCGGGCACATCCCGACCGAGGCCGGTGAGGTGGTCGAGATCGACGGGCACCGGGCCGAGGTGGCCGAGGTCACCGGGCGCGCGATCACCAAGGTGCGGCTGCGGGTCGCCACGTCCGACCGCGAGGAGCAGGAGCAGAACTCCTAGGTCGTGCCGTTGTAGGCCACCGAGAGCACGGCGTGCGCGACCAGGATGGCCTGATCCTTCGAGTCGTACGGGCCCACGCGCAGCTCGACCGCGTGGGTGCCGAAGACGGCCCGCACCGTCCAGCTGTTGGGGTGCCGGCCGTCCTCACGGCTGTGGTTGACGATGACCTGGGTGGCCGCCCGCACGTTGACGGCCGACCACTTGTCCTCGGCGGTCGCCCACGTGCGGAACCAGCCCGGGGCGACAGCCAGGGCTTCCTTGCTCGCCTCGGCGAGCGCCCACTGCATCTCCTCCGGCGCCGCCGCGCCCGTATTGTTCACATAAGGCAGGCTACGCCACCTCAGTACGTGTAGAAGCCCTTGCCACTCTTGCGGCCGAGGTCGCCGGCCTGGACCATGCGCTGCAGCAGCTCCGGCGGGAAGAACTTCTCGTCCGCGGTGTCGCGGTAGATGTTGCTCGCCGCGTTGAGCATGACGTCGAGGCCGGTCAGGTCGACCGTGGCCAGCGGACCCATGGAGTGCCCGAAGCCCAGCTTCATCACTGTGTCGAGGTCGGCCGGGCTGACCACGCCCGACTCGACCAGCTTGACCGCCTCGACCAGGATCGCCGAGAACAGCCGGTTGGAGACGAAGCCGGCGACGTCGCGCTTGACCTCGACGCAGGTCTTGCCGACCTCTTCGGCGTAGGCGCGGGCCGCGACCAGCGTGTCGTCCGAGGTCTGGTAGCCGCGGA
This sequence comes from Paractinoplanes aksuensis, assembly GCF_024137025.1. Taxonomy (GTDB): domain Bacteria; phylum Actinomycetota; class Actinomycetes; order Mycobacteriales; family Micromonosporaceae; genus Actinoplanes; species Actinoplanes aksuensis. Next base: position 28,575 of record NZ_JAMYJR010000016.1, read on the forward strand.
CCAGCTCGACCAGCTTCATCATCGGCACCGGCGAGAAGAAGTGGATGCCGACGACCGACTCGGGCCGCGCGGTCGCCGTGGCGATCTGGGTGATCGGGATGGCCGAGGTGTTGGTGCCCAGCACCACGTCGGCCTTGCAGATCTTGTCGAGCACGCGGAAGACCTCGTGCTTGGCCTCCACCTTCTCGTAGATGGCCTCGACCACGACGTCGGCCTCGGCGGCGGCGTCGAGGTCGGTGGTGGGGGTGATCCGGGCGAGGGTGGCCTCGGCTTCCTCCTCGGTGATCTTGCCCTTGGCCGCGAACCGGCTCAGCGAGTCGCGGATCGCCGCCATGCCGCGGCTCGTCGCCGCGTCGTCCACGTCGCGCATCGTGACCTGCCACCCGGCCTGGGCCGAGACCTGCGCGATGCCGGAACCCATCAGTCCGGAGCCGATGACCGCCAAACGACCCGCCATGAAACGCACTCCTCTGTGACGCCGGGAACAACTAGCTCACCCTAGCGGGGCTACTGAACGGAAACTCAGGCCAGGGGTGGGACCTCTATCGGGGCAATTCCCCGTAAAAGCGCCCGGTTCCGGTGCGAGACTGTGCCCATGGCGTCCGGGAACGGCTGGTATCTCATCGGGCCGCTGGTCGCCGTCGGACTGGTCGGCCTCCTCGGAGCGGTCTTCTGGCGGATGGGCCTGCAGTGGACCTCGGTCCGGGACCCGGAATCGGGTCTGGCCATCTTCGGTGACCGGGAACCCGACTACGGCCTGCTCCGCCCGGCCGCTGTCACGGCCGACGCCGAGATCGCCGACGAGATCCGCCGGCGGCTCGGCGACGCGGGGATCAGAGCCACCCAGACGTACGACCGTGACGGGCGCACGGTCGTGCTGGTCTTCGCCGACCAGCTCGAGGAAGCGCGGCGACTCGCCCTCTAGGTCTCAGAAATCGAACGTCGGCTCGGGGACGTCGGCCCGCTCGACCTCGACGCCCAGCTTGGCCAGGTCGTTGACGAAGTCGGGGTAGCCGCGGTCGATGTGGTGGACCTCGCCGACCTCGGTCACGCCCTCGGCGCACAGACCGGCGATGACCAGCCCGGCCCCGGCCCGGATGTCGGTGGCCCGCACCGGCGCCCCCGACAGCCGCTCGCGCCCGTTCACGACCGCGTGGTGGCCGTCGGTGCGGATGTCGGCGCCCAGGCGCACCATCTCGTTCACGAACATGAAGCGGCCGTCGAAGATGTTCTCGGTCACCAGGGAGGAGCCCTCGGCCACCGAGGCCAGGCCCAGCGCCATCGGCAGCAGGTCGGTGGCGAAACCCGGGTAGGGCAGGGTGACGACGTCGACCGCTTTGGGGCGCTCGGTCATGCGTACACGGAACTGGTTGTCCCCCGGCTCGACCGTGGCCCCCGCCGTGACCAGCTTGTCGAGCGCGAGGTCGAGGAACTCGGGCCGGACACCGTTGACCACCACGTCGCCGCGGGTCATGGCCGACGCGAAGGCCCAGGTGCCGCCCACGATCCGGTCGCCGATGGTGCGGTGGCGCACGGGCTGCAGCGACTCGACGCCCTCGATGGTCAGGGTCGACGTGCCGGCCCCGTCGATCTTGGCGCCCATCGCCGTCAGCATCTCGCAGATGTCGACGATCTCGGGCTCGCGGGCGGCGTTGTCGATCTCGGTCACGCCCTGGGCCAGGACGGCCGCCATCAGCAGGTTCTCGGTGGCGCCGACGCTCGGGAAGTCCAGCCAGATCTTGCTGCCGCGCAGGCCGCCCGGGGCCGAGGCGATGACGAAGCCGTGCTCGCCGGAGATCTGCGCACCCATCCGGGCCAGACCGCTGACGTGCATGTCGAGGCCACGCGAGCCGATCATGTCGCCGCCGGGCAGGGCGACGCGGACGTAGCCCGTACGGGCCAGCAGCGGACCCAGGACGCAGATCGACGCCCGCAGGCGCCGGACCAGGTCGTAGTCGGCCTCGCTGCCCGGCGCGTCCGGCACGTCGATGACCGCCTGGCCGCCCTCGAGCGTGACCTGGCAGCCCAGCCGGCGCAGCACCTCAGCCATGATCGCGATGTCGGTGATGCGCGGAACGTTCTCGACCACGCTGCGGCCCGGCGCGAGCAGGGCCACCGCCATCAGCTTGAGCGCCGAGTTCTTCGCACCGCCCACAGTGACCTCACCGGTCAGCGGCGTGCCGCCCTTCACCCTGATCACATCCACGCGGGCCATGGTATTGGCCGCCGCCCACCCCCGCGTCCGTAGGGTGGGGGGATGGCCGTTCACCTCACCCGTATCTACACGCGCGCCGGCGACGCCGGGCAGACCCGCCTCGGCAACAACGAGGTCGCCGACAAGACCGATCCGCGCATCGTCGCGTACGCCGACACCGACGAGTGCAACGCCGCCCTCGGGGTCGCCCTGGCCCTCGGTGACCTGCCCACCGAGCTGCGCACGGTGCTGACGGCCATCCAGAACGATCTCTTCGACGTCGGGGCCGACCTCTGCAACCCCGAGACCGAGAACCCGCCGTACCCGCCCCTGCGGATCACCGAGGAGTACGTGACCCGCCTCGAGGGCTGGTGCGACGAGTTCAACGAGAACCTGCCCGCCCTCGACAGCTTCGTCCTTCCGGGCGGCACGCCGGGGGCGGCGCTGCTGCACGTGGCCCGCACGGTGGCCCGCCGAGCCGAGCGCTCGACCTGGACCCTGATGAAAGCCGACCCCCAGCGTACGAGCGACCTGCCCGCGAAATATCTCAACCGCCTCTCCGACCTGCTGTTCATCCTGTCCCGCACGGCCAACCCCGGCGGCGACGTGAAATGGGTGCCGGGCGGCGGCGCGGCCTGATGCTGCACCACGTCGAGTTGTGGGTGCCCGACCTGGACGGCGCTCTCGGGCCGTGGGGGTGGCTGCTGGGCGAGCTGGGCTGGCAGCAGTACCAGGACTGGCCGGGTGGTCGCTCGTGGCTGTGTTCGGGGGTCTATCTGGTGCTGGAGCAGTCGCCGGCATTGTCGGGTGACGTGCATGATCGGCTGGCGCCTGGGCTGAACCACCTGGCCTTCAACGCGGGCAGCCGGGCCGAGGTCGACCGCCTGACCACGGCGTCGGCCGAGCACGGGTGGGCGCTGCTCTTTCCCGAGCGGCATCCGCGCGCGGGCGGGCCTGACTCGTACGCCGCCTACCTCGAGGACCCGTGGGGCTTCGAGGTCGAACTGCAAGCCGGGCCGCCTGACTAGGCTTTTCGCTCCGCCCCTCAAGATCGTCGACCACCGGGACCCCGCCCTCCCAAGGGGGAGCCCCCGAGGTCATTTTCGCGTGTTTGCGCGAGATCGTGCTGAGCGCCTGTGGACAGCGCGCAACTGTGGAAAACCCGATGACGTAGGTCGCGGCGAGTGTCACCATCGAAGGCATGACCTCACGCGCAGCTTCGTTCGGCCCGCCCCTGTCGGCGGCCGGCTGATCTGCGCGTTTTCTCACGGTCGTCCCACTGGGGCGGCCGTTCTTCGTTTCGGCTTCCCCCTTTACCCGAAGGAGAAGCCGATGTCCCTCTCTACCGATCTGGCCGTCCGCGACCTCACCGACCCGGCTCAGGGACCGCATGCGATTCAGCTGATCGTTGCGGCTGTGACCAGCGCCGCCACCGCCAAGTGGCCCGCCGCCGAACTTGTCGTCCATCGCGGGGAGCGGATCGTCGACGTGGCCGACAACTACGACCGGTTGGGCTACTCGCCCGAGGCGGCGGCTCGGGACAGCCGGTACACGCGTTACGTCGACGAGCGGCGCATGTTGCGGTCCCAGACCTCGGCCCTGATACCGGGGGCGTTGCGAAATCTGACGGCTGACGAGGCACTGATCGCCTGCCCGGGGATGGTCTATCGGCGCGATTCCATCGACCGGCTGCACACGGGCACGCCGCACCAACTCGACCTCTGGCGCATCACCCGCGGTCCGGCTGACCTGATCGAACTGGTGGCGGTGGCCGTGACGGCCGCCCTGCCGGGCACGCCATGGCGGGTGCGCCCGGCCATCCACCCGTACACCACCGACGGTCTCGAGATCGAAGCGTGGTCGGGCGAGACCTGGGTGGAGATCGGCGAGTGCGGGGTGGCCGCTCCGCATCTGACCACCGGGCTGGCGCTGGGCCTGGGCTTGGACCGGCTGCTCATGCTGCGTAAGGGCGTCGACGACATCCGGCTGCTGCGCTCGGAGGATCCGCGGGTGGCCGCGCAGATGACGGACCTGACGCCGTACCGGCCGGTGTCGGCGCAGCCGGCCGCCCGGCGGGACCTGTCGGTGGCCCTGCCGGTGGAGATCACCGTCGAGGACCTCGGGGACCGGGTGCGCGAGCTGCTGGGGGGCGACGCACACCTGGTCGAAGAGGTCACCATCGAGTCGGCGACCCCGGCGGCCGAGCTGCCCCCGGCGTCGCGGGAGCGGCTGGGTCTGCGCGAGGGCGAGGTCAACGTGTTGCTCCGGGTCGTGCTGCGCGATCTGCACCGGGCCCTGCCCAAGCAGCGGGCCAACGCGCTGCGCGATCGCCTCTACGCCGGTCTGATGGTCAGGTGAGCAGGGTGCCGTCGATGACGGTGACGGCCTGGCCGGTCAGGTGGGTGCGGTCGCCGCGCAGGGAGACCCGGACGTAGCCGCCGCGGGCCGACGCCTGGTAGCCGACCATGTCGCTGCGGCCGCCCAGCTTCTCCGACCAGAACGGGGCCAAGGCGGTGTGGGCGCTGCCGGTGACCGGGTCTTCGCCCACTCCCGCGGCCGCGCCGAAGAAGCGGGACACGAAGTCGTAGTCCGCGGAAGGGCCATCCGCTTGGGCGGTGACCACGACGCCGCGCTGCTCGTAGCCGGCGAGCGTGGCCAGGTCGGGGGTCAGCTCGCGGACGGCCTTCTCGTCGTACAGCTCGAGCAGCAGGTCGTCGGTGTTCGGGCCGGTGTGGTGGACCGAGACGGGGGTGGCGCCGAGCACGTCCAGCAACTCGGGGTCGGGGGCGACGGGCGACAGCGGCGCGGTCGGGAAGTCGAGCGTGATCCAGTCGTCGGTGGTGGTGGCGGTCAGCACGCCGCTGCGGGTCCGGAACCGTACGGTGCCTTCGAGGGCCAGCACGTGGGCCGTGGCCAGGGTGGCGTGGCCGCACAGGTTGACCTCGACGGCCGGCGTGAACCAGCGCAGCGCGTAGTCGGCCTCGTCGCCGTCGAGCGGGTGGACGAAGGCGGTCTCGGACAGGTTGACCTCGGTCGCGACCCGGCTCATCCAGTCGGCGTCGGGGAACTCGGGCTGGTCGAGCACGACCACGCCGGCCGGGTTGCCGGCGAACGGGCGGTCGGTGAAGGCGTCGACGATTCGGATGCGCATGGCTCGACGCTAGAAGAGGCGGCCCCCGGCGACGAGAGCCAATCGGCACCAACAGGCGCTAGATGGCGTCGGGGCGGATGGCCGGGCGGGGCGCGACGCTGCCGGGCTGGCCGGGTGGGGCGGCCTCGAGCCAGGAGAGGAAGCCGGTCACCGTGGACTCGGCCATCGCGATCTCGAGCTCGTCGGCGGTGGTGGCCAGGCGCAGGATCACCCAGTGGCCGGGCATCGTCAGCCTTTCCGGGCCCTCGGGGAGGCGGCGGCCGGCGACCGTGGTCGACGCGCGGTCGAGCGTGCGCTTGGGGCGGATGGCGAAGCTGAAGAGGCGGTGGATGCGCAGCGTGCCGCCGGCGAACTGGCCGATCGCCGTGGACCAGCCACGGCCGGGCACGAGCTCGGTGACGCGGATCTGCAGGCGAATGGTTCCGCCGCCGGCCATGAGCAGCCGGCGGCGGAAGAAAACCAGGAACAGGAGCGCGAGCAGCGCGACGATACAGATTCCGAAGACTTCCAGAACCTGCATCGCCGGAGTCAGCGGGACTCGGGGGTGGCGGGCGTGGCGCTCTCGGCCAGGACGGTCACGCCGTCGGCGTCGATCGAGAGGAAGCCGCCCGATACGTCGTAGGTGAGCTGTTCGCCGCCGGCGAGCTTGACCCGCACCTGCGACGGCTCCTTGAGCAGGCCCAGGAGCGGCGAGTGACCCGGCAGCACACCGATCTCACCCTCGGTGGTGCGCGCGACAAGCATTTCGGCCTCGCCGGACCAGACACGCTCCTCGACGGCAACGACCTTGACGGGCAGCTGGTTGGCCACGTGGTCTCCCTGTTCAGGCTGCTTCAACTATTGGGTGAAGTCTAAACGGCACCCCCGGGCCGCCGTGGTAGGGGGTGGTGACTACCACAGGTGATCAGCTGTTGGTGTTGATGTATTCGGGGTTGCGGAAGATGAAGTTGCGGACCTGGTCCTGCCGGACGGCGGCGAAGAAGTCTTTCGCGCTCGAGTCCAGCTCTTCGCCCCGGTACTTGCCGTTGTCGATGATCGAGTTGCCGGGCAGCTTGATCAGGGTCATGTCGTCGGAGCGCATGTTCTTCATCGCGAAGCCCCAATCGACGATGCTGTGGCCGTTGCCGTCGAAGATGAGTGCCTTGCCGGCCGCCTTGAGCACCGCGTCGAGCTTGGCCGGGTTGGTGATCACGTTCTTGCTGAGCGCCTGCTTGGCCATGGCCTTGATGAACTGCTGCTGGTGACGCTGGCGGTCGTAGTCGCCCCGGGGCAGGCCGTAGCGCTGCCGCACGTAGTCCAGGGCCTGCCACGCCTGCAGGTGGTAGGTGCCCTTCTTGTACTCGGCCTGGGGGCCGTAATACGGGTGGGCGCACGAGTTGTCGGCGCAGCGGGACAGGCGCGGGCGCGGCTTGCCGTTGGGCTGCAGGTGTTCCGACTTCACGTTCTGGTCGATCGTCATGGTGACGCCGCCCATGGCCTCGACGATCGCCTTGAAACCGTTGAAGTTGATGATCGCGCCGGCGTCGAAGGTCGGGATGCCGGTGAGCTGCCCGACCGTCTTGGCCAGCAGGTCGAAGCCCTGGACCACGTCGTGCTTGCCGTTGCCGACCGCGCTGCCGTACCCCATGGCTGCGTTGATCTTGGAACGGCCACCCTTGAAGCCGGTCTTGGCGAAGGGCGGGATGTCGACCACCAGGTCGCGCGGGATCGAGAACAGGTAGGCCTGCTTCATGTCGGCCGGGATGTGGGCCACGATGATCGAGTCGGACAGCGGGGTCTGCTCGTCGCTACGCGGGTCGATGCCGACCAGCAGGATGTTGAGCGGGCCCTTGATGTCGGAGACCTTCTGCTCGCTGCCGGCCGCGGCCGCGTTGCCGAACAGGTCTTGCGTCTCGACCGCGCCGGCGTAGCGCGACACCAGCACCTGCTGGGCGACCAGGGCGCCACCGGCCACGACCATGAGCACACAGCCGAAGATGGCGCAGAGCCGAGCCCACAGGGGCGTCCGCTTCGAAGACTTCGTCACGTGCTCCCCTTCGATCACGACCGATGGTCAAGAGTAACCAGTGCGGCCGGCTCTCGCGCGCTACAACCACCACAAATCGGACATGGTTACGGCTGGGAACGACGAAGCCGCGCCGACCATCACGGTCGGCGCGGCTCCGGTGACGCTGAGGCTGAATCAGCCCTTCATGAGCTCGTGCGCGTTCTTCTCGAGGTCCTCGAGGCCGCCGCACATGAAGAAGGCCTGCTCGGGGAAGTTGTCGTACTCGCCCTCGCTGATCTTCTTGAACGCCTCGATGGTCTCCTTGAGCGGGACCGTCGAGCCGGGCACGCCGGTGAACTGCTCGGCAGCGTACGTGTTCTGGGAGAGGAAACGCTCGATGCGGCGAGCCCGCTGCACCGTGACCTTGTCCTCTTCCGAGAGCTCGTCCATACCGAGGATGGCGATGATGTCCTGCAGGTCCTTGTACTTCTGCAGGATGCGCTGCACCTCACGGGCGACCGTGTAGTGCTCGGCGCCGACGAACTCGGGCGCCAGGATTCGCGAGCTGGAGGCCAGCGGGTCCACGGCGGGGTAGATGCCCTTGTCGGAGATCGACCGCTCGAGGTTGGTCGTCGCGTCCAGGTGGGCGAACGTGGTGGCCGGCGCCGGGTCGGTGTAGTCGTCGGCGGGCACGTAGATCGCCTGGAGCGAGGTGATGGCCTTGCCCCGGACCGAGGTGATCCGCTCCTGCAGCTCGCCCATCTCGTCGGCCAGCGTGGGCTGGTAACCCACGGCCGACGGCATGCGGCCGAGCAGGGTGGAGACCTCGGAGCCGGCCTGGGTGAACCGGAAGATGTTGTCGATGAAGAGCAGCACCTCCTGGTTCTGGACGTCCCGGAAGTACTCCGCCATGGTCAGCGCGGACAGGGCGACCCGCAGGCGGGTGCCCGGCGGCTCGTCCATCTGGCCGAAGACGAGGGCGGTCTTGTCGAGCACGCCACCCTCTTCCATCTCGAGGATGAGGTCGTTGCCCTCGCGGGTGCGCTCACCCACGCCGGCGAACACCGACGTACCACCGAAGTTACGGGCAACCCGGATGATCATCTCCTGGATGAGCACCGTCTTGCCCACGCCCGCGCCGCCGAACAGGCCGATCTTGCCACCGCGCACGTACGGCGCCAGCAGGTCGAGCACCTTGATGCCGGTCTCCAGCATCTCGGTCTTCGGCTCGAGGTCGGCGAACGCCGGGGGCTTGCGGTGGATCGACCAGCGCTCCTGGATGTCCAGCGTCGACGGGTCGACGTTGAGCACCTCGCCCAGGGCGTTGAACACGTGGCCCTTGGTCACGTCACCGACGGGCACCGAGATCGGCGAGCCGGTGTCGGAGACCTCGGCCCCGCGGATAAGGCCGTCGGTCGGCTGCATCGAGATGGCGCGGACGATGTTGTCCCCCAGGTGCTGGGCGACCTCCAGCGTCAGCGTCTTGGTGCCCTCGGACAGGGTCACCGAGACGTGCAGCGCGTTGAAGATGTCGGGCATGGCGTCCCGGGGGAACTCGGCGTCGACGACCGGGCCGATGACCCGGACGACGCGGCCGACACCGGTCTCCGCCTTGGTGGGCTCAGCTACAGCAGTCATCACGTATCACTTCCTGCCGAGGACAGCGCCTCGACGCCGCCAACGATCTCACTGATTTCCTGGGTGATCGCGGCCTGCCGCGCGGAGTTCATCTCGCGCGTGTACCGCTTGAGCAGGTCGTCCGCGTTGTCCGACGCGCTCTTCATCGCCCGCCGCCGCGACGCCGACTCGCTTGCCGCCGAGTCCAGCAACGCCGCGTAGATCCGCGTGTTGAGGTACTTCGGCAGCAGCGCGTCGAGCAGCTCGTCGGCGTCCGGCTCGAACTCGTAGGCCGGGCGCAGACCGGGCTCGACCTCGCGCTCCTCGACCTGCATGGGGGCCAGGAAGTGCGCCTCGGCGCTCTGCGTCATCAGCGACTTGAACTGCGTGCTGACGATGTGCAGCTCGTCGACGCCCTGGATCCCGTCGGGGCCATAGGTGCTGTCGGTGTCGTCCGCGCCGGCGATGAACGCGTCCAGCAGGGCGTCGCCGATCGTCTTGGCGTCGGGGAACGACGGACGCTCGGAGAAGCCCGTCCAGCTGGCCTCGATCGGCCGGTTGCGGAACCGGTAGTAGCCGACGCCCTTGCGGCCGACGACGTACAGGACCGGCTCCTTGCCGTCCGCCTTGAGGCGCTCGATCAGCTGCTCGGCGGTGCGGATGGCGTTGGCGTTGTAGGCGCCGGCCAGGCCGCGGTCACTCGTGATGAGCAGGACACCCGCCCGCCGGACCCGCTCGCGCGGGACCAGCAGGGGGTTGTCGATCGTCGCGTTGGACGCCAAGGCGGTCAGGACCTGGGTGATCGCCTCCGCGTACGGCTTGGAGGCGTTGACCCGCTCCTGAGCCTTGGCGATGCGGCTGGTCGCGACCAGCTCCTGCGCCTTCGCGATCTTCTTGGTCGACTTGACGGTGCGGATGCGCCGTCGGAGAGCCTGTACCTGACCGGCCATGACTACTTCTCTTCGGCCGGACGGTTGACCTCGCGGGTCACCGTCTCACGCGTCTGGCGACCCTCTTCGAGGGGCTCGGCCGGGTTCTCGTTGACCGCCGAACCCGTCTCGCCGCGCTTGAAAAGCTCCTTGAACTCGGTCACGCCGCTCTTCAGGTTCTCGACGTCGTCGTCCGACAGCAGGCCGGTCGAGTCGATCGCGGTGTAGGTGTCGCTGCGGTGCCGCTTGATCCAGCCCAGGAAGTCCTGCTCGAAGCGGCGGACGTCGCCGACCGGGATGTCGTCGAGCTGGCCCGTGGTGCCGGCCCAGATCACGATGACCTCGTCGACCACCGAGTACGGCGAGTACTGCGGCTGCTTGAGCAGCTCGACCAGGCGTACGCCCTTCTCGAGCTGGGCCCGCGAGGCGCGGTCCAGGTCGGAGGCGAAGGCGGAGAACGCCTCCAGCTCACGGAACTGGGCCAGGTCGAGGCGAAGCCGGCCGGAGACCGAGCGCATGGCCTTGACCTGCGCCGAACCGCCGACCCGGGACACCGAGGTGCCGACGTTGATCGCCGGGCGGACACCCGAGGCGAACAGGTCGGTCTCGAGGAAGATCTGGCCGTCGGTGATCGAGATGACGTTCGTCGGGATGTAGGCCGAGATGTCGTTGGCCTTCGTCTCGATGATCGGCAGACCGGTCATCGAACCCGCGCCCAGCTCGTCGGAGAGCTTGGCGCAACGCTCGAGCAGACGGGAGTGCAGGTAGAAGACGTCGCCCGGGTAGGCCTCGCGGCCCGGCGGGCGGCGCAGCAGCAGTGACACCGCGCGGTAGGCCTCGGCCTGCTTCGTCAGGTCGTCGAAGACGATCAGGACGTGCTTGCCGTTGTACATCCAGTGCTGTCCGATGGACGAGCCGGTGTACGGGGCGATGTACTTGAAGCCGGCCGGGTCGGACGCGGGAGCGGCGACGATCGTCGTGTACTCCAGCGCGCCGTTGGCCTCGAGCGTGCCGCGGATCGAGGCGATGGTGGTCGCCTTCTGACCGATGGCGACGTAGATGCAGCGGACCTGCTTGGTCGGGTCGCCCGACTCCCAGTTGGCGCGCTGGTTGATGATCGTGTCGATCGCGACCGTGGTCTTGCCGGTCTTGCGGTCGCCGATGATCAGCTGGCGCTGGCCGCGGCCGATCGGCGTCATGGCGTCGATCGCCTTGATGCCGGTCTGCAGCGGCTGCTTCACCGGCTGGCGGTTCATCACGTTGGGGGCCTGGAGCTCGAGCTCACGGAAGCCCTCGTTGGCGATCTCGCCGCGGTCGTCGATCGGCCGGCCCAGCGGGTCGACCACGCGACCGAGGAAGGCGTCGCCGACCGGGACCGAGAGAACACGGCCGGTCCGCTTGACCTGCTGGCCCTCCTCGATGCCGGTGAAGTCGCCCAGAACCACGACGCCGATCTCGCGGACGTCGAGGTTCAGGGCCACGCCCAGCGTGCCGTCCTCGAACTCGAGCAGTTCGTTCGCCATCGCCGAGGGCAGGCCCTCGACGTGCGCGATGCCGTCGCCCGCATCGGAGACGATGCCGACCTCTTCGCGGGTGACCTCATTGGTAGCGGACGAGACGTAGCGCTCTAGCGCCCCCCGGATCTCGTCCGAGGAGATGGTCAGCTCGGCCATCCTCTGCCTTCTCTGTCTAGCTCGGGACGTTCCCGCCACCGAGGGGCCTGCTCGATCCGCGTCGCCGCCGGACCGAGGAAAAAATCTACTTCGCGAAAGCCTGCTTGGCGGCGTTGAGCCGGCGCAGGATCGTGCCGTCGTAGAGGTCGGAGCCGACCCGGACACTGACGCCGCCGATGATCGCGGGATCGACGTCGACCTTCAGCGAGACCTGGCGGCCGTAGATGTCGGACAACTTGGCAGCCAGCGCCTGCTCGTCGGCGTCGGTCAGCGGCTTGGCGACCGTCACGTACGCGACCTCACGGTCACGCTTCGCGGCGGTCAGCTCGACCAGACGACTCAACGACGCCTCGAAGCCACGGCCCCCGAAACCCTCGAGAGCGATCTCGGCGAGCCGCACCGTGGCCGGCTGGGCCTTGCCCTTGAGCAAGTCCTCCACCAGCTTAACCCGGCGTTCGATCGGCGCACCTGGATCGCTCAGCGTGACGGCGAGCTGGGAGTTCCCCGAGACGATCTGCCCGAAGCGGAACAGTTCGTCCTCGATGTCGGCCAGCTTGCCGTCCTTCTGGGCGGAGTCCAGCACGGCGTCGGCCCCCAGCCGCTCGACGGCGTCGAGCAGCTCGGCGGGCCGGGAGAACCGGCCCGAGACCAGGGTCGCCAGCGTGTCGAGGACGACCTCGGCGACCTTGCCGGACAGCAGCGAACGGACCAGACCGGCCCGGTCGGCGCCGGAGCGCGACGGGTCGGTCAGCGCCCGGCGGAGCCGGGGCTGCGCCCGCAGCAGGCCGGCCACCGACAGGATCTCGTCGGCGGCCGAGGCGACCTGAGCGGTCGTGGCCGTGCTGGTGCCGGCCGCGAACTTGGCGCTCGCCTCGGCCGTGGCCTGCTGGCCGGCGGTCGACGCCATCAGCGCCGCCCGCCCGCCGAGCCGGCCGTGCCGAGCTCGTTGATGAACCGCTCGACGGTGCCCCGGCTACGCGCCTCGTCGGCGAGGCTCTCGCCGACGATCTTGCCGGCCAGGTCGACCGCGAGCGTGCCGACCTCGGAGCGGAGCTCACGCACGATGCTTTCGCGCTGCGCGGCGAGCTGCTCCCGCCCGGCCCCGATGATCCGGTCGGACTCCTCGCGGGCCTTGCCCAGGATGTCCTGCCGGATGCCCTCGGCGTCGGCCCGGGCCTCGTCGCGGATGCGCGCGGCCTCGGTACGAGCCTCGGCCAGCTGGGCCTTGTACTGCTCGAGAAGCTGGTTGGCCTCGGCCTGGGCGGCCTCGGCGCGCTTGATCCCACCCTCGATCGCGTCGACCCGCGCCGCGAACGTCTTCTCCATCATCGGGAAGACGAACTTGATCAGCACGAAGCACAGGATGCTGAACGCGACGAGACCGAGAACGACCTCCTGCCAGAGCGGGATGATCGGGTTGTGCTCCGTGCCGCCTTCGGCGGCAACGGTGAGAACATCGGTGATCATGGACACCTCCTAACGAGGCTGAAGATCAGACGTTGCCGGCCCAGATGAAGCCGAACGCGATGCCGAGCAGCGCCAGGGCCTCGATGACGGCGAAGCCGATCCAGACGTACGGCAGGGTCAGGCGCGACGACTCGGGCTGACGCGCCGTCGACTGGATGTAGGCCGAGAAGACCAGGCCGACACCGATGCCGGGGCCGATGGCGGCGAGACCGTAGCCGATGGCGGCGGTGCTGCCCTCAACGGCCGCGATGTAGTCAACCATTACGAAATCCTCCTGGAATCTCGCGTGACAGTCACGCGGGACGACAAACGGGGTGATGCAGGGTGGTGCGGGATGGAACTCAGTGCTCGTCGGCGAGCGCGCCCTGGACGTAGCTCGCGGTGAGCACCGTGAAGACGTAGGCCTGGAGACAGATGACCAGGAACTCCAGGAAGGTCAGCGCAATGGTCATCGCCCACGAGACGAGCGAGAACGGCGCGAACCAGATGTTGGCGTTCAGCATCGCGAAGCCGCCCAGCGTGAACACCAGCAGCAGCATGTGGCCGGCGAACATGTTCGCGAAGAGACGGACGGCGAGCGAGAACGGCCGCACGAGGAAGGTCGAGAAGAACTCGATCGGAATCAGCAGCGGCAGGATGAACCACGGCGCCGGCGGAATGAGCGCGTGCTTGAAGTACTTCAGGCCGCCGTGGTGCTTCATGCCGATGTAGATGAACATCACGTAGCTGATGACCGCGAGAATGGCGGGGAAGGCGATGTGCGAGTTCGGCGAGATCTGCGCGAACGGCACGATGGCCCAGAAGTTCATCAGCAGGATGAAGACGAACAGCGTCGTCAGGTAGGGCGCGAAATTGATGCCGCGCTTGCCGAGCATGTCGACCGCGATGTTGTTGCGCACGAAGCCGTAGATGCTCTCGGCGAGCCACTGCTTCTTGGTCGGCACCAGCTGCGGCTTCCGGTACGTGACCAGGAAGAAGATGATGATCGCCGCCACCGAGACCCACATGAGCGCGGTGATCTTGGTGAACCAGTAGCTGTCGTGCGCGCCCCACGGCACGATGCTGGGCAGATAGAAGTCCTCGACACTCGGCGGGAACGGAACTTCCGAAGCGAGGACCAACGACTGCTCGATCACCGTAGCCCTTTCCTGTCAGGCGCCGAGACGGCGCACGATGAGGTAGACACCGCCGGCGATGCCAACGACTGCGCCGATACCGGCGAAGATGCCCTTGGTGCCGACATAGTGGTCAACCAGCCAGCCGATCGCTCCCCACACCAACATGCCTGAGATCAGGTATGCGACGGCCGTCATTCCCATGCCCGTGTCGGGCGGGGGTGGGTCGTCGTCACCACTGGGGTTCCTGGGAGGTTCTTGACCGGTCATGACGGCCCGAACGATATCAGCAGGAAAGACGAGGCTAAGCGGGACCCCCCGCACAACCGAAGCTGTCCAGGCGTCAGGGGTCTCGCAACTGGAAGGACACGGTACTCCCCCTTCGCCATAACCCGACAAGCCATAAGCGTTCACGTCACCGTTTCGTGGTCAACAAACCACGAATGGGGCGCTGACGAGGCGAAACGCCCATTAGACGATCAGTTCGAGCGACTCACTTTGTGGAACCACCAGGCCTGGACGGCGGTCCAGACCACGACGGCCACGACGATGCCCCAGCCGAGCGCGTCCTTGCCGGCCCAGTTCGCCGACACCCCGAAGGCCAGCACCACACCCAGCGCGCCGTACTTGAGCACGTAGGTGAACAGGGCCAGCGGCATCAACAGGGCCGGTCGCACGGTGTCGGCCCAGGCGATGACGAGCGTCGACATCGTAAAGCTGACCGTCACGATCAGCACGCCGGCGGCCGCGCCCAGGGCCGAGGGCGCCCCGCCGGCGAGGAAGCCGGCCGAGGCGGCGCAGAGCAGCAGCGCGAACGACACCGCGCTGAGGAACGGCAGGTGGGCCACCCGCCACCGCGGGTCGGCGGGCAGCGGGGGCAGGTCGGGCAGGGGACGGTCGTCCTCGTCGTCCTTGACCGCCTGCTCGCGCTGGAACTCGAGCGCGCGCTGACGTTCCTGCTCGAACTCGTCGATCTCTGTGGTCAAGCCATCACCTCCTGCCGCCCGTACGCCGGGAACCGGCGCACCAGGGCGGCCACCTCGTCCGCGGCATCGGCCAGCCGGGCCGCCCCGGCCGTCGTGGCCGGATCGCTGCGCACGGCCCCGCCGATCAGACCGGCGATCTGCCGCATCTCGTCCTCGCGCATGCCCTGGGTGGTCACGCTCGGCGTGCCCACCCGGATGCCCGAGGCCACCGCGGGTCGCTCCGGATCGTACGGGATGGCGTTCTTGTTGATGGTGATGCGGGCCAGCTCGCACCGGGCCTCGGCGTCGCGGCCGCAGATCCCGGTGTCGCGCAGGTCGGTCAGGGCCAGGTGGGTGTCGGTGCCACCGGTGACCGGCCGCATGCCCTGGGCGGCGAGCCCGGCCGAGAGCGCGCGGGCGTTGGCCACGACCTGCTCGGCGTACGCCCGGAAGGCGGGCTGCGCGGCCTCGCGCAGGGCCACCGCCTTGGCCGCGACGACGTGCATCATCGGGCCGCCCTGACTGAACGGGAAGACGGCCTTGTCGATCCGCTGGGCCAGCTCGGCCCGGCACAGGATCATGCCGCCGCGCGGGCCCCGCAGCACCTTGTGAGTGGTGCAGGTGACCACGTCGGCGTGCGGCACCGGGGACGGGACGGCCCGGCCCGCGACCAGCCCGATGAAGTGGGCGGCGTCGACCACCAGGTAGGCGCCCACCTCGTCGGCGATCTCGCGGAACGCGGCGAAGTCGATCAGGCGGGGGTACGCGGTGGCGCCGCACATGATGATCTTGGGTCGATGGGCCAGCGCGAGGTCGCGGACCTCGTCGTAGTCGATCAGCTCGGTGTCGGCCCGGACCCGGTAGCCGATGGGGTGGAACCACTTGCCGCTGAAGTTGACCCGGCTGCCGTGGGTGAGGTGGCCGCCGTGGGACAGCTCCATGGCCAGCACCGGGTCGCCGGGCTCGGCCAGGGCCGCGTACGCCGCGAGGTTGGCCGCCGCCCCCGAGTGCGGCTGGACGTTGGCGTGCTCGGCGCCGAACAGATCCCGGGCCCGCTCGACGGCCAGCCGCTCCGCGTGGTCGGCCTCGGCGCAGCCGCCGTAGTAGCGCTCACCGGGGTAACCCTCGGCGTACTTGTCGGCCAGGGTCGAGCCGAGGGCGGTCAGCACGGCCGGCGAGGTGAAGTTCTCGCTGGCGATCAGCTGCAGCCCGCCGCGCTGACGGGCCACCTCGGCCAGCAGGACGTGGGCGATCTCCGGATCGGTGCGTTCGAGCGCCCCGAAGTCCGGACCCCAGAAGGTGTCCACGTGCCCTCCCCGAGCAGTCACCGTCGCCGGATTCGAGCATATGGCTTATGAGGGGCCTTCCGAGGGCACAGTCTGCGTTTATGCGGTGCTTGGTGACCGGTGCGACCGGATACATCGGCGGGCGGCTCGCCCCCCGTCTGCTCGAGGCCGGCCACGAGGTGCGGTGTCTGACCCGGGGCGTGGGACGGCTGCGCGACGTGCCCTGGGTGTCCCGGGTCGAGGTGGCCGAGGGCGACCTGAACGAACCCGAGACGCTCACGGCGGCCCTGGAGGGCGTCGACGTGGCGTACTTCCTGGTCCACTCGCTGGGCCGCAAGGACTTCGAGGCGCTGGACCGGGAGGCCGCCCACAACTTCGCCACGGCGGCCGAGGCGGCCGGCGTCTCGCGCATCATCTACCTGGGCGGGCCCGAACCGCCGGCCGACGAGCACCCGTCGCCGCACCTGCGGTCGCGGGCCGAGGTGGCCCGGATCCTGCTGGCGAGCGGGGTGCCGACGGCCGTGCTGCGGGCTCCGGTGATCATCGGGTCCGGGTCGGCGTCGTTCGAGATGCTGCGCCACCTGACCGAGCGGCTGCCGGTCATGGTCACCCCGCGCTGGGTCACCAACCGGATCCAGCCCGTCGCCGTCCGGGACGTGCTGCGCTACCTGATCGCCGCGATCGACCTGCCGCCCGAGGTCAACCGGGGCTTCGACGTCGGTGGCAAGGACGTCCTCACGTACGCCCAGATGATGCAGGGGTACGCCCATGTGGCCGGCCTGCGGAAGCGGGTGATCGTGCCGCTGCGCCCGCTGAGCCCGTGGCTGTCGGCCCACTGGGTCGGCGTGGTCACCCCGGTGCCCAACGCGATCGCCCGCCCGCTGGTGGCCAGCCTGATCCACGAGGCGGTGGCCCACGAGGACGACATCCGCCAGTACTCCCCCGACGAGCCGCTCGGCTTCGAGCAGGCGGTCCGGGTCGCGCTCGGCAAGATCCGCGACGCCAACGTGGAGACCCGGTGGTCGAACGCGGCCGGGCGGGACTGGGCGGCCGAGCCGCTGCCCTCGGACCCCGACTGGTCGGGCGGCAGCATCTATGTCGACGAGCGCTGCCGCGAGGTGAAGGCGCCGGTGGACGCGCTGTGGCGGGTCATCGAGGGGGTCGGCGGCGAGAACGGCTGGTACTCGTTCCCGCTGGCCTGGTCGGTCCGGGGCTGGCTGGACCGCCTGGTCGGCGGGGTCGGGCTGCGCCGGGGGCGGCGCGACCGTCAGCACCTGCGGGTCGGCGAGGCGCTCGACTGGTGGCGGGTCGAGGAGGTCGAACCGGGCCGGACGCTGCGGCTGCGGGCCGAGATGAAGGTGCCGGGCCGGGCCTGGCTCGAGATGTGCGCCACCCCGGACGGCAACGGCGGCAGCATCTACCGGCAGCGGGCCATCTTCCTGCCGCGCGGGCTGGGCGGGCACGCGTACTGGGCCTCGGTCGTGCCCTTCCACGGGTTCATCTTCAGCGGCATGGCCCGCAACATCGCCCGCGGCGCCGAGACCAGTCCAACCACCCCGCCCGCCGCTCAGGAAAGGGCTGAAGGCTTGCCTGCTACTTAGCCGCCGCGCGGCCCAACCGGTCGCGTACGGCCAGCCAGTCCTCGGTGCGAGGCGGCTCCTGGACCAGGATCGTGGTCACGCCGGCGTCGTCCAGACGGTGCAGGGCGGCGTAGAGGTCGGCCGCGTACTCGCGGGGGTCGCCGGAGAGCACCTCGGCCCCCTCGACCCCGGCCGTCTCGTACGTGAGGACGCCGACCGATTCGTCCCGGTCGGCCTCGCGGACGTCGTCGACCAGCACGAGCCGCGCCCGGGGCGCGTAGTGCCGGCGGCTCATGCCGGGCGACGGCCGGGCCGCGCCGTCGGACGGCCCCTCGCCGGGCAGCTCGACCGGCCCGGCCACGTCACGCAACTCGCGCAGCGGCACGGCGCCCGGCCGCAGCAGCCGCACCCCGCCGCCGGTCAGGTCGAGCACGGTCGACTCGATGCCCCAGGCCGCCGGGCCGCCGTCGAGCACCAGCGGCACGTCGGGCAGGCTGCGCAGCACGTGCTCGGCCGTGGTCGGCGAGATGCCCTCGGAGCGGTTGGCGCTGGGCGCGGCCAGGGGCAGCCCCGACTCCTCGAGCAGCCGCAGCGCGACCTCGTGGGCCGGGACGCGGATGGCGATGGTGTCGTTGCTCGCGCCGACCCCGCTCAGGTGGCGGGCCCGCGGCAGCACCAGGGTGAGCGGGCCGGGCCAGAACTGGGCGGCCAGCTCGTTGGCCTCGACGGGCCACGACTCGGCCAGCTCGCGGGCGGCCTCGACGTTGGCCACGTGCACGATCAGCGGGTTCCACGAGGGCCGGTTCTTGAGCCGGTAGATCTCGCCGACCGCCTTCTCGGAGAACGCGTTCGCGCCCAGGCCGTAGACCGTCTCGGTGGGAAAAGCGACGACCGAGTCGGCCCGCAGCACCTCGACCGCCCGCCGGAAGCCGTCGGCGTCGGGACGGACGACCGTCACGGCAGCAGGAGCACGGCGAAGGGAACGGTGGTGTCCTCGATCTCGTCGCCGATGCGCTGGAACGTCGAGTCGCCCCGGCCCCACGGGTCGTCGAGATCGTCGCCGGGCCGCGGACCGGAATCGCCGCGCGCCCCGTGCACGGCCTCGACGATGGCGACCCCGCGGGCGCGCACGGCGTCGGGCTTCGGCTCGGACGGCGGCAGCGCGGCGGCGTCGATCGAGCCCAGCAGCCGGCCGAACTCGCCGGTGACGAACGTGCGGGCCGCCGCCTCAGGCCGCAGCGCGACCACGTAGTCGTACTGGTCGGCGGTGGCGGTGAGGATCAGGTCGGCCTCGTCGATGAAGTCGCCGCGCAGCTTGCGGGCCTCGAAACCGTCGTCGCCGCCGCCCCGGGCCAGCACCTGGCGGGCCGCGGGCGGGTTCATCTGCTCGCCCTCGTGCCAGCCGCCGGTGCCCGCGCTGACGCTGCGCACGAGCTGGTCGCCCTGCTCGCCGACCCGGTCGCGGACCGCGCGGGCCAGCAGGCGCTCGGCCATCGGGGAGCGGCAGATGTTGCCCATGCAGATATGCAGGACGGTGAAGGGCGCCACCTCAGGCCTCCGGGGCCAGCAGCTCGGGCACGACGTCGCGCAGCTTCTCGATGGGGATCGCGCCGGCCCGCAGCACCTGCGGGGCCTCGCCGCTGACGTCGACGATCGTGCTCGGGGCCGGGTCGTGCGCCTCGCCCGCCTCGAGATAGACGCGGACCGCGTACTCGAGCTGGTCGCGGGCCGCCTCGGCGGTGCCGGGCGCGGGCGAGCCGACCTTGTTGGCCGTGGTGACCGCCATCGGGCCGACCGCGCGCAGCACCTCGAGCGCGACCGGGTGCAGAGGCATGCGGACGGCGATGCGGCCGCCGGTCTCGCCCAGATCCCACTGCAGGCTGGGCGAATGCTCGACGTAGAGGGTCAGCGCGCCCGGCCAGAACGCGTCGGCCAGCTCGCGGGCCGCCTTGGGCAGCGAGTAGACCAGGCCGTCGAGCGTGTGCCGGGACCCGACCAGCACCGGCGGCGGGACGAAGTTGGTGACGCTTCGCGCATGGTGCAGCGCGGTGATCGCATGCGGGGTGAACGCGTCGGCGCCGACGCCGTACACCGTGTCGGTCGGCATGACGACCAGCTCACCGCTCTTGACCGCCTCGACGGCGGCGGCGATGCCGCGATCCCGGTCCGCGGTGGTACGGCAGTCGTAGAGCATCACACCGTGCAGTCTGCCATGCGCCGCGCCATATCGATCAGGTGCGCCGGGCGGTCGCGTACCGGGGGCGGCCGGTGAGGTCGTCGTGGGCGGTCACCTCGGTGAACCGGCCGTCGGCCCGCAGCAGCGCGGGCACCGCCTCGCCGTGCACGTCGTCGTGCTCGATGCCGACCACGCCACCCGGTGCGAGCAGGGCCGCGGCCAGCGCGACGACGGGCCGGATGACCTCGAGCCCGTCCCCGCCGCCGAAGACCGCCTCGGCCGGGTCGAGCGCGACCTCGGGCGGCACCGTCGTGGCCGTGGGGACGTACGGCGGGTTGCAGAGCACCACGGTCACGGCGCCGCGCAGATCGGGCAGCAGGCCGGGGTCGGTCACGTCACCCGCGACGACCTCGACCGCCGCGAACGGCTCGGCGTTGCGGCGCAGATAGGACAGCGCGGCCGGGGACCGTTCGACCGCGACGACCCGGCCCGGCTTCGCCTCGTCGGCCACGGCGAGCGCGATCGCGCCCGAGCCGCTGCACAGGTCGACCACCGTCGCGCCGGGCGCCGTGTGCTCGATCCCCCAACCAGCGAGCAGTTCCGTCTCGGGTCGTGGGACGAAGACGCCGTCGCCGACCTGAAGTTCGAGATGCCGGAAGGCGGCCGTGCCGAGCAGATGCTGGAGCGGGATCCGCTGCGCCCGCTGCGCGACCAGGGCCGTGAACCGGCTCAGCTCACCGGCCCGCAACGAGTCCACGAGCAACAATCGACCCCGGGGGATGCCCAGCACGTGCGCGGCGAGCCACTCGGCATCGACCCGGGGCGATGGCAGCCCGGCGGCGGCGAGATCGGCCGTCGCTCTTGCCAGAGCGGCGCTCAGCGAAGATCGGGAGATGTTTTCCAAGTCCGGCACGGCATAATCATCGGACGTCACGTGCGACGCCGACCGGCCGGGTCGGTGGCCTGACGCGCGGCACCGGTGGGAGGCGCCTGGTGAGTTGGCTGGACCGACTCGCGGAGAACGTCGACGAGCTGCGCCGGGCCAACACCCTGCAGCAGAACGGGCGCTCGGCCGAGGCGTTGCCCATCCTCGACGGTGTGCTGGCCGTCGTGACCGACCCCACCACCCGGGCCTACGCGCTGGTCCAGCGATTCGGCGCGCTGATCAACCTGGGCCGCATAGCCGACCTCGCGGCCGCGATGACCACCGCGGAAAACGCCGTCCGCGAGATTCCCGATCCCTATCTGCGCGGCCAGATGCACGCGTTCGCGGCGCTCGGCGCCCACCTCGAGCGCAATCTGGACCGTGGGGTGACCCACCTGGTGCAGGCCTCGCGGGCGCTCGCCGCCGTGCGCGAGAACGACTCCGAGACCGCCTGGGGCTGGCACGACCTGGCCATGGCGTACTCCTATCTGGGCTTTCACGGGCACGCGCTGACCGCGATCGAACAGGCCCGGCAGGTCGGCGTCGCGGTCGGCGTGCCTCCCGAGATCTTCGCGGCGCCCGGCATCCGGCTGCGCAACGCCGTCTCGCTCGACCACCAGGGCGACACCGACGGTTGTCTGCGAGTGCTGCGCGACATCAACGTCGAGCTGGCCCGCTACGTGTCGATCGGCGCCGACAAACTGCGTCCGGGCAGCCGTGCGGCGTACGGCTACTCGCTGGCCCGGCGGGCGGCGCTGGGTGAGGAGACGGGCGCCGACGCGCTGACCTGGCTGACCGGCGGCGGCGACAGCATCCGCACCCGCGACCTGCACCACCTCGGGAACGTCTGCCTCACGCTGGCCGCCGGCCAGCCCGAGCTGGCACTGTCCATGCTCGACTCGGTGCCGGTCTCGGCCGAGATTTTGGGCGCGGCCGAACCGGCCCGGTTGCGCAGCATCTGTCACGCGGCCGCCGGTGACCACGCGGCCGCGCACGCCGCCGACCGCTACGCGTTCCGCCTCGCCGCCCAGCGCATCGACCGGCTGCGCGACGGTTACCTCGACGGCGTCGCGGCCCGGCTCGACGCGCAGGAGACGCAGCGCGAGGCCGGCCGCTACGGCGACGAGTCGCTCACCGACCCGCTGACCGGCCTGCCCAACCGCCGCCAGCTCGAGCGGTACGTGGCCACGATGCTGGCCCGGGGCGAGCGCGCGGCCATCGGCGTCTGCGACCTGGTCGGCTTCACCGAGGTCAACGCCCGGCACGGCCGGCACTGCGGCGACCTGGTGCTCCAGCGCATCGCGGGGGTGCTGAGCCGGGTGATGCGCCGGGGCGACTTCGTGGCCCGGTTCGCCGGCGACGAGTTCGTGGTGGTGCTGCCGGGCGCGGGCACGACCCAGGCGGCCGAGGTGTCGCGCCGCATCGCCGCGGCCACCAACGCCGAGAACTGGCAGGTCCTGGTGCCGGGGACGCCGATAAGCCTGGCCGCCGGCTGGTCCGAGGTGGGGGCCAACGGGCGTACGCTGAGTGCCGCCCTCGCCGCGGCCGCGGCGAACCGGCTGCCCAGCCGGCCGCTCAGCGAAATGACCTGACCTGTGCCATGAGCACCATCGAGCTCGGCGAGATGCCCACGGCCGGCGACGACCGGCCGGCGCCCGCCGGCTCGGCCCGGTTCGACCGCCGGCTCGTCCGTCAGATCGCCCTGGTCGTGGCTGCGCTGTTGTGCGCGGTCACGCTGACCGGCGCCGAGGTGCCCCGGGCCCACGGCCTGCGTCCGCTGTGGAGCGTCGCGACCAGCGAGGCCCAGGGCACCGCGCTGAGCCGCGATTCCCTCTTCGTGTACCGCACGGCCGACTCGGTCACGACGATCGTCGCGCACGACCTGCGCACCGGCGCGATCCGCTGGCAACGCACGCTCAACGGGGCCATCGGCTACATCCAGCCCGCCGACGACGCCGGGATGCTGCTCATCCCGACCGAGGGCCGGCTGGTCGAGCTGCCTTCGGCCAACGACGGCACGGCCTTCCAGGCCGAGGTGCACGGGGCGACGGTCGCGGTGTCGATCGCCACCGGCGAGGAGCTGTGGCGCACCGACGGCGAGCCCTACACGGTCAGCCACGACACCGCCCTGATGACCCAGTTCAGCCCGGGGGCGGCCCTCAGACGGATCCGGCTGATCCGGCTCAGCGACCGCAGCACGATCTGGAGCCGCGACACCGCCGGGGTTCGCAACTACCTGTCGCTGCCGATGAACGACCGGCCCGACAAGGTCGTCACGGCCACCGACGTGGGCGAGATCAAGATTTACGCGTACGCCTCGGGGGCGCTGCTCAGCGAGGCCAGGATCCCGTGGGTCACGCCGCGTCCGGACGAGGGCTTCTTCAACGACCTCACCGGCACGAGCGAGATCCTGGTGGTCAACCGGTCGCAGGCCAACACGTTCGACATGAGCGTCTACCGCACCGACACGATGGCCGAGCTGTGGCGGGCCCCGCACACCGACGGGTACGCGTTCGCGTGCGGCGCCGCGCTCTGTGTCAACGGCGGCCAGGGAGTGGTGGCCTACGACATGAACACCGGCGCCCAGCTGTGGCGGCTGGCCGACGCGGCCAACGCCTGGCCGCTGAACGCCGAGCGGGTGGCGGTCGGCGAGGGCGCCGACGACGGTGCGATGCGGCTCGTCGACGCCGGCACCGGCCGGGTGGTCGGCGAGCCCGCCTCGGGCACGCTGGCCTGGAACGAGACGCAGGAGGGCACGGCTCTTGTGCTGCGCCCGACCGAGTCACCCGCCGGCCGCACCGCGGTCACCCGGTGGGACCTGCGGACCGGCCGCCAGTGGCTGCTGGGCTCGATCGCCCCGGTGGCCGGGCCACCGTGCTCGGTGCGGACCGGCATCCTGGCCTGCAACCGCGGCGACAGCTACGAGGTCATCGCCGTCGGCTGACTACCGGCGGTCGATCTCGGTCTCGCCGGCCAGGCGGGCCGCGCGGTCGGAGGCGGCCAGCGCGTCCAGCACCCCGTCGAGCTCGCCGCCGAGCACCAGGTCGAGGTTGTAGGCGGTGTAGCCGATGCGGTGGTCGGTGATCCGGTTCTGCGGGAAGTTGTAGGTGCGGATCCGCTCCGAGCGGTCGACCGTGCGCACCTGGGCCTTGCGCGAGTCGGAGGCCGCCGCGTCCGCCTCCTCCTGGGCGATGGCCAGCAGCCGCGACCGCAGGATGCGCATCGCCGACTCCTTGTTCTGCAGCTGGCTCTTCTCGTTCTGGCAGCTCACGACCGTGCCCGTGGGCAGGTGGGTGATGCGCACGGCCGAGTCGGTGGTGTTGACCGACTGGCCACCGGGCCCGGACGAGCGGAACACGTCGATCCGCAGGTCGTTGGGCGCGATCTCGAGCTCGACCTCTTCCGCCTCGGGCAGCACCAGCACGCCGGCGGCCGAGGTGTGGATGCGGCCCTGCGACTCGGTGACCGGGACGCGCTGCACCCGGTGCACGCCGCCCTCCCACTTCATCCGGGACCAGACGCCGTGACCGCCGTCGGGAACACCCTTGGTGCGTACGCCGATCGAGATGTCCTTGACCCCGCCGAGATCCGACTCCTGGGAGTCGATCACCTCGACCGCCCAGCCCCGGCGCTCGGCGTAGCGGGTGTACATGCGCAGCAGGTCCCCGGCGAACAGCGCGGACTCCTGGCCGCCCTCCCCCGCCTTGATCTCGACGATCACGTCCTTGGCGTCGCTGGGGTCGCGCGGGATCAGCATCTCGCCCAGCTTCTCCTCCAGCGGCGGCAGCGCGGCCGCGACCGACTCGACCTCGGACGCGAAGGCCGGGTCCTCGGCCGCCAGCTCCTTGGCCGCGGCCAGGTCGGCCCGGGCCGCCTCGAGCTCGGCGTTGGCGGCGTAGATGGGGGCCAGCTCGGCGAAACGGCGGCCGACCCGGCGCACGAGGGCCTGGTCCGAGTGGATGGACGGGTCCTCCATCCGCTGCTCCAGCGCGGCGTACTCGTCGAGAAGGCTGCTCAGACGATCGTTGCTCACGGGTCTCTCCCTCCGGTTTCCAGCCGACATGCGAACGGCGCCCGCCCCCGGAACGGGGAACGGGCGCCGTTGAAGCAGTTACTTCTTCTTCGCGGCGTTGATCTTGGCGTACTTCGCCTGGAACTTCGCGACCCGGCCCGCGGTGTCGAGGACGCGCTGCTTGCCGGTGTAGAACGGGTGGCAGGCGCTGCAGGTCTCGACGCGGATCTCGCCGCCCTTGGCGGTGCTGCGGGTGGTGAAGGTGCTGCCGCAGGAGCAGATGACCTCGGTCGAGGTGTACTCCGGGTGAATGCCGCTCTTCATGTGTTCTCGGTCCCTCTCGAAAAGTGGTCGCCGGGTCGCATCGCTGCGGGAACCGGAACCTTCTGGCCGATGTACCAGTCTGCCATGCCGCCGCGTCCAGGCGAAATCGGCTCGACCTGCGCTTCAACGTAGGCTCCGGCCGGGGCATTCCCGGGGTGTTTCCGCCTTTTTGCCCGAACCCGTCCGGGGCGGCTCCCGGGTAGCCTCGGCTGGATCTTTACGCGAACGGGCCGCAGGCAGCACTATGCATGCGGCCGTGTTGCCGGGCAGAGGGGGACTTCGAAGTGCTGAAGTATCCCCGGACCCGGCACCTGCCCGATTCGCCCGGCATCGGCGACGACCGGGCGCAGCCCGATCTGTCGTGGTTGGACGGCGAGCTGGTGGTGACCGAGAAGCTCGACGGCGGCAACCTGACCTTCACCCGGGACGCGATCTACGGGCCGGGCCCCGGTGACGACACGCAGCCCTGGGACCGCCCGGCCAAGGCGCTGTGGGCCATGACGGCCCACCGGATCCCGGACGACTGGCGGGTGTGCGGCGAGTCGATGTGGGCCCGTCGTAGCATCGCCTACTCCGACCTGCCCGGCGTCTTCATCGTCTTCGGCATCTGGGACGAGACGAACACGCTGCTGGGCTGGGACGACACTGTCGACTGGGCGCGACGGCTGGAACTGCCGGTGGTGCCGGTGCTCTACCGCGGCGGCAGCCTCTCCGAGGCCCGGTCGGCCTGGGCCGCCCGCTGCTCGCGGTCGAGTTCCGAGGGGTACGTGGTACGCGCGGCCGGTCGCATCCCGGCCGACGAGTTCGAGGTCAAGGTGCTGGCCTGGGTTCACGCCAGGCGGCCGCGGGTTCCGCGCGGCGACACCTTCGCCGTCAATGAGTTCGCCTGACCGGGCACCCCTCCCGGGCCAGCGCGGCCGCCGGTTCGTCCAGGTAGAAGGCGGGTCGCAGGTCCATCTCGTCGTAGTAGCGGTGGAAGACCGGGGTGATCCCGCCCGACAGCGGCGGCACGATCCAGGTCCAGTCCGCGGGCACCGGGCGGCCGGCCTTCTCCTCGTTGCTCAGATGCTTGAGGAACCGCTGCGACTCGGTGTGGTGGTCGCTCATCTTGATCCCGGCCGCCTCGAACGAGTGCAGCACGGCCACGTTCAGCTCGACCAGGGCCCGGTCACGCCACAGCGTCGACTCCCGGCTCGTGTCCAGACCCATCCGCGCGGCCACGGTCGGCAGCATGTCGTAACGGTCGGTGTCGGCCAGGTTGCGCGCGCCGATCTCGGTGCCCAGGTACCAGCCGTTGAACGGGGCCAGCGGGTAGTGGACGCCGCCGATCGTCAGGCGCATGTTCGAGATGGCCGGCACCGCGTGCCACCGCAGGCCGAGCTCGGCGAACCAGCTGAACTCGGGATGCGTCAGCGGAACCTCGCGGATGGCCCGTTCGGGCAGCTCGTAGAGGCGTACGCCCTCGGCCGGGGTTTCGATCGCCAGCGGGAGCACGTCGAACTGGTCACCCTTGCCCCGCCACCCGTAGCCCCGCATGGCCGCGGTGAACTGCTCCTGACGCGCATCGCCCTTGGGGCAGCCGTCGGGGCCGCGGTAGCCGGCGTACCGGATGAGCTGCTCGTTCCAGACCCGGGCGTAGGGCTGACCGGGCTGGGCGGCCGCGAAAACGCTGATCACCGGCCGGATCTGGCCGTCGCCGGCGGTGCGCAGGTGGTTCACCAGCAGCGAGAAGATCTCATCGGCGGTCCGCGCGCGGCGCCGGTCGAGGACGACGAGACTGCGCCAGTAGAGCCGGCCGATGCACCGGCTCGCGTTGCGCCAGGCCAGTTTGGCGCCGTAGGCGAGCTCATCGGTGGTGTGCACGTAGGTGCCGGTGGCCGCGATCTGGGCCCGGACGATGGCCAGCCTCGGTTCGACCGGCCCCAGCCGTTGGTTCTCGGTGTAGCACTGCCGCAGGAAATCCTCGGCCTCACCGGGGTCGGCGGGCGCGGCCGGGTCCCATCTCGCGGCCGGCTCGTCCCGGTAACCAGGCACTGTCATCGGGCCTCCCCAACCGTCTGTGTTTTAAGAGCGCAGGGAGATTCGCACGGCTTTGCCCGGTGTCGCACACACAGTTTGTGCGACAAAAAGACGCGGCCCCTCGTTGCCGAGGGGCCGCGTCTCGTGGTTCGGGCCTTACTCGCCGGGTGTGGACTTCGCGATCTGCATCAGGAACTCCACGTTCGTCCGGGTCTGCTTGAGCCGGTCGAGCAGCAGGTCGAGCGCCGCCCCCGAGTCGAGCGAGTGCAGCACCTTGCGCAGCTTGTGGATGATCGCCAGCTCTTCCTTGCCGAGCAGGATCTCTTCCTTGCGCGTGCCGGACGGGTCGATGTCGATGGCCGGGAAGACCCGCTTGTCGGCGATCTTGCGGTCGAGCTTGAGCTCGGCGTTACCCGTGCCCTTGAACTCCTCGAAGATCACCGTGTCCATCATCGAGCCGGTCTCGACCAGCGCGGTGGCGAGAATGGTGAGCGAGCCACCGTTCTCGATGTTGCGCGCCGCGCCCAGGAACCGCTTCGGCGGGTAGAGCGCCGTCGAATCGATACCACCCGACATGATGCGGCCGGAGGCCGGCGCGGCCAGGTTGTACGACCGGCCGAGCCGGGTCACCGAGTCGAGCAGGACGACCACGTCGTGGCCGAGCTCGACCAGTCGCTTGGCCCGCTCGATGGCGAGTTCGGCGACCGTGGTGTGGTCCTGCGGCGGGCGGTCGAACGTGGCCGCGACGACCTCGCCCTTGACCGAGCGCTGCATGTCGGTGACCTCTTCGGGCCGCTCGTCGACCAGCACGACCATCAGGTGGCACTCGGGGTTGTTCTCGGTGATCGCGTTGGCGATCGCCTGCAGAACCATCGTCTTACCGGCCTTGGGCGGCGAGACGATGAGCGCCCGCTGGCCCTTGCCGATCGGCATGACCAGGTCGATGACGCGCGTGGTCAGGATGTGCGGCTCGGTCTCGAGACGCAGCCTTTCCTGCGGGTAGAGCGGGGTCAGCTTGTAGAACTCGGGGCGGCGCCGGGCCTCCTCGGGCTCCATGCCGTTGATGGTGTCGAGCCGCACCAGCGGGTTGTACTTGTCACGCCGCTGGTCGCCGCCGCCACCCTCGCGGGGCGCGGCCCGCACGGCGCCGGTGACCGCGTCGCCGCGGCGCAGCCCGTGCTTCTTGACCTGCGACATCGACACGTACACGTCGTTCGGGCCGGACAGGTAGCCGGTCGTGCGGACGAACGCGTAGTTGTCGAGGACGTCCAGGATGCCGGCCACGGGGACGAGCACGTCGTCCTCGCTGACGTGCGGCTCACGGCCGCCGCCGTCGCGCTGGCCGCCGCCGCCCTCGTTGCCGTCGCGGTCGCGACCGCGGCGACGGTCGCGGAACCGGCTGCGGCGGCTGCGACGACCGCCCTCGCCGTCGTCACCGTCGTCGTCGTCGCGGTTCTGGTCGTTGCGGTCGTTGCGACCCTGGTCGTTCCGGCTGTCGTTGCGCGGCCGGTCGTCCCGCTGGCGATCGTTGCGCTGGCGGTCGTTGCGGTCGCGGTTGCGCTCGCCCCGGTCCGGACGCTCGGTGCGCTCGGGCCGCTGGTCGGTCCGCTCGGCCGTCTCGGCCTCGACGGCGGGAGCGGCCTGCTCGCGCGGCTCACGGGCCTCCCGCGGCTCACGGTCGCGGTCGCGGCCCCGGCTGCGGCGGCTGCCGGCCTCGGCGGCCGGAGCCTGCTCGGCCGGCGCGACGGCGGCCGGCGCGGCCTCGATCGGACCGGTCGGCGCGTCGGCCGGAGCGGCCTGGACGACCGGCGGCTCGGCCTTGGCCGAAGCGACCACGGGGGCCGTGGCGACAACCGGCGCGGGCGCGGCGGCCTCGGCGGGAGCCGCCGCCTGCTTGGCGGCCTGGCTGCTGCGCGGACGCGGCGCGCTCTCGGCGGGGGCTCCGCCGCCCTGACGCTCGGTGATCGCGGTGATCAGTTCGCCCTTGCGCATCCGGGCGGTGCCGGAGATGCCGAGGGACGCGGCGAGGCTTTGCAACTCGGGCAGCAGCATCGCGGACAGCCCGGTGCCGCCCCGGCGGCGCTTCGTGGCGGTCGCGGTGGGACCGGCGCCGGCGTCAGCGACGTCAGAAACACCCGACGTCACGTCGGTGGTGTCGCTCAATGGATTCCTTCCGTCGGAAAAAGCCCGAGATACCCGGTTCTGCAGCCTGATGGCCGGGTGTCGCGGTACCCGCCTCGCATGAGCAATGCGGGAGTTTGCAAGCACGGCAGCTCGACGGTGTCCCTGCTCGTCAAAGGTTTGACGAGTAGGTCTCGGCGAGTGCAGCGACCTTCTCGGTTGCTGCTCGGCGTGTGCCTTTGAGGAGGTGAGACGGCCAGAAGGCCATAAGAGTCTCGGGGGTGCGCGCCGAACCGCAGAGATCGCTTAGCGGCTGTGTGCTTGGTCTTGAGCGTAGTCAACTCGTGCGACCTGCGGCAACAGGGCCCCGCTAGGCGAGTTCCACCATACTCCCTTTGACAAGAGCACCGGCGCCATCCACGCCCAACGACTCGGCGCGCCATGCTGTTCCCGGGTGGAAATCGGCCGGGACCTCGGTCAACGCGAGCACCGAGGGGCCCGCCCCACTGACCACAGCGGCCACACCGACCGAGCGCAGGGACGCCACGAGCGACGCCGTGCCCGGCATGGCCTCGGCCCGGTAGCCCTGGTGCAGGCGATCCTCGGTGGCCGGCAGGAGCAGGCTGGGATCGCTGGTCAGAGCATGGGTGAGCAGGGCGGCGCGACCCGAGTTGAAGGACGCGTCGACGTGCGGGACGGCCGACGGCAGGGCCGCGCGGGCCGACGCCGTGTAGCCGCGCTCGGCCGGAATGAAGACTGTCGGATGCACGCCCCTGGCCGCCGCGAGTTTCACGGCCCGCGCCCCCGGACCTTCCGTCCAGGCGATGGTGAAGCCGCCGAGCAGACAGGGCGCGACGTTGTCGGGGTGGCCCTCGAGCCGGGCCGCGATGCGCAGCGCGTCCTCGTGGCCGAGGTCGTTGGCGACCAGGCCGCGGGCCAGTTGCACGCCGCCGACGATCGCGGCCGAGGACGACCCGAGCCCGCGCGCCTGCGGGATGCGGTTGACGCACTCGACGGCCAGGCCGGGTGGGCGCTCGCCGATCTCGTCGAAGGTGGCCAGCATGGCCCGCAGCACCAGGTGCGACTCGTCGCCGGGGAGCTCGCCCGCGCCCTCACCGGTCACCGTGACCGTGAAGCCGCCCGGGGTGACCCGGGCCGTGAGGTCGTCGTAGAGCGTCAGCGCGAGACCCAGGGCGTCGAACCCGGGACCGAGGTTGGCGCTGGTGGCCGGCGTGCGCACGGACACCGGCTCGGTGGCGAAGATCGGGGCCATCGCCACAGACTAGAGCTTGATCACGAAGGCTGGACCGTCGCGTCGGAGGCCAGCCGGCGGGTCGCGACGCGCCAGACGATCGCGTAGGTAAGCGTCACCAGGCCGCAGCCGGCCAGAATGACCCACTCGTCGACGACGTCGACCACCGCCGTCGCGCCCAGCTGGCTGATCGCGATGGCCAGAGTGGCCAGCATGAGGTCGGTCGAGAAGACCCGCCCGCGCAGCCGGTCGGGCACCTCGCCCTGCAGCGCGTAGTTCGAGAGCACCCAGTTGGCCCCGCCGGCCAGGTGGGCCACGAAGACCAGCACCAGCACCAGCGGGAACCAGGGGGCCACGGCGACACCGAGGTAGCCGACGCCGTACAGGGCCATCGAGAGGGCCAGACCCGGGAACAGCCACGACTTGCGGCGGATCACCGGTCCCAGGACGAACGGGCCGGCCAGCGCGCCCGCGCCGCGCACCGCGAAGAGCAGCCCGGCCCCGAGCACGCCGGCGCCGTGCAGGCCGGCGATGAGCGGGAAGACGGTGAGCACGCCGTTGCCCAGCCCGGCCGCCATCTTCACGGTCACCAGGGCGCGGATACGCGGGTTGGCCCGCAGATAGCCGAACGACTCGCGCAGCGCGTGCCCGGTGCGGGGCGGCGGCGTTCCGGCCTCGCGTCCGGTCTGCAGCGGGCGGCGGATGGTGGCGGTCAGCGCGGCCCCGAGCAGCAGCAGGGCGGCGGTGACGCCGAAACAGACGTACGGGCCGAAGGCCGCGCCGACCACACCGCCGAGCGAGGCGCCGACGATCGTCATCGTGCCCCAGGCCGAACCCGAGACGGTGTTGGCCGCGGCCAGGTCCGGCGGGTCGACGACGTTGGGCAACGCGGCCGAGGCGGCCGGCGAGTAGAAGGCCTTGGCCACCGCCATCGCGCCGATGGCGACCAGGGCCAGAGGCGCGGTCGCGGCCGACTGGACGGTGAACAGCAGCAGCACCGCGACGAAGGCGGCGAGGTTGGCCGTGATCAGAATTTTGCGCCGGTCGAACCGGTCGGCCACCGTGCCGGTGTAAGGCAGCAGCAGCGCGTTGATGCCGGTGTCGGCGGCCAGCACCAGCCCGCCCCAGACGCCGCTGCCGGTGAGCTCGGGCAGCAGCACGAGCAGGGGAATCATCACAAACCAGTCGGCCCCGAAGACGACCAGCTCGGCCGCGAAGAGCCGGCGGAAGTCGCGGTTGCCGGTAACGACCGAGAACGCTGTTGCCACGTACACGCACGTTACTGCCCGGTCCCGGGCGACCGGTGGCGGCCGGTCGCCCGGGAGGTCCGGGCCCTACTCCTGGGCCGGCTTCGGACCCTTGGGCATCTTCAACACCTCGAACTGGTCGGTGTAGCCGCGCAGGGCGCCGCTGGGCTGCGGCTCCGGCTCGTCCGCGGCATCGGGCTCCACCGGCTCGGGCGCGGGCGCGCCACCCTTCTTGGCCAGGCGCTTCCGGCGGCGCTTCTCCTTGCTGTTCTCGACCATGGTGTAGAGCGTCGGCACCAGCACCAGGGTGAGCAGCGTCGAGCTGACCAGACCGCCGATGACCACAATGGCCAGTGGCTGCGAGATGAACCCGCCCTCGCCGGTCAGACCCAGTGCCATCGGGATCAGCGCGAAGATGGTCGCGATGGCGGTCATCAGGATCGGCCGCAGACGGTGCCGGCCGCCCTCGATCACCGCCTCCTGCACACCCATGCCGGCCGCACGGTAGTGGTTGATGAGGTCCATGAGCACGATGGCATTTGTCACCACGATGCCTACGAGCATCAACACACCGATCAGGGCCGGCACGCCCAGCGGGGTCCCGGTGATCAGCAGCAGGCCGATCGCGCCGGTCGCCGCGAACGGGATCGAGACCAGCAGGATGACCGGCTGGATGAGGCTGCGGAACGTCGCCACCATGATGATGAAGACGATCGCGATGGCCGCGAGCACGGCCAGCCCCAGCTGCTGGAACGCCTCGGCCTGGTCGGCGCTGGCACCGCCGATGGTGGCCGTGGCGCCGGCCGGCAGGGTCAGCCCGTCGAGCTTCTTCTGCAGGTCGCGGGTCGCCGCACCGAGGTCGGAACCGGAGTTCGTGCCGGTCACGGTGGCCGTACGTTCGCCGTCGACCCGGGTGACCTCCTCGGGCCCGTTGACCTCCTTGACCTCGGCCACCGTGCTCAGCGGCACGGGACCGCGGGCGGTGGTGAGGGGCAGTGCCCGCAGCGCGGCCGGGTCGGCCGGAGCCGAGCCGAACGAGATCACGACGTCCTGGCTGGAGCCGTCGACCGTGATCCGGCCGGCCGGAGCCGAGCGGAACGCACCCGCGACATTCTGCGCGATGGCCGCCTCGGTCAGGCCGGCCCGGGCGGCGGCCTCGCGCTTCACGACCACGTCGAGACGCGGGACGCTGGCCGCCAGCGAGCTGGTCACCTCGAGCAGGCCCTGATCGGTCATCGCCTTCTGCACCTGCTCCGAGGTGGTGCGGAGCGAATCGGCGTCGGCCGACTTGACCTGAACCGAAAGCTCGCTGCCGCCACCGAGACCGGAGGCGTCGGCGCCGATGCTGACCTCGCCGATGCCGTTCATGGCGGCGAACTTGTCCCGCAGCTCATCGGTGATCTTGCCCGCGTCGGCGTCCTCGTCGAGGCCCACGTTGAAGCTGGCGGTGCTGGCGCCCCCGCCGCCGACGAACGGGTTGAAGTCCCCGCCGCTGCCCAGCGACACCTGGTAGGTCTTGACCCCGGCCGTGTCGGCCAGCACTCCCTCGACCTGCTTGGCCGCGGTGTTGGTGGCCTCCAGGTTGGTGCCGACCGGCAGCTCCTGGGTGATGGACAGCGAGTCCTGACCCGAGTCGTCGAGGAAGTTCGTCTCGAGCCGGGTCGAGAGGCCGAGCGTGCCGATCAGCACGACCAGGCCGATGGCCAGCGTGGTCCAGCGCCGCTTGGTCGCGAACCGGATCACCGGCAGGTAGGCCCGCTGGAGCGGGTTGCGGCGCTCCTTCTCCTCGGCGGCCTGCCGGATCGCCTCGGTGTCGGCGTCGGCCGGCGGCGGCTTGAGGAACCAGTACGCCAGCACGGGCACCACCGTCAGGGCCACGAACAGCGAGGCCAGCAGGGCCACGGTGACGGTGATGGCGAACGACGAGAAGATCTGGCCGACGAAGCCACCGACCAGGGCGATCGGCGCGAACACGGCCACGGTGGTCAGGGTCGAGGCGGTGACCGCGCCCGACACCTCCTTGACGGCCGAGATGATCGCGTGGACCTTCGGCTCGCCGTACTCCAGATGTCGCTTGATGTTCTCCAGCACGACGATCGAGTCGTCGACCACGCGGCCGACCGCGATCGTCAGCGCGCCCAGGGTGAGCAGGTTGAGCGTGTAGTCGCCGATCCACAGCGCGATCAGGGCGATCAGCACCGAGAGCGGGATCGACACGGCCGTGACCAGCGTCGAACGGATCGAGAGCAGGAAGACCAGGATCACGATCACGGCCATCACCAGGCCCAGCAGGCCCTCGGTGGTGAGGCTCTCGATCGAGCGCTCGACGAACGGGGCCTGGTCGACCACCACGGTCAGCTTGGCGCCGGACGCCTTCTCGAGGTCGGCCAGCTGTTCCCGTACGGCATGAGAGATGTCGACCGGGTTGCCGTCCGGCCGGGCCGTGACCGCGATGCCCAGGCTGTCGACGCCGTCGGTCCGCGTGTACGAGGTGGCCGCGGGCAGCTTGCTCTCGACCGTGGCGACGGAGCTGAGCTGCACCGGGCCGCGGGCGCCGCTGAGGTAGAGCGCCTTGAGCTGGTCGATCGAGCTGATCGAGCTGCCCACCTGAACGGTCAGCGACCGGCTGCCCTCGGTGACCGCGCCCGCCGGCACCGAGATGCCGTTCTGCTGCAGCACGGTGGTCAGCGCCTGCGGGTTGACCCCGGCCGCGGTGAGCTTGGCCAGGTCAGGCGTGATCACGACCTGGGCCGCGCGGGCGCCGGTGATCTGGGTGTCACGCACGCCGTCGATCGCATTGAGCTCGGGCACGACCGTGTCGTTGAGCTTGTCGAGCAGCGCGCTCTCGTCGCCCCCGCCCGACGCCGCGAGCACGATGGCCGGGATGTCGTCGGTGCCGCCGGCGAAGATCGTCGGCTCGACGTCGTCCGGCAGCTGCGGCTGCACCCGGTTGACGGCGGTCGTGAGCTGGTTGACCGCGGCGTCGATGTCGGTGCCGAAGACGAAGGCCACGGTCACCGTGGCGATGCCCTCGCGGGTGCTCGACGTGACGCTGTCGATGCCGTCGAGGCCCTTGGCCGCGTCCTCGAGCGGTTCGGTGATCTGGTCCTGGATGACCTCCGGACCGGCCCCGGGCAGGGTCGCGGTCACGAAGGCAGCCGGGAACTCGATCGACGGGAACAGCTGCTGCTTCAGAGATGGGATGGCGAACAGCCCGAAGCCCGTGATCACCACGGCGATCAGGGCTACGAGACTTCGGTTGGCCAGGCTCAGCCGGGTCAGGAAGGACATGGGCGCTCCCCCGGTAAAGTTTCGTCCAGCACTAATAGTTTGCC
Source organism: Paractinoplanes aksuensis (assembly GCF_024137025.1). Classification (GTDB taxonomy): domain Bacteria; phylum Actinomycetota; class Actinomycetes; order Mycobacteriales; family Micromonosporaceae; genus Actinoplanes; species Actinoplanes aksuensis. The sequence goes on from NZ_JAMYJR010000016.1 coordinate 63,950, forward strand.
CGACGCGAACAAATGGTTTTCCGCCGGGGCGCTGGTACCGTCCGTCTTGAGACATCGGCCCATCTCCGGCTCGGGCGGCGGGTGGGGCGGTTGGACGGGGACGCAGGCCGGCCATCGGCGCGTAACGAAAGAGGGGCCCGCGGCGTTGGCCGACAAGCAACAGCTCATTGCCGACATTATGGGCGCGCAGCAGCGGCTGCAGGACGTGATCGCCGAGGACCGGGCCGACCCGCTCTTCTCCTCGCACCTCACGTTGTCGCAGCTCAGAATCCTCATGCTGCTTGCCCGCCACGGCTCGGTGCCGGGCAGCGAGCTGGCCGCCATGGTCGGGATCGGCGCGGCCGCGCTGACCGGCATGATCGACCGGCTCGTGGTGCAGGACCTGGTCGCCCGCGCGGAAGACCCGCACGACCGGCGCGTACGCCGGATCGCGCTGACGCGCGCGGGTCGGGAACTCATCGCGAGCATCTTCAATGCGGGCGAGGAGAAGATGCGTACGCTCCTCAGCCGTCTCTCAGCCGAGGAGCTCGAGGTCGTCGCTCAGGCGACGGCGCTCATTCTCAAAGCGGCCGACTCAGGCGAGGCCTAGCTCGCGCGCGGCGATCAGCACGTCGTTCTGGATCGTGGTCGGCGAGGGCGCGGTCGAGATCGCCCACTCCGGGTCCTTGAGGCCGTGCCCGGTGACGGTGCACACCACCGTCGCCCCGGCCGGGATCTTGCCCTCGGCCGCCTGCTGCAGCAGCCCGGCGACGCTGGCCGCGCTGCCCAGCTCGACGAACACGCCCACCTCGCGGGCCAGCAGCCGGTAGGCCGAGAGGATCTCGCGGTCGGTCACGGCGTTGATCAGGCCGTCCGACGAGTCCCGGGCGTCCAGCGCCTTGGTCCAGCTGGCCGGGTTGCCGATCCGGATGGCGGTGGCGATCGTCGACGGCTCCTCGACCACCTTGCCGGTCACGATCGGCGCGGCGCCCGATGCCTGGAAGCCGAACATGCGCGGCCGGCGCGTGCTGTTACCGGCCGCTTCGTCCTCCTGATAACCCATCCAGTACGCCGAGATGTTGCCGGCGTTGCCGACGGGCAGGCAGTGGATGTCGGGAGCGTCGCCCAGCGCCTCGACGATCTCGAAGGCGGCCGTCTTCTGGCCGTGCAGGCGGAAGATGTTGACCGAGTTGACCAGCGAGACGGGGAAGTCTTGTGACAGCTTCGAGGCGAGCGCCAGGCAGTCGTCGAAGTTGCCGTTGACCTGCAGCAACTTGGCCCCGTGGACGAGCGCCTGGGCCAGCTTGCCGAGCGCGATCTTGCCCTGGGGCACGAGCACGGCGCAGGTGACGCCGGCCCGGGCCGCGTACGCCGCGGCCGAGGCACTGGTGTTGCCGGTGGACGCGCAGATGATCGCCTTCGCGCCCTCCTCGACCGCCTTGGACACGGCCATGGTCATGCCGCGGTCCTTGAACGAGCCGGTCGGGTTGGCCCCCTCGACCTTGAGGTAGACGTCCGCCCCGGTGCGGGCGGACAGCGCCGGCGCCGGCACGAGCGGCGTGTTGCCCTCGTGCAGCGTGATCACCGGGGTCTTGTCGGTGACCGGAAGACGATCCCGATACGCCTCGATGAGTCCCCGATACATGGCAGCGCTCCTCTACGTTTTGCGAACCCGGACCAGCGTGCCCCAGTTCGCCGAATCTTGAGACCCGATGTCCATCAATTGGGACTTCAGGCGCCGCCCTCGACGCGCAGCACGCTGGCGATCGAGCGGACGATGTCCAGCCCCGACAAGTCTTCGACAGTGGCGGCCAGGTTCGCGTCCGGCGCGCCGTGGGTGACGATGACCAGCTTGGCGTCCTCGGCCCGGCCCGACTGACGTACGGTCGCGATCGACACCTCGTGCTGGGCGAAGACCCCGGCCACGGCGGCCAGCACGCCCGGGCGCTCGGCCACGTCGAGGCTGATGTGGTAGCGGGTCATGGCCGCGCCGATGGGCCGGACCGGCAGGTGGGCGTAGTTGCTCTCGCTCGGCGCCCGGGTGCCCGAGAGCCGGTTGCGGGCCGCCGCCACGATGTCGCCCAGCACCGCGCTCGCGGTCGGCCGGCCGCCCGCGCCCCGGCCGTAGAACATCAGCTGCCCGGCCGCGTCGGCCTCGACGAAGACAGCGTTGAAGGCGTCGCCCACGCTGGCCAGCGGGTGACTCCGCGGGATCATCGCCGGGTGCACGCGTACGCTGACCGATTCCTGCCCGGTCTCGTCCGGGCCCCGCTCGGCGATGCAGAGCAGCTTGATCGTGCAGCCCATCTCTTTCGCGCTGGCCATGTCGCCGGCCGTCACGCCGGTCATGCCCTCGCGGAACACGTCGGCCGCGGTGACCCGGCTGTGGAAGGCCAGCGAGGCGAGGATGGCCGCCTTGGCCGCGGCGTCGAAGCCCTCGACGTCGGCTGTCGGATCGGCCTCGGCGTACCCCAGCTCGGTCGCCTCGTCGAGAGCCTCGCTGAACCCGGCCCCGGTGGCGTCCATCGACGAGAGGATGAAGTTGGTCGTGCCGTTCACGATGCCGGTGACCCGGGTGACCCGGTCGCCGTGCAGCGACTCGCGCAGCGGGCGCAGCAGCGGGATCGCCCCGGCCACGGACGCCTCGTAGTAGAGGTCGGCGTTGCCCTCGGCCGCCGCGTCGTGCAGGGCCGCGCCGTCCTCGGCCAGCAGCGCCTTGTTGGCCGTGACCACGCTCTTGCCCGCGCGCAGCGCCTCGACCAGCCAGGTGCGGGCCGGCTCGATGCCACCCACGACCTCGATCACCACGTCGACGTCGTCCCGCTTGACCAGGCCGAGCGCGTCCGTGGTGAACAGGGCCGGGTCGATCGGCAGGTCGCCGCGCTCGCGGCCGAGGCGGCGGACCGCGATGCCGACGATCTCGAGCGGGGCGCCGATCCGGGCCGTCAGGTCCTGAGCCTGAGCGTTCAGGAGGTGTACGACTTCCGACCCGACGGTGCCGCACCCGAGGAGGGCGAGGCGGACGGGCTTTGCAGGCATGCTCATCCAACATCCAATGCGAGCAGGTCGTCCTCGGTCTCCCGCCGCACGATCACGCGCGAGGCGCCATCGCGCACCGCCACCACGGGTGGCCGAGGCACGTGGTTGTAGTTGCTGGCCATGCTCCGGCAATAGGCGCCGGTGCCGGGCACGGCGAGAAGATCTCCGGGCTGCACGTCGGCGGGCAGGAATTCATCCTTCACGACGATGTCCCCGGATTCACAATGCTTTCCCACCACGCGGGCCAGGATCGGCTCGGCGTCGCTGGCCCGGCCGGCCACCGTGGCCGAGTAGGAAGCGTCGTACAGGGCCGTACGGATGTTGTCGCTCATGCCGCCGTCGACGCTCACGTACGTGCGGATGCCGTCGACGTCCTTGACCGTGCCGACCTCGTACAACGTCAGCACCGAGGGCCCCACGATGGCCCGGCCGGGCTCGATCGAGAGCTTGGGCTTGCGCAGCGAGGCCAGCTCGCACTCCGACTCGACGATCTTGTTGATCCGCTTGGCCAGGTCGCCGGCGCTGCTCGGGTCGTCCTGCGTGGTGTACGCGATGCCGAAGCCCCCGCCCAGGTCGAGCTCCGGCAGCTCGACCCCGCGGGCGTCGCGGATCTGGGCCTGCAGCTCGAGCACCCGGCGGGCCGCGACCTCGAACCCGCTCGTGTCGAAGATCTGCGAGCCGATGTGCGAGTGCAGGCCCCGCAGGTCGAGCACACCCTCGTCGAGGATCCTGGTGGCGGCCTGGAACGCCGCGCCCCCGGCCAGCGAGAAGCCGAACTTCTGGTCCTCGTGAGCGGTCGCGATGAACTCGTGAGTGTGTGCTTCGACACCCACCGTGACCCGGACGAGAACCTGCGGCCGTTGCTGCTTCTCGACAGCGAGGGTGGTCAGCCGCTCGATCTCGTCGAACGAGTCGACGACGATGCGGCCCACCCCGGCGTCGAGGGCGCGGGTGAGCTCGGAGACCGACTTGTTGTTGCCGTGGAAGCCGATGCGCTCGGCCGGGAAACCGGCGGCCAGCGCCACCGCGAGCTCGCCGCCCGAGCAGACGTCGAGGAACAAGCCCTCCTCGTTCACGACCCGGACGACCGCCTTGCACAGGAACGACTTGCCCGCGTAGTAGACGTCGGCCTCGGCGAACGCGGAGTTGAAGTCGCGGCAGCGGGCGCGCAGGTCGTCCTCGTCGAGCAGGTAGGCCGGCGTACCGTGCTCGGCGGCCAGGTCGGCCACGCTCACGCCGCCGATCTCGAGGTGGCCGGCGTCGGTGCGGCTGACGGTGCGCGGCCAGAGCTGCGGCACGAGGGCGTTGACATCGATCGGCGTACGCAACCAGGCCGGCCCGCGTTGTCCGAGGTCGCCGTGCAGCGCCCCGGCCTCATGAGCTCGCATCCCTACATCCTTTCGGGCGCCGAGACGCCGAGCAGGCCCAACCCGTTCTCGATCACCGTACGGGTGGCGTCGTTGAGCCAGAGCCGCGCCCGCTGCTGGTCGGTGACGGGCTCGTCACCCTGCGGCAGCACGCGGCAGTTGTCGTAGAACTTGTGGTAGGCCGCTGCGAGGTCCTCCAGATAGCGGGCTACGTGGTGGGGCTCACGCAGCTCGGCCGACCGGGTCACCACCGCCGGGAACTCACCCAGGGCCTTGATCAGGTCGTTTTCCTTCTCGTGGCTGAGAAGTTCGGGGCGGAAGGCGCCGGGCTCGCCGCGGGTCAGACCGACGTCAGCCGCGTTCCGCGCGACGCTGGCCGTCCGCGCGGCCACGTACTGCACGTAGTAGACCTTGTTGTCTTTGGTCGCGCGGGTCCACTCGTCGATGTCGATGTCGATCGGCGAGTCGGACGAGTACCGGGCCAGCGCGTACCGGGTGGCGTCGACCCCCAGGGCATCGACGAAGTCCTCGAGCGTGACCACCGTGCCGGCCCGCTTGCTCATCCGCACCGGCTCGCCGTCGCGCACCAGGTTGACCAGCTGGCCGATCAGGATCTCGAGGTTGCGGGCCGGGTCGTCGCCGAAACAGGCCGACATCGCCTTCATGCGGCCGATGTAGCCGTGGTGGTCGGCGCCCAGCATGATCACGACCCGGTCGAAGCCGCGCTTGCGCTTGTCGAGGTAGTAGGCGCAGTCTGCCGCGAAGTAGGTCCAGTCGCCGTCCGACTTGCGAAGCACCCGGTCCTTGTCGTCGCCGAACTCGGTCGTCCGCAGCCAGGTGGCGCCCTCGGACTCGAAGATGTGCCCCTGCTCGCGCAGCCGGTCGAGGGCCTCTTGCAGCTCACCCCGGTCGTGCAGGTCTTTCTCGTTGAAGTACGTGTCGAACTCGACCCCGAACTCGGTCAGCGACTGCTTGATCTCGGCGAACATCAGCTCGACGCCGACCCGGCGGAACGTCTCGAGCGCCTCGGGCTCGCCCAGCTTCAGCACGTCGGGCGCCTCGGCCACCACGGCCGTGGCGATCTCGGCGATGTACGCGCCGCCGTAGCCGTCCTCGGGGGCGGGCTCGCCCTTCGCGCTGGCATAGAGCGACCGTGCGAACCGGTCGATCTGCGACCCGGCGTCGTTGAAGTAGTACTCCGTGCCGACCGTGGCCCCGGCCGCCCGCAACACGCGGGACAGCGCGTCGCCGACCGCGGCCCACCGGACGCCGCCGATGTGCACCGGGCCGGTCGGGTTGGCCGAGACGAACTCGAGGTTGATGTGATCGCCGGCCAGGGCGTCGGAATGCCCGTAGGCCGAACCGGCCAGCACGATGTCGCGGGCCAGCACGCCCGCCGCGGCCGCGTCGAGCCGGATGTTCAGGAAGCCCGGCCCGGCGATCTCGACCGACTTGATGCCCGGCTGGCGACCCAGCTCCTCGGCCAGGGCAGCGGCCAGCTCGCGCGGCGCCACGCCCGCCTTCTTGCCCAGCTGCAGCGCCAGCGTGGACGCGTAGTCACCGTGCTCGGGGCTGCGGGGTCGCTCGACCGTCGTCGTCGCGGGCAGCGCCGAGAGGTCGAGGCCGCGGGTCTCGAACACGGCACGAGCAGCTGAGAGAACGGTGGAAGCAAGGTTGGCGGGAGTCACTCGGCCATGTTATCGGGGGTAGACTTCGACGCTCGGCGGCCACCCGAGCCCCGCCAGCCTTCTTCCCAAAGAATCGACGAGGCACGATGAGTATGAGCACGCCGGGTCCCGAGCGGGTCCCGCAGTCCGTCAAGGTCGACAAGACCTCCGGTCAGGGTAAGCCCCCGGCCAAGGCCCCCGCGGGCAAAAAGCCGGCCGGGGCCCGAGGCCCCGCCGGCAAGGGTCCGGCGGGCAAGGGCGGCGGCAAGGGCCGCAAACCCATCGCCCCGGTCAAGGTCGCCGGCAGCCGCAACTGGGGCCCCATCGCGGTGGCGGGCGTGGTCGTGCTCATCGCCGTCGGCATCATCGGCTACGGCGTCTTCGCCGCCGTCCAGGGCTCCCGTGGCTGGGAGGACAAGGTCAGCGAGATCGCCGGCGTCACCAACTACCGCGAGCAGAAGAACGCCGCGATCGACGCCCGCGACCACAAAGAGGGCGCGCAGACCTACGTGACCAGCCCGCCCGTCGGCGGCGCCCACAACAGCGCATGGCAGAACTGCATGGGTGACGTGTACGACAAGCCGATCGCCAACGAGCACGCGGTGCACAGCCTCGAGCACGGCGCGGTCTGGGTGACGTACAAGGAAGGCCTGCCCGCCGACCAGGTCGAGAAGCTGAAGGAAAAGGTCCAGGGCAAGGAGTTCACGCTCATGTCGCCCTACGCCGGCCTCGACAAGAACGTCTCCGTCCAGGTCTGGGGCTACCAGCTCAAGGTCGACGACGTCAACGACAGCCGCATCGACCAGTTCATCCAGGACACGCGCGTGGTCGCCACGATGGAGCCCGGCGCCGGCTGCTCCAGCGGCATCACCACCACCGGCCCCGTTCAGGCCGCCGCGCCCGGTGGCGCCACGATGGGCAACTGATGACCGTCTCCACCGACTCGGGAGCGGCGGCCGACGTCGCCGCTCCCGGCGGGGGAGGCGCCGCCCACCGCTCCCAGCCCTGGCTGGCGGTGGCCGCCCTGATCCTCGGCCTGGCCCTCGGCGTGGCCGCCGGCCTGCTGATCCCCCGCCTCGGCCACCCCGGCAACAGCTCGGTCGAGGCCGGCTTCCTGCGCGACATGTCGACCCACCACGCCCAGGCCGTCGAAATGTCGATGATCGCCCACGCCGACTCGGCGAACCCGCGCATCGTCACCCTGGCCGGTGACATCGCCCTGACCCAGCACGGCCAGATCGGCTACATGCAGGCCTGGCTGCGCGACTGGGACCTGAGCCCCACCGGCACCGACGCCCCCATGGCCTGGATGCCCGACGCGTCCGGCTCGGTGGTCAACGGCCTGATGCCCGGCATGGCCACCCCCGAACAGCTCGACGCCCTGCGCAAGGCCACCGGAAACACCCTCGACGTGCAGTTCCTGACCCTGATGAGGGCCCACCACCTGGGCGGCATCCACATGGCCCAAGAGGCCATCGAACTCTCCGACGACAAGAACGTCGACTGGCTGGCCCAGACAATGGTCTCCGGCCAGCAGGGCGAACTGGCCCTGATCGACACGCTGCTGAAGGAACTCCAGCCCGCCTGACACCGGTTGGCGGGCGGTCCTGGGGGCCTGCTAGGCTCTGAAACCACTGAGCCCCCGTAGCTCAGGGGATAGAGCGTCGCCCTCCGGAGGCGAAAGCGCAGGTTCGAATCCTGCCGGGGGCACGAGCCGGAGCCCCATGTCCGCTGAAGAGCGCGGACCTGGGGCTCGTGCGTTTTTACCTGGGGCACGAGCCCCAGACCCCACGCCGGGGGTACCCCGGACCCCATCCGTGTTGGTTGCGCTTTTGCGCTTGGTTGCGCGGGCCGGTGGGTGCGCGTTTCGGTGGGTCTGGTCTCTGCTGGTTGCGCGTTTCGGTGGGTCTGGTCTCTGCTGGTTGCGCGTTTCGGTGGGGGTGCTCTCTGCTGGTTGCGCGTTTCGGTGGGGGTGCTCTCTGCTTGGTGGGGCTTTGCGCTGGTTGCGCGTCGCGGTGGTTGCGCCTCTCTGGTGGTTGGGCTCTTGGGTGGGTCGTGCCTCGGCCGTCTGTGCGGGTCAGTGCGGCTGCTGAGAGCATCGGTGAGCAGTTCGTGGCCTGGCGGAAGTTGCAAGGGCTGACTGCTTTGCAGGTGGCTGAGAGAGCCGGGATATCGCGAACCACTTTGCGCCGGGTCGAGACCGGTGACACCGGGGTGGGTGTGCAGGCTTTCCTGAGTGTGGCCCGGGCCCTGGGTGTGCTGGATGCCATCGTGACTGCGACGGATCCCTACGAGACAGACCTCGGTCGTGCCCGCGCCGACGAGGCGCTGCCGAAGCGAGTGCGTCAATGAGCCGACTTCGCACCTATGTGGAGGTCGCCGGACGGACCGTCGCCGCGGGCGGCTGACAGCGACCTTCTCCTACGATCGTGACTACATTGCGTTGGCCGGCGCATACGCCATCGACCCGTCCCTCCGGCTGACAACGGGCGCCTGGCCCCTGCCGCAGGGTCTTCCGGGCGCATTCAGCGACGCGGCCCCTGATCGCTGGGGCCGGAACCTGATCGCCGAACGCCTTCGGACCGAGGCCGGCGCCGAGGGCCGGACCGCGTCGACCCTGGATGACCGGGACTACCTGCTCGGCGTCAGCGATGAGACCCGGCAGGGCGCCCGTACGCCTCAGCTGATGCCCCGTGGTACGACCTACGCCGACACGGTGGGCACCACCACGAGGGCTTCCGTTGCCTGAGCACAACTCGCCGCAGGTTGGGGGTATGTGTGCAGGGCTTTCGCCAACACTGCCTCTCGGAGGTCTTTCCGGCGGCGTACGTGACTGGTCCAGCAGGGACGTACGCCGCCGTTGCTTGTGGCGGGTTCAGGATTCCGCGTAGCGCGTCGGGGGGAACGGATTGTCGGGGGTGAGGGGGGTGGTTTCGCCTTCGGACTCCTGGCGGGCGGTGACGCTTTCGATGTCCTGCTCGTCGTTGTCGGCGGCCGGGTCGAACGGGACGGGGGCGTCGGTGGCGGGTGGGATGTCGTTCGGGTTGTAGTCGGTCACGCCGGCTTCGGCTCGTTCTTCGGCGGTGCGGCGGGCCAGTTCTTCGTCGTCGAGGTGGGCGGGGGTGCCGCCGTGGAAGCGGCGGTCGCGGTGGCCCTCGGCGGCCTCGGTGTTCACGTGTTCGTCAGCCATTTTCGCTCCCCATCTCCTGCGGGCTTGTGCCTGCGGGTGTGCTACCCGGGCCTCGGTGGTGGTTAACCGAAGCGTGCTCCGGATCGCAGCGACACGCCAGAGTGCCGACTTGCCGTGCGGAGTGTTACGACTTAGGCATTCTGGGTAGTCGTGCCGCCCTCTGCGGCGGTGAAAGGGAGCCCCATGGCACTCACAGCAAAGCCGGAGCGGTTCGACGTGCGGACGCGGGACCGCGACGTCGCCGTGAAGGCGCTCAGCCGCATCGCCCGGCACCGGTCGCGGGTCTCGTTCGAGGATCCGGCCGCCGTTGACCTGCGCCTTCACGAGAGCCGGTACGGCGACATCGACACCGCGCTGATCCGGTTCGGCGGGGTGCGCTACCGGGCCGAGGCCGAGCCCATGCCGTTCCTGCTGGCCGGGTTCCTGGCCGAGGGCGGCGCCGGCCTCCAGCGGCGGGGTGAGGCCGCGCAGCTGGCGCGCATGCAGGGGATGCTCTTCCCGCCGGGGGTTCCGGTCACCGGCGAGTACGAGAACGCCGTGCTGGTGCTGCTGCGGCTGCCCGTCGCGGTGGCCGGGGAGATGGCCGAGGGCGCCACCGGGCTGCCGGCCGACAAGCTCGAGTTCACCGGGATGACCCCGATCTCCGAGGAGGCGCGCCGACTGTGGGTGCAGACCGCCGACTTCGTGTGGCGGCAGCTGAGCACGCCCGGCGCCGAGCCGCCGCCGCTGGTCACCGATCAGCTCGTACGCCTGGTCGCCTCCACTGTGCTCACCGTCTTCCCGAACACGGCCATGACCGGCGAGCCGCGCGGCGACAGCGGCGTGGTCGGCCCGGCCGTGCTGCGGCGGGCGACCAGCTTCATCGAGGAGCACCCGGCGAATCCGCTGACCGTGGCCGAGATCGCCGACGCGGCCGGGGTGGGCATCCGCGCCTTGCAGACCGCGTTCCGCCGCCATCTGGGGGTCACGCCGATGGCCTACCTGCGCCGCGTACGCCTGGATCACGTGCACCGGGAGCTGCGGGCCGGCGGCGTGACCGTGCAGGACTCGGCCCGCCGCTGGGGTTTCGCCAACCTGGGCCGCTTCGCCGCCGAGTACCGCGCCGAATACGGCGAGACCCCCAGCCAGACCCTGCGAGGCTGACCGCCGAAGAGCCACGACCGCGGGAAGGGGCCGCGACCGTCAAGGGTCAGAGGGGCAGCACCACCAGTGTCGGCGTCTCGCCCACGCAGGTCACCGCCATCCGGTATTTGGCCTTGGCCCCGGTGAACAGGATGCGCGCGGTGAACGCCGGCCCGGCCTCGATGGTCTGGGCCGTGAACCCCTCGCCCGGCTCCGCCCCGGTCAGCGTGGCCTTGCCCTGCTCGCACGTGGCCCACACGGCCCCACCGGGCGATTCGAGCCGCTTGCCCGCGGGCGGCGCCACCACCGGCGGCGACGACGACGACGGTTCACCCGACGCGCTCGGCGCCACCGGCTCGCTGGTCCTGGGCGGCCCCGACGCCGCCGCGGAGGGCGCGACCGACGGCACCGCGCCGCTGCCCACGATCACCCCGCGGCCGGGCGGCCCGGCGGCTGTGGGCGCAGGGCCGACCGTTCCGGCGGCGGCGCCGGCCGAGGGCCGAGCCGCCGCGCTGGTCGCGACCGGCGGCACGACCGGAGCCGGGACGCCCGCGTTGCGCTGTTGCCCCTTCGGGTCCGGCTGGGCGATGACGAGCCAGGTCACCAGCATGGCCGCGGCCACGGCGACGACACCCCCGCCGACCAGGAGCTGCTTGCGGTTCCGGAGGGAAGCGGAGCCGGTGGCCGCCTCGGGGCGACGGCGGGCGGGCCGGTCGAGCGCGGTGGCCGGCCAGACCGAGTTCGGCGGGTGGTCGAACCGCGACGATTCGCCCAGGTTGCCGCGGGTGGCCGGAGCGCCGGCCACGGCCGGCCGGTCGTTGGGCCGGGCCACCACGGTGGGCTGGGCCAGGTAGCGGGGGGCCTCGGCCGGTGGTGACGGCCGCGGCGCCGGAACCGAGGCGGCCTCGGCCGCGTCACCCAGGACGGCCGCCACCTCGGTCGCGGTCGGCCGCTCGGCGAGATCTTTCCGCAGACAGCGGTCGATCATCTCGGCGACTGCGGCCGGCACGCCCGGCAGCTGCGGCAGCGGGGCCGGGTCGACGTACACGTGGGCCTGGAGCATCTGGGTCGTGCTCTCGACACTCCACGGTGACTCGTGGGCGAGCAGCCGGTAGAGCAGCACCCCGAGCGCGTAGATGTCGGAGGCTGGTTCGACCGCGTCGCCGGTGAGGCGTTCGGGGGCCAGGTAGGCGGGGGTGCCGACCAGCCTGTCCTCGGGGGAGGCCGGGCCCACGGCGGCCGCGATGCCGAAGTCGACCACCTTGACCCCGGCCGGCGGGACCATGATGTTGGCCATCTTGATGTCGCGGTGGACCAGCCCGTCCTCGTGGGCCGCGGCCAGCGCGGCCGCCACCTCGCCGCAGATGCGGAAGATCGTGCGGGGCGGCAGCGGCCCGGACGACACCCGCTGCTGGAGCGTCGGGCCGTTGACGAGCTCCATCACCACGTACGGAAGATTCTCGGCCTCGCCGTAGTCGTAGACCTGGGCGATGTTGGGATGCGACAAGGTCGCCGCCGAGCGGGCCTCGTCGCGGATGCGGGCGCGCGACTGCGGATCGCCCGCGTACCGCCCGGCGAGCACCTTGACCGCGACCGGGCGGCCCAGCACCTCGTCGCGGGCACGCCACACCACGGCCATGCCACCCCTGCCGAGTTCGCTCAGCAATGTGTAGCGGCCGCCGAGAGCTTGCCGAACTTCCACCGTGGCAGTCTGCCCTTCCGGCCGCGAAATCGCACATCCGAACAAGGCTCGAATAGCGCTCGCTTTCGCATTACTCCTATGGTTTCCGGGCACCGCAAGAATTGATCAAGGAGCGGCATGGCGTACTCGATCCGGCAGCGAATCGCGGATGCCACGGTCGGCCGGATGACGCGGTCGAACCGGGCGGCGAACGACTATGTGGTGGCACCGGTCCGCACCCCGATGCGCGACGGGGTGGTGCTGTGGGCGACCACTTCGCGCCGGTCACCGCCCGGCCCCGGGGCACAGTTCTGCTGCGTACGCCGTACGGCCGCGGCTTTCCCACGTCCGTGCTGAACGGCCGGATGTTCGCCGCCCGGGGCTACCACGTGATCATCCAGAGCGTGCGCGGCACGTTCGGTTCGGGCGGCCGCTTCACCCCCATGGCCCAGGAGGCCGAGGACGGCCAGGACACGGTCGCCTGGCTGCGCGAACAGCCCTGGTTCGACGGCCGGCTGGCCACCCTGGGCGCCTCCTACCTGGGCTGGGCCCAGTGGGCGCTGATGCAGGACCCGCCGCCGGAATTGCGGGTTGCCGTGGTTTATGTCGGTCCCCACGATTTCCGCGAAGCCGTGTTCGGGACGGGCGCGTTCACCGTCGGCGACTTCCTCGGCTGGAGCGACATGATCGCCCGTCAGGAGGACGGCGGCCTGCTGCGCCGGGGCGCCAACGGGGTCTCCCCGCCGTCTTCCAGCTCCACGCCGACGGCGCCCTGACCCTCTCAGCCGGGACGGAGTCGCCGGCGGCCGGCACCGTGAGTTTCCGCTACGACCCGGCCGACCCGACGCCGACCGTGGGCGGTCGCACGCTCACCGGCTCGATGGGCGTCAAGGACAGCCGGGCCCTGGAGGCCCGCCCCGACGTGCTGACCTTCACGACCGACCCGCTGCCGACGTGATCGGCCCGCCCGGGCTCGAGCTGGCCGTCGCCGTCGAGCCGGCCCACGCCGATGTCTTCGTCCGGCTCTGTGACGTCGACGAGCGCGGCCATTCCCGCAACTTCGCCGACGGCATGCTCCGGCTCGACCCGGCCGTGCCCGCCGGCCAGGTGCAACGCCTGCCGCTCGCGCTCGACCCGTGCTTCCACCGCCTCCGGGCCGGGCACCGGCTGCGCCTGCAGGTCTCGGGCGGTTCGTTCCCGCGTTTCGCCCGCAACCTGGGCACGCCGGGCGCCCCGGCCGAGGCCCGCACGCTGTGGCCGCAGGACCACACCGTCCACTGTGCGGAATCGCGACTCACTCTTCCGGTCGCGGATGTTTCATCCACCACTCGGTGAATTGGCGGGCCTGGCCGGAATTGTCGAGCCGCAACATCCACAAATTGCTGTAGGTGTCATCGGGATAGGTCGTCGTCGCTTCGATGATCGCGAGATCCTCGGTGACGAGAACCGGGTGCCAGGCGAACGTCGTGGTGCCCGGATCGTCTTTGATCTTCAACCATTGTTCGACGATGGCCTCCCGGCCCAGCCACGGTTTCGCGTAGGGCTCGGAGAAATAGGCAGCATCCTCGGCGAACAGGCCGGCGATGTGCCGCGGATCGTTGGACTCCCACGCCTGGCGGTAGTTGCCGACCCAGGCCGTCACCGCGTCGAGACTGGTCATCAGACCTCCCGATAGGCCAGCTTACTGAACTCGGGCAGCGCGCCGTTCCACAGCAGATCGCTGACCTGACTCAGCACGATGAAGATCAGCCCCTCCCCGGGGTCGGTGAACCAGTCGGTGCCGTAGCCGCCGGACCAGCCGTACCGGCCGGGGCCGCCCACCTCGTCGTCGCGGACCGTGACCGCGAGCCCGTAGCCCCAGCCCTGACCGCCGAGGAAGAACCCGCCCCCGGCGATCTGCTCGTCGGTGAGGTGGTTCGTGGTCATCGCGGCCACCGACTTCTCGGACAGCAGCCGGGTGCCTCCGTGGACGCCGCCGTTCAGCAGCAGGCGGGCGAAGGCCAGGTAGTCGTCGGCCGTGGACAGCAGGCCGGCCGAGCCGTTGGGGAAGGCCGGCGGGCGGCTCCAGACCTCCAGCGGCTCGATCTCGGACCGGCTCAGCCGTCCGGTCGCGCCGTCGGTCTGGTAGTGCACCGGCAGCCCGGCGACCCGCTCGGCGGGCAACCAGAAGCCGGTGTCCCGCATACCGAGCGGGGCGAAGAGCCGCTCGTGCAGCAGGTCGCCGAGCGGCTGACCGGACGCCCGGGCCAGCAGCACGCCGAGCACCGTGGTGCCGGTGTTGTACATCCACTGCTCCCCCGGCTGGTGGATCAGCGGCAGCGACCCGAAGCGCCGGATCCACTCGTCCGGGTCCAGCCTGGTGCGCGGCTCGGGTTCGGCCAGCCGCAGGTCGAGCTCGCGCCAGGCCTGCACGACGGGATAGGGCGGGTCGACCTCGGCCTCGGCGTCGAGCACGTTGCCGAAGCCCAGCGTGAAGGTCAGCAGGTCCTCGACCGTGACCGGGCGCTCGGGCGGCACCGTGGCCTCGAGCGGGGCGTCCGGGCGGACCAGCACCGGCTGACCGGCCAGCTCGGGCAGGAACGCGGCCACCGGCTGTTCCAGATCGAGCACGTCGTCCTCGGCCAGCATCATCGTGACGGCGGCCAGCACCGGCTTGGTCATCGAGGTGATCCGGAACAGCGTGTCGCGGCGCATCGGCACGTCGCCGCCGAAGTCGGTGACGCCGGCCGTCTCGACCCGCACGTCGTCGCCCCGGGCGACCACGGCCACCAGACCGGGGAAGTCGCCGCGCTCGACCCGCGCGGCCATGGCTTGCTGGAGTTGACTCGGCATGGGTCCCACCCTGCCAGGTCGCTACTGTCCTGGCATGGATCACCACTGGCGGCATCTGCCGGTCTCGGCCCGGCCGATCGCTTCCGCGGCCACCGCGGCTGTGCTGGCGGCCCAAGCCCGCGACGACGAGGCGTTCACGGTCGCGGCGGGCGGCCTGGTCGCGCTCGACCCGGCCCCGACCGGGCTCATCCTCGGCACGGCCACCCGCCTGCTGCTCGAACAGGCCCACCCGGACGGTCTCGACAGCGACGCCGTGCGCGAGGTGCTGGCCCAGTGCGTCCGCGCGGCCGTCCCGTGGCACCCCGCGACCGACCCCATGGTGGTGCTCTATCTGCTGGCCGCCGCCCTCGGCGTGCTCGACGAGGAAACACCCGCCCCCAAGCCGGACGAACTGACCAGCCACGCCGCCTTGCTGCTGGCCCACCTGCTCGGCGCCCGGCCGCCGCGCGAGATCCTCACCGCCGCTCTGACCGAGATCGAGCATACCCAGCTGAACGACTGATCGTTGATCCCTGGCCTGAAGTTTCCGGCAAAAGGGAGGAAACGGTCATGACGACGGATCCGGGGTTGCTACTGCGCCCGATGCTGCACGTGGACGACCTGGCCGCCTCGGTCGCGTTCTACCGGCACCTGGGCGGTGAGGTCATCCACGGCGGCGAGGACTCGGACTGGGTGCTCATGCAGCTCGGCACCACCCAGATCGGCCTGCTCACGCGGCCTCCGGACGCCGAGCGCGGCGAGGCCACGGTCGAGCTGACGTTCGACGCGTCGATGCCCCTGGCCGAGCTTCAGTCGCACCTGCGCAAGTCCGGCGTCCCGGTCGACGAGATCGGCACCGATCGCGACTACGGCGAACAACTCCACGTGCGTACGCCCGAGGGTCTTCTACTGAAGATCAGCAAGCGCGAGCGGGCCTGACCCGGGCCTGCGGCACCATTGTCGGTATGGCCTCGGTCGCGATCTTCCATTCGGCGTACGGGTTGCGGCCGTCCGTGCACGCCGCGGCCGGCCGGATGCGGGCCGCCGGCCACACCGTCGTGACCCCCGACCTGTACGGCCTGCCCCCGGCCGATTCGCTCGATCAGGCGGCCGCGCTGGCCGACAAGGTGGGCTGGCCCGAGATCGTCGCCCGGGGCCGGGCCGCGCTGCGCGACATGCCGCCGCGCACCGTCCTGGCCGGCTTCTCCATGGGTACGGGCGTGGTCGACGCGCTGCTGGCCGAGCGCCCGCACACCGCGGGCCTGCTGCTGCTCGGGGGCGCCCCGGCCGGCGCCGCGATCCCGGCCGGCCTGCGCGCTCAACTGCACGTGGCCGACCCCGACCCGGAGTTCGTGCCCGCCCCCGCCGTCACCGGCTGGGCCGACGCCATGGACCAGGCGGGCGCGATCTTCGAGGTCTACCGCTACCCGGCCGTCGGCCACCTGTGGATGGACGAGGACCTGCCCGACCACGACGAGCTGGCCACCGACCTGCTGTGGTCGCGCTGCAGCGAGTTCCTGCGCCTCTCAGGAGGGGCGTAGGCCCACCGACGTGCGGGGCGAGGGCGGCTCGGCGCAGCCGAGCAGGCCGACCAGGCCGGAGACCCAGAGCTGGCGGTAGACCGTAGGGCTCGGGTGGCTCACCACGAGCTTGATGCCGCTGGCGGCGGCCGTGTGGAAGCAGGCCACCAGGATGCCGATGCCGATGCTGTCGATCAGCATCACCCGCTGCAGATCAAGGCAGATCTTGCCCGGCGTGGAGCTGGTCAGCACGTCGTTGACGGCGTCCCGCATCACGTGGGCGTTGTCGAGGTCGATCTCACCGCTGGGTGCGATCTCGACGGTGCCGTCGGCCAGCTGGCGCGTGGTGATCGGCAGATACACGGCTGCCCTCTTCCTGGCGTCGAGCGGGCCGACGCCGACTTCCGCGTGGAGGACGCTGCGCAGGCCGGAAATGACCTGGATGGGCGCCGGACGCCCCCACCCGGGCGCCGCTCTCCGACCGCGTTCCTACAACAATCCGCTGGTCTGCAAGTTACGCCACGTAGGCGCGGAACGCCAGAGTAGTTCATATGGCCTGAATGTGCTGGAACGGTCAGTGCGTGGCGGCAACGTTGACGTTCGACACCCCTGGGTCGAATACTCACCGTATGCGACGGGACTCACTTCGGCATGGTTGACATCTCCCCGAGGTCGTCCCCCGTGCACTCCGAAATGCCAGAAGTCGCCCACTTCAGCGGGGTCGATATCGATGAGGCACGCTCTGTGCTAAATCGTTTCTACTATCCGGTGGCGGTGGGGATGCCGGAGCACGGGGCTGACTTTCAGCTAGGGGTGAGAGTGATCCAACTCGGACCACTGACGGTCGGACAATTACGGTTCGCCAGCGCCGTGACGCTGCTCGTGGCCGAATTGGACGCCTACCACATCACCATGCCCACGCTCGGCCGCCTGCACGCCCGGCACGCCGGTCACGAGGTGGTGGCCGGCCCTCTGACGGGTGTCATCTTCGGCCCCGGCAGCCCGGTCTACACGTCCCGCGAGGCCAACTCGGCCGAAGTCGCCGTGAAGATCGAGCGCAAGGCTTTGGAAGAGGAATTGTCTGGACTGTTGGGACACCCGATCGAGGGACCCCTGAGCCTCCCCCCGGAGGTGGACTTGTCCACCGGGCCGGGCTACAGCTGGAGCCGGCTGATCCGGCTGCTGTGCGAGGAACTCTCCCGGGAGAGCAGCCTCTTCTTCGAGCCCCTGATGGTCGAGCAGCTGCGCAGCACCGTGCTCAGCGGCCTGCTGCTGAGCGTCCCCCACCGCTACCGCGACGAGTTGACCGGACCGGTCAGCGCCGGGCCGCCCCGGGCCCTCCGCCGGGTGGTGGACGCCATCCAGAGCGAGCCCGAGCGGCCGTTCACGGTGACCGAGCTGGCCCGGGTGGCCAACATGAGCGTCCGGTCCCTGCAGGAGGGCTTCCGCCGGCACGTGGGCACGGCCCCGATGACGTACCTGCAACAGGTACGCCTCGGCCGGGCGCAAGAGGCCCTGCGGCACGCCGACCCCGTGCGGGTGACGGTCGCGGCCGTGGCCCACCGCTGGGGCTTCGCCCACCTGGGCCGGTTTGCCTCGGCTTATCGGAGCCGGTTCGGCGAGTCGCCGTCGGAGACCCTGCGGTCGCCGCGCTGAGCAGCGGGGCTATTCGCCCGGATCGCTGCGGCGGGGCTGCGGGACCTCGTTGGCGGCCGGTCGGGCCGGGGCCAGGCCGAAGAGATGCCCGCGGGGCGGGACCCACTCGCGCCACGGACCCAGCCGCATCGGGACCGCCGCCAGCTCACCGTCGCCGGCCCCGCGCTGGGTGCGCAGATAGGCCAGCACGCGCGCGGCGGCCAGGCCGCCGTCCTCGGCCAGGCCCAGCAGCAGGCGGCGGGCGTCGTCGGCCGCCGGGCCGGCCGGGGCCAGGCCCGGCACGTCGTCGGCGGAGCGGCGCAGCAGCGCGGCCAGGCCGGCCAGGGCCTGGAGCACGTCGCACGCGTCCCGTTCGGCATCGGACAGGCTGGTCACGACCGCCCTCCCCGACTCTCGGTCATGCGTTTCCCCCTCACCACGCCGCTCGGCGGAGGCTCAGGCGCAGTCACCACCGGACACCGCGAACGGACGTCAGAGCGAAAATGTATTCGGCCCACTACTAAGCGTCCATCCGTAACGCGCAGGCCCTGTCCAGTTAGCGCTCAGTTTGACCGGCGGAGGGCATGATCGTCCCTTTCGGGCCTCCGCTTCGCGCGGCATACCCCACGGGACGCCCGCCACACCTGGGGTCAGAAGTCACATCCTTGGGGTAGATCAGAGGTAACAGCCGATGTGTGGGGAGGACACCATGAGCGACGAGATTCGTCAGCCTCTGGAGGAGACGCCCGAAGTCGCCGACGCCATCGAGGACGACGTCGCGGTCGACGCGTTCATCACGGGCGGCGGCACCGACCGGGACACCCCGGAGTTCCTGCAGCCGGGCGAGGAGCCGCACGTGCGGACCGGCGCCGACCAGCCCTGGGACCCCGAGGACCTGGCCGTCGCCGAGGGCCGCGATCCGACCCCGGCCAACATCGAACGGGCCCGCCAGGAACTCGAGCGCGACGGTGCGGCTGCCATCGAGCGCACCGTCCCGTAACCAACTACCCGTACCGGTGGTGGCCGGTCTCAGAGCTTGACGTCGGCCACCATCGGCAGGGTCGGCGTCGCCGAGCCCCGCGGCGGTTCGATCGTGAGACCGACGTCGGTCGCGCCGGGCAGGCCGTTGAGAACGACGACGTCGGCCGCCTGACCCTCGTGCAGCACGCCGGCCGAGACCGGGGCGCCGCCGGGACGAATGGTCCACAGTTGAAAGACCCGGCCGGTCGGCACGGCGTCGGCGGCCAGCATGACCACACCCGCGTTGTGCAGTTGCGAGGTGGCCACGGTGACCCGGCCGCCGGTCGACACGTCCTGCTTCTTCAGCACCACGTCGGGCGCGGACAGGATCGCCCGCACCCGGGCCTCATCGGACCGCGCGGCCGCGGCGACCCGCTGCTCCTCGCGTACGCGCTGATCCTGCACCACATAAACGGCCGAGCCGGCCCCCACCGCCGCGACCACCGCGGCCGCCGCGGCCGTGAAGCGCCGCCAGCGGGCCGCCGGGCGGGCCGGAGGCGCGGCATCGACCTTCGGCGGCAGCTGGCGGGTGCGCCCGATCTCGGACAGGACGTTCTCGCGGAGCCAGGGCGGCGGCACCGACCACGTGTTGTCGGCCAGGCGGGTGGCCGTCTCGCTCAGCTCGTGCACCTCGGTCCGGCACGAGTCGCACTCGCGCAGGTGGCGCTCGAACGACGCGCGTTCGATGTCGTCCACCGCGTCCAGCACGTACGCGCCGACCAGGGTGTGGATCTCCGTGGTCATGCCGAGACCCCCGTTCCCATGCAGTCGCGCAGACGGATCAGGCCGTCGCGCATCCTCGTCTTCACCGTCGGCAGGGGTGTGCCGAGCAGCTCGGCCACCCGCGGATACGAATGGCCCTGGTAATAGGCCAACGTCACCGCTTGCCGCTGCAGTTCGGTCAGGTCGTCGAGACAGCGGCGCACCTGCTGGCGTTCGAGCCGGCCGTTGACCTCGTCGGCCACCTCGTCGTACGGCGTATCGACCGAGGCCACCCCGGCCCGGATGGTCCGTTCGCTGGCCGCCTGCTCGGACCGGACCCGGTCGACGGCCCGCCGGTGGGCGATCGTGAAGATCCAGGAGGTGGCCGAGCCCCGCGCCGGGTCGAACCGGGCGGCCATCCGCCACACCTCGACCAGCGCCTCCTGGGTCACCTCCTCGGCCTGGGCCGGATCGCGCAGCACCCGCCGGATCAGCCCGTAGACGCGGGGCGCGACCAGGTCGTAGAGCTTGCCGAAGGCCTTCTCGTCGCCGCGCGCCACCTCCCGCAGCAGGTCACCCGCGTCCGGCGGGGGTGGGCCCACGCCGGGAACCGCCGCCAGATGCTCCGGGCGACGGCCGACACCGCGCTCCGCCATGGGATCCGCCTTTCGCCGTTCCAGCCATTCAATCTCCCATTCGGCACACCGGTACACGCGGACGGGTCACCCGGGAGAAAATTTCCTACAACCTCGATCGGCAAGTCCCCGTCTATTGGTGGACGACAGGACGGGAGCGGGGATGAACGACGAAACGGACGCGGGGTACCTCGAGTACGTGTCCGGCCGGATACCGGCGCTACGGCGTCTCGCCTATCTGCTGGGCGGCGACGAACACCAGGCCGACGACCTGGTGCAAGAGACCATCACCAAGCTGTACGCGAAATGGCCGCGCATCGCGAAGGTCGAGAACGTCGACGCGTACGTGCACACCATGCTCGTCCGCGCCTTCCTCGACGAGAAGCGCCGCGGCTGGTGGCGGGTGAGCCTGCGCGGCGCGCCACCCGAGAGACCGGCCCCGGCCCCGCCGTCGTCCGACGAGAAGACGGTGCTGCGGGCCGCCCTCAAGCGGATCCCGGCCCGTCAGCAGGCGGTGCTGGTGCTGCGCTTCCTGTGCGACCGCTCGGTGGCCGACGTCGCGCAACTGCTCGGCTGCTCGGAAGGCACCGTCAAGAGCCAGACCTCGCATGGGCTCAATGCCCTGCGCCGGATCCTGGGCGACCGCGTCGGAGGTGCGCTGTGAACGACGAAGAGTACGGACACCGTCTGCTGCAGCCGCTGCGGCAGGAACCGGCCGGACCGCCCGCGATCGACGTGGCCCGGGCCATGCGCGAGGGCCACCGGAGGCGCAGTCGCCGCTGGTGGGCCGCCAGCTCGGCCGTGGCCCTGCTCGCGACCGGCCTCACCGGCGGGCTGCTGGTGGCCGACCGGGACGAGCCCCGGCCCGACCGGATCCTGCCCGCGGGGTGCACGGTGGCCGCTCTGCCCACCGGTTCACACAAGGGAGCCCACGCGAGCGGAATCGACGCGACTGGCGCCTGGATCGTCGGATCCACCGATTTTGTGGGCGAGCCCGGCCCGAGTTCCATCCTGGTGTGGCACAACGGCGCGCTGGTGACCGATGTGAAGGCGCCGAACCGCAGGAAGGGCACCGGCGGGATGAGGATGGCCGACATCAACGCCTCCGGCGTCGCGGTCGGAACCAACAATGACGGCTGGTCCGAACCGTATGTCGTCGAGGGAGGCCGGTTCCGGAAGCTGGCCGGCGGCGCGGGTGATGCCAACGCGATCAACGACGCCGGGGTGATCGTCGGCACAGTGGGCCCGTCCGAACGGCCGCCGGTGCGGTGGGCCTCATCCGACGCCGAGCCGGAGCCACTCCCGTTGCCGGATGACTACCGGGGTAGCTTCTCGACCGCCATCGACATCGCCGCGGACGGCACGATCGTCGGCACGATCAATTTGAGGCCGTACCTGTGGTGGCCCGACGGGACCCATGGGTACCTCGAGCCCTTACCGATCCCGGGCCGCCGGAAATACGAGTTCGAGCCGTCGGCGATCAGGAACGGCTGGGTCTACGGGAAGGTCTGGTCATCTGAGAGCCGTAGGGAGTCGGACCCGCCGTTGCCCGGCGATTCCACCGCCTTCCGCTATGAGCTGCGGACCCGTACCTGGCAGGTGGCGGGCGCCGTTCTGAAGTCCAGCCCACCCGGGACCACCGAGACGACGACCTATGCCAACGGCACGGTCCTGAGCCTTCCGTCCTACCAGTTCCCGGCCCCGGTTGGCCCCGTCCAATCGATGGTCCGGAGCATCAGCGACGACGCCCGGACCGTGACGGGCACGACGGCGGACACCGGGCGGGAAGGCGTCATGCCGCAGGCGATGCCGGTCATCTGGCGCTGCTGACCGCCACCGTACGGCCCGAGGTGACCGCTTCCTGCGCGGCGACCAGGACGGCGGTCACCTCGGCGCCGAAACGCACGTCGAGGTCGATCGGCGAGCCGTCGGCGGCCGCGGCGATCAGCTGGTCGATCGCCCGGCCCAGGGCCTCGGTCGGCGACCACGGCGCGTCGGGCACCGGGCGCACACCGGCCACGCCGGCGAATTGGGCGTCCTCGCGCTCGGAAGCGGGCGGCGCATCCAGCGAGAGGGTGAGGTTGCTGATCGTGCCGCTCGCATGGCGCAGCAGCAGGTGGGTCATGTCGGGCGGGCCGGTCATCCCGGCCACCTCGGTCACCGGGCCGAGCACGGGCAGCACCAGGGCCAGCGCGTGCGGGCCGACGTCCCACAGGCCGCCGCTCTCCTTGCGCCAGGCCGAGGCGCCGAACGGGTTGTCGTCGGTGAAGATCGAGCCCAGGTGGTCGACCCGGGCCTCGGTCCAGCCCCCGGTGGCCGCCGCGTCGGCCACGAAGTCCGCGATCTGCGGGAACAGGCGGCGGGTGAAGAAGACAACAGAGGCGAGATTTCGTACGGTGACCTCGGCCACGATCTCGGCCGCCTGCTCGTTGGTGAAGGCCACCGGCTTGTCGAGCAGCAGGTGCTTGCCCTGCTGGGCGGCCTTCAGCGCGAGCGGCGCCTGCACGTCGGGCGGCAACGCGATGGCCACGGCGTCCACGGCGGCGAGCAGTTCGTCCTGGTCCGCGTACGCCTGAACGCCGTATTCACCGGCGAGTTCGGCGGCCTTGTCGGGATTGCGGCCCCAGACCCCCACGAACTCGGCGTCGGGGTGTGCGGCCAAAGCCGGGGCGTGGGCGAGGTGGGCCCAGGGCCCAGTACCGAAAAGTCCGAAGCGCATGGGTGTCGCCTGCCTCTCTAGGTGTTCGACCGGAAGCTACCAGGGCGAGATCCATCAGTACGCTGTGCCGGGTGAACGGTCCTCTGTCGGTGGTGACGATCGTCGCCGCCCTGGTGCTGGCGGCCTGGTATCTGTTGCGCTCCGCGCTCGACCGCGCGCCGAGCCGCTACGACCTGCTGGCCGCGGCCGCGCTCAGCGCGCTCGTCGCCGTGCTCATGCTGATCGCGCTGGTCGCCCTCTTCGGCGACTCCCGGCCCAGCGACACGGTCACCTTCATCGGCTATCTGATCACCACCATCGCCTTCACCCCGGTCGCCGCCTATCTGGCCCGGCTCGAGCCGACCCGGTGGGGCAGCCTCATCCTCGGCGTCGCCTGCCTGGTGATTCCGGTTCTCGTGCTGCGCCTGCAGCAGATTGCGTCGGTGACCGGTGCCTGAAGCCTCCACTCGCCCCCGCGACGCCGCCCTCGGCTCCGGCCTCGGCCGGGTGCTGCTCCTGGTGTACGGGGTGTTCGCGCTCTCGGCCAGTGCCCGCGCTCTCGTGCAGATCACCACCAAGTTCGGCGAGGCCCCGCTGGCGTACCTGCTCTCGGCCTTCGCCGGCCTGGTCTACATCTCGGCCACGGTGGGCCTGGCCATCGGCGGCGTCCGGGGCCGCTTGATCGCTTTGGTCAGCTGCTCGATCGAGCTGCTCGGCGTGCTCGTGGTGGGCGTCCTGACCGTGGCCGACGCCGGCGACTTCCCCGACGACACGGTGTGGTCGCACTTCGGCAGCGGCTACGGCTACGTCCCGCTGGTGCTGCCGTTCATCGGCCTGTGGTGGATCTGGCGCCACCGCCCTCGGCCGGCTTAAGCGCCCAGGAACTTCAGCAGCTTGGGCCAGGCGTCCAGCCGGCCCAGGGCGTCGGCCTGCGTGCCCCCACCGGCCTGGGCGTCCGGGCGGCTCGGGTGGTTGGGCACCGGGTTGCCGATGAAGTGGCCGGCGTCGGGCTCGCGTACCTCGGTCGTCGGGCGGTCGCCGCGGCGGGTTGCGATGGCGCCGGCCGCGGTGCAGCTCGGCCACAGCCGATCGGCCTCACCGCAGAGCAGGAGGACCGGGCCGCGGATCCGCTCGACCGGGATGATCGCGGCCGGGGTCTCCGCCGGGGTGACGAAGCCGTACTCGGACGGTTTGATGTGCGGCAGCGGCCGGCCACCGAAGCTCCAGGCGGCCTGGTTCTCGTCCGGGAGGCCGGGGTAGAGCACGGCGCTGGGCGAGGCCGCGACCACGCCGTGCACGAGGTCGGGATAGTGGACGCCGAGCAGCAGGGCCGCCTCGGATCCGCGGGAGGCCCCAATGACGTACAGGCGCTTCGGGTCGACGCCGGGCTGACCGGCCAGCCAGCGCAGGGCGCCGGCGAAGTACTCGAGCGGGACGCTGCGAAGGGCCTTCGGTCCTTCCGGTACGTCGAAGTAGCCGATGCCCAGGGCCGGGATGCCCTTGGCGGCCAGCGCGCGGGCGTTACGCACCCCGGCCGACGCGCCGCCCTCGGAGCCGCCGAACGTGAGCACGGCCGGACCGGGTGAGTGATCGCCGCCGGGTGCGAAGTAAGTGCCGGTGAAGCCTTCGTCGACGCTCTTCTCGACCACCCCCGGTGCGTCCTCCGTCCGTGTCACCGAGCTCTCGGCCACCGTCCGGCCATCGGCGGTCGCGGTCAGCCGGACCGGTTCGCCGCCGGCCGGGGCCTCAAAGGCGGACGGCTCCGGGCTGATCATCGACCAGAGCAGACCGGTGTCGTGCACGCCGGTGTAGTCGCCGGAGAGCGGCGCCTGAGCGGCCGGATCGACCCGGCCGTCCTGGTCGGCGCGGAAGACCGCGGTGGCCGCCCACGCCTGGCCGTTCTGGTCGGTGGTGGTGGCGCGAACCGTGACATCACCGCCCGGTGGCAGACCCGTGAGGGTCACACCGAGCGGCGCGTCGAAGAGCGCAGCGGGCGCGGCGACGTGGAACTCGGCGTCGGCACCGGGGTCGCCGGAGCACCCGGTCAAGGCCAGCGCACACCCGAGCACCACCACGATCAGCCTACGCACTGTTCGAGGCTAATCGATGCCGGCCGACCGCGCGCACCAGTACGCCCTAGGGCCGGGCGCCCAGGAACTTCAGGAGCTGGGGCCAGGCGCCGAGCCGGCCCAGCGCATCGGCCTGCGCACTGCCGCCGACCTCGGCCCAGTTGATGTCCTTGGCGGCTGGATGGTTGGGCACCGGGTCGCCGACCAGATGACCGGCGTCGGGTTGGCGTACCTCGGTGGTCGGGCGGTCACCGCGGCGGACCGCGATGGCGCCGGCCGCGGCACAAGCGCCCCAGAACCGGTCGGC
Source organism: Paractinoplanes aksuensis (assembly GCF_024137025.1). Taxonomy (GTDB): domain Bacteria; phylum Actinomycetota; class Actinomycetes; order Mycobacteriales; family Micromonosporaceae; genus Actinoplanes; species Actinoplanes aksuensis. The sequence goes on from NZ_JAMYJR010000016.1 coordinate 89,392, forward strand.
GTCGCCGCAGAGCAGCAGGACCGGGTCGGCAATACGCTCGACCGGGATGATCGCGGCCGGGGTCTTCGGTGGCGTGATGAAGCCGTACTCAGCCGGTGTGATGTGCGGCAGCGGCTTTCCGCGGAGGGTCCAGGCGGTCCGCGTCTCGTCCGGGAAGCCGGGATTGAGCACGGCGCTGGGCGACGCTGCGACGACACCGTGCACCAGCTCGGGGAAGTGGACACCGAGCATCAGCGCCGCCTCGGATCCGCGGGAGGCTCCAATGACGTACAGGCGTTTCGGGTCGACGCCGGGCTGACCGGCCAGCCAGCGCAGGGCCCCGGCGAAATACTCCAGCGGGATGCGCTCGAGATTCTCCGGACGGCCCGGCTCGCCGAAGTACCCGATCCCGAGAGCCGGGATGCCCTTGGCGGCCAGCGCCCGGGCCGTGCGGACGCCGGCCCACGACCCGCCCTCGGAACCGCCGAAGGCGAGCACCGCCGGCCGCGGCGACTCGGCGCCGTCGACCGAGAAGTAGCTGCCGGTAAAACCTTCGTCGACGCCGTGCTCGATGACGCCAGGACCGTGGTGCACCCGCTCGATCGACGCCTCCGCCACCGGCTGCCCGTCCACGGTCGCGGTGAGCCGGACCGGTTGGTTGCCGGTCGGCTCCATGAAGGCGGTCGGATTCTCGCTGCTCATGGACCACAACAGGCCGGTGCTGTGGGCGCCGGTGTAGTCGCCGGACACCGGCGCCTGGGCGGCCGGGTCGACCCGGCCCTCCTTGTCCGCCCGGAAGACGCCGGTGGAAGACCACGCCTCGCCGTCCTGGTCGGTGGTGGTGGCGCGGATCGTGACGTCGTCGCCCGGCGGCAGACCGGTCAGGGTCACGCCGAGCGGCGCGTCGAAGAGCGCCTCGGGCACGGCGACACGGAACTCGGCGTCCGCTGCGGAATCACCGGTGCAGCCGGTCAGGGCCAGCGCACACCCGAGCACCACCACGATCAACTTTCGCACGAGCGGAGGCTAATCGATGCGCCGCGATCTAGCTGTCCGCCTCGATGGTGTGCGGGACGAAGAAGCTCATATCGTTGGTGACCAGGCCTTTGGTGCCCAGGCCCTCGCGGATGCCCATGCCGGCCGGCTCGCCGTCGATCAGCCAGGAGCCGATCACCGGGTGGACCGTGCCCTCGAGGCCCTCGAACGACGGCAGCTCGCACAGCTCCTGCACGACGAAGCGCCCGTCGGACCCGTACTCGGACGGGTTCTCGACGATCGTCTCGCCGTCGCGCACAAGCGTGACCGAACCGCCCTCGCGGCCCCAGATCGGCTTCTTGGCATAGCTCTTGAGCTGCGACGCCTTGGACGACTCGGCGAAGTAGGCCGGGAGCAGATATTTGCTGCGCTCGGGGTTGTCGCCGAACAGCATCCACATCACCGGCAGCAGGGCCTTGTTGCCGAGCAGGGCGGCCTTGTAGGGCGGCTCGATCCAGACCGTGCCGCGCTTGGTGGGGTCGGCCATGTTGCGGAAGAAGGCCTTGCCGCCCTCCTCGGTCCAGAACCATTCCCACGGGTAGAGCATGAAGATGATGTCGATCGGCTCGGACTTGTGCTCCTGGCCGGGGCCGGGCACGAAGACCACGCGGTCGCCGGCGACGTCCCAGCCGATCTGGCTCATCGCGATCAGCTCGACCGGGTAGCCCGCCTCCTCGGCCGTCGCCATCAGGTACGCGACGTTCATGCGGTCCTCGCCCGAGGTCTCCGACGTCTCGTACGCAAAAAAGATCTTGGGCTTCTCGGGCAGCCAGGTGCGGGCCTCGCGGAGCTTGTTGATGTTGCGTCGCCACGCGCCGGGGTCGCCGGGCTCACCGGGGGCGGCGGGCCAGCCGACGAGGCGGTCGTGGATCGAGTTCCACTGGCGCCACTCGTGCCGGGTGAGGTTGGTCTGGTCGGCCCAGTGCCACTGGATGACCGCGCTCTCGACCAGCGACGTGGGCGTCTGCGCGTTGAACTCGAGCAGCTTGGGCGTGCTGCCGGCGCCGTTGTACCAGAGGTCGAACCGGCCGTAGACGCTCGGCGAGTAGTCCGGCGTCTCCATCGGCAGCCGCATGTCGGGGTCTTTGTCGTAGTGCGTCCACGTCTCGGCGTCGCCGTCGAACCACGTGCGGATGATCTGCTCGTGGGCGAACTCGGGGATGCCGATCTTGGCGAGGTAGCACGTCGACGGGTTGCAGACCGACGCGAAGTAGCCGTCCTTGCGGCCCTGCACCGTGTGGCGCGGGCACTGCCGGACCATCCAGTCGCCGGCCTCGAGAGACATCTCGAACAGGGCCGTGGTGGCCGCCTCGAGCTCCTCGATCTCGGCCTGGGTGAAGTCGTAGTACGGGCCTTCCTGCCAGTACGAGACCATCGTGCCGTCGGGCAGCTCGGTGTCGTTGTAGGTCAGGCCGAGGCTGAAGTTGGTGAGCTTCCAGCCGTCGCGGATCGGGCCATGGGGAACTCGGCGCACGCTCAGCCGCCCGAGCTCTTGCTGGAACTGCGGGCGCTGCCGCCCTTGCCGACCACGCTGGTCTTCACGGTGCCATTCCCGATCTTGCCGGAGGCCGGGAGCCCGAACGACTGCCGGGCCGCGCGGTCGTTGTACGCGAATTTGTTGCCCCCGGACGGCAGCGTGCTGCCGACCGGGTAACCCGAGCGGTAAGCCGAGGAGTACCAGATGAAGAAGGGCAGGGCGCTGCCACCCGAGCGGTTGTCGTCGTCGTCGCAGTAATCCTCGTCGACCACGACCCCGTTGGCGTCGGCGCAGTAGAAGCCGGCGTCCTGATAGTCGTCGTCGTTGTCGCACGCCGCCGCGCCGCCCGCCGCCAGGAGCAAGAACGTGCTGGTGAGCGACACGCTGCGGGAGCTCATGCGTCGGTTCATCATCATCTCTTTGTAGCGCCTCTCAGCAACTTCTGCCTATGCGCGAGGCCCTCCGGCTACATAGATGACCTGCCCGGACACGAAACCGGCACCCTCGCTGACGAGGAAGGATACGGTGTTCGCCACGTCCTCGGGGCGACCCGCCCGACCGACGGGAATCTGAGCCACCGCAGCCTTCTCGAACTGGGCGAAATCCACCCCGACCCGGGCCGCCGTGGCCGCCGTCATGTCGGTGACGATGAAACCCGGGGCCACCGCGTTGGCCGTGATGCCGTACCGGCCCAGCTCGATGGCCAGCGTCTTGGTGAACCCCTGCAGGCCGGCCTTGGCCGCGGCGTAGTTGGCCTGACCGCGGTTGCCGAGCGCCGAAGTGCTCGACAAGCTGACGATACGGCCCCAACCGGCATCGACCATGTGTTTCTGCACAGCCCGGCTGAACAGGAACGCGCCGCGCAGGTGGACCGCCATCACGGTCTCCCAGTCGTCGTCGGTCATCTTGAACAGCAGGTTGTCGCGCAGCACGCCGGCGTTGTTGACCAACACGGTCGGCGCGCCCAGCTCGGCCGTGACCCGGTCGACCGCGGTGTTGACCTGGATCGGGTCGGAGACGTCGGCCCCGACCGCCAGGGCCGTCCCACCCGCGTCGTGGATGGCGGTCACCGTGTTGGCACAGGCGCCCTCGTCGAGGTCGACGACGGCCACGGACATGCCGTCGGCGGCGAGCTGGCGGGCGGTGGCCTCACCGATGCCGCGGGCGGCCCCGGTGACGATGGCGACGCGGGTGGGAGCGGACTGGGACACTATCGGCCTCCGTTGATAAATCTGCACTGAGAGTGCACTTTAACCCGCGATCACGGCGTACGGCGTAGGCGAATCCACCGGTATCCGTGACCGGCCACCTCGACCTTGTCCCATTTGCCCAGCTCCGGGTACTCCTGGTCGGCCAGGACGTCGTTGGGCTGTTCCGCCTCGCCGGCCAGGGAGCTGAGATCGAGGGTCGCCGCCTCGGTGCCCAGGTTGTGCACGAAGACCATCGTGCCGGTCTCGCCGTCCGCACGGTGGACCAACACACTGGTCGGGCCCGGAATATCGACATGCGTGCAGCTGCCCGTGCCGACCTCGGGCGCTTCCCGGAGCGTACGGATCATCCGCTCGAACCAGGACAGCAGCGATTGCGGGTTGTGGCGCTGGAGCGTGACGTTGACCTTCTCCCAGCCGTAGTCGCCGCCGGTGATGGCCGGGCGCACCAGGTCGCCGGTCCGGGCCGACGAGAAGCCGCCGTTGGGCAGCGACGACCACTGCATGGGCGTACGGATCGCGTAGCGGCCGTCCTCGCCGAGGTCCTCGCCCATGCCGATCTCTTCGCCGTAGCGCAGCACCGGTGTGCCCCGCAGCGAGAACTGCAGGGCGTAGGCCAGCTCGAGGTGCCGCCGGTCGTTGCCCAGCATCGGGGCCAGCCGCCGCCGGATGCCCCGGTCGTAGAGCTGCATGTCCTGGTCGGGCCCGAACTTGGCGAAGACCTCGGAGCGCTGCTCGGCGGTGAGCCGGGACAGGTCGATCTCGTCGTGGTTGCGCAGGAAGGTGGCCCACTGGCCGCCCTCGGGCAGCTTGGGGGTGTCCTTGAGACCGTCGATGATCGGCTCGGCGTCCTCGCGGGCCAGGGCCAGGATGAGCCGGCCGTTGAGCATGAAGTCGAACAGCATGTGGATGCGGTTGTTCGAGCCACCCTGGTCGCCGAAGAACTTCACCAGCTCGTCGGGCTCGACGTTGGCCTCGGCCAGCAGCACGGCGTCGGCCTTGCGCCACTGCACGTGCTGGCGCAGTTCGGTCAGGAAGTCGAGATCCTTGGGCGAGTTGGGATTACCCGGCTCGGTCTGCTCGATGATGAACGGCACGGCGTCCATGCGGAAGCCGGAGACGCCCAGCTGCAGCCAGAACGAGCAGATCTTCTTGATCTCTTCGCGGACCGCCGGGTTGTTGATGTTGAGGTCGGGCTGGAACTTGTAGAACCGGTGGTAGAACCACTGCTTGGCCGTGCGGTCGTAGCTCCAGGTCTCGTCCTGCTCGCCCGGGAAGACCATGCCCTGCTTGCGGTCGGCGGGCTCGGTCTCGGACCAGACATACCAGTCGCGGTACGGCGAATCGGGCGACGACCGGGCCGACTGGAACCACGGGTGCTGGTCGGAGGTGTGGTTGACGACCAGGTCGATGATCACCTTGATGCCCAGGTTGCCCGCCTGGTGCAGCAACTCGGCGACGTCGCCCAGGTTCCCGAAACGCGGGTCGACGTTGTAGAAGTCGGTGACGTCGTAGCCGTCGTCCCGGTCGGGCGTCGGGTGGATCGGGTTGAGCCACAGACAGTTGACGCCCAGCCGGGCCAGATAGTCGAGCCGCCCGATCAACCCCTTGATGTCACCGCACCCGTCGCCGTTCGAGTCGGCGAACGTGTCGATGTCGGCACAGTAGACAACGGCTTTCCGATACCACCGGTCAGTCATGCCCCTCTACTTCACCCTGACCCCGGCCCCCGAAACCGCCTAGCCGCGCAACCCGCCTCTCAGGTCGCGCGGCTAGGCGGTCAGGCGCCCGCGGTCAGGCGCCCGCGGTCACCCGGCCGCGCCGGTCGAGCAGGGACGCGCCGACGAAGACGGCGACCGGCACCAGCACGAGCAGCGCCCACTGGAACGGGTTGATCATGCGCGTCGACTCGGGGTGGCCCATGTTGTAGACGATGAACTGGCCGAAACCGAACTCGACCACCGGCACCGTCGCGATCACCGGCGCGGCCCAGCACAGCAGCCGGGCCCGCAGCCGAGGCTCCTGCCGGAAGATCGCCACTGCGGCCAGCACCACCGCGACCAGAACGAGCATCCACTGCAGGTCGTAGGAGCCGTTCCGGCTGGGCGGAGCGAACACACCCTGCAGGGCCAGGAGCGCGCCGGCAGCCACGACCCACTGCCAGTGCCGCGGCCGTGCAACGCCGCGATCGGCGATGAGCCCGGCCACCAGCACCAGAGCCGCGGCAACGATGAGCCAATAGGCGTAGAGCAGAGTGGCCGGGGTTTCCACATAGGAGCGCAGGGGCGCCAGGATCTCACCGGTCAGGCCGGCTGCAGCCCCGGCAGCGCCGAGCACACGCCACCCCATGAAGGCCGCGGCCAGGGCGACACCCCAGGCGGCCAGCCTGGTCCAGCTCAGCACGTCGACCGGCGGACCGAAGAACTCGGGGTGGCGGGCCAAGGCATACAGACCCCCGACGACGCGGCGCAGCGCGACAGCGAACAGCAGCATCGTGCCGAAGATCCACACCACCCGGGCCGCCCGGCTCTCGCCTGTCCACAGGCCGCGCAGGTGAGCGGCGACCGCGCCGCGCATGACGTCGACCACCTGGGCCGGGCCCGGGCGCTTGTCGGCCATCAGGACGCCGAGCATCTCGTCGCCGTACTCCCGGCGGAAGTCGCGTGGGTAGAACGCGAGCAGGCGGCGGTAGCGGATCTCGGTCACGCGGGTGCTCCCCCGAAGTCGGCGCGGCGGGCGCGCAGGCGCCCCTCAGCGATGGTGGCCTGCTCGCGCAGGCGGACGGTCTCGGCGGCGAGACTCTGCTCGCCGGCCCCCGTGAGCCGGTAGTAGCGCCGCAGCCGGGACTGGACGACCTCTTCGCGGTCGACCTCGATGAGGCCCTCGCCGCGCAGCCGGTCGAGCGCCGCGTAGAGCGTGCCCGCCCGCAGGCGCACCCGCCCGCTGGTCATGCCCTCGACGTCTTCGATCACGGCGTAGCCGTGCCGAGGCTCACCGGCCAGGGCCGTGAGAATCAGGAAGGTTGGCTCGTTCACGCCAGGAAGAGTATACCGACGGTCGGCATATAACCAGAGGCGCGAACATGAGGACCCATGAGCTGCGGCTTCAGGTTGGTTTCAGGCGCGCCGGGTAGAGAGGAACACGTGGCTGAAGCAGGTTTGGAGCAGGCAGGTGGACTGACCGGGTGGGTGGCGTCGGTCATCGAGTCCCTCGGCGAGGTGGGCGTGGGCCTGCTCGTCGCCCTCGAGAACCTGGTGCCCCCCATCCCCAGCGAGATCGTCCTGTCGCTGGCCGGCTATCTGGCCAGCGAAGGCCGGGTCAACCTGATCCTGGTGTTCATCGCGGCCACCGCGGGCTCGGTGCTCGGTGCGCTCGCCCTCTACTGGCTCGGCTACGCGCTCGGTGAGGACCGGCTGCGCCGCTGGCTCGACCGCATCCCGCTGGTCGACGCGGACGACCTGAACCAGGCCGACCGCTGGTTCGAGCGGCACGCGCGGGCGGCCGTGCTGTTCGGCCGGTGCGCCCCGGTGGTCCGCAGCCTGGTCTCGATCCCGGCCGGCGCCAACCACATGCCGCTGGTCCAGTTCACGATCTTCACCACGATCGGCAGCGGCGTCTGGAACGCGATCTTCGTCGGTGGCGGGTACGCCCTCGGCTCACGCTGGCAGGACCTCGAGAAGTACAGCCACTGGTTCGACTACGCGATCTGGGCCTTCTTCATCGTCACCATCGCGAGCTGGGTCATCAAGAAGGTGCGCAAACGGCGACGCGCGGCCGCTGGACGTTAGCGGCCGCGCGTCCTTACCGAATACGTCAGAAGCCGGCGCTGATCTTCGTGAAGGCCCAGTCGGCCTGCGCGATGCCGGAGCAGTCCGAGACCACGCCGCCACCGGCGCAGCCGCGGTCACGGTTGACCGCCCAGAAGGTGAAGCGGGACAGGTTCTTGCTCTTGGCGTAGTCGCGGATCCGCGTCCACGTCTCGACGCTGGTCAGCTCCTGCTGGTCCGAGAGCCCGTTCATGCCCGAGATGCCGATGCGCGAGTAGGCCTGGGCGTCGGTGTAGCCGAAGGTGGTTTTGAGCAGGTTCTTCAACCCCTCGGTGGCGCCGACCGTCGAGCCGTACATGTCAGCGCCGCCGCCGAAGTCGAACGGCATCTGCGTGAAGATGTCGATGTTCGCGTTGAGCGCCTTGGCCTGCTGCACCAGCCGCGTGCCATAGAAGTTCGGGCCGGTGGGCGAGGTGCCGAAGGTCAGAATCGTCTTCACGGACGGGTTCTTCTGCTTGACGATCTTCAGCGCGTTCAGCACCCGGTCCTGGACGACGGTGTTCTCGAACTCGTCGGTGTTCTCGATGTCGATGTCGATCGACTTGAGCTGGAAGGCGTCGATGATCTTCTGGTACGCGCCGGCCAGCGCCTCGGGCGTCGAGCAGTTCGGGCCGAGCTTGTTGCCGCTCCACCCGCCGACCGACGGCACGATGTCCATGCCGGCCGCCCGGGCCTGGGCGATGTAGCTGGCGTGGACGCCGCCGGTCAGCCCGCTCTCGCCGTCCCAGGCCGGGTTGCAGCCGTTGTTGGCGAGCACGAACGCGATGGTGAACGCCTTGACACCGGTCGACGCGATCGCCGACGGGGCCGGCGGGTTGCCCCAGCCGGGGTAGACGTACGGCGCCGAGGCCATCTTGGTGCCGGTGGCCGGCGGCGGCGTGGTGGGCGGGTTCGTCGGCGGGGTGGTGGGCGGCGTCGTCGGGGGCGTGGTGCCACCGCAGGCGCCGTCGTTCTTCCACACGTCCCACTGTCCACTGTGGGTGGCCGGGGATTCGTTCTGGGACCACCACTTGGCGCTGTAGTTGGTGCCGTTCTGCGAGGCGGTGTTGCCGCCGGTGTAGACCTGCGAGGCGTTCCAGGCCGGGGCGCACGCGGCGGCGGCGCTCGAGGTGGCCATCGGCAGCACCGCCGCCGCCGTGGAGGCGACAGCGACGGTGCCGAGGATGAGCAACTTCCTGCTCAACTTCACGGGGATTTCCTTACCGGGGATGGGGGTTCAGGGGAGGGTGGCGAGGTGCGGCTTGACCGTGTTGGCGAAGCCGTTGCCGTTGGTGACGTCCCAGTTGATCGACCACGTCATGGCGCCCCGGATGCCCGGGTAGGTGGCCGGCGGCCGGAACGAGCCGCAGTTGGTGGCCTTGGCCAGGCAGTCGAGTGCGTTGTTGACGACGGTCGGGGCGACGTAGCCGCCACCGGCGGCGCGGGTGCTGGCGGGCAGGCCGAGCGCGACCTGGTCGGGGCGCAGACCACCCTGGGTCTGGATGCAGGCCAGCGCGGTCAGGAAGTTCACGTTGCCCTGCGAGTACGCGTTCATCTGGTCGCAGCCGAGCATCGCGCCCGAGTTGTAGAACTGGGTGAACACCACGGTGAGGATGTCCTTGATGCTCAGCGCCAGCGCGAAGTAGGACGACTGCGGGTTCTGCATGTCGATGGTCTGGGGGGCCATCGTGATCAGCAGGCTCGCGCCGACCTTGGCCCGCAGGCTGCGCAGGGCCTGCGCCATGTAGGTCGCGTTGAGGCCGTTCTCGAGGTCGATGTCGACCCCGTCGAAGCCGTACGTGGTGATCAGCCGGTGTACCGAGTCGGCGAACGCGGTGGCGGCCGAGGCGCTGTTGACGGCGACCGTGCCCTTCTCACCGCCGACCGAGATGACGACCTTCTTGCCGCGCTGGTGCAGGGTGGCGATGTCGGCCCGGAACTGGGCGTCGGTGTAGCCGCCGACCGCCGCGGCCAGGCCCGGGTCGAGGTTGAAGGTGACCGCGCCCGGGGTCGAGGTGGCGTCGGCGAAGGCGACCGCGATGAGGTCGTAGTTGTTCGGGACGGCGGCCAGCTTGAGCGGAGCGGCGCCGTTGTCGAAGTTCTGCCAGTAGCCGGTCAGGAAGTGCTTGGGCAGCTGCCCGTTCGACGGCGGCGTGGTCGGCGGAGTCGTCGGGGGCGTCGTCGGTGGGGTGGTCGGCGGCGTGGTGGGAGGCGTCGTCGGCGGGGTGGTGGGCGGGGTCGTGCCGCAGGCGCCGTCGTTGCGCCAGACGTCCCACTGTCCACTGTGGGTGGCCGGGGACTCGTTCTGCGTCCACCACTTGGCGCTGTAGTTGGTGCCGTTCTGCGAGGCGGTGCCGCCGCCGGTGTAGACCTGCGTGGCGCTCCACGCCGGCGCGCAGGCTGCCGCGGCTGACGCCGAGCCGGTGAAGTAGGTCGCCGCGCCACCCGCGACGAGCGCCGTGACGGTCGCCAGGATTACCGATCTGGATCGCCTCATGGCCATCCCCTCCACCCGAACCCAATGAGATGTATCAATCATTAGGACTGTTAACAGTAAAAGTCCAGAGGGCCGGACCTTAAACATCCTTAAAGGTCCGGCCCCGCGTACGCGGGTGAAGCTATCGACGGAACTGGATCCAGTTCACATTGACGAAGTCGGCCGGCTGGCCGCTGGTGAAGGTCAGGTAGACGGTGTGGGTGCCGGTCACGTTCGCGACGTTGGCCGGTATCGACTGCCAGGTCTGCCAGCCGCCCGTGCCGGCCAGCGCGAAGCTGCCGATCGGCGCGTTGCTGCGGCTGTCCAGGCGCACCTCGACGAGGCCGCTGACGGCGTTGCCGGCCCCCGAGGCGACCCGGCCCACGAAGTCGCGCACTCCGCCCGTACCGAAATTGACGTTGTTGAACTGCAGCCAGTCACCGTTGGCGATGTAGCCGACGTCCTGCCCGCCCTCGGAACAGGTCTCGACCGTGACGCCGGCCGACGAGTTGAACGACTCGGCCTCGATCCGCGAGAACGCGTCCCGGGTGCCGCTGGGCGGCGGGGTCGTGGTCGGCGGCGGGGTGGTGCTGCCGCCGGAGCTCTGCCAGACGGCCACGTAGTCGACGAGCATCGGCACGCCGGGCTGGGTGGCCGAGGTGGGACCGCCCCCGAACGCGGCCGGGAAGCCGCCGCCGATGGCCACGTTGAGGATCACGAACATGCCGTGGTGGGTGGCGTTGTTCCAGGTCGTCGCGTCGACGGCGTTGGACGTGAGCGTGAAGTAGTTGTTGCCGTCCAGGTACCACCGCATCTGCTCGGGCGAGGTGCTGCGGTCGTATTCCACCGCGTACGTGTGGAAGCCGGTCTTGCAGCCGCTGCAGGCGCGCTCGCCGCTGGTCAGGCCGGTGGTCTCGTTGCACGGGCCGCCCGGGTTGGTGCCGCAGTGCAGGGCGGCGAAGACCGAGTCGCGGCCGTTGATGTTCTCGAGGATGTCCCACTCGCCGATGCTCGGCCAGTTCGTCGCGCCGACCGGGCGGGCGGCCGCACCGAGAGCCCAGAACGCCGGCCAGTATCCGGCGGCCGCGGCCCCGCTCACGTTGGGCTGCTGGATGCGCGCCTCGATGCGGACCTTGCCGCCGGTGGGCGCGGCGAAGTCGGTGCGCTGGGTCTCGACCCGGCCCGACGTCCAGTTGCCGGCCGAGTCGCGCAACGGCTTGATGACCAGGTTGCCGCGGCCGTCCTGATAGACGTTGTTCGTCGAGTCGGTCATGTACTCGATCTCGCCGGTGCCCCAGTTCGACGCGCCGCCGGGATAGCCGTGCCCGATGTCGTAGAGCCAGTTCGACCGGTTGAGCCCGGTGCCGGCCGAACCCGTGAAGTCGTCGCTGAAGACCAGCGACATGCCGGAGGGTGGGGTGGGCACCGAGGCGTTAGCGTTAACCGCAAAGACCGCAGTAGCACTGAGAGCCAGCATCGCCGCAGCTGAAGCCAGCAATACCCGGATTCTCGACCTGGTCATGAGTGCGCCTTCCGTCAGGGTTGTGAGAGCGCTCTCACGGATTTCACGCTTGTCACGAAGTCGCTGTCAATATGGACGGACATCGATTGCCCTAAAGGGCCACAGTTTCCCTGGGGCAAGCGTCGGGTAAGACCCGCGCATGGATCACGCGGACTCGATCGTCATCGACCCGGAACTGGCCGAGAGAGCGGAGTCGCAAGACCTGCACACGCTGGGCGTCGAAGAGGAATATCTGCTGGTCGACGCCGTCGAGCCGCGGGCCGTGGAGGCCGTCGAGGAGGTCTTCGACCGTCTTCCGGAGGACATCCGCGACTCCGTGCAGCACGAGTTCATGCGCAGCCAGATCGAGGTCGCCAGCCCGCCCCAGCTCGAACTGGGCACCCTGGCCAAGGCTCTGCGCGACCTGCGGGCCGGGGTGGCCGGCGCGGCTGAGGCGGCGGGCGCGCGGCTGCTGGCCATCGGCACCGGCCCGACCGTCAACGGACGGGTCCGGGTCGTCGACAATCCGCGCTACCACCGCATGCAGGAGCGCTTCGGCGACCTCTCCCCCGGCGCCGGCATGTGCGGCACCCACGTGCACGTCAGCATCCCCGACGACGAGACCGGCGTCCAGGTGCTCAACCACCTTCGCCCGTGGCTGCCGATCTTCCAGGCCGCCACGGTCAACTCGCCGCTGTTCGAGGGGCGCGAGACCGGGTACGCGAGCTGGCGCTTCATGCTCTGGGAGCGCTGGCCCACGGTCGGACCGGCGCCCTACCTGCGCTCGTTCCAGGACTACGAGACGATGATCGGCGACCTCGAGGCGAGCGGCGCGATGCTCGACGAGGGAATGCTCTACTGGTACGCCCGGCTGTCCGCGCGCTACCCCACGGTCGAGATCCGGATGGGCGACGTCATGCCCACCGCCGACGACGCGGTGCTGCTGGCCGCGCTGGCCCGGGCCCTGGTGGCCACGCTCGTGCAAGAGGTGCACGCGGGCACTCCCGCCCCCGACGTGCCGCACCCGCTGCTGATGGCCGCGCACTGGCGGGCCGCGCACGACGGTCTCGAGGGCCTCAACATCGACATGGCGACCCGGGAGCCGCGACCGGCCTGGAAGCTGATGCGCCAGCTTTTCGACTACGTGCGCCCCGAGCTCGAACGCCATGGCGACCTCGAGACGGCGACCACGCTGCTGGGGCGGCTGCGCGCGCACGGCACCGGCGCCGCGCGGCAGCGGGCGATCCTGGCCCAGGGCGGCTCGGTGGCCGACGTCGTCGACCGTTTCGCCCGGCTCACCCGGGGCGACGCCCCGGAGAAGTAGCCTGGTAACGCTCGTCTCATCAGCGGGAACGCGCCGGAAAAGTAGGCTGGTCTTGTGAAGCTCGTCGTCATCGGCGGGGACGCCGCCGGCATGTCGGCCGCATCGCAGGCACGCAAGCGCCTGGGCGAGAGCGACCTGTCCATCGTCGTGTTCGAGCGCGGGCGCTACACCTCGTACTCGGCCTGCGGAATTCCGTACTGGATCGGCGGCGCCGTCGACGACCGCGACAAACTCGTCGCCCGCACGCCCGAGGAACATCGCAAGGCCGGGATCGACGTGCGACTGCGGCACGAGGTCGTCGGCATCGACCTCGACCGGCGGGAGGTGCGCGCGCACGACCTCGACGGCGGCGGCGAAGTGCGGGAACCCTTCGATCATTTGGTGTACGCGGCCGGGGCGACCCCGTTCATGCCGGAGTGGGCCCGGGTGCGCGACGAGGGCGTCTTCGGCGTGCAGACCCTCGGCGACGGCGAGGCCATCCACGCGTGGCTCGACCGGAAACCCGAGCCGCGCACGGCCGTGGTCATCGGCGGCGGCTACATCGGGGTCGAGATGGCCGAGGCGATGGTGCTGCGCGGGCTGACCGTGACCCTGCTCGAGAAGTCGCCGCAGCCGATGGGCAAGACCGTCGACCCCGAGATGGGCGCGCTCGTCCAGAAGTCGATGCGAGGGCTGGGCATCGAGGTGATCACGGACGCCCACGTCGAGGGGCTCGAGACGGCCGGCGGCCGGGTGCGGGCGGTGGTCACGCCGGGCGGCGCGCTGCCGGCCGACGTCGTGGTGCTGGGTCTGGGCGTACGCCCGAACACGGCGCTGGCCCGCGAGGCCGGGCTCCCGGTGGGTTCGACCGGGGGCGTACGCACGGATCTGCGCATGCGGGTCGAGGAGCTCGAGGGTGTGTGGGCAGCCGGCGACTGCGTCGAGACCCGGCACCTGATCACCGGCCGTCCCGTGCATGTGCCGCTCGGCACCCACGCCAACAAGCAGGGCCGGGTGGCCGGCATCAACATCGGCGGCGGCTACGCGACGTTCCCCGGGGTGATCGGCACCGCGGTCACCAAGGTCTGCGACCTCGAGGTGGCCCGCACCGGCCTGACCTCCAAAGAGGCACGGGCCGCGGGCTACTCGTTCGTCACGGCCACGGTCGACTCGACCAGCCGGGCCGGCTACTACCCCGGGGCCGAGCTGATGACGGTCAAGGTGATCGCCGAGCGCCGCACCGGGCTGCTGCTGGGCGCGCAGATCGTCGGCCGGTCCGAGGCGGCCAAGCGGATCGACGCGCTCGCGGTGGCCGTCTGGAACCGGATGACGGTCGAGGAGATGACGGCGCTCGACCTCAGCTACGCGCCGCCGTTCGCCCCCGTGTGGGACCCGGTGCTGATCGCTGCCCGAAAGGCCACCGAGGCGGTACACGCCAGCCTTTGACCGGATTTGTGGTTCGAGCGTCACGGAGCGCTGCCAGCGGTTATCGCTCTGCGTAGCACGATCGCCACCGATATGGTCTCGCGCATGATCATGGGGCACGGTAGGCATGCAGCATGTCGCCGCAAACGCCCCGTATTCCGACGCAGGGTCCCGCTTCGGCGGCGGCCTCTTCCGGACGGCATCGGCGACCCGAATCCCTGGCCGACGTCGGTGCCCGAAGTGGACCGCGCGTGGCCGTCACGACGCTCGTCGACGCGCCCATCTCGTCGCGGTCCGCCCGGCACTCGCGCCCGGTCCGCGCGGGCCGGCACGCCGCCGCCCGCCCACCCGCGGGTCGCCCGCCGAGCACCGGCAGCCACCGCGCCCCCGGCACCCTGCCCATCGAGAACTGGCTGCTCATGGGCCGCACCCGCCAGGGCGCGCTGCTCGCCTCGCTGGTCGCGATCGGCGTGCTGCTGCTGGCCGTGCCGCCCGACCAGCGCCGTGACAGCTTCGACGCGGTCAACGCGGCCGCCCAGGCCGTGGCCGGCGTGCAGACCGAGAAGAAGACCCCGCGCCCGGTCGCCCCGCCGCCGGCCCCGGCTGAGGAGTCGGACGACCAGAAAGACACCGAGCCGGCCCAGAAGGAAGAAGAAGCGCCGGAAAAGGCCGAGGCCACCCCGAGCGCGCCGGTGAACTCGCCGTCCGCGCCCGCCCCCGACGCGACCGAAGCCGCGGGCAAGAAGAAGAAAGAGGCACCCGACGCCGGGCCCGGCCAGTCGCTGCGCACCACCGGCAGCCAGGTCGTCGCGCTCACCTTCGACGACGGCCCCGACCCCGTGCAGACCCCCCGGATCCTCGCCCTGCTCGACAAGTACCAGGTCAAGGCCACGTTCTGCCTGGTCGGCGTGCAGGTCCAGCGGCACCCCGGCATCGTCCGCGAAATCGCCGCGGCCGGGCACACGCTCTGCAACCACACGTGGGACCACAGCCTGACCATCGGTAAGGACAAGCCGGCCGAGATCAAGGCCGACCTGGACCGGACCAACGCCGCCATCCAGGCCGCCGTGCCCGGCGCGCCGATCCCGTTCTTCCGGGCCCCCGGCGGCAACTTCACCGACCGTCTGGTCGACGTGGCCGGCACCGGCGGCATGACGTCGATCTACTGGGAGGTCGACCCGCGCGACTGGGACCACCCCGAGAAGGAAACCGAGGCCCAGCACATCACGCGGGTCGTCAACAGCGTCCGCGAGCAGGTGAAGCCGGGCGCGATCGTGCTCTCGCACGACTTCAACCAGCCGGCCACCATTGCGGCCTACGAGAAGCTGCTGCCGTACCTGTCGGAGAAGTTCGAACTGGGCATCCCCGCGGTCGAGCCGCCGCCGGTGGCTACCCCGCCCGCTGACAGCTAGGACACCAGTAGAGGTTGCGCCCGGCCAACGGCCCCCGCGCCACCTCGGTGCCGCAGACCAGACAGGGCTGGCCCGGCCGGCGATAGACGTAGACCTCACCACCGTGCCGGTCGACGCGCGGCGCCCGCTTCATGGCCTCCGGCGTGTGCCGGGTGTGCACAGTGTCAATGCGGCCGCGGGCCACGCCCTCTTTCATGAGCGCGCGCAGATCGGTCCAGATCTCGTCCCAGGTCTCGGCGCTGATCGCCCGCCCCGGCGTGGTCGGCGCCAGACCGGCCCGGAACAGCACCTCGTTGGCGTAGATCAGCCCGCACCCGGCCACGATCGACTGATCCATCAGCAGGGCGAAAACGGCCTTGGTGCTGGCCCGCAGCCGCTCCCCCGCGCGCGTCGCATCAGCGTCGTCGCGCAGCGGATCGGCGCCCAGGCGGTCACGCAGGAGCTGGGCCTGGGCGGGATCGAACACCTCACAGGCGGTGGGGCCACGCAACTCGAGCCAGTGCGCGGCACCGACGAGGCGCATGCGAACTTGGCCCACAGGCGGCTCGGGCACCGGGGCCGGGCCGTCGGCGAACTTGCCGTAGAGGCCGAGGTGCACGTGCACGCTGAGGTCGCCCTCGTAGTGATGCAGAAGATGCTTCCCGTACGCCTCGGTATCGACGAGCCGCCGCCCGTCCACCCGCTCGGCGCCGCCGGCAAACCGCCCCTGCGGACTGCTGACCCGCACAACCTGCCCCGCGAAAAGCCCGCGGTGAAGCCCCGCAAGCCGATGAATGGTGTGTCCCTCTGGCACGGCGGCAACGGTACCCAGTTACACCGATTTAGCGCCATCCGACCGGGTGACCGGCCGCTGCTGAACCGTGCCGGGCCGGGCGTGGAACGATGAAGTCATGGTCAACGGTCCGGTCGCGTTCGTTCTCGGTGGGGGCGGCGTGCTCGGCGCCGTCGAGGTGGGCATGTTGCGGGCCCTGTTTCGTGCGGGGTTCCGGCCGGATGTGGTGGTCGGCACCTCGATCGGGGCGGTGAACGGGGCGCTCGTGGCGTCGGATCCGAACGAGGCGGTCACCGATCGGCTTGTGCGGCTGTGGACCTCGCCCGAGGCTGCCACCGTCTACGGCGACTCGATCGGGCGGCAGTTGCGCCGCTTCGCCGCCCGTACCCACCTGCACTCGCCGCTGCCGTTGCGCCGTCTCCTCGAGAGCGAGCTGGGTGAGGCGTCGACGTTCGCCGACCTGAAGGTTCCGTTCCACTGCTGCGCGGCCAGCATCGAGCGGGCGGCCGAGCACTGGTTCGACAGCGGTCCGCTGGTGGAGGCCGTGCTGGCCTCGTCGGCCGTGCCCGGGTTGCTGCCGCCGATGGAGATCGCGGGCGAGCACTTCGTGGACGGTGGGATCGTCAACTCGATCCCGATCGGCGAGGCCGTGCGCATCGGCGCGAAAATGATCTTCGTGCTGCAGGTGGGCCGGGTGGAGCGTCCGCTCGCCGTGCCCCGCCGGCCGTGGGAGGTGGCCCAGGTGGCCTTCGAGATCGCCCGGCGACATCGGTTCGCCCGTGAACTTGCGGCCCTGCCCGACGATGTACGGGTGCATGTCCTACCGACCGGCGGCGGCGAGGGCCGCGACGACAGCCCCTGGGCCTACCGCGACATGGCCGCGGTGGGCCGTCGCATCAGCCGCGCCTACACCGCGTCCCGCCGCTATCTGGCCGCCAACGTGCCGCCCCAGCCCGGGCCGGACGTGCCTTGATGCCGCTGCCGCCGATCTGGGTCCGCCGGCTGGTCATCGCGCCGGCCGTGGTGGTGCTGGCCGCCGCGCTGCTCTTCACGCTCCCGATCTGGCTGGTGCTCGCCCTGCTGGCCTCGCCGATGGTCCCCGGCCATCTGCGGGTGCCCCGGCTCGTACTGTTGCTGGTTCTCTATCTGCTCTGGGACGCGGCCGCGTTGGTGGTGCTGGCCGTGCTGTGGGTCGCTTCAGGGTTCGGCCGCAACATTCGCAGCCCCGGTTTCCAGCGCGCGCACTACGTGGTGACCGGTCGCTTCCTGGGCCTGCTGTTCTGGATCGCCAAGTGGGCGCTGCACCTGACCGTCGACGTGGTCGGCACCGACCCCGACACGGCGCTGCCGGGCCGGCCCGAGATCGTGGTGAGCCGGCATGCCGGGCCGGGCGACTCGTTCATCCTGATCCACGCGCTGACCAACTGGTTCCAGCGGGAGCCGCGGATCGTCCTCAAGGCCACCCTGCAGTGGGACCCGGCCGTCGACGTGCTGCTCAACCGCCTGCCCAACCGGTTCATCACGCCCGGCCGCACCGGCACCTCGACGCTCGAGCAGCAGATCGGCGAGACGGCCACCGGCCTCGACGACAACGACGCGTTCGTGATCTTCCCCGAGGGCGGTAACTTCACGCCGCGCCGCCGCACCAGCGCGATCGCCCGGCTGCGGGCGCGCGGGCTGGCCGACGCGGCGCAGCGGGCCGAGAACCTGCGACACGTGCTGCCGCCCAAGCCGGGCGGGCTGTTCGCGGCCATCGACGCGGCGCCCGACGCCGGGGTCATCTTCGTGGCCCACACCGGCCTCGACCGGATGATGACCGTGGCCGACGTCTGGCAGGAGCTGCCGATGGACAAGCGCCTGGTGATGAAGTTCTGGAGCGTGCCGCCCGAGGAGATCCCGGCCGGCGAGGAGGAGCGGGTCGCCTGGCTCTACGACTGGTGGGCCCGGATCGACTCGTGGATCGAGGACCACCACCCGGCGTTCCGCCCCCTCAGCACCGACTGGACAGCGCGCCGGTCCTCGGCGGACGTTTAGCCGTACGCCGAAAAGGCGCAAGCAAAGACCCCGGCCGCCACGCAGCCGGGGTCTTGAGGAAAGTCAGCTGCCGAGCGAGTTGTAGAGGCTGTCCGGAGCCTCGGTCACCTCGGACGCGGCCGGCTTGGTCACGCTGACCGGGGCGCCGTAGTCGCCGTAGACGACCTTCAGCGGCTGCGCGGCCTGCCCGTTGACGGCCGGGATCTCGATGGTCAGCTCGGACAGCCGGCCCTGGTCGTCGGTGGTCGCGGTGAACGGCACCGTCTGGGCCTGCGCGCCCGACTCGTCGATGGTGACCTGGGAGACGCCGGCCAGGCCCACGGCCTTGGTCAGATCGAGGGTCCCGGCGTACGCATTGGCCCCGGTGGACCGTACGTCAGTGGCCGAACTCAGCAGTTTCGAGGTGTTCACCGGGTCGAGCTGACCGGGGCGCAGGCCGACGTTCGCCCCCTCGGGCAGCCGCGCGACGTCGACGTGGGTCCACGTGCCGGCCTTGGTGAACCCGGGCACCTGCAGGTAGAGGTCCTGGCCGGCCAGCAGGGTCTTGATGCTGAGCTCGGCGTTGGGGCCGGTCGCCTTGAGGTCGGCCTCGCCGACCCCCTGGGCCGGGTCGACCGCGCCGGTCAGCTTGAAGCCGGAACCCGAGGTGGCGGTCATCGTGAAGCTGGTCGTGCCGAGCTGCGAGGTCGCCTGGGTCAGGGCCTCGACGGCGGCCGGGTCGGCCGCACCGACGGAAGCCGACGCCGTAGCCGTGCCCGGGGCCGAGGGCGGAGCCGACGCTGAACCGGACGGGGTGGTGGAGTCGCAGCCGGCCAGCGCCAGCGCGGCCGTCGCCATCGTCGCGATTCCCAGCCCCGCGAGCCGTGGTGTCCGCATGTCCGTCCCTTCAGCCCGGCCGGCGCCCGGGTGGGGCCGGCTCTGTGACCCAGGTCAATTCCCGATGACCGGGAACGGCAAACGGACACGACGGACAACCGGGCCGTCACGAAGGGGTGTGATGGTCGCCTCCGCGCCCGACACGGCATGATTGCCGTTGCACAGATACCCGCAGACCATCCGGAGGACCCGTGAGATTCGAGGTCAGCAAGGTCCTCGACGCCATCGAGGCGCGCCTCAGCACCGACCCGGCGCTGGCCCGGGCCGTGGTCGACCTGTCGGAGGTCGTCCGTTACGCCGACCTCGACGGTGGTCGCCCGGCCAGCTCGGTGCGCCTCGGCCTGGTTGTCGACGCCCTCGGCAAGCGTGTCTCGGAAGAGAACGTGCCCGTCTTCGTCGTGGCCCCGCGCGGCCTGCTCTCCGATACCGACCTCACGTCGAACGAGCGCATGGTCATCCGCCGCTGGGCCGACGACGGCAAGGTCGAGGTCGTGCCCCAGATCGACGACCGTGTCTTCGAGGTGGCCGAGATGCTGGGTCTGCCCGTGCTCACCCGCACGCGCGGCAACAGCGAGCGGCACCCGTGGGTCAACGAGCCCGGCCGCCTGCTGGCCGCGGTGGCCGGTGAGGGCGGCGCTCCGGTGCTGATGGCCCGCGTCGGCCGGGGCGAGCCGCCGCAGCAGGCCGACCGGTCCCCACTGGGCGAGCGCCTGCTGGCCCGGGTGTGGAGCTGCCCCGAGCCCAACTGCACGAGCTTCGGCTCGGGCGGTGACCCGGACAGCCCGTTCGCCGACATGCGCACCTACACCAGCCCGGTCTCGCAGCCGCCGCCGTCGTTGCGCAGCGGCGTGCCGACCTGTCCCCGCCACGGCGCTCAACTGCGCGATGCGGGCCCGCGGGCGGCGGTCGAGGTTCTTTCCGTACGCATCGACGGCGTGATCCGCCGCCGGTTCGTGGTCTCGACCGACGAGCCGGTGGTGGTCGGCCGCGCCCCCGAGGGCGGCCAGGGCGTCATGCTCGGCCAGTGGCTGACCGACGACGCCCGCAAGTGGATCAGCCGCGGGCACGTGCAGTTCACGCTGCGTACCGACGGCAACCTGACCGTGCAGGACATCAGCACCAACGGCAGCGGCGTGCGCCCCGGCGGCACGGTCAACGACGACGAGCGGGTCGCCCTGCACCGGCAGGAGAGCCGCACCCTGGCCGCCGAGGACGTGGTCGAGTTGTACGGCGGCGTCCAGGTGGGCCGCTCGAAGATGTGGGCCACCGGCGGCGTCGTCCAACCCGAATCGGTGATGGCCGAGGCGCCGACGATGGCCCTCCGAAAGTTCGAACGCTAGGAAGCGAGGATCGCCTCGAGCTGGTCGACCGCGTGGTCGATCTCCTCGCGGGTGACCACCAGCGGCGGGGCCAGGCGGATCGTCGAGCCGTGCGTGTCTTTCGCGAGCACGCCGCGCTCGGCGAGCCGCTCGCAGGCCTGACGTCCGGTCAGCAGGGCCGGGTCGATGTCGACGCCGGCCCACAGGCCACGGCCCCGGACCGCGACGACACCCCGGCCGATCAGCGCGTTCAGGCGGTTGTGCAGGTGCTCGCCGAGCTCGGCCGAGCGCCGCTGGAACTCGCCGGTGGCCAGCAGGCGCACCACCTCGCCGCCGACCGCGCAGGCCAGCGGGTTGCCGCCGAAGGTCGAGCCGTGCTCGCCCGGCTTCAGCACGCCCAGCACGTCCCGGTTCGCGGCCACGGCCGAGACGGGGACGATGCCGCCGCCGAGCGCCTTGCCGAGAACGTACATGTCGGGCACGACGCCCTCGTGCTCGATGGCGAACGTGCGACCGGTGCGGCCCAGACCGGACTGGATCTCGTCGGCCACCATCAGCACGTTGTTGTCGTCGCAGAGCGCGCGGACCGCGGCGAGGTAGCCGACCGGCGGCACGAGCACGCCGGCCTCGCCCTGGATCGGTTCCATCAGCACGGCGACCGTGTTCGGGGTGACGGCTGCCCGCAGCGCGGCCTCGTCACCGTACGGAACGATGGTGAAACCCGGCGTGTACGGTCCGAAGTCGGCCTTGGCGTCGGAGTCGGTCGAGAAGCTGACGATCGTGGTCGTACGCCCGTGGAAGTTGCCGTCGGCCACGATGATCTCGGCCTGGCCGTCCGGCACGCCCTTGACCTGGTAGCCCCACTTGCGGGCGACCTTGATCGCGGTCTCCACGGCCTCGGCGCCGGTGTTCATGGGCAGCACGAGGTCTTTGCCGCACAGCTCGGCCAGGGATCGGCAGAACTCGGCGAACTGGTCGTGCACGAAGGCCCGGCTGGTCAGCGTGATCCGGTCGAGCTGGGCGTGGGCGGCGGCGATCAGGCCGGGGTGCCGGTGGCCGAAGTTGAGCGCCGAGTAGCCGGCCAGGAAGTCGAGGTAGCGGCGGCCGTCGACGTCGGTGACCCAGGCGCCCTCACCCTCGGTGATCACGACGGGCAACGGGTGGTAGTTGTGCGCGGTGTAGCGCTCGGCCTCTTCGAGACGGGCGGGCGTTTGCATGTCCACGGTTGTCATGAGCGCACCTCCAACGTGCAGCACTTGGGTCCGCCGCCGGCCTTACGCAACTCGGAGACGTCGACCCCGACGGTCTGGTAACCCGCATTCTTCAATTCCGCGGCGAGATGCGCGGCCTGAACCGGCAGGACCACCGTACGGCCGTCGCTGACCGCGTTGAGGCCGAGCACCGCCGCGTCCTCGGCGTCGGCGATCACGGCATGCGGGAAGAGCAGCTTCAGTACGGCCTGGGAGCCGGGCGAGAAGGCCGCGGGCAGGTACGCGATGTTGGTGTCGTCGAGCACGCAGAGCGCGGTGTCCAGGTGATAGAGCGACGGGTCGACGAGCTGGAGCGTGATCACCGGGCGCCGCAGCACCTCTTGCGTCTCGGCGTGCGACGCGTGCGCGGTGCGGAAACCGGTGCCGGCCAGCAGCACGTCGCCCGCGAGCAGGATGTCGCCCTCGCCCTCGTTCGTGTGCTTGGGCTCGGTGACCTCGAAGCCCCGCTCGCGGAACCAGGCCGCGTAGGCCGGGGCCTCGTCGGCCCGCTCGGCGTCGCGGAACTGCACGGCCAGCACGCGGCCGTCGACCACGGTGGCCCCGTTGGCCGAGAAGACCATGTCGGGCAGCCCCGGCAGCGGCTCGATCAGCTCGACCGTGTGACCCAGGTCGAGGTACGTCTGGCGCAGGTTCTCCCACTGCCGCACGGCGAGCGCGTTGTCGTAGGGCGCCGTGGGATCCATCCACGGGTTGATCCGATAGGTCACCGCGAAGTGGGTGGGCCGGCACATGAGGTAGCGGCGCGGCGAAGCCGTGGTCGTCATGGCTGAAACGCTAGGCGCGGCACCCCTGCCCGGGCCGCAGTTCAACCCTGCAAGCTGCTTTCGATCATTGCGTGCTCGGGCCTCGCGGCGGAGATTCGTTGCAAACGCCTCGCGGGTGGCCTGAACCAGGCCACCCGCGAGATGAGTGTGCTGCCGGCGAACCGCCGAGCGTTGTTCCGGGGCGGGATCGGTGTGCGCCGGTCCCGGTTCCGGTCAGTGCTTCCGGCGTATCGCCGTCGGCAAATGTCTGGTACCCGTCAGAAGCGGTCGATAAACCGTGCGTCAAGCCACTCGCGAACCGTGTTTACCGGCTGAGTGTCGGTGCCGAGCCAGTTCAGCGAGCCGGTCAGCGCGAGCACACCGAGCACGATCGCGCCCAGCGAAAGGATCATGCCGAGCAGGGCGTCGGTCTTGCCGGCTACGTGGCGCTTGCCGGTGGCGTGGATGCCGCTCAGCGACAGGATGAGGGCCAGGCCGGCGACCCCGATGCCGTAACCCATGAGCGGGCCGGACAGCACGAGCAGCACGGAGGCCACACCGAGGATCAGGCCGAGCGTGGCCAGCAGGCTGGCCCGTGGCTTGGGACTGGCGGCGACCGGCTGGTCGACGGTGGCCGAACCGGTCGGGCGGGCCGGCGTCGTCGTGGACGGGGCCGGCGGAGGCGGCGGCGGGTCGTTGCGGCCCGCTTGCTTGGGCACGGGCGGCAGATCGGTCAGGGTGTCGGGCTCGCCGTGGCGGGCGCGCACGGGACCCGGGCCGGGACGCACCTCGGCCGTGTCGGGCTCGTCGCGGCTGGTACGCACGACCGGACGGACCTGGGTGGTGTTGTCCTCACGAGGCCGGGTGACCGTGCCGGTCGGAGCCGGGCGCTCGGGCGTCTCCGTGGTATCGCTCGTGGACTGGCGGGAGAACGTCGGGAGCCTCACGTCAGCACCTCCTTGACAGATTCGGGGGATGCCCTCGTGTACCCCGAACCCTCAGAAACCACACAACGGGCGCCCGGCTCTCGCCCGGCGCCCGCTGTTTGTGCTGGTCAGACTCTTACTCAGACGAGTGAGGTGGTGTTCGTGACCTGGTTGGCCTTGCTGATCACGTGGTCGACCAGGCCGTACTCGCGGGCCTGCTCGGCGGTGAACCAGCGGTCACGGTCGGAGTCGGCCTCGATCTCCTCGGGCGTGTGACCCGTGTGGAAGGCGATCCGCTCGTTCATGACGTTCTTGATGTGCAGCATGCTCTCGGCCTGGATGGCGATGTCGGCCGCGGTGCCGCCGATGCCGCCGGACAGCTGGTGCATCATGATCCGCGCGTGCGGCAGCGCGTACCGCTTGCCGGGGGTGCCGGCGCAGAGCAGGAACTGGCCCATCGAGGCCGCCATGCCCATCGCGATCGTCGCCACGTCGTTCTTGATGTACTGCATCGTGTCGTACACCGCCATGCCGGCGCTGATGGAGCCGCCGGGCGAGTTGATGTAGAGCGCGATGTCCTTCTCGCTGTCGGCCGAGGCCAGCAGCAGCATCTGGGCGCAGATGCGGTTGGTCACCTCGTCGTTGACCTCACTGCCGAGGAAGATGATCCGCTCCCGGAGCAGCCGCTCGAACACCTGGTCATCGAAGGATGCGCCACCGCCCCGCATCGTCAACTCGTCAACACTCATGACAACACCCTCTCGCATCAGCCGCGGGACGTGTCACCCGACCGGCCATTCGACGTAACCCAGTCTCCTCAGGCGGGCCCGAAGCTCCCAGCGATTCCCCTGTGGGCGAATCCGCTGACGGCGGAACCGGGCCGTGTCCCGCTCCCGACAGGTGGTATCTGAGCTCGTTCCGGCCCACCCCTACCCATCATGACCATCCTCACCCCCGGCAAACGACGCCGCGCCGTACTCCTCGTCACGTCAGCCCTGATCGCCCCTTCGACCTGCCGGCGACTACACCCTGATCAGCACCGAACAGTCCGGCTGGACGCCGGTGACCATGGACCGCTTCCTGAACCGGGTCGAAGGCACCAACCGCCTGACCGCCCTGACCGTCGACGGCGACCGAATCCTGGGAGCCCAAGAAATGTGGCAGTCCTGACCGCCGGCAGAGCGATCGAGAGTCGATCCGCGGTCGGCACTACTCTTCGCCGATGCGCTACCTCACCCGGCAGTTCGCCACTGGCGCCCTGCGCCGTGGCAACGGCATCGAGCAGTTCCTCGGCGGTGCCCACATCGACGGCGAGCTTGCCATCCGTTGGGTAGCGATCAGTCCTGGGAACAGGCAATACCGCGTCTCGCTGCACACAGTTCAGGATCCCGATGACGACCAGGTCGGTGACCTGCCCAACCTCATCTCGCTCGACCCGGTCGACGAGGCGTACGTCGGCGAAGGCCGGCAACTCGGGGTCACGGAGGACGAGACAGAAGCGATGACGCTCGCCGAGCGGTTGACCGACGCCCGCCCCGACCGCTGGGTCAACCACGCGGTGGCCGGCGAGGAATACATGGACTACGTCCGAAGCCGACGCGGCCCGGCCCAGCCGACATAGCCGACTCGATCACGCAGTTCGCGCCCGGTCGGAGGGGGAACGGCACCTCTCATGACCAGGGCCTGCGACACTG
Source organism: Paractinoplanes aksuensis (assembly GCF_024137025.1). Taxonomy (GTDB): domain Bacteria; phylum Actinomycetota; class Actinomycetes; order Mycobacteriales; family Micromonosporaceae; genus Actinoplanes; species Actinoplanes aksuensis. The sequence goes on from NZ_JAMYJR010000016.1 coordinate 114,649, forward strand.
GCCGGCAGCGGTGGAGAGGGAGGCCGACGTGACGGGGCGAAGCTGGGAGCTGAAGCGGGGTGAACGATCAGTCGGGACCCTGGTGTTCGAAGGGCAGGACATGTTCTGGTCGGATTGCCGGTTGACCCAGCCGATGATCGCCGGGTTCGTGGCGGAGCAGCAGATCGAGCTTGGATTCCCCAAGTGCCGCCGGGCGAATTCCGTGGTGACGTCGACTGCGCGCCCGGCCGCACGACACGAGTTGTCAGGTTTGCGAGGGCCGCCAGCCCCACCAGTGGCGCTGAATCAGGTCGCCTACGACCACTTCGGAAGCCGGGCGATGGCGGTGTTCGGGGTTGGGCGTCACCACTTACGCAGGTCGCGGGGGTGGGGTGAGCGTTTGGGCGCGCCAGCGCCCTGCTCACCCCACCCCCGCCCTCGGCGTGAGCAGCGGTCTGTACCCACCGCCCCGCTACGACAGCCTGCTTTTGATCTTTAGGCGATGCCCTTGAGGTAGGCGCCGTTCTGGTTCTGGAATTCGTAGTTGTAGAACTTGTCCCAGTTGATCGACCAGGTCATCAGGCCGCGGAAGTTGGGGTTGGTGCCGCTGCGCAGGGTGTACGAGCCGCAGTTGATGTTGCGGATCAGGCAGTTGACGGCCTGTTGGATCGCGGAGGGGGCTACGTAGCCGTTGCCGGCGCTGACCGAGGACGGGGCGCCGAAGGCGATCTGGTCCTCGCGCAGGCCGGGGAAGACGTTGGCGGTGTTGCCGGCGACCGGGAAGCCGGCCAGCAGCATGTCGGTCATGGCGATGTGGAAGTCGGCGCCGCCCATCGAGTGGTACTGGTTGTCCAGGCCCATGATGGAGCCCGAGTTGTAGTCCTGGACGTGCAGCACGGTGATGTCGTTGCGCAGCGCGTGGATGACCGGCAGGTACGAGCCGGCGCGCGGGTCCTGGCCGCCCCAGGGGCCCGAGCCGTAGTACTGGTAGCCGAGCTGCACGAAGAATGTCTCGGGGGCCATGGTGAGCACGAAGTTCGAGCCGTAGCGGGCCTTCAGGCTTCTCAGTGCGCTGATCAAGTTGACGATGACCGGGGTGGTCGGGTTCTTGAAGTCGGTGTCACCGGTGTTGAGCGAGAGCGAGTGGCCCTCGAAGTCGACGTCGACGCCGTCCAGGCCGTACTCGTCGATGATGGCGCTGACCGAGCTGACGAACTTGTCCCGGGCGGCGGTCGTGGTCAGCTGGACCTGGCCGTTCTGGCCGCCGATCGAGAGCAGCACCTTCTTGCCGGCGTTGCGCTTGGCCCGGATCGCGGCGATGAAGTCGGCCTTGCTCTCGACGCCGGGGCACTCGGCGGCCGGGCAGAGCGTGAACCGGATGTCGCCCGAGGTCACCGTGGTCGGCTCGCCGAAGGCCAGGTTGATGATGTCCCAGTTGGCGGGGACGTCGGCCATCCGCACGTAGCCGGAGCCGTTGGCGAAGCTGGAGTGCAGGTAGCCGATGAGCGCACGCTTGGGCAGGCCGGTGTTCGGCGGCGGCGTCGTCGTGGGCGGGGGCGTCGTGGGGGGCGGGGTGGTCGGCGGCGGGGTGCTGGGCGGGGGCGTCGTGGTCGGCGGCGGGGTGGTCGGGGGTGTGGTGCCGCCGCAGACCCCGTTGTCGATCCAGACGTCCCACTGACCGCTGTGGGTCGACGGCGACTCGTTCTGCGTCCACCACTTGGCGGTGTAGTTGCGGCCGTTCTGCGAGGCGCTGTTGTCCTTGACGTAGACGGCGCTCGAGCTCCACGCCGGCGCGCAGGCGGCCGCCGCGCTGGCGCTGGAAGCGAGGTACACAGTGCCGCCACCAGCCGCAAGCACCGCGGCCATGGCGAAGATCATCGATCGGCGCATAGCCAAGTATGAATACTGTTAAGTTTATTTGTAAATAGCGTACGAGGTCAGCTGCCGGGCAGGAACTCCGCGCGGTCGAGGAAGCCGTCGCCGTCGTCGTCGAACATGCGTTTTTCGAAGACGCCGTCGCGGTCCTTGTCGTAGTCGGCGAAGTCGACGCGGTTGTCCAGGTCGACGTCGGTGCCGACGAAGTCGACGGCGCCGTCGCCGTTCACGTCGACCAGGATGTCGACGCCGCCGTCGGCTCGGCCCAGGTAGATCGCGTCCTCGTCGGTGCCGTCGCCGTCGGCGTCGACCGTGTTGTCGTAGCCCTCGGGCGGGGCCAGGCCGACCGCCGCCTCGGCGATCGTGGCGCCCACCGTGATGTCGGGCAGGCCGTCGAGGTCGGGGCGGTCACCGAAGCCGCTCTGCGCGGCGCCGGGCCCGTCCGCGGTGACGTCTTCCGCCGTGCGGTCGGCGACCATGCCGGCCACCGTGCCGAATTCCGACCACACGCCCAGATTGTTCTCGCCGTCGTGTCGAACCATGCACTGACGGTACGGCCCTCAGTCCAGTTCCGGCATCGCCACCGCGTGGGGCCGGGGCCGGCAGGTGCCGCACTGCACCGCGTCGTCGACCACCAGCGCCTCGGCCCGCCGCCTCGTCTCGGACCGGCTGACCTGCAACAGGTAGGGACCGAACCGGGCGTGTTCGGCGCAGACGCCGCGGCCGCAGAAGCGGCAGCTCGCCCGGGCCGACTCGGCGCAGAACCAGCAGAGCATCGAACCTCCTGACGAAGGACAACGGGGGTGCGCCCCCGGTCATTCGTCGTCGGTCGGGCTCGACTCCGGAATGTCGGGCGGCGGTGTCGTGGCCGGCGGGGCGGTGGTGGTCGGCGGGGGCGGCGCGGTCGTCGGGTCGGGGGTGGGCGTCGGCCGGGGCGACGGGGGCGGCGTGGTGGCCGGGGCCGTGGACGGCCGGGTCGTCGTCGGCGGCCGGAAGGTCGGCCGGGTGGTGGGGTTACGGGTCGGCTCGGTGTCGTCGTCGCCGGGGTCAGCGGTCTGTGACGGTGTGACTACACTATCGCTCGTCGGGGCCGTGGCGCTCGGGACGATCGACGGATTGATCGATTCCGAATCGGACGGTAGGGGCTCGAACGTGTCCTCGGGTTCGGGGCTGCTCGAGGCGGGCGCCTCGACCGGCTTCCCGTCGGCGCAGGCGAGCTGGCCGCCGGCGGGCTGAGCGGCCGTGCCGTCGGCGGCGACCGTGCCCCGCGCGACGGTGAGCGCTTCCGGCTCCACCGAATACCAGGCCGCGCCGTTGTTGGTGACCGAGCCGGCGCTGCGGTCGACGGTGAGCGCCAGGGGCTTGTACGCGCCACTGGTGCTGCCCGTGCCGGCCAGCAACCGTCCCGACTGCAGCGAGAGGGTGGCCCTGGGCGCCTGGTCGCGCCCGCCGCCGGTGCTGATCGTGCCCACCCCGACCCGGGTGTTCGCGCAGAGCAGCGCCGTCGCGCCGCCCGGGAAGGTCAGGGTGGCCGTGGCCCGGGGCGACACCTCGATCGTCTCGCCCTGGTCGAGGTAGCGCCGAGCGCCGTCCGCGAGGTTCTGCGGCGCGCCGTCGAGGGAAGCTGTGACCAGGCCGCCGTCGATCGTCAGCAGCACCCGGTTGGCGGGCATCTCGGCCCAGGCCGGGCCGGGGCGGAACGACAGGCCGGTGAGGAACAGGGCCGTGGTCAGCACGACGACGGTGAGCCAGGTCAGGCCCCGTTCGAAGCGCTTGTCGGCCTCGGGGTTGCCGCCGCCGTCGGGCGGGCCGGGCGGCAGGTTGAGCGGCGGGTACGAGCCACCGCCGGGGGAACCGGGTCGCAGCGCGCCCTTGCCCGAGACGACCGGCATGGGCGAGCCCGGCCGGTGGGTGGCGCCGACCAGGGGCGGCAGGTCGGAGGCGTCGGGCACGACCCACAGGCGTACGGGCGTGATGGTCTGGGCGACCATGCCGGGGCTACCGTCGCCGACCGGGCCGACCAGCGTGCCCCGGCGCAGTTCGACGCCGTCGGGCAGCGCGATCACGCCGGACTCGACGACCACGGCGTGGGTCGGTCCGGGCAGGATGACCGGCGCGCCCGGGTCGAGGTCGACCGGGTGGGCCGAGGCGATCAGGGCCAGGCGCTGGTCGACCGCGAGGCCGGCCAGCGCGGGGGTGTCGGCGAACAGCGCCTCGGCCTCGACCCGGTCGTGCGGGGGCGGGCCGGGCAGCGGCCCGACGACGGTGGCCACGGTCGCGGCCGGGATGGACAGCAGCGTGGTGCCGGCGGTGTGCCAGTCGAGCTGGGTGGACCGGCCGGTGATCGCGTTGACCAGACCGACGACGGCGCCGGGGCCGACGTGGTGGCGGATCGTGCCGGGCGGGTCGCCGGGGCGGCGCGCCTCCAGGGCGCCCTCGACGACCACGAAGACGGCCTGCTGGGCGCCGCCGGCGTCGACGATGCGGCGGCCGGTCGGCGGGTGCACCCAGCGCGCCCGGGAGGCCAGGCCCTGCAGGGCCGGCTCGGGCAGGCCGCCCAGTTCCGAGGCGCGCAGCGCGGCCAGGCGGCGAGGGCTGTCGGCCTCGCGGTCGTTCTCGGCCCGGCGCAGCCGCGAGGTGGCCCACCATTTGGTGAGCCGGCCGAGCAGGAAGTAGACGACCGGCGCGGCCAGGCCGAGCACGATCACCAGCAGCAACAGGATGCCGAGCGGGCCGTCGTGCCAGAGCCCGGTGGCCAGGCCGGAGAGCCTGTCCTCCCAGAGCCGGACGGCCACGTTGACGCCCACGGCGAGCCAGCACACAGCCAGGAAGCCGTAGAGCGCGATGAGCCGGCCCTCGCGGTCGAGGGTGCCCCAGCGCGGCGGACGGCCCCGTAGCCGCCCGCTGACCCAGGCCAACGCCCGGTTGCGGACTTGCGGCACCTCGAGCCAGTTCATCAGCAGGTACTGCCCGTCGAGCGGCAGCAGCGGGCTGAGGTGGACGAACGCGCTCAGGTAGCAGAGGAAGGCCAGCTTGAAGGCCAGGTCGGCCGCCGAGGGCAGGGCCAGGCCGGCCAGTTGGGCCAGACCGCCGAGGAACAGCGCGCTCAGCGGCCCGGCCGCCGAGACCAGGATGCGGGCGCGGCGGCCGGCCATCCAGACGTCGCTGGTGTCGACGAACAGCGAGGGCAGGCCGAACCAGACGAGGAAGCCGGCGGCCGGCACCTCACGGCCGGAGTGTTTGGCCGCCATGGCCCGGGCCCATTCGCGGACGCCGACCACGACCAGGTTGAGCAGCACGAGGGTGAGGGCGCCGGCCACGTAGGAGTCACCGGTGAGGAACAGCGAGCGGCTGCCCCGCGTCCAGGTGGCCACGAAGAGCCCGAAGCCGGCCAGCGCGAGCACGGCGGTGACGATGGCCGCGACCTTGTTGAAGAACAGCCGGCCGCCGGCCCGGTAGAGCGCGGTGACCAGGCCGTCCACGTTGACCAGGAGCATGCGGCGGCCGCGGGCGGCGGCCAGCAGCGAGTTGCCGACGCGTTCCGGCAGCGGGCGGCGGGCCAGCTCCTCCAGCGGGCGGAAGGCGTCCATCGGCAGTTCGTCGAGCATGCGGTGACCGGCCAGGTCGGCCACCACCCGGCGCACCTGGTCGGGGGCGAGCCGGCCGGCGATGCGGGCGAACTCGGCGACCAGCCGGGCCACCGTGTGCTCGCCGTCCATCAGCAGCGCGAGCTCCCACTCCTCGGGGGTGAGCCGCAGGTAGCTGGCGCGTTCACCGTCCTCGGGCGAGCGCAGCATGATGTAGTCGCCGCCGCGGGCGTCGATGAGCTGGACGTACTCGACCCCGGCGCGCAGGACGGGCCGCGCGCTCGCCGGGTTGAGCCGGTCGACGACCGCTCCCCACAGCCCGGGATCCGCCGGGCCGGACGGTTCACCCGGGGCGCGACCGGACAGCGCCTCCCAGACGTTCATCCGGTTCTCGACGTACGTCAACTGGTGCCTCTCAGTGCCGGGGGGAGCGCCGATGCGAATGGCAGATTAGGCGCTCGGGAAGCCCGATGGCGAGTCCCCCGCGGGTCTTTGCACCGTTTTGTTGGTGATTCGGCAAATGACGCCGGACAAACGTACGGCGGGTGGCGCGGCAACCCCCTTGCCGCGCCACCCGCCGTAGCGGAGGGAAAAGCTCTACTTGGCCTCGGCCAGAGTCACCGTGATCTGCTTCTTCTCGCCGTCACGGGTGTAGTCGAGGGTCATCTTCTGACCGACCGTGCCGGACTGGACCGCCGCCACCAGGTCGTCGGAGTCGCCGATGGTCTTGCCGTCGGCCGCGGTGACCACGTCGCCCTGCTGCAGGCCGGCCGCGGCGGCCGCGCTGCCGGGGGTGACGCTGCTGACCAGCGCGCCGCCGTTCTCGGCCGGGGTCACACTGACGCCCAGCGCCGGGTGGCTGACCTTCTTGCCGGCCATCAGGTCGTCGGCCACCTGCTTGGCCTTGTCGCTCGGGATCGCGAAGCCCAGGCCGATGTTGCCGGTGCTGCCCGAGGTGGCGATGGCCGAGTTGATGCCGATGACCTCGCCGTTCGTGTTGACCAGGGCGCCGCCCGAGTTGCCGGGGTTGATCGGCGCGTCGGTCTGCAGCAGGCCGGACATCGACTGGGCTCCGCCCTGCTGCTGTTGCTGCTGGTTGCCGAACGGGCTCTGCTGCTCGCCGTCCTGGCTGCCGGCCTGAATGGTGCGATCTTTGGCGCTGATGATGCCGGCGGTGACCGAGCCCTCGAGGCCGAGCGGGCTGCCGATGGCCAGCACCGTGTCGCCCACCTGCATCTTGGCGCTGCTGCCGAACGTGGCCGCCTTGAGGTCGGACAGGCCGGAGGTCTTGATGACGGCCAGGTCGGTGCGCGGGTCGGTGCCGACGATGGTGGCCTCGGCCTTCTTGCCGTCGGCGAAGATCACGGTCACCTTGTCGCCCTGGGCCGTGGCCACCACGTGGTTGTTGGTGACGACGTAGCCGTCGGTCGAGATGACCACGCCCGAGCCCTCACCGCTGCCGGTGGTGATCGAGACGACGCTGTCCTGCACGGCCTCGGCGATCTGGGCCAGCGACGAGCGGTCGACCACCCGGGTCACCGACGAGTTGCCGGTCTGCACCGAGGGGGAACTGCCGCCGTCGTTGAAGGCGAGCGCCGTGGCCGCGCCGACGCCGCCCGCGCCCAGCGCGATCAGCACGGCGGCGGCGCCGGCGACGAAGATCTTGCGGCCGCGGCCGTTGCCACGGGGCTGCTGCTGCGGGTCGACCGGGGCGGCCCAGATCGGCTGGCCGTCGGAGCCCGGAAGGGTCTGGGTGGTGCCGCCGGGCGCCCAGGCGCCGTAGCCGGCCTGCTGGCCGTACGCCTGCTGGTGGAAGCCGGGGTGCGGCTGCTGCTGGCCGTAGGCCTGGCCCTGCTGCCAGGGCGATTGCGGCTGCTGCGGCTGCCACTGCGGTGCGCCCGAGTAGGGGGTGGCGGACTGCGGAACGCCCGAATGGGGGGCGGCGGACGCCGGCGGCCCCCAGTGAGGAGCCTGCGGCGGGGCGGGCTGCGGGGCCGGCGGGACTGCCGGCTGCGCGGCGGTCGGCTCCTCAGACTGTCCCCGCTGCGGGCTGCTGCTCTCGGAGGAGGCGTCCGCGGGTCGCGGGTCGGTCTCGTTCTCGTTCATGTCCCCCACCTTGCCCCGTTGGCCTCGTACCGACCTGTGCTAGCCCTGGATGTTTTCTGAAAACCCTTTGTCGGGATTTAGCGTAGGCAAAGTGACCCGGAACGTGGCGCCCTGCCCCGGTTCGCTGATCACCTCGACGGTTCCTTGGTGCGACCGGACGATCGCGGCCACGATGGCCAGCCCCAGACCGGTGCCGGTGGCCGCCCGGTCGGTGTGCCGGGTGCGGGCCTCGTCGGCGCGGTAGAACCGCTCGAACACGTGCGCCCGCTGCTTCTCGGAGAGGCCGGGCCCGGTGTCGGACACCTCGACCACCGCCCGGTCGTCCGATTCGGCATAGAGCCGCAGCGTCACCGTCGCGTCGGGCGGGGTGTGGACCAGCGCGTTGGTCATCAGGTTGCCGATGACCTGGCGCAGCCGGGCGTCGTCACCCCAGGCCACGAGCTGTTCGGGCTGGTCGCGCACCTCGAGCTCGATCGTGCGCTCGGGGGCCGTCGCCTCGGCCGCCTGCACCGCGTCGAGGGCGAGCACGGGCAGCTCGACCGGGCCCAGGTTGAGCGGGCGCTCACGGTCGAGCCGGGCCAGCAACAGCAGGTCCTCGACGAGCAGGCCCATGCGGGCGGCCTCGTCCTCGATCCGGCGGACGAGGCGGACGACGTCCTCGGGGTCGGTCACCGCGCCCTGGCGGTAGAGCTCGGCGAAGCCGCGGATGGTCGTCAGCGGCGTACGCAATTCGTGCGAAGCATCGGCCACGAACTGCCGCATCTTGCCCTCGGAGCGCACCGCCCGGGCCTCGGAGAGCTGTGCCGCGTCGGCCGCCTCGACCGCGGCCGCCTCGGCCTCGCGCGCGGCCGACTCGCTCTGGGCGCGCGCGCTGAAGGCAGCCTCGATCTGGGCCAGCATGGCGTTGAGGGCCTTGGCCAGGCGGCCCAGCTCGGTCGTGGGCTCACCCTCACGGGCCTCGGGGTCGGGCACCCGCTGGGTCAGGTCGCCGGCCGCGATGGCGGCCGCCGTGCGTTCGATCTGCAGCAGCGGGACCAGGCTCTGGCGCACGATGGCGGCCCCGATCGAGGCCAGCGCGATCAGCACGCCCACGCCCACCAGCAGGTCGACCCAGACCATCTGGTTGACGGCCAGGCCGATCACCGACAGCTTCTCGGCGACCTGGATGACCTGGGTGTTCTCGTCGACCACGACCACCACGCGCCAGTGCACGTTGCCGCTGGGCGAGCGCACCGTGTACGGCTCGCCGAGCACGGCGTTGACCTCGTCGAGCCCCTTGACCAGCGGCGGCAGGTCTTCCGGCTTGAGCGAGCCGTCACCCACGACCGGCTGGTCGGAGCGGACGCCCCAGACCGACGAGGTGGAGACGTAGAAGTCGCCCGGCACCGGGATCTTCGAGCCGTAGCGCGCCTTGGCGATCGTCTCGGCATAGATGCTCAGCGACGTGTCGAGCCGGTCGAGCAGGTAGTTGTGCAGCGCGTACGTGCTGGCCGCGCTGATCGCGGTGAGCGCGGCGAAGACCAGGATGAGGACGGACGCCACCAGCTTGATGCGCAGCGAGACCTTGCGCAGGCTGGGTTGCGGCGGGATCGAGTTGCGAACCCGCTCGGTGAGCGTCACGGTCGCGGCCGGCTCAGACGGCGGGTTTGCGCAGCACGTAGCCGACGCCGCGGAGGGTGTGGATCAACCGCGGCTGGACGTTGTCGACCTTGCGGCGAAGGTACGAGATGTAGGACTCGACGATGTTGTCGTCACCCCGGAAGTCGTACTTCCACACGTGGTCGAGGATCTGCGCCTTGGAGAGCACCCGGTTGGCGTTGAGCATGAGGTAGCGCAGCAGCTTGAACTCGGTCGGCGAGAGCTGGACGCGCTGGCCCGCGCGGTAGACCTCGTGCGTCTCCTCGTCGAGCTCGAGGTCGGCGAAGACCAGGCGGGACGGCTCCTCGTCGCCCTGGGTGGTGCGGCGCAGCACCGCCCGGATGCGGGCGGTGAGCTCCTCGAGGCTGAACGGCTTGGTGACGTAGTCGTCGCCGCCCAGCGTGAGGCCCCGGATCTTGTCGTCGGTGCCGTCGCGGGCGGTCAGGAAGACCACGGGGGTGCGCTGGCCGCCCTCGCGCATGAGCCGGATGACCTCGAAACCGTCGAGGTCGGGCAGCATCACGTCGAGAACGACGAGGTCGGGAGTGGTGTTCTTCGCCGCGCTGACCGCCGCGCTGCCGCTCGTCGCGGTGCTCACGTCGAAGCCGGCGAAGCGGAGACTGGCGGAGAGCAGCTCGAGGATGTTCGCGTCGTCCTCGACGACGAGCAGTTTCGCCTCGCTCTGCTTGGGCTGGGTCTGAGCGGCCATGACGCCATTGTTTATCAGCGCGCTGTTGCTTGCCTGCACGCTGCCTGAAAGTTTTCTGTAAGCCGCTAGGCGGCCAGACGGTAGGCCGAGCCGCCCATCGACGCCTGGGCGGCGCGGGCCAGCAGGCGGCGGTCGGCGCCGGGTTCGGGGCGCAGAGCCGGGGCGGTGACCAGGGTCACCGTCAGCGACCGTAGCGCGGCCACCCGGCGGACCGAGTCGACCAGCGTGTCGTCGCCGATGAAGGCGGCCGCGGTCGAGTCGTAGCGGATCGAGGCCGGCACCACGGGCGCGCCCGCGTCCACCGCGGCCTGGAACAAGGCCGGACGGAAGCGGCCCTGGTTCGTACCGCAGAAGGTCGTGCCCTCAGGGAAGGCGGCGACCGTGCGGCCCGAGCGCAGCGCCGCAGCCACCTCGGCCACCGTGACCGGCAGCGACTTGGGCCGGGCCCGGTCGATGAAGATCGCGCCCGACAGCCCGGCCAGCAGCCCGATGCCCGGCCACGTACCGACCTCGCCCTTGGCCACCAGGCGGACCGGGGTGACCGCGGTCAGCACCAGGATGTCGAGCCAGGAGACGTGGTTGGCCACCAGCAGGCTGCCCGGCTTGAGGGCCGGACCGCGCCGGACGAGCCGGATGCCGAGCACGGCCAGCATCGCGCGCGCCACGCCCCGCAGGGCCAGCCCGCGCAGCACGGGCGCCAGCAGCAGGCCCCCGATAAGGACAAAAGCCAGCAGGATCATCCGCAGGGCGCCGACACCCGGGAACGCCCGGCGCCCGGCCGCCTCGCGGCAGTGCGGGCCGCAGCCGGAGACCGGCTGCCACAGCGCGGCGATCATCGGGTGGCTCCGAGGAAGTGGCGGCGGTACCGCGGGTCCAGCCGGTCCATCGAGAAGAGCACATAGAAGTCGGCGCAGTCGAACTCCGGGTCGTAAGCGGGCTCGCCGCAGACCCAGCTGCCCAGCCTCAGATAGCCCTTGAGCAGGGCCGGCGGCTGCGTCTTGGGGTCACCGACGACATCGCTCTCGGCCAGCCAGTTCCGGCGCGGTGTGACCCGCAGGGCGGGCGGGGCGAGGTGCTTGTTCTGCACCCGGGCCCAGACACCGGCCGCGGTCACGCCGCCGTCGTCCAGCGGCACCGAGGCGCAGCCACCGAGCCAGCGCAGGTTGTTCAGGTGCATGTAGCGGGCGATGCCGGCCCACATCAGGTTGATCACCGAGCCGCTGCGGTGGTCGGGATGCACGCAGGAGCGGCCGGTCTCGACCAGCTGGTCGCGCAGGGGGCGCAGCGGGCTCAGGTCGAACTCACCGTCGCCGTAGCGCCGCCCGGCCCGCTCGGCGGCCTTGGGCGGAAGCATCCGGTACGTGCCGACCACGTCGCCGGTCGCGTCGTCGCGCACGATCAGGTGGTCGCAGTAGTCGTCGAAGTCGTCGGCGTCGCGTCCGTCGGGGGTGGCGCCGGACAGCGTGGCGCCGAGTTCACCGGCGAAGACGTCGTGGCGCAACCGCTGGGCGGCGGCGACCTGACTCTGGTCCTCGGCGATGAGCAGGGAGTAGCCGCTGGTCCCGGTGGGGGCGGCGGCAGTCAGCAGAACAGCCATGTGATCTGTGTAAGGGCGACAGCTGCCGATGGAATGTCGCGCCAGGAGGCGATTCATGACCGTGAAATGAACGGCTTGTGCGAGCCTTCCGGACATGCTGATTCCCAAGGGTTTCAACGGGCCGCCGTCGACCGGGAACGGTGGGTGGTCGGCGGGGGCGTTCGCGGTCGCCGCGGGGGCCGAGGTGGGTGGGCCGGCGCTCGAGGTCACCCTGCGGGTGCCGCCGCCGCTCGAGACCGAGCTGACTTTCGCCGACGGCGCGGTGCACGACGGCGAGACGCTGGTCGCGACAGTCGCGGAAACATCAGAACCTGTTTCGTACGCTGCCTCGGTGCCCCTGCCGGAGGCGGTGCGCGCGGCCGAGGCGTACGCCGGCTTCACCCGCCATCCGTTCCCCACCTGCTACGTGTGCGGCACGGACCGGCCCGACGGTCTGCGCATCTTCCCCGGCCCGCTGCCCGACGGGCGTACGGCCGCCCCCTGGACCGTCCCGGCCGAGGTCGACCTGCCGGTGGTCTGGGCCGCGCTCGACTGTCCCGGTGGCTGGACAGCTTTGCAGAACGGGCGCACGTACGTGCTCGGCCGCATCGCCGCCACCACCACGGCACTGCCCGAACCGGGGTCGACCTGCGTGATCATGGGCGAGGCGACCGGGTTCTCGGGCCGCAAGGCGATGGTGCTCTCGACGATCTACGGGCCGGACGGCTCGCCGTTGTCCACCGCCCGGGCCACGTGGATCGCCACGACCTAGTAGGTTGTCCCTTCACCGAAACGGGGAAGGAGCTGCTCCGATGAGCGCGCCCGGCACCGACGAGATCGTGGTCGAACACCTGACAAAGCAGTACAAGAAACTGCGAGCCGTGGACGACCTCTCGTTCAAGGTCCGGTCCGGCCGGGTCACCGGCTTCCTCGGGCCCAACGGGGCCGGCAAGACGACCACGCTGCGCATGCTGCTCGGCCTGGTCACGCCGACCGCGGGCACCGCCACCTTCGGCAGCCGGAAATACACCGACCTGTCCGACCCCGTCCGCGAGGTCGGCGCGGTGCTCGAGGCGTCGAGCGCCCACCGCGGCCGCACCGGCCGCAACCACCTGCGCATGATCTGCCGCGCCGCGGGCCTGCCCGACACCCGGTCCGACGAGGTGCTCGAGATGGTCGGCCTGACCCCGGCCGCCAACCGCAAGTTCAAGGGCTACTCGCTGGGCATGCGGCAGCGGCTGGGCATCGCCGCGGCCATGCTGGGCGACCCCAAGGTGCTGATCCTCGACGAGCCGGCCAACGGCCTCGACCCCGAGGGCATCCGCTGGATGCGTGACCTGCTCAAGGCGCTCGCGTCCCAGGGCCGCACGGTGCTGGTCTCGAGCCACCTGCTGGGCGAGATGCAGCTGCTGGCCGACGACGTGGTGATCGTGGCGGCGGGCAAGCTGATCCGGCAGGGCCCGGTCGACGAGGTGCTGGGCGATCTCAGCGGTGGCGTGCAGGTGCGGGTGCGCACCCCGCAGGCCGAGGAACTGACGGCCGCGCTCTCCGAGCTCAACGCGACCGTGACCCCGGGCGCCGACGGCAGTCTGGTGGTGCACGGCGTCGAGGCGGCTGCGATCGGCCACGCCGCCTTCACGGCGCGGGTCGAACTGCACGAGTTGTCCACCGAACGCGGCGACCTCGAACAGGTCTTCCTGCAGCTGACGGCCGGAAAGGCGGGCATCCGATGAGTCTGGTCAACGCTGAGCTGTTCAAGGTCCGCACCACCTCGCTGTGGTGGATCATGGCCATCGTCCTGGTTCCCCTGTACGCGGCCAGCGTGCTGCTGAACTGGGCCAACTCCAACATCTCGGTGCCCGACGACGCCGCGGTGTCCGACACTCAGACCGCGCAGCTCGAGGCCTCGCTCGAGCCGATCAATGTCGCCACCAACCTGTACACGAGCGGTCAGTACATGGGCGTGCTGATCGTCCTGTTGCTGTCGGCGATCATCGTGACCAGTGAGTTCTTCCACCTCACGGCGACCACGACGTTCCTCACCACCCCGCGCCGCGAGTCGGTCATCCTGGCCAAGTTCGGCGCCGCCATCGTGATCGGCCTGATCGTCTGGCTGTTCACCACCGTGCTCAATCTCATCGTGGTGCCGCCGATCATGAGCGCGCTCGACCTGTCGAGCCAGCTCGGCGAGCCCGCGGTGTGGCGCGCGATCGGGCTCAACGCCCTGGCCTTCGTGCTGTGGGCGATCCTGGGCGTGGGCGCCGGCGTGCTGATCCGCAGCCAGATCGCGGCCACGCTGGTCCTGGCCATCACCTACGTGGTCGGCACCTCGGCCATCGGGCTGGTCTTCTTCCTGCTCAGCGAATACGTGGCCGAGTGGATCAACAACCTGCAGGTGCTGGTGCCGACGAGCGCGTCCCAGCTGATGATCTCGGGCACCGATCTGCCCGGCACGCCCCCGCGCTGGGTCGGCGCCGTCGTGTTGATCGGATATGCGGCGGTGACGGGCATTCTGGGCACTTGGCTGACCAAGCGCCGCGACATCAGCTAGCGGCCGTCCAACCGCCCCGCCCGCCACCCGAGACCCGACTGAAGACGACTCGCTAGGAGTCCTCTCTCACACACGGCGTAGCCTGGACGGGAGTCTTTCCCGTCCCATGTGACGCCGATCAAAAGGTGAAAGAGGCGAACACGGAAGTGTCGACCCAGCAGACTTCGCACGAGAACCCACTCGCGGATTTCGGTCCCAACGAGTGGATCGTCGACGAGATGTACCAGCGCTATCTGGCCGACCCGAACAGTGTCGACCCGGCCTGGCACGACTTCTTCGCCGATTACAAGCCCGCGATGGCCACGGGTTCGATCGTGACGCCCGACGAGGCGAAGGCCGCCAACGCCACCGCCTCGGCGGCGCGGGCCGGCACGGATGCCCCCGCGGCCTCCACGGTCGCACCGGTCAAGCCGACTGTTCCCGCTGCCAAGCCTGCCTCGCCGCAGCCCGAGGCCAAGCCGGCGCCGGCTGCCAAGCCCGCGCCGGCCGCCGCCAAGCCCGCCCCGTCCGCGAACGGGAAGGCCCCCGAGGGCGCCAAGGTCACCACGCTGCGCGGCGTCGCCGCCAAGATCGTGCAGAACATGGACGCCTCGCTCGAGGTGCCCACGGCCACCTCGGTGCGCGCGGTCCCGGCCAAGCTCATGGTCGACAACCGCATCGTGATCAACAACCACCTCGCCCGCGGGCGCGGTGGGAAGGTCAGCTTCACCCACCTGATCGGCTGGGCGCTGGTCCGCGCGGTCGTGCAGCACCGCGAGATGAACAACTCGTTCGCCGAGGTCGACGGCAAGCCGGCCCTGGTCCAGCCCGAGCACATCAACCTCGGCATCGCCATCGACCTCGCCAAGAAGGACGGCTCGCGCGCGCTCGTCGTGCCGTCGATCAAGAACTGCGAGACGATGGACTTCCGCAAGTTCTGGCAGGCCTACGAGGACGTCGTGCGTCGCGCCCGCCGCAACGAGCTGACCATGGACGACTACTCGGGCACGACGATCTCGCTGACCAACCCGGGCGGCATCGGCACGGTCCACTCGATCCCGCGTCTCATGAGCGGCCAGAGCGCGATCATCGGCGTCGGCGCCATGGAATACCCGGCCCCCTACGCCGGCATGAGCGACGAGACCCTGTCCGAGCACGGCATCAGCAAGGTCACCACGCTGACCAGCACCTACGACCACCGGGTCATCCAGGGCGCGCAGTCCGGCGAGTTCCTCAAGGCGATGCACGAGTTCCTGCTCGGCGAGCACGGGTTCTACGACGAGATCTTCACCTCGCTGCGCATCCCGTACGAGCCGGTGCGCTGGGTCCGCGACGTCGCCCGCACGTCCGAGGGCCAGATCGACAAGGCGGCCCGGGTCGTCGAGCTGATCCACGCCTACCGCGTGCGCGGCCACCTGATGGCCGACACCGACCCGCTCGAGTTCGAGATCCGCCGCCACCCCGACCTCGACGTGCTGCAGCACGGCCTGACGCTGTGGGACCTCGACCGTACGTTCCCGGTCGGGGGTTTCGCCGGCAAGCAGCGCATGAAGCTGCGCGAGGTGCTGGGCGTCCTGCGCGACACGTACTGCCGCCGCGTCGGCATCGAGTACATGCACATCCAGGGCCCGGAAGAGCGCCGCTGGATCCAGGACCGCATCGAGATCAAGTACACCAAGCCCGACTCGGACGAGCAGAAGCACATCCTCAACCGGCTGAACGCGGCCGAGGCGTTCGAGACGTTCCTGCAGACCAAGTTCGTCGGCCAGAAGCGGTTCTCGCTCGAGGGCGGCGAGTCGCTGATCCCGCTGCTCGACGCCGTGCTCGAGTCGTCGGCCGAGGCCGGTCTGGACGAGATGGTCATCGGCATGGCCCACCGCGGCCGGCTCAACGTGCTCGCGAACATCGTGGCCAAGCCGTACGAAAAGATCTTCAACGAGTTCGAGGGTCAGATGGATCCGAAGTCGGCCCACGGCTCCGGCGACGTCAAGTACCACCTGGGCCAGACCGGCAAGTACACGACGCCCGACGGCGAGCACGCCACCACCGTCAGCGTGGTGGCCAACCCGTCCCACCTCGAGGCGGTCGACCCCGTGCTCGAGGGCATCGTCCGGGCCAAGCAGGACCGGCTCGACCTCGGCCTGCACGGCTACACGGTGCTGCCGCTGCTGGTGCACGGCGACGCCGCGTTCGCCGGTCAGGGCGTGGTGGCCGAGACGCTCAACCTCTCGCAGCTGCGCGGCTACCGCACCGGCGGCACGGTCCACGTGATCGTCAACAACCAGGTCGGCTTCACCACCGCCCCGGAATACAGCCGCTCGTCGATGTACTCGACCGACGTCGCCCGCATGATCCAGGCGCCGATCTTCCACGTGAACGGCGACGACCCCGAGGCCGTCGTGCGGGTCGCGAAGCTGGCCTTCGAGTACCGCCAGGCGTTCAACAAGGACGTCGTGATCGACATGGTCTGCTACCGCCGCCGCGGTCACAACGAGGGCGACGACCCGTCGATGACCAACCCCCGGATGTACGAGATCATCGACCAGAAGCGCTCGGTGCGGAAGCTCTACACCGAGGAGCTGATCGGCCGCGGCGACATCACCGTGGACGACGCCCAGGAGCAGCTGCGCGACTACCAGTCCCAGCTCGAGCAGGTCTTCAAGGCGACCCGCGACGCGGCCGGCACCCCGCCCCGCCCCCGGGTCATCAGCGAGGAGCCCGAGCCCGAGGTCGAGACCAAGATCGACGCGGCCGCCGTGCACGCGGTCGGCCAGGCCCACGTCGACCTGCCCGAGGGCTTCACCCCGCACAAGCGGGTGCAGCAACTGCTCGAGCGCCGGGCCAAGATGAGCACCGACGGCGGCATCGACTGGGGCTTCGGCGAACTGATCGCGTTCGGCTCGCTGCTGCAGCAGGGCGTCACGGTCCGGCTGGCCGGTCAGGACTCGCGCCGGGGCACGTTCGTCTCGCGGCACGCCTCGGTCGTCGATGCCAAGACCGGCAAGGACTTCCTGCCGCTGAGCACGCTGACCACCGGCACGGCCCGTTTCTTCGTCCACGACTCGCTGCTCAGCGAGTACGCGGCGATGGGCTTCGAGTACGGCTACTCGGTCGAGAACCCCGAGGCGCTCGTGCTGTGGGAGGCTCAGTTCGGCGACTTCGTCAACGGCGCCCAGTCGATCGTGGACGAGTTCATCTCGTCCGGCGAGGTCAAGTGGGGCCAGCAGTCGTCGCTGGTGCTGCTGCTCCCGCACGGCCAGGAGGGCCAGGGTCCCGACCACTCCTCCGGCCGGCCCGAGCGGTTCCTGCAGCTGTGCGCGCAGGACAACATGCGCGTGGCCAACACGACGACCCCGGCCAACTAC
Source organism: Paractinoplanes aksuensis (assembly GCF_024137025.1). Taxonomy (GTDB): domain Bacteria; phylum Actinomycetota; class Actinomycetes; order Mycobacteriales; family Micromonosporaceae; genus Actinoplanes; species Actinoplanes aksuensis. The sequence goes on from NZ_JAMYJR010000016.1 coordinate 132,014, forward strand.
TTCCACCTGCTGCGCCGCCAGGCCCTGTCGACCAAGCGCAAGCCGCTGGTCGTCTTCTCGCCCAAGTCGCTGCTGCGCCACAAGCTCGCGGTGTCGTCGGTCGCCGACTTCACCGAGGGCACGTTCCAGCCGGTGATCGGCGACGCCGGCGTCAAGGGCACGCCGCTCGACGCGGGCAGCGTCAAGCGGGTCCTGCTCTGCTCGGGCAAGGTCTACTACGACCTGTTCCAGGCCCGCGCCGACCGGGGCATCACCGACACGGCGATCGTCCGGATGGAGCAGATCTACCCGCTGCCGGTGAGCGAGCTCAAGGCGGTCCTGGCCCAGTACCCGAATGCCGAGGACTTCGTCTGGGTGCAGGAGGAGCCGGCCAACCAGGGCGCCTGGTCGTTCGTCGCGCTCAACCTGCTCGAGCACCTCGAGGGGGTCCGGCTGCGGCGCATCTCGCGCCCGGCCGCGGCGGCCCCGGCCGTCGGTTCGGCCAAGATGCACGAGGCCGAGCAGGCCGCGCTGATCGAGGCCGCGCTGCCGCGTCCGTGATCGCACGTTGAGAGGGGGCGCTCCGCTGCGGCGGGGCGCCCCCTCTTACTATCCGGGCATGTACTTCACCGACCGTGGCATCGAGGAACTCGCCGACCGGCGTGGCGAGGAAAGCGTGACCCTGGAGTGGCTGGCCAACCAGCTGCGCACCTTCGTCGACCAGAACCCCGAGTTCGAGACGCCGATCGAGCGCTTCGCAACCTGGCTGGCCCGCGACGACGAGGACGAGGAATAGGGGCCTTCCGTCATCCGGAGTCAGGACTTTCGGCCCGGTAGCGGCATTCCGTGGCGGGTACGTTGAAGCCGTGGCACGAAGCGTTTATGTGGCGGGCCTCGGCCCCGGGGTCGGCAAGGGCACAGTTGCACTCGGTCTGGTCGAGCTGCTGTCGCGGCAGGTCGCGCGGATCGGGGTGTTCCGCCCGCTGGTCTCCGGCGACGGCGACGATTCCCTGCTGACCCTCCTGACCAAGCGCTATCCGGTGGTCGCGCCCTACGCGGATTCGTACGGCGTGACCATGGCCGAGGCGAGCGCGCTGGTCGCCGACGGCAAGTGGGAAGAGCTGATCTCGCGGATCGTCGAGCGCTACCGCGAGGTCGAGCGCCAGGCCGCGTCCGTGGTCGTGATCGGCAGCGACTTCACCGCCGGCGGGGCCAAGGAGCGCGACGAGATCCCGCGCGAGCTGGGCTTCAACGCCCGGCTGGCCACCGAGTTCGGCAGCGTCGTGGTGCCCGTGATCAGCGGTGACGGCCGTGGGTCGGAATCGCTGGCGGCCGCCGCCCGCAGCGCGTACCACTCGCTGGTCGACCTCGACGCCACCGTCATCGCCGTGGTCGCCAACCGGGTCGCCGAGGGCCTCGCGCCCGACCCCGGCCTGCCCGTGCCCATGTGGTCGATCCCCGCCGTGGCCGCGATCGCCGCGCCGACGGTGGCCGAGGTGGCCGCCGCGCTGGACGCCACGATCGTGTCCGGGGGCGACGGCGCGCTCGACCGGGACGTGCTCGACTACGTCGTCGGCGCCGCCCACGTGCCGGCCGTGCTCGACCACCTGACCGACGGCGCGCTGATGATCACGCCGGGCGACCGGGCCGATCTGCTGCTGGCCGCGAGCGCTGCCCACGCCGCGGGCAACGTCACGCTGTCCGGCCTGGTGCTGACGCTGAACGAGCGGCCCGACCCCCGCGTCGTACGGGTGATCGAGCGTCTCAACACCGGCCTGGCCATGCTGGTCGTGGACGCCGACAGCTACCACACGATCGCCGCCGCCTCGCACATCCAGGCCCGCCTCGGCATGGGCACCCCGCGCAAGGTCGAGGCCGCGCTGGGCGCCTTCGAGGAACACGTCGACACCGCCGAGCTGGCCCGGATGCTCGACGTCGCCCGCTCCAGCCGGGTCACGCCGCTGATGTTCGAGAACGACCTGATCGACCGGGCCCGCGCCGAGCGCCGTCACCTGGTGCTGCCCGAGGGCACCGACGAGCGCATCCTGCGGGCCACCGAGACCCTGCTGCGCCGTGGCGTCGCCGACCTCACCCTGCTCGGCGACCCCGACGAGATCAACCGCCGGGCCCGTGAGCTGGGGGTCGAGATCGGCGCGGCCCGGCTGGTCGACCCGGCCACCAGCGAGCTGCGCGACGGTTTCGCCGAGCGCTACGCCGAGCTGCGCAAGAAGCGGGGCGTCTCGCTCGACCTGGCCTACGACGTGGTCCGCGACGTCAACTACTTCGGCACGCTGATGGTGGCCGAGGGTCTGGCCGACGGCATGGTCTCGGGGGCCAACCACACGACGGCGGCCACGATCCGGCCCGCCTTCGAGATCATCAAGACCGTGCCCGGGGTGTCGGTGGCGTCCAGCGTGTTCTTCATGCTGCTGGCCGACCGGGTGCTCGTCTATGGCGACTGCGCGGTCAACCCCGACCCCGACGCCGCCCAGCTGGCCGACATCGCGCTCTCCTCGGCCGACACGGCCGCGGCCTTCGGCATCGCGCCCCGGGTGGCGATGCTGTCGTACTCGACCGGCAGCTCCGGCGCCGGGGCCGATGTGGAAAAGGTCGCCGCGGCCACCGCTCTCGTCCGCGAACGACGGCCCGACCTGCCGGTCGAGGGCCCGATCCAGTACGACGCGGCGGTCGACCCGGCCGTGGCCGCGACCAAGCTGCCCGGCAGCGACGTGGCCGGCCAGGCCACGGTGCTGATCTTCCCTGACCTCAACACCGGCAACAACACCTACAAGGCCGTGCAACGGTCGGCCGGCGCGGTCGCCGTCGGCCCGGTCATGCAGGGTCTGCGGCGGCCGGTCAACGACCTCTCCCGAGGAGCCACGGTGAAAGACATCGTCAACACGGTGGCCATCACGGCGATCCAGGCGGCCGCCCGATGAGCCGGGTCCTCGTCCTCAACAGCGGCTCGTCCTCGGTGAAGTACCGCCTCTTCGACGGCTCCGCGACCGTCGCGAAAGGCCTGGTCGAGCGGATCGGCGAGAGCGGCGGCGAGGTGAACGACCACCGGGCCGCGCTGCAGGGGATCATGGACGAGACCGACCTGTCCGGCCTGGCCGCGGTCGGTCATCGGGTGGTGCACGGCGGCCCCGACTTCACCGGCCCGACCGTCATCGACGACCGGGTCGTGGCCCAGGTCGAGACGCTGGTGCCGCTGGCCCCGCTGCACAACCCGGCCGCGCTGACCGGCATCGAGGTCGCCCGCAAGCTGCTGCCCGACGTGCCGCAGGTGGCCGTCTTCGACACGGCGTTCCACGCCACCATCCCGCCCGAGGGCGTGACCTGGGCCATCGACCGGTCGCTGGCCGAGCGGTGGCAGATCCGGCGCTACGGCTTCCACGGCACCTCCCACGCGTACGTCTCCCGCCGCACGGCCGAGGTGCTGGGCCGCGACCCGGCGTCGACCAACGTGATCACGCTGCACCTGGGCAACGGCGCCAGCGCGTGCGCGGTCGAGGGCGGCCGCAGCGTCGCCACCTCGATGGGCATGTCCCCGCTGCCCGGCCTGGTCATGGGCACCCGCAGCGGCGACATCGACCCGACGGTGATCTTCCACCTGCACCGGGTGGCCGGGCTGCCGCTCGACGAGATCGAGAACTCGCTGACCCGGCACGGCGGGCTGCTCGGCCTGAGCGGGGCCAACGACCTGCGTACGGTGCTGGAACGCCGCGCGGCGGGCGATGCCGACGCGGCCCTGGCGTTCGACGTCTACTGCCGCCGCATCCGCGAGTACGTGGGTTCGTACCTGGCCGTGCTGGGCCGGGTCGACGCGATCACGTTCACCGCGGGCGTGGGCGAGAACGCGGCCGCGGTGCGCGCCGCCTCGCTGTCGGGGCTCGAGCCGCTGGGCATCGAGATCGACCCGGAAAGAAACGAGCGCCGGGAAGAGATCATCTCTCCGCCCGGCGCCCGCATCCCCGTCTGTGTGATCCCCACCGACGAGGAGTTGGAGATCGCCGACCAGTCCCGGACGGCGTTGTCTCTCCCCCGTTGACTCAGAGAGCCAGCCAGGCGATCAGGGCGACCAGCACGACGGCGACCACGACACCGCCGACGATCAGCGGGGTCTTCGAGGCCGTCGCCGGCTCCTGCGGGGTGTTGTGAGTGAAGGCCCGAAACGCTTCGGTGTTGCCGCTCGGGTCGACGCTGTTGTCAGACATGCGCACGACCATAGCGAAACCGCGCATGTGGCGCGGCCCTCGTCCACCCTCCTACCAGGACGAACATCGCGGTCGGCGCGAATTCACCCCATCGTGGGAGCGCCGCCCGGCCCTGACCCGTCGGTACGGGCTCGTCCTTTCGGCGGAGTGCCTCTAGTTGATCTTCGATGTACGGTTCGCGCGGTCGTCGGTTCGCTGCCATCCGCGGGAGAGAAGTCAGTGCGTACGAGGAAACTGCCGGTGATCGTGCTGGCCGCCGGCGTGGCCGTGGCGGTGGGCGTCACCATCCCGGCCCTGGCCGATTCGAGCCAGGCCCTGCCGATCAGGTCGGTCGGCGACGTGGTCGTGGACGGCGCGCATCAGCGCGTGCTCGTCAGCGACCCCGCCGGCGGCAAGGTCGTCTCCACCACGTACGACGGCAAGGTCGTCGCCACCTACGAGTTGGAGAAGCCGGGGGCGCTCGCGCTCTCCGCCGACTCGAAGCAGCTGTACGCCGTCTCCAGCCCCGACAACGACGGTGCTCCCGAAGTCGCGCAGGTCGTCGTGCTCGACCCCGGCACGATGGCCGCGACCGGCACCCATTACACGGGGGTCATCGGCGCCCCGGACCTGGCCGTGGCCGCCGGCAAGCTCTGGTATGCCCAAGCCGACGGTTTCGGCGTGATCGATCCCACCGTCCCCGCCTCGAGTGCCGAGGTGAAGCCGGTCGACGGCGGGATCGGCCGGCAACCCCGGCTCGCCTTCTCCGCCGCGGCCCCGAACCTGCTGGCGGTCGCGTCGTCGACCGGCCTCACGACGTACGACGTCTCCGGCGAAACGGTCAAGCCGGTCGCGACCGTGGCGACCACGGGCGAGGTGGCCGATCTCGAGTTCTCTCCGGACGGCGAGACCATCGCCACCGTGGCCCCGGGCGAATCGGTCGTCACGCTGCGGAACATCACGAATCTGGCGGCGAAGAAGACCCTGGCCATCGAGCCGAACGCGCAGGCGGTCGACATCGCGCTCGACGGCACGGTCGCCGGGGGCAGCGTGGCCGCCGGCCGGCCCGATCTGCACATCTTCACGGCGAGCGGCGCCAAGATCCGGCCGTACGACCTGCCCGCCACCGACGAGCTGCAGCCGCGCACGGTCGCCTGGGAACCGAAGGGCTCCCGGCTCTTCGCGGTCTCGAAGAGCACCGCCGGCGAGTACACGCTGCGCACCTTCACCGAGCCCCGCAAGACCATGCCGACGCTCACCGTGACCGCCCCGGCGACGGCGCCCCGGGCCAAGCTGCTGACCATCACGGGCACGTTGAGGTCGACCGTGCCGCTGCACGCGGGCACGCCGGTGGCGGTCACCCGGCTCGATCTGACCAAGCCGGCCGGCACCGTCCTGATGACCCGCAAGATCGACGCCGGCGGCAAGTTCACGATCACCGACACCCCGTCGACCGGCGGCCCGGTCACCTATCGGCTGACCTATCGCGGCGGCGTCAACCACGCGGCCGTCACCGTGAACAAGGTGGTCCAGGTCTCCCGCGTCATGCCGGCGCTGACCCTGAACCAGCACAACAAGATCTTCAACCAGGGCGCCACGGTCACGTTCACCGCCCACCTCGGCGCAACGCACACGGGACGGACGGTCGAGCTCTGGGCCGACCCGTACGGCACCGACCAGGCTCCCCGCCTGCTCAAGCGGGGCACGGTGAACAGCAAGGGCGACCTGGCGGCGAGCCTGCGCCTGACCCGCAACACCAGCGTGACGGCCAAGTTCCCGGGCGACGCCCGCTACGCGACCCGGATCGTCAAATCGGTGGCACTGGTCAAGGTGAACATCTCGCTCACCCAGTCCAACGCCTACCGCACCGCGAAGATCGACGGCATCGACTACCTGCACTACCGGGCCAAGCGGCCGGCGATGTTCTTCACCAGCCTGACCCCGTCGGCCAACCGCAAGGTCGTGGTCGAGATCCAGACCTACACCGGCGGCGCCTGGCGCTACTGGGACACCACGCTGGTCCCGGCGGGCAACGCCACCAACACCTTCGACGGCTCGGACGACATCGGCCGCAAACTGCGCATCCGCGCCCGCTACGAGCCGAGCCGCTCGGGCGACAGCCTCAACTACCCGGCCGCCACCCCGTACATGTACTTCATCTTCACCACCTGACACCCGGCCCGGGCCTCGCGCACTTGCGTTCGTGCGAGGCCCGGCACCCACTCCAACCGCGCTTCCGCCCCTTCCTACCCGCCGCGGCGGGCTGAGCCGCAGGACGCAGCCGCTGGGCGCCGCCGACGGCGACCTCCGCTAGCTGTTGCCGGCGCCGTTCAATGCCTCGACGGTGACGCGCTGGCTGGGAGGACTGCCAGGTGCGGATCCGTGCCGTCGGGCCGGGGCCGAAGCACAATGGGACGGGTGCGTCGCCCTCCCCTCATCCCCGTACTGGCCGTTGTGGCTTCGGTGGTGTCGCTCGCCGCGTGTTCGAGCGAGCCGGCGCCCGCCCCGACGGCGACCCTGCCGCCGACGGCCGGCGTGCCTGCCCCCACCGCCCCTGGTTCGGGCGCCGCCCGGCTTCCAGGCGCTGACTCCGGCTCGGGCGCCGCAAAGCTTCCGGGCGCCGCACCGCGGCAGGCGTTCGCCGTGGAGACCCGCACCCTTCGCCTCCAGCGCGGCGCCGACCGCCCCCTGCCCACCACGGTGTGGCAGCCGAAGGGCGACGGCCCGTTCCCGCTGATCCTGTTCAGCCACGGTCTCGGCGGAAAGCCGTCCGACTACCGCAACCTGCTGACCGCCTGGGCCCGAGCCGGTTTCGTCGTGGCCGCACCGGCCTACCCGCACACCTCGGCCTCGGCCACCGACTTCAACGTCCTGGACGTGATCAACCAGCCCGCCGACGCCACCCACGTGATCACCCGAACCCTGGCCGAGCTGGGCGCCGCGGTCGACAAATCCCGGATCGCCGCCGCCGGCCACTCCGCGGGCGGCGTGACCACGATCGGCCTCTTCAGCGGCGCCCGGGACGAGCGGCTGCGGGCCGGCGTGATCCTGGCCGGCCGCCAGATCCTGCCCCAGCCGTTCACCGGCCCCGAGGCACCCCTGCTCTTCGTGCACGGCCGCCGCGACAACACCGTCACGTACGCCGACGGCCAGGCCGCCTACAGCGCAGTCCAGTGGCCCAAGGCCTTCCTGTCCGTGACCAACGGCGGCCACGTAGCCTCCGGCCGTTCCCTGGACGTGATCGCCACCACCAGCACCGACTTCTGGCGCTGGACCCTCTACGGCGACCAGCCCGCCCGCGACCGCCTCGAACCCGACGCCACCCGCGGCGGCCTGGCCACCCTGCAGGACAACCTCGGCTGACCCACCCGCAGCCGCCGGGCCACCCTTCCAGGACAGCCCAGCCGATCGACCCGCAGCCGCCTGATCGCGGTCGGCAGTCGCCGGTCGGCCCGAAGGCCGGGGTCAGTGCAGGAAGTCGATCGCCACCTTGCCGAAGATCTCGCCCGATTCGAGCCGCGCGAACGCGTCAGCGATGGCACTGAAGCCGTACGTCGAGTCGATGACCGGCCGCACGTCCTTCTCGACCAGGAAGTCGAGCAGCGCCGCCAGCTCGGGCCCGGTGCCCATCGTGCTGCCGAGCAACTCGAGCCGCATCGCGAACAAACGCCGCAGGTCAACCGTCGCGAGATGACCACCGGTCGCACCGCACACCACGATCCGGGCGCCGGGCGCGCTGCACTTCATCGAGTGCTCAAAAGTAGGAGCGCCCACCGACTCGATGACCACCTCGACCCGCTCGGGCAACCGGGCCCCTGGCTCCACAGCCGTCGCCCCCAGCGCGGCGATCCGCTCCCGCTTGCTCGCGTCGCGGCTGGTGGCGTACACCCGCTTGCCCATCGCCACCGCGAGCACCACCGCCGCCGTGGCCACCCCACCGCCGGCCCCCTGCACGAGCACCGCCGAAGCCTGCTCGACCCGCCCTCGAGTGGTCAGCATGTGAAAGGCGGTCAGCCAAGCCGTGGGTAGACAGGCCGCGTCGACGAACGACAGCCCCTCCGGCTTCGGAACGAGATTCTCCGGCGGCACGGACACCCGCTCGGCCAACGTCCCCGGAAAACGCTCGGAAAGCAGCGACAGCCCGCGCGGATCGGTCTCGTCGGCCACCACGGGATAAACGACGACCTCGTTCCCGTCCTGATCGACACCGGCCGCGTCGCATCCCAGGATCATCGGCAACCGATCGGCCCGCAGCCCCACACCACGCAGCGACCAGAGGTCGTGCTGATTGAGCGACCCGGCCCGCACATCAACCGTCACCCACCCCTCGGGCGGACTCGTCTCGGGCAGGTCAGCCACGCGCAAGGCGGAGCGGGGATCAGTCGGGTCAGCTGCGATGGCGTAGGCGGCGCGCATAGCAACTGACCATAGTGGCCGCTGCCGATCACTCGCCGGTTTTCCACACATGCAAACCGGCCCGGGGCGCGTGCCCCGGGCCGGTTCGAACGCAAACCTCAGCCAGGCAAAGCGGCCGTGCGCTGCGCCGGCGCGACCGGTGCCGACCGCCGCGCCACCCCGTCGGCCTCGGCCGCAGCAGCGACAGCAGCCGCCACCGCCGGAGCCACGCGCGGGTCGAGCGGCGACGGCACGATCGCGTCCGCGCTCAGCTCATCCGTGACGACGTCCGCGATCGCGTCGGCCGCGGCCACCTTCATGCGCTCCGTGATGGTGGTCGCCCGCACGTCCAGGGCCCCCCGGAAGATCCCCGGGAACGCCAGCACGTTGTTGATCTGGTTCGGGAAGTCGCTGCGCCCGGTGGCCACGATCGCCGCGTACTTGTGGGCGACGTCGGGGTGCACCTCGGGGGTCGGGTTGGCCATGGCGAAGATGATGCTGTCGGGGGCCATCCCGGCCACCGCGCTCTCCTCGATCTGGCCGCCCGACACACCCACCAGCACGTCCGCCCCGATGAGGGCTTCCGCGATTCCCCCCGTACGACCGGAGAAGTTGGTCGTCGCGGCCAGTTCCGCCTTGATCGGGGTGAGGTCGGTGCGGTCGGCGTGGATGATGCCGCGCGAGTCGCAGATGATGACGTTGGCCCCCTGGACGCCGGCCGCGATGAGCATCTGGGTGATGGCGACGCCGGCCGCCCCGGCCCCGCTGATGACCACGCGCAGTTCGCCCAGGTCGCGCCCGAGCAGTTTGGCCGCGTTGCGCAGCGCGGCCAGGGTGACCACCGCCGTGCCGTGCTGGTCGTCGTGGAAGACGGGGATGTCGAGTTCGGCGTCGAGCCGGCGTTCGATCTCGAAGCAGCGCGGGGCGCTGATGTCTTCGAGGTTGATGCCGCCGAACGACGGCGCCATGGCCTTGACCGCGGCCACGATGCCTTCGACGTCCTGGGTGTCGAGGCAGATCGGGATGGAGTCGACGCCGCCGAACTGCTTGAACAGGATCGACTTGCCTTCCATGACCGGCATGGCGGCCTTGGGGCCGATGTTGCCGAGCCCGAGCACGGCCGAGCCGTCGGTGACCACGGCGACGGTGTTGGCCGTCCATGTGTAGTCGGAGTAGAGCGTCTCGTCGTCGGCGATGGCTTCGCAGACCCGGGCCACGCCGGGGGTGTAGGCGAGCGAGAGGTGGTCGCGGCTGGCCAGCGGGACGGTCAGGCTGATCTCCATCTTGCCGCGTTTGTGCAGCTCGAAGACGGGATCGGCGGCCAGGGCGGGGTCGAGCTCGAAACTGAAGAAGGACACGGGGGCTCCAACCGGCATCATTGGGGTTGACAGCGAGGCGGTCACGACGGCGAGTAGGGCGGCGGACCGGAACGCGATGCGGGGATCACCCGTGGAACAGCAACCGCGAGGCGCGAGTGTGCGCCGCGGTGCTGCGACCCTAACCTAGCCGACCGAGCCGCGGGTAGTAGCGGATTAACACCGGGCCGATGACATCCGCCACCCCGTACGCCCGGCTGTCGTCCTCGATCAGCTGGTTGTCGCCCTGTATCCACCACCCGCCGTCCTGAGGCCTTACCGTGCGCTTGACGACCAGCAGGTCGGGCCGGGTGCGGAACCGCGCGACGACCACGTCACCGGTCCGGATCCGCCCACCCCGGCGCACCAGCAGGGCGTCGCCGTCGCGCAGGGTCGGCACCATGGACGGCCCCCGGACGAGCACCGCGAACAGTGGTAGTTGCCATCTCACGGCATCAGTCCTCCGTCGCGTTACCGCAGCGTTGTAAGGGGTAGTGTCAACCACGGATCATCGCAAATCTCATGGAGGAGTCCTGATGCGACTTCCGCGTTTCCTCACGCCCAAGACCGTGGTCAGCGCCCACTGCGACCTGCCGTGCGGCGTCTACGACCCGGCGCAGGCCCGGATCGAGGCCGAGTCGGTCAAGGCCATCGCCGAGAAGTACCAGGCGAACACCGACGCCGAGTTCCGCACTCGCGCCATCATCATCAAGGAGCAGCGGGCCGAGCTGGTCAAGCACCACCTGTGGGTGCTGTGGACCGATTACTTCAAGGCCCCGCACTTCGAGAAGTACCCGAACCTGCACCAGCTGTTCAACGAGGCCACCAAGCTGGCCGGCGCCGCGGGCGCCAAGGGCTCGGTCGACCCGGCCGTGGCCGACCAGCTGCTCGGCAAGATCGAGGAGATCTCCAAGATCTTCTGGGAGACCAAGCAGGCCTGAGCGAATCATCGAGCACGGCCGGTACGCCCACCGGGCGTACCGGCCGTGTCTGTTCAGCGACTAAAGTCTCCAGCGGCAGCTAGGAGGAACGGTGACTCAGGTGACGGACAGACATCCGGACCCGGCGATCGGCGATGACGTCGTGATGCTGACCGTGCCCGCCGACGGCGGTTACCTGGGGGTCCTCCGCACGGCGACGGCCGGTCTGGCCGCGCGGCTGCACTTCGCGCTCGACGAGATCGAGGATCTGCGGATCGCGGTCGACGAGGCCTGCGCGATGCTGCTGGCCATCGCGACCCGCGGCGCCGAGCTCGACTGCCGGTTCGCGGTGACCGAGGACGCGCTGACCGTCGAGGTCACGGTGACGACCGTACGCGGGGCGAAGTTGCCGGCCGAGTCGTCGTTCGCGTGGAAGGTGCTGACCGCGCTCACCACGTCGGCCGCGGCCGAGGCCACCGGGCAGCGCGCGACGATCCGCCTGGTCACCCGCCGCACCGGCAGTTAGTGCAGCACCGCGCTGATGTAGTCGAGGTGTTGCGCCGCGGCCCGGGTCGCCGACTCGGCGTCCCGCATCACCAGGCAGTCCAGGATCAGCCGGTGGTCGGCGTCGATCTGCCGCCAGTAGCCCGGGGGCAGGTTCTCGGTGACGTCCTCGCCGAACTTGGCGTGGTAGAGCGGGCGCACCACCAGTTCGAACAGCGGGTTCATGGTCGCCTTGGCCACGGCCATGTGGAAGGCCGCGTGCGCCGCCAGCATCGTCTCGAGGTCGTCGACGGCCGGGTCGAAGAACGCGCCGCGCACCTCGGCCAACTGGTCGTCGTCCCGGCGCAGCGCGGCCAGGCCGGCGGCCGGCACCTCGAGGGCCCGGCGCAGCTCGAGCAGGTCGGTCAGCCCGACCCCGGCCGAGTTCGTCAGCAGCGTGAAACCCGTGGTCATCGCCTCGGCCAGCTGCTCGGCGTCGGGGTGGGCGACGAAGCTGCCGCCGGTCACGCCGCGGGTGGTGACGATCAGGTGCTGGCTGGCCAGCAGGCGCAAGGCCTCGCGCACGGTGCTGCGGCTGACACCGGTTTTGACGCACAGCTCGGGTTCCGGCGGCAGACGCTCGCCGGGCTGGAGACGCCCCGAGGTGATGTCCGCCCGTAATTCGTCGGCCAGCAGCTGGTACGCGGGCGGGCGCACCGTTGATCCGGTCACCCCCTCAGGGTAGGCCCTGGCTCGCCGAATGAGGGCGATTAATCGATGCCGAGCGCTCTCGTGCTCGCCGGGAGCACGATCAACAGGCCCACGACCAGCCCCAACGCCATCAGCACGAGGCCCAGCCAGGACGGGCCGACCTGCAGCAGGAATCCACCGGCGGCGATGGTGAACAGCTGCACGACGATGGCCGGGCCGCGGGCGCCCCGCTGCCGCCGGCCGAGGGCGCGCGCGACGAAGAAGACGGCCGCCACGCCGAGGGCAGTGAAGACGGTCAGAGCCACCGCCATCCCGACATTGACCGACGAGCTGGTCAGATCGAGGACGATGAGGTAGATCGTGAGGCCGGCCAGCGCCGCGCACTCCAGGTAGAGCAGTCGCACCGCCCACACCAGGGTCGAGGGGTTGTCAACGACTGACTTCTCACCGGTCACTCGTGCACCATACCGACAGTCTTTCGGGCCACTCTTGGGTACAGTGCCGCGCATGCGAGCGTTACTGCTGGTCAACCCCAAGGCCACGACCACCAGCGAGCGCAGCCGAGACGTCCTGGTCCGGGCCCTGCGCAGCGCGGTCGAGCTGTCGGTGGAATACACGACCCGCCGGGGCCACGCGGCCACCCTGGCCCGGGCCGCCGCCGAGAGCGGGGTCGACGTCGTGGTCACGCTGGGCGGCGACGGCACTGTCAACGAGGCGGTCAACGGCCTGATGACCGCCGAGGCCGTGCTCAGCGGGCTGACCGGTCCCCGAGCTCAGGTGCTGCCCGCGCTGGCCGTGGTGCCGGGCGGATCGACCAATGTCTTCGCCCGCGCGCTGGGTCTGCCGCGCGACTGGGTCGAGGGGGTCAGCGTGATTCTCGAGGGCCTGCGCGACGGCCGGCACCGGGTGATCGGCCTGGGCCGGGCCGACGACCGCTACTTCACCTTCGCCGCCGGCATGGGGCTGGACGCGGCCGTGGTGCGCCGGGTCGAACAGGCACGCCTGCGGGGTCGTACGTCCACTCCCGGTCTTTACTTCCGCTCGATCGCCGGCCAGGTGCTCACCGGCGAGGACCGCAAGGCCCCGCCGCTGTCCATCGAGCGTCCCGGCGAGCCGGCCGAGCCCGATCTCGGCACGGTGATCATCCAGAACACCGCACCTTGGACCTATGTGGGTGACCGCGCCATCAATCCGAGCCCGGGGGCGTCGTTCGACCGCGGTCTCGACGTGATGGCCCTGCGCGGGCTGGCCGTCGGCCGCACCACGCGCACGCTGGCCCAGCTCGCGATGCGCAAGGGCGATCCGAGCGGCAAGCACGTCCTGCATCTGCACGACCAGGAAGAGTTCACGGTCATCGCGTCTCGGCCCCAGCCTTTCCAGTTGGACGGGGACTATCTGGGCGAGCGGCAGAAAGTGCACTTCGTGTCCGTCCCCGAAGCTTTGCGTGTGATCTGCTGACCGCTGGGTAGTCAAGCTCACGATCCGTTACAGAAACACGGTCAAAAGGTCGGCATCGGGGCCGAGACCGTACTACATTGATAGGAGCGTTGGTCAACCGGCTCTGGCGCATGCCTCAGAACCGGACATAGAGGGCGTGAGCCAGCTCACCCGGCCGGAGAAACTTCCGGCGCTACCCTTGACATCGCACGAGTTCGTGAAAGCATTCACAAGCGATAAGAAGTAACCAGTTGCTGGTTGCGCGCGTTTCCAATCCAGAAGCGCTGAGCAGCAACAGTAACTACAAAAGCTTGCTACGCACGGCGAGCAGACGGGCACTCAGACGTCAGCCGCCATCGCGCACGCATAGGTAAAGCAGTAACGCGATTCATTACCCCAGCCAGAAACAAGGAGTGTTGCCGCCATGGACTGGCGTCACGATGCGATCTGCCGCGACGAGGACCCGGAGCTCTTCTTCCCGATCGGGACGTCGGGCCCCGCGCTCCTGCAGGTCGAGCAGGCCAAGGCCGTGTGCCGGCGGTGTCCCGTGACTTCGGATTGCCTCACTTGGGCACTCGAGTCCGGACAGGACGCCGGCGTCTGGGGCGGGATGAGCGAAGACGAGCGGCGCGCAGTGAAGCGTCGTGGCGGCCTCCGGGTCGGCGCTCCTACCGCCTGAACCAATCCCCTCACAGCATTTGCGCCCCGGGCCGATCGGCACCGGGGCGTCTTGCTGTTTCCGTCCGATTACTGAGCGCGCCGAATCCTGAGAGCTTCCCGAGAGGCTCGCCGAACGCGCTAATGCGATCACGTTGGGTTTCATCGAGAATCCACGAAATGATCTCGAAATTGCGCGCCGCGACGAATGGTCCACATTCCCCTCACCGTCGGTCAGTCCTCTGCGGAGCGCGCCGGGCACACAACGGTTGGTGACGGTGCGTTGCCGAAACCCTGCTTGTGTACGCCGAGTGGCAAACAACACGTATGGCCGGCCGTAACCGGAAGCGGATCAGGCGGCGCAGGCAACGAACGCCCGGTGGCGGCCAGCACCCGCGACGCCACGAGCCGGACGAGTTCCGGCGCGTCACCCAGCGGCTCGGCCACCTGGACCGCGCCCGCGGCCTGAGCCGACCGCACGGCCACGTCGTACAGGAAACCCGGCGCCAGGAAATAGGCCGCCATACCCACCCGGGAAGCCCCCGAGGCCCGCAGACGGCGCACAGCGTCCCCGGGGTCCGGCGGGGAGGCCGAGGCATAGGCAGCCACGCACGGGACGCTCAGACGGGCGCTGAGAGCGTCCGCCGCCCGCATGATCGTTTCCCGGGCGGCCGCGACCCTCGTGCCCGCCGCGGCCAGCACGACAGCATCCAGATCACCGGCGGGCAGGCGGCGCACCAACCCGTCGATCAGCGCGGGCGCGACCGCGCTCGCCGACGTGGACGGGCCCAGGACGTCGGCCGGCGTCACTTCGACCGGCAGCGTGGCCGCGTCGTCGAGGATGGCCGGCACGTCGACCTTGCCGTGGTAGGCCGCCGTCAGCAGCAACGGCACCAGCACGGCCCGCCGCCCCGGCAGGGCCGCCAGCACGTCGAGCGGCCGCGGCCCGGCGTGGTCGAGGTACGACGCCCGTACGTCCCACGTCGGGTGGGCTCGCCCGACCGCGCGGGCCAGCGCCGCCGTCGACGCCGCGGCCCGCGGATCCCGGCTGCCGTGCGCGACGAGGACGACCGCCGGCGGCTGCGGAGCAGGCCCTAGACGTGCAGGCCGCATTCGGTCTTCTCGAACATCGCCCAGCGGCCGGCCCGCGGGTCCTCGCCGGCCTTGGTGGTGCGGGTGCACGGCCAGCAGCCGATCGACCCGTAGCCCTTCTTGAACAGCTCGTTGACCGGCACGTTCCACCGGCTGATGTACCGGTTCACGTCGGCCTCGGTCCAGGCCGCGATCGGGTTGACCTTGACCTTGCCCTTCTTGGCGTCGAACGCGACCATCGGCGTGTTGGCCCGGGTCGGCGACTCGTCGCGGCGCAGGCCGGTGGCCCAGGAGTCGTAGTCGCTGAGCGCGCGCTCGAGCGGCTCGACCTTGCGCAGGAAGCAGCATTCGTCGGGGCTGCGGGCGAACAGCCGCGGCCCGTACTCGCCGTCCTGCTGGCCGACCGTGCGGCGCGGGCGGATCGAGCGGACGTTGACGTCCATGGTGGCGGCGACGATGTCGCGCACCTTGAGCGTCTCCGGGAAGTGCAGGCCGGTGTCGAGGAACACCACGTCGACGCCGGGCGAGACCCGGGAGAAGACGTGCGCGACGACGGCGTCGGCCATCGAGCTGGTGACGCAGAACCGGTCGCCGAAGGTGTCGGTCGCCCACTTGGCGATCACCTCGGCCGGCGCGCCCTCGAGCTCGCGGCCGGCCTCACGGGCCAGCGCCTCGAGCTCGTCGCGGGAGCGCCGGGTCGGGTCCTGGGCAACCGGGGCAGCGCCGCCGAGGTTGACCAGATTCAGGGATGTAGCGGCCACGACTGTCATCGGTTGACTCCCTTGGAAAGCAGACCGTTGAACTTGACCGTGAAAACTCGGGCGCACGAGTGGCACTCCCAGGCGCCGTGCGACGCCTCGTTGGGGCGCAGGTCTTCCTCACCGCAGTACGGGCAGTACAGGGGCGCGGACCGGGCGTCGCTCATTTGAGGAGTCCCTCGTCGGCCCGCACGACCCAGTCGGCGAACGTCTCGTCCTTCGACGTGCGATCGCCGAGGTAGTTGAGGGCCAGCTTCTCGACGTACGCCGGAAGCTCTTCGGCCGTGGCCTTGAGCCCGCGCAGCTTGCGCCCGAAGCCGGCCGTCTGCCCCTGGGCCATGCCGAGCCCGCCGCCGAGGTGCACCTGGAAGCCCTCGACCTGCTGGCCGTGCTCGTTCAGCACCAGCTGGCCCTTGAGGCCGATGTCGGCCACCTGGGTGCGGGCGCAGGCGTTGGGGCAGCCGTTGATGTGGATCGAGATCTCGGCGTCGAAGTCCTTGAGCCGCTCCTCGAGCCGGGCCACCAGCTCCTCACCGCGGGCCTTGGTCTCGACGATGGCGAGCTTGCAGTACTCGATGCCGGTGCAGGCCATCGTGCCCCGCCGCCAGGCCGACGGCCGGGCCTCGAGGCCGATCCGGCGCATCCCGGCGATCAGCGGCTCGACCTTGTCGTCGGCCACGTCCAGAACCAGGAGCTTTTGGTACGCCGTGAGCCGCACCCGGTCCGAGCCGTGCGCCTCGACCAGGTCGGCCAGATCGGCCAGCTGCTGGCCCGAAGAACGGCCCACAACCGGCGCCGCGCCGACGTAATTGCGCCCGTCGATCTGCTTGTGCACTCCGATGTGGTCGATCGGCTTGGCCGGCAGCTCGGGCGCCGGACCGTCGATCAGCGCACGGCCCAGGTACTCCTTCTCGAGGATCTCGCGGAACTTGGCCACGCCCCAGTCGGCCAGCAGGAACTTCAGGCGGGCGCGGTGACGCAGCCGGCGGTAGCCGTAGTCGCGGAAGATCCCGACCACGCCCTCCCAGACGTCCGGGATGTCCTCGAGCGGCACCCACACGCCGAGCCGCTCGGCCAGGCGCGGGTTGGTCGAGAGGCCGCCGCCGACCCACAGGTCGAAGCCGGGGCCGTGCTGCGGGTGCTCCACGCCGACCAGCGAGATGTCGTTGGTCTCGTACGGCGAGTCGGCCAGCCAGCCGATCGACGACTTGAACTTGCGCGGCAGGTTGGAGTACCGCGGGTCGCCGATGTAGCGCTTGAGGATCTCGTCGATGGCCGGCGTCGCGTCGAGCACCTCGTCGACCGACACCCCGGCCACCGGCGAGCCGAGCACGATGCGCGGGCAGTCGCCGCAGGCCTCGGTGGTCTGCAGGCCGACGGCCTCGAGGCGGCGCCAGATCTCGGGCATGTCCTCGACCCGGATCCAGTGCAGCTGGATGTTCTGGCGGTCGGTGATGTCGGCCGTGTCGCGGCCGAACTCGCGGGAGATCTGCGCGATGGTCCGCAGCTGGGCCACGCTGAGCGCGCCGCCGTCGATGCGCACCCGCAGCATGAAGAACTCGTCCTCGAGCTCGTGCGGCTCGAGCACCGCCGTGCGGCCGCCGTCGATCCCCGCCTTGCGCTGGGTGTAGAGACCCCACCAGCGGAACCGGCCGCGCAGGTCCTGCGGGTCGATCGACGCGAAGCCGGCGTGGGCGTAGATGTTCTCGATGCGGTCGCGGACGTTGAGCGGGTTGTCGTCCTTCTTGATCCGCTCGTTCGGGTTCAGCGGCTCGCGGTGTCCGAGCGCCCACTGGCCCTCGCCACGCGCCTTGCGGGGGCGGGCGGTCGGCGTAGCTGGGGTGCTGCTGGGCGCCATGTCGGCGTTCCTCCGGGATTCGTGGGCGCGGAAAGACGCTCACGGCTCTCAGAAGCTCGCGACATCAGTGTCAGGAGTGGCCGGCGCGTCTCGCGCGCCCGAAAAATAAATCGGACGGCGTCAGGAAGCCGGACACATCGCGCTGCGAACACGACCGTAATCAACGTGGCGGCGAGCCACGAAGCGGCGGTTCAGAGCAGCGGTCATGTGCGCAAGCCTCTCACGCCGCGGCCTTCTGGGCCAGGCTGGTCCAGATTCCGGGAGTGTGGTACGTAGCACTTCGCAAACGCTGTGTAACAACTTTGCGCTAGGACGCACGGACGGCGCCGGGAGACCCGGCGCCGTCCGTCTATCTCTATGACCCGGTCAGGAGTCGGCGAGCGCGTTCTGCGACCGCAGCCACAGGCGGCGGTGCCACTCGTTCGCCTCGGGCGCCGGCTCGGTGCGCGGGAAGGCCGTGGGCGACGTCTCCACCAGGTGCAGCGTCGTCCAGGCCAGGCCGTAGCACTCGTCCGGGCCGAACACCGTGAGCAGCAGCTCGGCCTCTTCATCGGTCACCGGCGCCTCGATGGCCAGCAGCGCCTCCTCCAGCGCCTCCAGCACCTCGTCGCCGGCCTCGTCCTCGCCGTCGTCCTCCGGCGGCAACGGACCCAGGTCGACATAGCGCCGAACCTCGTCACGAACGGTCATGGCGTCCTCACATCAAATTCGGATGGTTGCGCCGGTAGTAGGCGATGACCAACTTGATCTGGGCGTTGAAGTGGCTCGGGTTGCCATAGACGATCCGGCCGATCACGCGATACTGCCACAGGTCCCGCGCGATGATCTGCCGGAAGGTCCGGTTCTTGTCCTCCCGCTTGGTCTTGCGCCCCTTCGACCCCCAGGTGCGGGTCTTCCGGTGGTTGGCATCGGTGACCATCACGGCCGCGTGGTCGCGGTACTTGAGACCGAACCGCTTGCCCACGGCCGCCTGCGGGATGTGGTCGGGGGTCAGGCCGTCACCGCGCCGCGACCGTCCGTCCAGGTCGCCGAACCGGCCGACCTCGCCCTCGGTCACCGCCGGGCGTACCGGCGCGCCGTTGGCACAGCGGCACGAGTCGGCGTGGGTCGGGTCGGAGCCACCGCAGTTGTGCACGAGCAACGGCGACGACCCGGACTTCACGAAGTACGTGTGGATGTCGTCGACCGTGAGGTTGTGCACTGTGGCCACCGCGGCCCAGGCGACGACCGCGATGACCGTCACCTGCGCGCCGTCCGGCCGCAGCAGCGTCATGCCGGCGTCGAGCCGGTCGGCCCGCAGCCACCGGTCGCCGGCCCAGAACGGGTGCCCGTCCGTGGCCGTGACCGCCGAGTCGGCCGTGCCGTCGCCGTCCTCGTCGACCGAGACCCGGACGAGGTTCTTCTGACCCTCGCCCTTGATCAGAGCGGTGACCGGGCGGGCGCCCGCCTCCCCCGTCTCGGGGTCGGCCGCCCAGACCTCGTCGTCGGTCTGGATGTCCTCGATCGGCTTGTACGTGCCGTCGGCCATCAGCACCGGCGTGCCCGGTACGAAGCTGTTACCGGGTTTCCACTGACAGCTCGGCCCGTCCGGCACGTCGGCCTTCTTGGCCGCGCCCCGGGCCGCGTTCTTCACCGCCCCGGCGCCGCGGGCCACGTTCTTGGCCTGCCGTACTCCCGGCACCATGCCGGCGATGCCCGAGGCACAGTCCAGCGCGGCCCCGCTGATGCAGGTCTTGGCCGTGTCGATCGCTCCCGCGACGGCCGCCACGGCACCGGCCGCAGCCGCCACCACCTGGGCCGGCGGGGGCAGCACGGCGGCCACCATGGCCACCGTCCCGGCCACCGAGGCGATGGTCCCGGCGTTGTCGACCACGGCCTTGGCCGCGGTGGTGACACCGCTGGCGACCGAGCTCGCCGCTTTCTGAACGCCGTTCTTGATCGCACCCCAGAACAGGCCGTCCGGGTCGCTGAACGTGGTCGGGTTGTTGTTGGCGTAGGCGTACGGGTGCAGACGCTGCGGATCCAGCTCGTCGATCTCGGGGTCGACCGAGAGGAAGGCGCCCAGGGCCGGGTCGTAGTAGCGGGCGCCGAGCAGGGTCAGCCCGGTCGGATCGCCGATGCCGCCGACGAAGCCCCGCTGACCGGCCGGCCATTGTGGCGTGGCCACGCTGCTGCGTGGGTTTCCGTACGGGTCGTTGTACTTGATCGTCTCGGCCCGGGTGACCGCGTTGACGGCCCAGGTGGCGGAGTCCTGCGGGTCGGCCGCCAGCCAGATGATGTCGCCCTTGCGGGTTGTGTTGTCGGTCCGGGCCGCGATCGTGTCGCCGGCGTGCTCGTAGAAGCGGGTCGCGCCGGTGCCCTGGGTGGGCGTGGTGGTGTATTCGTGCCCGTAGACGAACACCGAGGCGGCGCCGCCCGGGTCGATCCGCGCGATCCGGTTGCCGTCGACGTCGTACACCATGGTGGTGTCGCCCTCGGGCCCGCTGATCTTGGTCAGCTTGCCGTGCGGGCTCCAGCCGAACGTCTCGGTCCGGTCGCCGATCTTGCGGTATTCGAGGTTGCCGCGCTCGTCCCAGTCGTAGTGGTCGACCGACGAGCCGGTGGTGACCGTCCGGACGGCGTGGGCGGTGTCCGCCTCGTAGCCGTACTTGCTGGTCTTGCCGGCGCGGTGGTCGGTCACCGTGTCCCGCGACCCGTGCTGGTCGAAGGTCCACGACTTCCAGTACGGCGCCTTGCCCCCGATCGTGCCCGCGGCCGGCTCGCCGCACTGCTCGGCCGCCTGCGACCAGGCCCGGGTCAACCGGCGCAGGTGGTCGTAGCCGAAGCACTGCACGTCCTCGTCCCCGGCGCGGACGTTGTTCTCCGCGTCGAGCGGCCGGTTGGCCATCGAGAGCACGTTGCCGGCGTCGTCGTACGCGTACTTGACCGCGGCGACGTTGGGCACCGTGCCGTCGCGGTCGAAGTAGAACTCCGAGAGCCGCCGGGTGACGTCGTCGTAGACGTAGCTCTGGTACGCCTGCGGCTTGTCCCCCACCGGCGTGCCGAGCCAACGGTTCAGCACCTCGCCGTACGGCGAGTACGTGGCCCGGTCGACATAGGTGCGCACCGTGCCCGACGGCGAGGACGTGCCGGCCAGCTTGACGATGTTGCCCAGGTCGTCGTACGTCCGGGTGATGCCCTCCTTCTCCATCGGCCCGACCTTGGGCAGGCTGGAGCGGAACGGCAGGCCGTTGACCGTGAACGTGTGCGTGCTGACGTACGTGCCGGCCAGCGCGGTCAGCCCGGGCATGGCCGGGATGACCGACTCCTCGTCGACGATCTGGTAGGCGTCGTTGTACTCGTAGATCTCCTTGGTGAAGGAGTACCCGTTGACGATCGACGTCGACTTGGTCGGGTGCCCCTTGACCACCGAGTCGTACGTCCACACCGCGGCCCGGACGCCGTTGAAGAACCGCTCCTTCTGCCGGCCCAGGTCGTCGTACGTGGTCGAGACGATGTCGCCGGCCGCGTCGGTCGACTTGGTGACGTCGTCGGCGTTGTTGTACTCGACGAGCGTCGTGCCCTTGTCGGGATCGACCGTCTTGATCTCACGGCCACGCAGGTCGTACTCGTAGCGCCAGGTCAGCTCGCCCTTGACGACCGTCTCGAGGTCGCCGCGCGGGGTGTAGGTGTAGCGCGTGGTGTCGTACGCGCCCTCCGGACGCGGGCCGCGGAACTCCCGCTTCTCGACCACGTCACCGTCGATGTTCTCGATGGTCGCGGTGGCCGTGCCGCCCTGCGGCGGCGTGATCGCGGTCTGCCAGCCGGCCGGGTTGCCGCCGTACGTGGTGAACGTGCCCCACTTGCGGACGTTGGCCGACCAGAGCGCCTCCTCCACGACCCGGCCGAGCCGGTCGTAGCTGGACACCGTCCGGGAGCGGTCCTCGCCCGGCGTGATCTGCAGCAGCGACGTCGCGGGCTTGCCGACGGCGTAGTTCTCGTCCGACTCGAACGCGACCTGGCCCCGGTCGTCGTACCCGGTCTGGGTGACCAGGCGGGCGTCCTTGCCGTCCTTGGTCCTCTGCGAGTCCTCCTGCTTCTGCACCGAGCGGTAGAGCGAGTCGAACAGACCGATCTCGGTGATGTAGTTGCCGTTCGGGCCCAGCCGCTTGGTGGTCACCGCGAGCGGGCCGTCGGTACGGATGAGGTAGCCGAACTCCATGTTCGGGGTGGCGGTGGCCTTGGCCCGGCCCGGCAGCCAGACCTTGGTCAGCCGGCCCATGCCGTCGTGCTGCAGGTCGGTCCGCTTCAGATTGGCGTCCAGGATGGACGTCGGCTCGGCCCAGGCCGGGTTCTGGTCGGTGACCACCTTGTGCCCGAGCGGGTTGACGGTGGTGGTCTGGGTGACCGGCCCCGGCCCGGCGGGCTGGTACGTGGTGGTGGTCGTCTTGCCCAGCGCGTCGGTCTCGCTGGTCTTGCGGCCCAGCGTGTCGTAACCCGTGCGCTCGGTCGTCGTGTATTCCGGGGCGCCGTTCTTCCAGCCGTTGATGCTGTCGATCCGGGTCACCCGGCCCTTGGTCGGGGCCTCGCCATTGACGTCCGACTTGTCGTAGTAGGTCTTGACGTCGGAGATCACGTCAGCCGGTCGGGACACCGTGCCGTTGCAGGCCTTGGCGACCGTCTCCTCCCGCGAGACCAGTCCGCGCAGCCACGGGTCGCCGTTCTGGGCGTACCAGAAACGGGTGCACGTCTCGTCGCCGGTCCTTCCGGTGTCGCCGAGGTCGGCCTTGGTCTCGATCTGCCCCTCGTCGTCGTACTCGGTGCGCACCTCGGTCTGCTGCCAGGCGCCCGGCGCCAGCAGCTTGCGGGTCTTCTGCACCGACGGAGCGACGCGGAACGCCTTGTCGCTGCCCCCGGTGCGCTTGCGGACGGCGGTCTGCTTCACCGAGTACGCGGTGATCGACGCCTCGACCACGTCGTCGCCGTCGAGCTTGGCCTCCTCGAGCAGCGAGCCGGTCAGCGCCGGGTGGTCGGAGTGGGCCACCCCGGCCGAGTCGGTCACCTGCGCGCTGCGGGTCTTGTCGTCCGGCAGCGGCTGGTCGTCCAGGCCGCGGTAGAACCGCTTGCGGGTGCCCAGCTGCAGGCCCGTGCCGGACTGCCCGACCACCGAGGTGACCTGGGCGTACCCCCGCCACTGGCCGTACGTCCGGTGCTTCTTCTTGGTGAATTCGCCGTCGTCCCAGCCCCACAGCACGGCGGCGTTGCTGCCCGCGTTGGAGTAGGCGTAGCGGGTGGTGATCGGCGGCTGGTCGGCCGTCCGGTCGCTCTGGGTGATCTCGCGGACCACGTACTTGCGGAACCAGTCCCGGGTCGGCTCGAAGTAGCCGTCCGGGGTCCAGTAGACCGGGTAGCAGAGGCGGGTGTTGCTCTCGACGGCCGGCAGGTCACCGGCGTCGCAGTCCGCGTCCGAGTACGTGACGTGGATGTCCGCGCCCGACTCGGTGCGCACGTTGTCGATGCGCCACCGGCTGAACAGCCCGGCCCCGGCGATCACGTTGACCTGGTTGGCCAGCTCGACCCCGGTGAAGACGACCGGCGGGTCGACGACAGTGCTGCCCACGTGCCCGGCGTGCGTGATCGACTTGAGCCACAGCGACGCCGACTGGGCCGCCTTGGGCGCCTTGAACTCCTGGTCCAGCGTCCACGACTCGACCGGGTCGAAGTCGGCCCCACTGCGGACCTGCGTAGTGATCTTGGTGAGCCGCTTGATCGAGAAGAAGACCGGGGACAGTTTGTCGGTGCAGGGCTCGGCCGTGCACTCCTTGTCCCACGGCACGTCGGGCCAGGCCGCCTTGACCGGCTTGTCGTCCTTGTAGCACTCGTCGGCGAAGCACCGGTTGGCCGTGCTGAACACGACCCGGCCGGTCGCCGCCACGTCCGGGTACGCGGTGTTCAGGCCGTAGTCGATGCGCTCGAGGTTGCCGCCGCGGTCGAACGAGACGCGGTTGTTCTTGTCGCCGGCCGCGCCGTAGTGCCCGGTCTCCTTCTTGTAGAAGTACCGGGTCATGTTGCCGCTGACGTCGATTTCCTTGTCCAGCAGCCAGCGCCAGGCCTGCGCGCAGGACGAGTTCTTGAACTCGTCGGCGTGACAGGTCTCCCCGTTGTGGTTGCCGAAGACCGGCACGGTCCAGCGCGAGTTCGAGGTCGTGACCTCACCGGCGAAGAAGTGGCGGGTGCCGTCGGCCGTCGTGATGACCCAGCGCTCGGTCGTCGCCGAGTCCTTGCCGGCCACCGCCCCCAGCTGCTCGACCTGCCAGTTGGCGTCCTGCGCGGGCCGCCACTTACCGCTCTCGTCGTCCTTGACCAGGGTGGCGTTGGTGCCGCCGAGCGAGACCGTGATGTTCGGCGACTTGTCCTTCCAGCACTGGTCGGAGGTCTTCTTCGACTTGTTGTTGGGGTCCTTGTCGTCGACCTTGTCCAGGTCGTCGGAGCAGGTGGCGTACGTGCGCTCGACGTAACCGGGCGAGTAGTCCCAGCCATCGCCGGCCCAGGACGCCTGGTTGTTGCGGCCCGCCGTGCGCCCGTCGACCATCTGCGACGAGTAGCCCAGCGCGACCTCGGGCGTCGGTCCCTGCGTGGCCGGCAGCCGGATCGCGTTGGTGTAGTTGAAGGCGCCCGAGCTGTCACCGGCCGTCCACGAGCCGGAGGCCTGCAGGTCGCTGGCCTTGTAGTCACCCTCGCCGGACTCGGTGTCGGCGGCCAGGGCCAGGACGGCCGGTGCGGCCGCCGGCACGGCCAGCTTCGCGGTCAGGGTCGTGCCGGTCCGGGCCGCGTTCAGCGGGGTGGCGTCCTGACATTCCGTACGGGCCGGTGTGCTCGCCGCACAGGCCGGCAACTGGGCCAGGTCGAGCCGTCCGGCCCACCCGCCGCCGTACAGATCCTTGAACTCGCCGAAGTCGACGGTGGCCTCGACGTCGCCCGCCCGGTCGCCCTCGATCGCGACCACCGGGCCGCTCAGACCGAGGTCGGCCGACTGCTTCTCGGGCATCGTGTGCACCCGCACCCGGTGGGGCGCGGTCCGGCCGGGCGCGGCTTTGACGGCCACCTTGACGCCGCCGGCGCTGCCGGTGACCGCGCGGCCGGACGAC
Organism: Paractinoplanes aksuensis; assembly: GCF_024137025.1. Taxonomy (GTDB): domain Bacteria; phylum Actinomycetota; class Actinomycetes; order Mycobacteriales; family Micromonosporaceae; genus Actinoplanes; species Actinoplanes aksuensis. The sequence continues at coordinate 156,982 of NZ_JAMYJR010000016.1, forward strand.
CCGGCCAGCACGATCTCGGTCACCCCGGCGGCCGGCCAGCGGCCCTTCTCCGGTCCCGTCCAGCGCCCCCCGTCGGCGGGCGGCGGGACCGCCGGCACCTTCAAGGTGCCGTACTCGGTGGCGGCGACGGACTTCACGTCCCGGTCGCCATTCAGTTCCTCGGCCACCCAGTGATAGGTGAGGAACGAGGTCACCATCAGGGCTGTCGCGCCCAGGGCGAACCCACTGCTCTTTCTCATTGTCGTCTCGTCTCCGCAGATCAGGCGTGGGCGAAGGTGCCGAAGAGATCGGGGTCGACCGTCGAGGACCAGACGCGGACGTCGTCGACGACGCCACCCAGGTAGTTCGAGCGGGCCCCGCCGGTCGGGCCGGAGCACCCCACGGTCAGCGGTCCGGTGGCGGACCAGGGGGTGAACGCCACCGCGACACCCTCACCCTGCGGCTCACCGTCCACGAAGAACCTCAGCTTCCGGGCCGGCAGGTCGAACACCGCCGCGACGTGGGTCCAGGTGCCGGCGACCGGGGCGGCCAGCGACCGCACCTCCACGACCGGCGCACCGGCGACGTCGCTCTGCGGCATCACCACCCGCAGGCGGTTGGCCGAACCGAGGTGCTCGATGCGGAAGCCGGGCCCGGCCGCGCCGGACTGGGACAGCACCGTGCGGGTGCCGGTCAGGTCGTCGAGCGAGACCCAGGCCGCTACCGAGAACGAGCCGTCACTGCGGACCGGAGCCCCGGTTGTCTCGGCGCACGAGCCCTGAGCCAGGGCCAGGCCGAGCGCGCCGTTGCGGCTGGCGAACCTGTCCTGCTCCCACGTGTACGCGCCGGCCACGGACAGGTGTCGCGCGTTGCCCGACCGGTCCTCGAAGTTGGTCGGCTCGGAGGCCCGCGGTCCTTCCAAAGGCCACCAGCCCTCCGACTTGACCGGCGGGTTGGCCCCCTTGACGGCGGTCGCCTGGGCCTCGGTGAGCGCGCCGCGCCACACCTTGACGTCGGTGATCGCCCCGCGGAAGAAGTCGGCCGGGGCGCCGGCGTACTTCGCGCAGCCGAGGGTGAAGCTGCCCGGCGCGCTCCAGTTCGTACCGGTCGTACGGGCCACCGACGCCACCTTCGCGCCGTTCACGAACAGGGTCATCGTCTTGCTGGTGGCGCTGTAGGTGGCGACCAGGTGGGTCCACTGGCCGACCGTGGCCGCGAACGCCTCGGTCGTGCCGCCGGCCCACTCCGAACCGGAGGTCTCCAGGTCGGACGCCTTCATCATCAGCGACCAGAACGGCACGCCCTGGCCGTTGTTGCGGGCCCCGAGGAACCAGCCGCTGACCCGGGTGCCGTCGGTGCCGACCAGGGTCTGGTTCATCGCGCCGGCATCGTCGAGGCGGGCCCACAGGGCCAGCGAGAACGACTCGTCACTGCGGACCACGTTGTGGCCCACGGTCGCGCACCGGTCGCCGCTGACGTACCAGGCCGAGTCGGGCCGGGCGTACTGGTCGGCCGTCCACTCCATCGGCACGGTCGGCGTGGGGTCCGGGGTCGGCTCCTCGGTCGGGTCCTCCGTCGGCTCCTCGGTCTCCTCGGGTACCTCGGGGTCGCCGGTCGGGTCGGGCTCGTTCGGGTCACCGGGCTCGGTCGGCTCCGGCAGCGGCGTCTCCGACGGGTCGGGCTCGGGCGTCGGGTCGTCGGTCGGCTCGGGCTCGGGGGTCGGTGGCGGCGTGGTCGGCACGACCGGCTCGGGGACGGTCAGATCGTGCCCGTGGCCGCTCGCGTCGGCGCCGTTGCCCCGTAGCTTCCACGCGGCGGCGACACCGGCCGCGGGCAGCTCGTCGCGGGCGGCGGCGATCTGGGCCTCGCTGAGCAGGCCGCTCCAGACCGCCACGCTGTCCAGCGCGCCGATCATCGGGGCGTTGGTCACGGTGGCGTTGCCGCCACAGCCCACGAGCGTACGGGCGGCGCCCCGCCATGGCAGGGCCGTGATCGACGCCGTGGCCGCGACCACGCCGTCGACGTAAAGCCGCAGCACCTTGCCCACCGGGTCGACCGTGGCCGCCACGTGCTGCCACTGGTTCAGCAGCGGCGAGGCCGAGCCGCGGGCGATCGTCCAGGTCACCGACGTGGCGTCGGCGTTGGTGATCGCGGTTTCCCAGCGGTCGCTGTCCTTGTGGTAGGCCAGCACGAAGGCGGGCGCGTTGGTGCCGCCCACGGCCAGGATCGTGCGGTTGGCCGTCTTGTCGCCCAGCTTGACCCAAGCCGCGACCGTGAACGGGGCGTCGCTGCGGACGACCGGAACGGTGGTCGCGCAGGCGGCGCCGGTGAAGGTCAGCGCGGTGCCACCCCGGTTCTGCCGGTCAGCCGTCCAGGCCGGCGCGGTCGTCGCGGTCCACTTCAGATCCTTCTCGACGGCCTGCTCGCTGATAGCGCCCGAGTCGTCCATCGTGCCCGAGTCGTCGCGCAGATTGCTGGTCATCCGCCACACGCCCATCGGCTCGACCGGGGTGACCCGGCCGGTGAAGATGTTGTAGATCGCCCGGGTCGAGTAGTTCGCCGCGTTGTCGCGGGCCCAGACGTAGATCTGCGTGCGGCCGCTGTCGGCGGTGAAGGTGACCTCGGCCTTGTTCGAGGTGGCGGCCTTGTTCTCCGACTTGGCGTCGACCCCGATGCCGTAGTCGAAGCGCTGCACGCCGGAGAGCGCGTCGGTCGACGAGAAGACCAGGGTCACCGGCTTGCCCAGTTCGGGTGCGGGCGTACCGGCCTTGCGCTCGATCAGCGGCAGCGTCGGCGGCGTGTGGTCCTGGCGGAAGTAGCAGGTGCCGCTCCAGCCGGTCTTGTCCGTGCCGTCGGTGCCGTAGACCCGCCAGTTGTAGCTGCCGTCCTTCAGGGCCGGCGTCGTGTAGCTGGCCTCCTTGGCCGAGCCGACCGCAGCCGAGGTCCAGTCGCCGGGCGCGGTCGGGCCGTTGAGGTCGAAAACGACCCGCACCGAGTTGTCAGCGTCGGTGGCCCTGCCGTACAGGGCCGGGGTGCTGTCGTTGATCCACGGACCCGGCGAGGCGGCGCAGTTGCCACCGGGCGCGGTGCGCACGGCGACCGGCGTGGTCGGCTTCGACCGGTACTCGGCGATCAGCTTGACCTTGCCGCGCTCACCCTTGATCCAGTGCCCGCCGCTCTCGCTGGGCACCCGCAGGCCGAAGGTGATGCTGTTGTAGTCCAGGTCGGCGTGCCGCTGCACGTGGGTCTTGACGCCGCCCGCGTTGAACTTCACCCAGGCCGGCTTCTGGCCGCCGCCGCAGGCGCTGTTGACCTTCACCGTCTTGGTGTGCAGCGCCTTGTCGTGCAGCCACTTGCCCTTCATCCCGTTCCAGGTCGGGGTGTTGCCGTCGATGGCGTTGGTCTGCCACAAGGCCAGTGACTCCCCGGCGCACCAGGCGCTGTGGGTCAGGTAGGCGTCGACGCTCGGCGTGTTGATCAGGCGCTTGCCCTTGAGCGAGCTGATGTCGAACTGGAAGTGCCCGCGCCAGACGTCGGAGTAGTCCTCGAAGTTGGATCCGAGCCGGATGACCTCGCGCGGCCAGCTGTTGCCGGACACCCACTTGGTGCCGGGCCGCGACTTGTTGACCGGGATCCACTTGGCGTAGTACTTCGTGTACGTCGGGTCGATGTAGACCGGGTACGTCGCCTGCTCCGACAGCAGCTCGGCCGGGGCCCGCACGGTGAGGGTGCGGTTCGCCACCCGGACGTCCAGTTCGGACTGCTGGGCCAGATCACCCGGGCCCCGTACGGACGAGGGTTCGCCGTTGATCTGCTCGGGCCGGCTGCGCAGACCGTCCGTCGCCGGTTGCGCCCGGGTGCTGGTCGAGTCCCAGCCGGTCGCGCCGGGGGCGCCCGCGATCACCCCGGCCGGGCCTTTGACGAGTACCTCGTCGCCGGTCGCGGTGACCGTGGCCGTCCCGCCGATCGCGTACGAGGATTCGCGCACCTCGGGGTGGGCCGCGCCCACGGCCGACTTGACCACGAGCACGTGCGAGAAGCCCCCGGCCACGGCCCGTACCACGAGATCGACGTCCGGGTAGACCTCCGGATAGGTGACCGCGTCCCCGCCCACCACTCCGGCCGGCAAGGCCTCGGGCCAGGTCAGACTGAAGTCGGCGCCACCGTCGCGGTACGTCGCGAGCGGGCCCGCACCACCGGCCGAGAACGACACGTCGGCCGCGGCCCGGGGCCGGAACCGGCCGTCGCCCGACCGTTCCAGCGTGGTGTCCAGCGCGACCCAGCGGTTCCCCCGCTCGACGCGCTGCGGCTCGGCGTAGCTCTCGAGCGTGAAACTGCCGCTCGGCTGGGCCAGCACCTTGGTGCTCTCGTCGGCCTCGGCGAGCACCTCGACGGGCCGGTTGCACTGCGCGGCGAGCCGCTGGGCGGCCGCCTCGGTCTCGGCCTCGGCCGCGCACTCGGCCGGGGCGGCCGGGGCCGCCGACGGCGTCCAGGCGGTGGACAGAAAGGTGGCCAGGATCGCCAGAACCGCGCCCTGCGCGATTCGGGTAGGCGTCATCAACACTATGAAGTTCCCCCGTGAACCGATGGATCGGCTGAAAACGCGCAGGGTTCAGCGGGGTGTCACGAGTCGAGGAATCGACGCTTTTCTACCCCCGCAGTCAAGCGCGCCGCCATGACGGTAGGGGTAGGTCTAGATCTTCGTCAATACTGAAGATCGTCAAACTGTCAGGTAATGTTCACTCAGCGCTCAGCGCTCAGCGTTTGCCAAGGGGTACCACGAGCACCGCCTCGGTGCCGCCGCCGGCCCGGTTGCGCAGCTCGATGCTGCCGCGCAGCTCGCCGGTGGCCAGCGCCCGCACGATCTGCAGGCCCAGGCGGTTGGTGTCGTCGGCCCGGAAGTCGTCGGGCAGGCCCTGCCCGTTGTCGGCCACCGTGACGTGCAATTGCTTGCGGAACCGGTGCGACGAGACCACTACCTCGCCGTACTCCTCGGCCGGGGGCGCGGTGAGGTCCTCGTCGTCCTCGGGCGCCGGGAAGCCGTGCTCGACCGCGTTGATCAGCAACTCGTTGAGCACCATGACCAGCGAGGTGGCGATCTCGGCGGGCAGCACGCCGAAGGTGCCCTCGCGCCGCATCTTGACCGGGATGCTGGTTGCCGCGACCTCGGTGGCGGCGGTGGCCACCCGGTCGACGATGCTGTCGAAGTCGACTGCCTCGTCGCTCGACATCGACAGCGTCTCGTGCACCAGCGCGATCGACGCGACCCGGCGCACCGACTCCTGCAGGGCCAGCTTGGCCTCGGGCGCGTCGACCCGGCGGGCCTGCAGGCGCAGCAGCGCGGCCACGGTCTGCAGGTTGTTCTTGACCCGGTGGTGGATCTCGCGGATCGTCGCGTCCTTGGTCATCAGCGCGCGGTCCCGGCGGCGCACCTCGGTCACGTCGCGCACCAGCACCAGCGCGCCGATCGGCACCCCGGCCGGCAACAGCGGCAGGGCCCGGATCAGCACGGTCGCGCCGCGGGCCTCCATCTCCTGCCGGGGCGGGGACTCGCCGCGCAGGGCCGACAGGATGCGTTCGGACGCGTCGTTGCCCTCCAGCGGGTCGGCCGCGAGCCGGCTGGTGAGCGCGGACAACTCCTCGCCGACCAGGTGGGCGTTGAAGCCGAGCCGGCGGTAGGCCGACTGGGCGTTCGGGCTGGCGTAGGTGACCTTGCCGCCCGCGTCGAGCCGGACCAGCCCGTCGCCGACCCGCGGGGCCGAGGTGGTCTCGCCCGGGTGCCGGGGCGGCGGGAAGGTGCCGTCCGAGACCATCTGGGCCAGGTCGTCGGCGGTGGTCAGATAGTTGAGCTCGAGCTGGCTCGGGGTCCGCGCGGTGGACAGGTTGGTGTCCCGGCCGATCACGGCGATGACCTCGCTGAAGCCCTCCTCGTGGTCGTTGGGGTCGCGCAGGCGGACGGGGATGGCCTCGTGCCGGGCCGGGGTGTCGCCGTACCAGACCGGGTCGCCCTCGCGCCAGATCCGCTCCTGGGCGAACGCGATGTCGAGGTGGGCCACCTCGGGCCCGCCCACGATCTTGCCGACCTGGTCGTCCTGGTAGGCCGTGGGCGCCGTCGTCGGCCGCACCTGGGCCACGCACAGGTACTCGCGCGGCTGTCCTTCCTCCCGCTTAACCGGCACCCACATCAGCAGGTCGGCGAAGGAGAGGTCGGACAGCAGCTGCCAGTCACCGGCCAGGCGGTGCAGGTGGTCGATGTCGGCCGGCCCGAGGCCGGTGTGCTCCTCGGCCAGATCACGCAACGTTGACACGAGCCAAGCGTGCCATGCCCTTGTTACTACAGGGTGCTGGTGACCTTCTTGAGTCCACGTGGTGAGTCAGGGTCCTCACCGCGGGCCAGCGCCAGGGCGAGCGCCAGCTTCTGCAGGGGCAGGATGTCGAGCAGCGCGCTGTAGCGCTCGTCGGCCACGGCCGGCACCGACAAGCGGCCCGCGGCCCCCGGCACGTCGGTGGCGCCGATCGTCACCACGTCGGCCCGCCGCTCGCCGAGCCGGGTCACCACGTCGCGCATCGACTGGCCGCCCGGCCCGTCGCCCACCACGGCCAGCACCGGCACGTCGGGGTCGGTCATGGCCAGCGGTCCGTGCAGCAGGTCGGCGCCCGAGAACGAGAGGGCCGGCAGGTACGAGGTCTCCATGAGCTTCAGCGCGGCCTCGCGGGCGGTCGGGTAGGCGTACCCGCGCCCGGTCGTGACCAGTCGCGACGCGAACCGGTAGCGCTGGGCCAGGTCGTCCGCCATCGGGTCGGCCAGCGCGTCCTCGGCCAGCTGGGGCAGCTTGTCGAGCGCGGCCCGCTCCTCGGCCGGCAGCGTGCCGTCGCCGGACCGGATGCCCTCGATCAGGAGCAACAGGGCCAGAAGTTCCGCGGTGTACGTCTTGGTCGCCGCGACCGCCCGCTCATGGCCGGCCGCCACGTCGATCGACAGTTCGGCCGCCTGGGCCAGCGGTGATTCCGGGTTGTTTGTGACCGCGAGGGTCAGCCCGCCGGTCTCGCGGGCCACCTTCAGCACGCCGGTCAGGTCGGGCGAGCCGCCGCTCTGGCTGACCCCGATCACCAGCGTGTCGGTGAAGTCGGGCCGGGCCCCGAACAGCGTGATCGCGCTGGGCGAGGCGCTGGCCACCGGCAGCCCGAGCCGGATCTCGGTGAGGTACGCGCCGTAGAGCGCGGCGTGGTCGGACGTGCCCCGGGCCACGAAGACGACGTTGCGCGGCCGCCGGCGGGCCACCTCGGCGGCCACTTCGGCGATCAGGCCGGTGTGCTCGCCGTCGAGCAGCCGGGCGAATCCGCCCGGTTGTTCCGCGATGTCCGCGGCCATCCCCTGGCCTCGCTGTGTCACAGCTTCCTCCCTTGATGAGCATCTGCACGCGCGATTCCTGCGCAGTCTTGCAAGAATGAGCTTACAAGGTCAAGGTTTCGAGCACTAATGCGCAGCAAGCCGCCTACTGACATAAACCCTTCTTTCCCCTACTGTTCTGCATCGTGGATCTACGCCGCGCCGCCGACCGCGCACTCGAACAGGCGAGATCGGCCCTGGCGACAGAAGAGCCGGAAAAGGCCGCCGATCACATCGCCGGCGCGCTGGCCCACGCCCCCACTCTGCCCGAGGTCCACGAGGTTCTCGGCCGTCTCGCCGCACGTCCGGGCGGCGGTCTCGACCTGTTCCGGGCCGGCCCGCACACATCGCCGGGCCGGCTGGCCGCGCGTGCTCACCTGCTGGCCGCGGCCGGTCGCCCCGAGGACGGTCTGCCCCTGCTCGCCGCGGCCACCGGTCAGGCCCCCGCGGCCGACTGGGCCGGTGTGCCCTGGGTGGCCGAGCCCGCCCTCGGCGTCCGCATCGACCCCGGCCTGCTGGCCCAGGTGCTCATGCGGCTGTGCACCCGGGTCGCCGAGCCGGCGCCGCCCACCCTGCGCCCGTACCTGTCCGTCGTCCGGCACGCGCTGGCCGCCTACCCCGAGCACGCGATGCTGCTCGGCGCCGGCTCCGCGCTGGCCCGCCGGGTCGGCGAGCACGACCTGGCCGTCGACTGGGCCGCCCGCGGCGCCCGGGTCCGCCCGTCCAAGCTCGGGGAGATCTGGCTCGGGTACGCCTACCGCAGCTCCGGCCGCCTGCCCGAGGCCCTCGCAGCCCTGCGCCGGGCGGTCGCCCACGACCCCGACGACCTTTCCGTGTACGCCGACATCGCCGGCACCCTGGCCGACAACGGCCGGCTCGAGGACGCCCTGAGCTGGGTCGACCGCGCCCTCGAACGCGACCCCGAATACGACTGCGCCGTGCACACGGCCCACCGGCTGCGCCACCGCGCCGACGGCGACCTCATGCACCTGGTGCGGCTGGCCGACTACATCCGCGACCACCCGGACGAGTCGCACGAGCACACCGACCTGGCCGACTGCTGCCGCGACACGTCCTGGCTGAGCGGCGCCCCCGCGGCCGCGCCCCTGCCCCGCGGCGCCGCCCCCGTGCCCGACGAGCCCTCGGCCGAGGCCGTGCGCCGCCTGCGCCAGGTCGCCTCACTCTCGTGGGCGCACCCGCCGGCCGCCTACGACGCGGCCGTCCCGCTGATCCTGCTCACCCCGGCCGACCTGCTGGCCCTGCTCGCCCACCCGCCGGCCGACGTGGCCGCGCCCGAGATCTGGGCCTGCCTGGGTCTGTTGCACCACCGTTCCGAGGAGGCCTGGCTCGACTCGGAACGCCGGCGGATGCTGCTGGAACTGGTCGGCGGCGGCCTCGACCGGGTGACCGAGGCGGCGCTGTTCGCGCTGATCGTGGCGGCCTGGGTCGACCCGTCGGCCCGCGCCGACGTGGCTGGGGTGGTCACTACCCGGCTCACCGAGGTCACCACGCGGCCCGGGGCACGGTCGCTGGCCGAACTGGCCCTGGCCGCGCCCGGCCTCGACCAGTCGACCCGCCAGCTGGCCACGGCGATGACACGCGCGCCGGCCGTGCCGCGGCAGCGCGGGCGCAGCCGTCTGCTGCTGCGCTGGCGCCGCGGCTGAGGCTTTCAGGCCTGGATGATCGCGATCAGGTCGCCCTCTTGGACCACGTCGCCCTCGTGCACGGCCAGTTCAGCCACCGTGCCCTCGTTCTCGGCGACGACCGGGATCTCCATCTTCATCGACTCGAGGATCACCAGGGTGTCCCCCTCGGCGACGGTATCGCCGGTCGAGGCGACGACCTTCCACACGTTGGCCACCATCTCGGCCCGGATCTCGTCGGCCATCGATGAACCCTCCCTTGACGACGCTGTCGGTCGCCGTCATCAAACCACGGATTCCCGTCGGGTGAGTCCGGCGCGCGCGGAAGCGCCGACTACCATCGGCGCGGGAACACGGCACGAAGAAGGAGTCACCTATGGCGAAGAAGGCCCGCAAGAAGAAGGCTCGTAAGAAGAGCAGCGCGAACCACGGCAAGCGGCCTAACAGCTGACATGCAAGAAGGGCCCCGCCATCGGCGGGGCCCTTCTTGTTCCGCTTGCTTACAGGAGGAACTCGCGGGTCTCGACCTGCACCTCGAGCTGGTCGAGCTTCACGCGGAGCCGGTCACGCAGCTCCCGGGGCGCCTTCTCGTCGCCGCAGCAGCGGGACACCAGCGCCTTCACCTCGTGTTCGATGCCATACTCGCGCAGGCAGCCGTCGCAGTCGTCCAGGTGCTTCTGGATCAACGTCCGGCGGTCCTCGCTGCACTCCAGGTCGAGGTAGAGGTAGACCTCGCTGATCACTACCGTGCAGTCGGTCTCGTGATCCTCACCGTTCACGCCGCTCATCTCGGGTCACGCCTCCTGCGGTTCCGAAGCGGTCCGGGTGATGCCCCGGTCAGCGGCGTACTGCTCCAGGGTCTTGCGCAGGTTGCGCCGGCCGCGGTGCAGGCGGGACATGACTGTGCCGATCGGCGTGCTCATGATGTCGGCGATCTCCTTGTACGAGAAACCCTCGACATCAGCGAGGTAGACGGCCAGGCGGAAGTCCTCGGGCAGGGCCTGCAGAGCTTCCTTGATGTCACTGTCGGGCAGCCGGTCGAGCGCCTCGGTCTCGGCCGACCGCAGGCCGGCGGACGTGTGCGACTCGGATGCGGCGAGCTGCCAGTCGGTGATCTCCTCGGTCGGAGCCTGCACCGGCTGACGCTGCTTGCGCCGATACGAGTTGATATACGTGTTCGTGAGAATGCGGTACAGCCACGCCTTGAGGTTGGTGCCCTCTTCGAACTGGTGGAAGGCGGAGAACGCCTTCAAGTACGTCTCCTGCACCAGGTCCTCGGCGTCGGCCGGGTTGCGCGTCATCCGCAGGCCAGCCGCGTACAGCTGGTCCACAAAAGGCAACGCGTCCCGCTCGAAGCGCGCTCGGCGCTCCTCGGTCCGTTCTGTCTGGGCCACCCTGAGCTCTCCCCTCGACCGCCCCGCCGAGGATACGGGTAGTGCCCCTTCTGCGGCCTGGAAAACCGCCGGTGTGCTGACACTCACCGATGGCGTGACGGGCTGCTCGGCTGCGGGCCACTCGGGGGAACCCAAAAGGTTCCGCACCCGATCGACCTCCCGGCCGCCGCGCTCCAGGAACTCTGTTCCGGCTCGCACCTGTCATACCCCTTCCGACGTTCAAGCTCCCGGGGTCTACAACCATGAAGGCGCAACTTGCATTCCTTCAGCGCGCCCACCCTTGCGTACGCAACCAGGCGACCGCCAGATCGGCCGTGCCCTTGACGTCTTTGCGCAGGTCATGGGTGGCCCCCGGTCGCACCACGACCTCGACCGCCCCGGAACTCTCGGGCACCCCGAAGGCGTCCCGGTCGCCGTTGAGCACGAGCGTGGGCAGGTCGGCCGGCAGTTCATCAGCGCGGCTGCGCTCGGGCTTGCCCGGCGGGTGCAGCGGGAAGGCCAGCGCGAGAACACCGGCCGCGCCCAGCTCGACCGCCGTGCGGCAGGCCACCCGCGCGCCGCTCGACCGGCCGCCGACGATCAGAGGCTTCCGGCGTACGCCAAGAGACCGCACCACGGCGACCCAGGCCTCGTCGAGGTGACCGGCCGGGGCCGGCGCCCGCCGCCCGGCCACCCGATAGGGCTGGGTGACCAGCACGACCTGAACGCCGCCGGCCGTCGCCGCGTCGTGCACGGCGACCAGGTCCGGGGCGTCCACGTCACCGCCCGCGCCATGACCCAGCACGAGCACCGACGCCACCTTGCCCCGGGGCCGGGTCACCCGAACCCGGGCCGGCCCTCGCGGCGTCTCTATCTCCCGCTCTTCCACACCGTCATGTAACCAGTCGCAGGTTCCTCGACCCGCATGACGGCACGATTCGCTCGCCGCTCGCCGCTCGCCGCTCGACAGCCCTCGCCCGAGCCGGCTCAGCCGACGACGCCGAGCGCGCACGGCGAAAGAGCTGTGCCCGCTCGGCGGTCGACCCTGCTGTTACTCCGCGACGCTGCGGATGATCACTGTTTGGTCAGCGGCTGACCGGCGTGAGATCGAGCAACCGGCGGTCTTCCTCGTCGGTGTCGTCGTCGATCGTCTCGCCGCCCGGGCCGACGCGTTCGCGCCAGGCCACCAGCATCGCCCGGCGTTCGCGGGGCGTCGTGCCGCCCCAGACGCCGTGGCAGTCACCGACCTGCAACGCCCAGGCCAGGCACGGCCCTTGCACCGTGCACGTGCCGCAGAGCGAGACAGCACCTTCGGACGGTTCGTTCGGCGCCGGAAAAAACGTTTCCGGATCAACCGTGCGGCAGGCGCCGCGTGTGCGCCAAGCCTCGTCCGTGCGCCGCTCGTCAATGGCCTCGAGCAGCCGTGGATCACGCCGCGCGATGGCTACCTCATGTGGACGCGGCATACGAGCCCGTGTCATCAGCCCACCTCCCCCGTGGGACCGGTACTGCGTGTGGCGGACCGGCTCGCACCGTGCGAACCAGCACCACTCCGGCGCAGTTTTGTATCGCAGGGTAGGAGATCAGAACAAGGGGCTTATCTATCTTGAAACAAAGTTGCCAGTTAAAAATGCGGACAACTATTGACAAACCCAAATGTTGATCATGCGTCGTTCAGCGAATTGACAGCAAACGACGACCGCCCGCGGACGCCCCAGCCGCAAGCCGGACCCGGGACGCGCGACGTCTGTCCACAATCACCAATCGCGCTCACACCGGGCGCGTGGAACGTAGCAGAGCCCCATCCACCCCGCTGCCCCACCCGTCCACCGCGGGCGTCGCCCCCGGCCACCGCGAGCATCGCTCCTGGCCGCCGCGAGCATCGCCCCCCGGTCGCCCGGGGGCGCTGTCAGAAGAGGGTGATGGGGTCCGGGGCCGGTTCGGCCGGCGGTTCGAGCAGGTGTGGGCCGTTGTTGCGCACGTTGCCGACGTCGGGGCGGACCGGGCGTACCTCGATGGCATCCAACTCGGCCGGCGTGAGCGGTTGCAGCAGGGCGCCGGCGTCACCGCCGCCGGCCAACCAGTCGGCCCAGCGGTCGCGGGGCAGGATCAGCGGCATGCGGTCGTGCACGCGGGCCAGCCCACCCAGCGCCGCCGTGGTCAGGACGCTGCAGGTCAGCACGCCCTCGGGGCCCCAGGCCGACCACAGCCCGGCGAACGCGAGCGGCGAACCGTCGGCCGGCGTCATGTAGTAGGCCTGCTTCTGCTTGCCGTCGCGGACCCACTCGTACCAGCCGTCGGCCGGCACCAGGCAGCGGCGACGGGCGAACGACGGGGCGAAGGCCTTCGAGGTGGCGACCGTCTCGGAGCGGGCGTTGATCATGCGGGCGCCGGCCTTCAGGTCTTTGGCCCACGGCGGCACCAGGCCCCACCGCGCGGAGTCGAGCACCCGGGCCGCGTGCGACGTCGACTCGCGCACCACCGGCACGGGGTCGGTCGGGGCCACGTTCCAGCTCGGGCCCACCTGTTCGAGCACACTGACCGCCTCGAACAGGTCTTCGAGGTCGGCCTCGGTCCTGGTCGTCGCGTACCGCCCGCACATGCTCCCGAACGGTACACGCGTCCCGGCGGGCGGGAACGGTCCGCGAAATTGTCGGTGCGGCCCGGCACAATGGCCCGGTGACTGCAGAACCCCGCCCCTGGGCCGCCCCGCCCGCGTCCGGTCCGGTCAGCGCGAGCGTCCGGCTGCCGGGCTCCAAGTCGATGACGGCCCGCGCCCTGGTGCTGGCCGCGCTGGCGGCCGGCCCGTCGGTGATCGAGCGCCCGCTGCGGGCCCGCGACACCGAGCTCATGGCGGCCGGTCTGCGCGCGCTCGGCGTGGGGCTCGACACCAGCGCCGACGAGCGCTGGCTGGTCGAGCCGGGGCCGCTGCGCGGTCCGGCCCGGGTCGACGTCGGCCTGGCCGGCACGATCATGCGCTTCCTGCCGCCGGCGGCCGCGCTGGCCGAGGGCGTGGTCGAGTTCGACGGCGACCCGCACGCGCGCAACCGCCCGCTGCGCCCGATCATCGAGGCGCTGCGCTCGCTGGGTGTGTCGATCGACGCCTCGGCGATCGGCGGGTTGCCGCTCACCGTGCACGGGGCCGGGCTGGTCGAAGGGGGCGAGGCGGTCATCGACGCGTCCGCGTCCAGCCAGTTCGTCTCGGGGCTGCTGCTGTCGGCGCCGCGCTTCACCAAGGGGCTGGTGCTGCGGCACGAGGGTCCGCCCGTGCCGTCCGCGCCCCACCTGCGCATGACCACCCACATGCTGCGCGCCGCGGGCGCCGTGGTCGACGAGTCCGTGCCCGACGTCTGGGCGGTCGAGCCGGGTGAGACCTCCGGGCGTACGTGGGTGATCGAACCCGACCTGTCCGGCGCGGCCCCGTTCTTCGCCGCCGCCATGGTCACCGGGGGCAGCGTCACGCTCAGCGGCTGGCCGGCCGAGAGCTGGCAGCCCGTGGGCCGGCTGACCGAGCTGCTCACCGCGCTCGGGGCCGAGGTCATCCAGTCGGCTGACGGGCTCACCGTGCGCGGCACCGGCCGGTTGACCGGCCTCACGGCCGACCTGTCCGAGGTCAGCGAGCTCACCCCGGTCGTGGCCGCGCTCGCCGCGCTGGCCGAGGGGCCGTCCGAGCTGCGCGGGGTCGAGCACATCCGCGGCCACGAGACCGACCGCATCGCCGCCCTCGCCACCGAGTTGGGCAAGGCCGGGGCCGAGGTCACCGAGTTCCGCGACGGTCTGCGCATCGTCCCCCGGCCGCTGCACGAGGCCGAGTTCGAGACGTACGCCGACCACCGCATGGCCCACGCGGCCGCGGTTATCGGCCTCGCCGTGCCGGGTATCTCCCTCACCGACGTAGCGTGTACGTCGAAGACGTTGCCCGAGTTCCCCGAACTCTGGGCGGGACTCGTGGCGAGGAGCTAGAACTGCCGGCACGCAAGCGGGAGTACGACGAGGACGACGTACGGGTGCGGCCGGGCCGTTCGTCGCGCCCGCGCACCCGTACCCGCCCCAAGCACGACGACGCCGTCGAGGCCCTGGTGATCACCGTCGACCGGGGCCGCTACGGCTGTGTCCGCGAGGACGCCCCGCCCGACAGCCCCGTCGTCACCGCCATGCGGGCCCGCGAGCTGGGCCGCAAGTCGGTCGTCGTGGGCGACCGGGTGGCGCTGGTCGGCGACGTCTCCGGCGCGGCCGGGGCCCTGGCCCGAATAGTGCGGATCGCCGAGCGTACTTCGGTATTGCGCCGCACGGCCGACGACGACGACACGACCCCCGAGGGCCGCCTGGAACGGGTTGTGGTGGCCAACGCCGACCAACTGGTGATCGTCAGCGCGCTGTCCGACCCGCCGCCGCGCACCGGCTTCATCGACCGCTGCCTGGTCGCCGCCTACGACGCCGACATCGAGCCGCTGCTGTGCCTGACCAAGGCCGACCTGGCCGGCCCCGAAGCGGTGCTCGACTACTACGCCGAGCTAGACCTGCCGTACGTGCTGGTCCGCCCCGACAGCGACCTGAGCGACCTGCGCCAGAAACTGGCCGGCGCCATCTCGGTCATGGTCGGCCACTCCGGCGTGGGCAAGTCCACGCTGGTCAACCGCCTGGTGCCGGACGCCCTGCGGGCCGTCGGGGTGGTCAGCGCCATCGGCAAGGGCCGCCACACGTCCACGAGCGCGGTCGCGCTGCGCCTGCCCCCGGTCGGCAAGTCACGCAAAGACCCCGGCTGGATCATCGACACGCCGGGCATCCGCAGCTTCGGCCTGGCCCACGTGAGCGCCGAGAGCCTGCTGCACGGCTTCCCCGACCTGGTCGAAGGCACGATCGAAGACCAACCCAACTGCGGCCACACCGCCAACGACGTCGACTGCCGCTTGGACGCCTGGGTCGCCGAGGGCAAGGCCGACGCCCGCCGCCTGGAGTCCTACCGCCGCCTGCTGGCTTCCCGAGCCGGCGAGACGGATCAGCGCGACACACCCCCGGACGACGCACCACCCGGCTGAGAAAGCACGGCCCAAATCCAGCCGACCCCGCCCTCCCTGGGGGATCCCCCGCCGTCCATTATCCCGGCCGGTTGCGCGGTCGTGTGGGGTATCCGGGGCGCGCTGTGGATAACTCTGAACTGTGGAAAAGCGGCGACGAGGGCTCGTCCCGGCTTCGGGGGCGATCCGTAATCGGCTAGCGTTCGGGCATGGCCGGTTATGCCGATGACCTTTCGCTTGCTCACCTGCTCGCTGACACTGCCGACTCGATTTCGATGGGGCGGTTTCGGGCGCTCGACCTCAAAGTCGAGTCGAAGCCTGATCTGACGCCGGTGTCGGATGCTGACACTGCCGTTGAGCAGGCCATCCGTTCCACGCTGGCGCGGGCTCGGCCGCGGGATGGTGTGCTGGGTGAGGAGTTCGGGCTCACGCACGCGGCGGCGGGGCCGGGCAGCCGGCGGTGGGTGATCGACCCGATCGACGGGACCAAGAACTTCGTGCGCGGGGTGCCGATCTGGGGCACGTTGATCGCGCTGCTCGAGGGAGACATCCCGGTGGCGGGGCTCGTGAGCGCGCCCGCCCTGGGGCGGCGGTGGTGGGCGGCGCGCGGTCATGGCGCGTACGCGGGGAAGCATCAGCACACCGCGACGCGCATCCAGGTCTCGGGGGTCACGCGGTTGTCCGACGCGAGCCTGAGTTACGCCAGCCTGGACGGGTGGCAGCAGATCGGGCGTCTGCAGAAGATCGTCGACCTGAGTCTGGCCTCGTGGCGCAGCCGGGCCTACGGGGACTTCTACGGTTACATGTTGCTGGCCGAGGGTGCGCTCGACGCGATGGTCGAGCCCGAGCTGTCGCTGTGGGACGTGGCCGCGCTGATCCCGATCGTGCAGGAGGCGGGCGGCACCATCACCGATCTGGCGGGGCGGCCGCCGGTCGACAAGTCGTCGGTGATCGCCACCAACGGCCCGCTGCACGAAACGGTCCTGACCGCCCTGACTCGCTGACTCGACCGGCCGCCGCACGAGGGACCGCGAGCCGACGACGCGCCGCACGAGGGACCCACCAGCTGACGGCCCGCCGCACAAGAAACGCACGGGACGGGCCAGCGGCCGAGCAGCCCCGCGCGCGGGGCTGATTCTGGCATTCGGCTTGGATCGGACAAAGGGCCCGAAACCGGTAGCACTGCGTAATCCCGTGCGTACCCCGCGCCGAGAGTGTCCCCCGAACCGCTGATGCCGGGCCGAGGCTGGTCTATCGTGCGTCAGGTGGTGTCCTCGGGCTGGGTCTTCCTCGCCGCCATGATCCTGGCGTACGGGGTGGCGAACCTGCTGCAGTCAGCGGCTGCGGCGCGCACCACCGTGCACCACACCTTCGACCCCAGCCTGCTCGTGCGGCTGGCCGGGCAGCGCACCTACCTGCTCGGTCTCGGCTGCCAGGTGCTCGGGTTCGTGCTCGCCTTCCTCGCCCGCGAGGAGCTGCCGCTCTTCCTCGTGCAGGCCAGCGTGGCCGCCGGCCTGGGCGTGACCGCCGTACTCGGGGTCGTGTTCCTCAAGTGGTCGCTGCCGGCCGCCGAGATCGTGCTGCTGGGCCTGCTCATGGTCGGCATCGCGGCGCTGGTCAAATCGGCTCAGCCGGCTCATGCCCGGCCGCTGGGCGCGGCCGCCATCGCCGGCCTCACGGTGGCCCTGCTGGTCATCGGGGGTCTGGGCTTCTTCGCCGTACGCCTGCAGGGCGCCCTCGGTTCGGTCGTGCTCGGCTCGCTGGCCGGCGTGGGGTTCAGCGCCGCTGCCATCGCCGCCCGCCCGCTGGCCAACGAGAGCTCGGCCGCCGGCTTCTTCGCCAACCCGCTGCTCTATCTGCTGGTCGTGCACTCGTTGGTCGGCCAGTTGCTGCTGGGGCTGGCGATGCAGCGCGGCTCGACCACGGCCGCGGTGGCCGCCATGGACGCGGCCGGCGCCGTGCCCGCCGCCATCGTCGGCCTGCTGCTGCTCGGCGACCGCATCGAGCCCGGCAAGGAGTGGCTGGCCGGCGTCGGCTTCGTGGTGACCCTGGCCTCGGTGATCGCCCTGACCCGGTACGCCGAGCCGCAGCACCACCACGCTCCGGCCCCGCCGCCCCCGGCCCGCCGCCCGGAGCCGGCCCCGCTGCGCACCGCACCGACCACGCGCTGACGGAAGCACCGCGCCAACCACGCGCTGGCGGAAGCACCGCGCCAACCACGCGCCGCCCCGACAAGCCGCGCTGACAAAGACGGCCGAGCACGGGCCCCATTTACCGGAACGGTGTCGTTCCCGAAAGCCCGCCAGAGCAATTTCACCGCCAGGCGGCATGAGTCACCCCCGGCCGGGTATTCGCTCAGCATGCCCGTCCAGAAGTTATGTCCCGATTAGTGCGTCGATGCCCCGCCGGATACGCCCCGCCCGCCCCGGTTCCCCGGACGGGCGGGAAATGCGAAATGGGGACACGTTATGCACAATGGAGCGATCATGGCGAGCGAGGTGCGACACCGGGTGGATCGCGGGTCCGAGTACCCCTTGGTCCGGCTGACCGGGGTGCTCGACGCCGCCACCGCCCACACGGCGCGGTCGGTCCTGCTGGGCGTCCTCGCCGAGCAGCCCGAGGCGGTGCTGGTCGACGTGGGCGAGGTCGTCACCCCGTCCCCCGCGGGAGCGGCCATGCTGCGCGAGCTGCGCCGCGACACCGCCGACTGGCCGGCCGCCCATCTCGCCCTGTGCGACCCGCGCGGGGCCGCCGCCTGGCCCGACGCCGGCTGGCCGATCTGGCCCGGCCCGGACGCGGCCCGGGCCGAGCTCGGCGGACCCGACCCCGATCAGCGGCACAGCCTGGCCCTCGACCCCGTCGTGGGGGCGGCCCGCCGCTCCCGCGAGCTGATCACCGAGGCCTGCGGGCGGTGGGACCGGCAGGATCTGGCCGGCCCGGCCTGCATCGTCGTCACCGAGCTTGTCAACAACGTGGTGGTCCACGCCCGTACGCCTATGAACGTTCTGCTGGCCACCCACGGCAGCGGCATCAGCGTGGCCGTGCGCGACCATTCGACCCACAGGCCGACCTACACCGGGGGTCCGGTGCCGCCGACCGCGTACGGCGGCCGGGGCATGCTGCTGATCGATTCGGTGTCGGAACGGTGGGGCAATCTGCCGCTCGACGACGGCAAGGTGGTGTGGGCGCTGCTGTCGGCCGAGGACGGCGACGAGACGGCGGCCACGGCGGGCATGACGGGCCCCGGACGCGGGTAGATTGCGGGAATGCGAGACAACGACTACCCCGTCGAGGTGTCCGACCCGGAGGCTTCCGGCCTGCCCGACACCGCGGATGACGATTCGACCGCCTACGACCAGGTGGAAAGCAGCCGCTGGGCCGACGGCGCCGACCCGGCCGCGCTCGCGGGTGTCGGCCCGGGCGGCTCCAACCGCTTCGGCGACACCGCCGAGGAGGCGCGCGAGGGCGAGTCCCTCGACCGCCGGCTGCGCCAGGAGGAGCCCGACTTCGGCGCGGAAGACCCGCTGCCGCCGGCCCGTGACCCGATCGATGAGACGGTCGACAGCTCCGAGCAGCGCAACTTCGACGCCGATGTGTGGGGCCAGAGCCCGACCAGCGACCCGAAGTCGCAGATCTCGCTCTACGACGACGGCCAGCTCGACGACGACAACCCCGAGACGGTGGGCCGCCTGGTCGCGCCCGACGAGGGGTACGGGTTCGACGACGAGGCCGACAGCGTGGCCTACGACGCGGGCGCGGCCGGCGGCGGCGCCAGCGCCGAGGAGCTCGCCATCCACGAGACCAACGCGCCCCGCTACGAGTAGGGGCTAGTCGAGCCCCTGCTCGATGGCGTATCGGGTCAGCTCGACGCGGTTGTGCAGCTGAAGCTTGCCGAGCGTGTTCTGGACGTGGTTCTGCACCGTGCGATGGCTGAGCACGAGCCGTTCGGCGATCTGCCGGTACGACAGGCCCTTCGCGACCAGGCGCAGCACCTCGGTCTCGCGCTCGGTGAGCTTCGGCGCGTCCTCGCGCGGGTCGGCCGGTGGGGCCACCGCGAGCCGGCGGAACTCGCCCAGCACCAGCCCGGCCAGCCCCGGCGTGAAGACCGTGTCGCCGGCCGCGGTGCGGCTCACCGCGTCCAGGAACTCGGCCGGCCCGGCCGACTTGAGCAGGTAGCCGGTCGCGCCGGCCTTCATCGCGTCCAGCACGTCCTGCTGTTCGCCGCTGGCCGAGAGCATCAGGATCCGCACCCCGGGCACCTCGGTCTGCAGGCCGTTGATCACCTCGACGCCCGAGATGTCGGGCAGTTGCAGGTCGAGGACCACCACGTCGGGCCGGGCCGCGGCCGCGATACGCACCGCCTGCCGCCCCTCGCCGCTGGTGGCCACCACGTCGTAGCCGGCCGTGGTCAGGTCGCGGCTGACGCCTTCGCGCCACATCGGGTGGTCGTCGACCACCATCACCCGGATCGCAGCGCTCATGGCTGTCACGATATCGGGACCCGCGGCACGGTCATCTCGACCTCGGTGCCCTCACCCGGCGCCGAGACGATCCGGACCCGCCCGCCGAGGTCGGCCACCCGCCCCCGGATCGACTGCACGACCCCCAGCCGGCCCTGCGCCTCGGCCTGGGCCAGCCGATCGGGCTCGATGCCGCAGCCGTCGTCGCGGACGGTCACGACCACCTCGGCCGGCTCGTCCTCGACGAACAGATAGACCTTGGTGCCGGGGTCGCAGTGGCGGGCCACGTTGTCGAGGGCGGCCGCCACCGCGGCGGTCAGTTCCCGGGCCGTACGGGCCGGAAGGAGCACGGCGCCGGCCGGGCCCGAGACGGTGACGTCCGGCGACGCGTACGGCTGCAGCAGCGCCATCAGGTCGAGGTCGTCACCGATGGGGTCGCTCGCCTGCCGCCCGGCGACCAGGGTGCGCAGCGCCGCCTCCTGCTCGCCGGCCAGCCGGGCCAGTTCCCCGGCCTCGCCGTCGAGCCCGGCCCCACGCCGTTTGACCAGCGCCAGCACCTGCAGCACGGAGTCGTGGATGTCGCGGGCCAGCCGCTCCCGTTCCCGGGTGGTGGCCTCGAGTTCGATCGCCCGCTCGAGCCGCTGCTGCGCGACCTCGGCCACCCGCACCAGGTAGCCCACGGCGATCGCGGCCAGCAGCATGAGCACGGCCCCGGTGAACGCGGCCTGGTCGTAGTGGGCCCGCACGGCCAGGTCGGTGGCGCCCATGGCCAGGGCGGCCGTGATGCCCCCGCGCCGGCCGCCGGCCACGGCCCAGCACAGCACCGGGGCGACGTGCCAGGCCACGGCCAGGGTGGGCAGGCCGGACTCGAGCCCGGAGCGGCCGACGACCCAGATGCTGGCGGTCAGCGCGCCGATCGTGATCACCAGGTCGGCCGCCAGCAGCGGCGCCCGGCGGCGGGCCGGATCGGCGTACGCGTACGTGGTGAGGACCGTCCAGGCGGCCATCGCGGCCAGCACGGGCCAGGCCAGCATCGGCCGCGCGTAGGCGCTGACATTGCTCACGACCAGGAACGCGGCGTAGGTCAGGGCGGCCAGCCGATAGATCGCGATCGCTCGCCACAGCGGCGCCTGCAGACCGCTGTTCCGTGCGTCCGACATGGGCCGACCCTGCCACATCGCCGGGTCCACCGGTGGCCCGCCCTGCGGGAAGATCAGGCGTGGCCTACCGTCGGTGTCATCAGCACCAAGATTCTGCTCTCCGAGACCTTCGACCGGAACGCCATCACGGCGTTGCGGCACTCGGTCGCGTCCTGCGCCGGGGCGGCCGGTCTGGCCGGTGACCGCCTCGACGATTTCGTCGTCGCGGTCAACGAGTTGCTGACCAACGCCGTACGGCACGGCGGCGGGACGGGCCGGGTCGCCGTCTGGGCCGACGACGGTGACGTGGTGTGCGAGGTGAGCGATTCCGGGACCGGGCTCACGGCCGCACGACCCGAGCCGGCCGTGCGTCCACCGGCCGACACCCCGGGCGGCTGGGGGCTGTGGCTGGCCGAGGAACTGACCGACACGTTCGAGGTCGTGACCGGCGACAACGGCACCACGGTCCGGGTCTCCAGCCGATCTTCCTTAAGCCCGCCTTAAGTCTGTCCGACGATCTTGCGAGAACGTCTCACTTTCCGTGAAGGTCTCCTGCTGTGGAAGCACGTCATCGTTCGGGTACCTCGCGCTGGCTGATCCGGCCGCGCGCACTGCTCGCCCTCGCGGTGGCGAGCGCCGGCCTGGTCGGCGCGATCGCCGTCACCGGGCAGGGCGACGTCGCCGTGGCGGCGGAACACCGCCCGGTCTTCGACGACGACTTCAGCGGCGGGCGCGGCGCCGAGCTCGACCCGTCGAAGTGGCTGCTCGACGGCGACCCGCGTAACGCGCGCCAGGACGGCGAGGGTCGCCTGGTGGTGGACCGGCTGGTCAGCACACGGAAGGCCTTCGCCGAGCCGTTCGGGCACGCCGAGGCGCGGATCAAGGTGCGGCGCGCGGGTGGGCCGTGGCGGGCGTTCGGCGCGGTCGACAAGTTCGGCCGGGTGCTGCGCGGCGACGTCGAGACGCTCGACGAGGACGCGGACCGCACCTCGGGTCGCGAATTCCACACGTACGCCATCGACTGGACCCCGACCGAGGTCGTGTGGTCGGTCGACGGGAAGCCCGCCCTGCGCCTCACGCCGGACGAGCCCGGCCTGCCCATCGCGCTGGTGCTCAACCTGGCCACCGACGGCCGCCGCCCGGCCCGCATGGTCGTCGACTTCGTGAAGGTGACCGCCGGCGAGAAGCCGATGCCGCTGCCCACGACCCCCACCCCGTCGTCGCCGTCGCCGTCGACACCGACGGCCACCTCGACGCCGACGAAGCCCCCGGCGACGACCCCGCCTGCGACCAAGCCGGCGCCGGCTGCTTGGAAAGCCTTCACCGACTACAAGGCCGGTGACCTGGTCACCTATAAGGGCACGACCTACAAGGTGAAAGAGGCGCACACCGCGCTGCCCGGCTGGGAGCCGTCCGCGCTGCCCAACCTGTTCACGAAGGTCAGTTCGTGAGCTTGTAGCTGTCGCCGTAGACCTGCCAGGTCAGCGGCGCGGTCAGGTCGAGGTTGCTGCGACGCAGGAAGAGGCGCTGCGCGGTCTCGACCCGGCTGACGTCCTCGTGCGCGGCCTCGGTCCGCATCTCGGCCACCCGGGCGTTCAGGAAGGCGTTCAGGTACGTGGGCTCGTCGCCGCCCTGGGCCGGGGTCTTCGCCGTACGCAGAGCAGCCGTCCGGATCGCCCGGAGCCCCGACACGCCGTGCATGACCGCCGCGTCGAAGTAGGCGAACTGGCCCAGCGCCCGCAGACCGTCGTCGCGCGCGAGCCGCATCGACGGGTTGAAGTAGTACGCGTCCCGCGCCGCCTCCTGCACCCGCTGGAAGACCGGATCCCGGGCCGCCGCCCGCCACGCCGCCGGGAAGCCAGGGTCGAGACCGGCATGCGAGTCGGACCCGTTCACCGCGCGCAACGCCGGCAGATATTTCTGCAGCACGTTGCCCGGCTTGTTCTTGGCGTACGCGGTCACGACGGCCAGCATGTCGGCCGTGCCCGAGGTGAATCCGACGATGCCCGCGGTGTACCCGCGGCCGTCCTTGATGTCCTCGATGTAGCCGAACTGGCCGCGCCAGCCCAGCGTCGAGTTCTCGGCGCTGCTGATCAGGGCCAGCGCCCGTTCCTTCTTGCCGCGGTCCTCGAGCCCCGAGGCCAGTGACCCGGTGGCGGGCGCGGCGGCCGGCAGCACCCGCGAGGCCGGCCCGAACACGCGGACGTCGGACAGCCCGTACCCGCCGGTCGCCTTGGCCCGCTGGGTGGCCAGCACCCGCACGTAGCGGCCGGTGCCGTTGAGCTGCTTGAGGTCGTCCGCGCCGCCGTTGCCGGCCGTGGTCGCGTACAGGCTGAGCCAGTTCGAGCCGTCGGTCGAGACCTGCACCCGGTACGTCTTGGCGTGGGTGCCCGACCACTGCAGGCGTACCCGCTCGATGCGTTTGACCGCGCCCAGATCGATCCGCACCCACTGAGTGCCGGGCCCGGCCACGCTGACCCATCGGGTGACCGTGCTGGCGTCGTTGGCCCGGCCCGCGACCTCGGCCCCGGTGACCGACGAGGCGACGGCCGGGCGCCCCCGGCTGATGGTCACGGTGTTGTTGCCCGCGGCGGCCACGGAGATGGCGAGCGGGACGCACAGCGTCACTCCGACGCCGCCGGCGAGGGCGGCCGCCCGGACGTTGGTGGCGCGGATCCGCATCCCTCAACGCTAGGTCGCGCCCGGCCATGATCGCCGGGCTTCGGTGTTATCGGGGGTATCCGGGGTCCTGGGGATCCCTGGGCTTCTTGCGGTTGCGGGAGACCAGAACGATCACCAGAACGATCGCGGCCACCACGAACAAGCAGCACAGACCGCCGAACAGGCCGAAGAACCCGAAGCCGCCGCGGCGCCGGGACCGGGCCGCCTCGACCATCACGGAATCGAGACCAGTGCTCGCGGCCCAGGCGTGGGCCGGCACGACCAGCGTGAGCACCACACCGGTCACCGCCGCCGCGACCCGGGACCACACCTTCGATACGGAAGACATGTGTTCCATCCTGACCCACTGTCGCAAGAGGTTCTCCCGCGACTAGCCCCTAATCAGGCAGGGTATGAGCAGCGGGAGCGACGAGAGGGGACCGGATGGACGCCGATCTGGCGGCTTTGGCGACGGCACACGGGGTGGCCACCTGGTACGAGGACTGGCACCGCGAGCGCAAGGACGTCGCCGACGCGTCCGTGGTGGGCGTGCTGGGCCTGCTGGGCGTCGACGCCACCACGCCCGAGGCGATCGCCGGCGAGCTCGCCGCGGTCCGCGAGCGCGACCGGCTCGGCCGGATGCCGGGCACCCTGGTCGTCCGCCACGGGGAGTCGCGGGCGCTGCCGGGCCCGGCCACGATCGTGCTCGAGGACGGCACCGGGCGCGAGGGCGACGAGATCCCCGCCGACCTGCCGCTGGGCTGGCACACGATCGACCTGGCGGGCGAGCGGATCACCCTGATCGTGGTGCCGGGCGAACTGCCCGAGCCGCCGCAGACGTGGGGCTGGATGCTCCAGCTGTACGCGCTGCACTCGCAGCACTCGTGGGGCATGGGCGACCTCGGCGACCTGCGCGAGTTCCTCGGCAGCGCCGGCGGGCCGGGCCTGGTGCTGCTCAACCCGCTGCACGCGATCACACCGACGCTGCCCGTGCCGGCCTCGCCCTACTCGCCGTCCAGCCGCCGGTTCGCCAACCCGCTCTATCTGCGCATCGCCGACACCGCCGAGTACCGCCGGGCCGACCCGCCGCTGCGCGCGATGGTGGACGCGCTCAAGCCGGGCCCGACGGCCGACGGGCTGATCGACTACTCCGCGGTCTGGCAGGCCAAACGGGCCGCGCTCGAACTGCTGTGGCCGCTGGCGGGCGAGGTCGATCTCGACAGCGACCCCGGGCTCACCGACTACGCCCGGTTCTGCGCGCTGGCCGAGCGCCACGGCGCGAACTGGCAGGAGTGGCCGGCCGAGCTGCGCCGGCCCGACTCGCCCGCGGTCCGCGAGTTCACCGGCGACCGGGTGGCCTTCCACGCCTGGCTCCAGCGGCTGATGAACGCCCAGCTGGAGGCCGCGAACGACGCCGCCCGCCGCAGCGGCATGCCGGTCGGCGTGGTGCACGACCTGGCCGTGGGCATCGACCCGGCCGGCGCCGACGGCTGGCTGCTGCAGGACGTGCTGGCCGCGGGCGTGCACGCGGGCGCCCCGCCGGACGCGTTCAACCAGCTCGGCCAGGACTGGGGGCTGGCCGCGTGGCGGCCCGACCAGCTGATCGCGACCGGGTACGCGGCCTACCGGGACATGCTCCGGCGGATCTTCCGGCACGCCGGTGGCCTGCGGGTCGACCACGTGGCCGGGTTGTGGCGGCTGTGGTGGGTGCCGCCGGGCATGGGGCCGGCCGAGGGCACGTACGTGCACTACGACCCCGAGGCGATGCTCGGCATCCTGGCCCTGGAGGCGCAGCGGGCCGGGGCCGTGGTGATCGGCGAGGACCTGGGCACGGTGCTGCCCGAGATGACCGAGGGCCTGGAGCAGCGCAACATGCTGGGCTCGGCGGTGCTCTACTTCACCCGCGACTGGGACGACCCGGACCAGGTGTTCTATCCGCCCGCCGAATACAAGCGCAACGCCCTGGCCTCGATCTCGACCCACGACCTGCCCACGGCCAAGGGTTTCCTGACCGGCGAGCAGGTGCGGGTGCGGGCCGAGCTGGGCCAGCTGGCGGGCCCGGTCGAACAGGAGCAGCAGAACGCCGAACGCGACCGCGCGGCCCTGCTGACCGCGCTGCGGTCGGAGGGGCTGATCACCAAGGACAGCACGGACGACGAGATCGTCGTGGCGATGCACGCGTTCCTGGCCCGTACGCCGTGCCGGCTTGTCACCGCTTCGCTGTACGACGTGTTGGGGGAGCTCGCGCAGCCCAATCTTCCAGGCACTATGAACGAGTACCCGAACTGGCGGATGCCGTTGACCGCCGGTCTCGAGGACATCGCGAAGGATCCGCGCCTGCACGCGGTGGCCGCGATCCTGAGCACACGGACCGAGCGAAAGGCACAACCATGAGCTTCCTCGACAAGGCCAAGGACTTCCTGGACAAGCACGACGACAAGGTCGACCAGGCCCTCGACAAGATCGGCGACGAGGTCGACAAGCGCACCGGCCACAAGCACAGCGCGCACATCGACAAGGCCGTCGACGAGGCGCAGAAGCGCACCGGCCAGGGTGACACCACCCGCCACTGACGTTTCCGCCGGTCCCGGCCGGGAACCCATGTCTCGTACCCCTGGCTAGCGAAGGAGTTCGAGATGGGTTTCATGGACAAGGCCAAGGACTTCGCCGACAAGCACGACGAGCAGGTCGACCAGGGCATCGAGAAGGCGGGCGACCAGGTCGACCAGCGCACCGGCGACAAGTACGAGTCGCACATCGACAAGGCGCAGGACGCCGCTCAGCAGCGCACCGGCACCGGCGACACGCAGCAGCAGTAATCGGGACGACCGCCGCCGCTTCCCCGCTCGCGCAGCTCAGCTCGCGAGCGGCGGGGGCGGCGGATCGTCGTCCACGGCGAACAGCATCGGGTGCAGGGGCATGTACGCGTCCCGCTGCTTGCACAGCATCGGCGGCAGCAGGGACGAGCGGTGCTCCGGGTGCTCCGAACAGTGCCGGGTGGCCCGGTTGATGGCGTCCGAGTGGTGCCGGCCGCCGCCGTACTCGCCGCAGTTCGCGCAGTCCCAGCGCCAGAAGGCCGGCCCGTCCTCGGACGGGAACCGCCGGATCTTCAGCGGCGGGCCGGCTTCCTCCTGGGCCGCGGCCAGGATCGCGGGCATCTCGCCGGCCGGCGGGGGCGTGGTCGGTCGCTTCTGGTCGCCGATGATGTGCGCCAATACGTTGCTCGTAGACACCCGCCCAGTGTCGTACCGTCCTTTCGGCTGAAAGTGATGTTTCTACCGAAATAGCCCCAACGAGGACGGCCGGACACCCGGGAACACCGCTGCCGTGTCGCCCACCCCGCAGCGCGTACGCAGCACCTCGCCGATGACCGAGCGGTAGTCCGTGGTCACGGCCAGGTCGCCGCCGACCAGCTTGGCCGGCGCCAGCCCGGGCCAGCGGCCGTGCACCCGGCCACCCTTGACGTGCCCGCCGAGCAGGAACATCGCGTTGCCGTAGCCGTGGTCGAGCCCGGCCGAGCCGTTCTCGGCCACCCGGCGGCCGAACTCGCTGATCGTGACCAGCGTGGTCCGGGCCAGCCCGTCCGGCCCGAGGTCGGTGGCGAAGGCGGCCAGCGCGGCCGCGAAGTCGGCCAGCTGCTCGGGCATCCGGCGGTTCAGGTTCTCGTGCATGTCCCAGTCGCCGACGTCGACCGTGGCCGTGGTCAGCCCGACGTCCGACTTGATCAGCCGGGCCACGTCACGCAGCGCCCGGCCGAGCTCGGTGTCCGGGTAGGACGCGCCGTGGGCCGGGGTGTAGCCGCCGGCCTGCACAGTCTTGGCTGTGCCGAGTGCGCCGAGCAACTGGGTGGCGGCCCCGCCGAGGCCGGCCGGGGCGTCCGCCCACAGGGCCGCCATCGTGGCCGCGATCGGCTTGGTGTCGGCCTCGCCGTTGAGCACGAACGCGTCGACCGAGCTCAGGCCCACGTTCGGGGCCGGGCCGTCGAGCACCCGGGCCGGGCGGGCCGAGCCGACCGAGACCGCGCCGAACGGGTCGGTCACGCCGAGACCGCCGGCCATGCGGTCGAGCCAGCCCGTCCGCGTCGAGGTGCCGGGCGCGGCCCGCTCCAGCGCCTCCATCGCGGCGAAGTGCGAGCGGTTGGGCGCGGGCTGACCGACCGCCTGCACAGCGCCGAGCGTGCCCGCCTTCCAGAACGGCAGCAGCGGGGCCAGGGCCGGGTGCAGCCCGAAGAACCGGTCGCCGCCGATCAGCTTCGACTTCGGCACGGCGATGCCGGGCCGCGCTTTGTAGTACGCCGGGTCGCCCGCCGGCACCACGGCCGAGAGCCCGTCGAAGCCGCCCCGCAGCGAGAGCAGCACGAACACGTCACCGCCGGGCCGGGGAGCGGCCGCGAAGGCGAGCTTGGTCGAGAGCATCGCCCCGGTCAGGCCGGCCAGCGCGCCGCCGAGCAGCGTCCGTCGCTTGCACTCACAGTTCTGCATTCTCACCTCAGGGCGAAGGACGGCGAGTTCAGGAGCATCGCCATCAGGTACGGGAACTTCCAGCCCACGGCCGGGTCGGTGGCCTTCAGGGGCGAGGCCGCGGTCTTGTCGAAGAACCGGGCCAGCGCCTCCACCGACGACCGCGGCAGCGGGCCGCCGATGAGCCGGGTCGACACCGCGTCGATCAGCGCGCCGTGCGTCGCCGGCAACGGGCCCACGAACTCCCGCAAGTCCGATTCCGGGCGTACGAGCGAGGTCGGCCACCAGCCCGCGGCCAGGCTCAGGTGCAGGTTCCAGCGCACCAGCAGCCCCGACGACGAGGCCCACGCGCTCGCCACGTCCGGGTAGCCGTTGGGCGGGGCCCAGCCCAGCGGCGCCTGTCCGGCGTTGCGGCACATCGAGTACAGGCTGTCGATGGCCTTGGTGCCGGTCGGCTCGGGCCGCAGGTTCAGGGTGCGCACGGTGGCCACCACGTCCTCGAACGGCGTCCGCGTCTTGGCCCCGATCGAGGCCGCGAACTCGGGCGAGGTGAACAGGGCCCGCAGCACGGGCCCGATCGCCGTACGGTGATCCAGATAGACCTTGATCAGCCGGGTGATCAGGCTCGCGGGCGGCTGGTCGGCCACGAACCGGACGCAGAGCTTGGTCACGATCCGGCGCGCGGTCGCGGTGTGCATGGCCAGGTAGTCGAGCAGGGCCAGGGCGGCCTTCTCGCCCCCGGCGGCGGTCGCGTTCGCGTGGCGGAACCCGAGCACCTTCACGGCCCCGACCGCGTGCTTCCTGGGGTCGTACGCATAGAAGTGGGTGTCGTTGCTGACGGTCATCCCGGTGAACAGGCGAGCGGCGTTCTTGACGTCGGCCTCGGTGTAGGTGAGCCCGACCGTGTGCAGTTCCAGCAGCTCCCGTCCGTAGTTCTCGTTGGGCGCGGCCTTGGTCGACCAGCGGTTGTCCAGGTACGTGAGCATCGCCGGGTGCTTGGCCGAGGCCTTGAGCAGGTCGGCGAAGCGGCCCAGGGCGTGCCGCCGGATCACGTTCTGGTCGTAGTCGGTGCGGGTCGGCCACACGTCGCCGGTCGGGCAGGTGACGTTGAGGTGGTTCGACCAGAAGTCGGCCATCACCTCGAACAGCTGGCGCTCACTCCAGATGGCGCGGGCCACCGCGGAGTGGCTGAGCTGCCACATCGGCCGCCAGTCGTACTTCTTCAGCCGTCCCGCGGCGATGTGCCCGCGTACGCCCGAGATCGACAGCCGGGCGAACGGGAACCGGCCCATCAGCTCGTCCCCGACCGGGTCGGCGATCGACGACGGCTTGAGCTGGCGGTCGAGCCAGACGGTCGCGCCCAGGCGCCGGATCTCGGCCACCGAGGCCGGCGTGGGCCCGAAGGTCGCCCGGCGCAGCAGGTGCAGCAGCGGGTCGGCGGGCAAAAGGTCAGACGCGGTCACACCGTACGAGGTCGGCCGGGCCCCGGAACTCCGTCGCGGATCGGCGCCGATGCTCCCCGATCGCACCCGGGGATACTTGGGGGGTGGCACAGCGGAAAAGGTCGGAGCGACAGGTCGAGACGGTGGCCTCGGGGGTGGCCGAGCTGCTGCCCGACCCCGACCGGGACACGGCGTACACGTTGCTGCTCGACGGCGCCCCGCAGTCGCACGTCGACCTGGCCGACCCCACCCACCTGCAGTTCGAATACGTACGCCGGATGGCCGCGGCGATCGACCTGCTGGCCCCGGCCGGGCAGCCGCTGCGGGCGCTGCACCTGGGCGGGGGCGCGCTGACCATCCCCCGCTACCTGGCCGCCACCCGGCCCGGCTCGGCCCAGCGGGTGGTCGAGATCGACGGGCCGCTGGTCGAGTTCGTGCGCCGCGCTCTGCCGCTGCCGGCCAAGGCCAACATCCGCGTACGGGTGGGGGACGCCCGCGCCGCCGTCGAGGGCATGCGCGACGCCGGGTACGACCTGATCGTGCTCGACGTCTTCGCCGGCGCCCGCACCCCGGCCCACCTGACCTCGGTCGAGTTCACCCGCGAGCTGGCCCGGGTGCTCGACCCCGGCGGTCACCTGGTCGTCAACATCACCGACGGTCCGCCCCTGCGCCACGCCCGGGCCCAGGTCGCGACGATCCGGGCCGCCCTGCCCGAGGCCTGCCTGGTCGCCGACGCCTCGGTGCTGCGCGGCCGCCGCTTCGGCAATCTGGTCGTCATCGCCGGTCACACCCCGCCCCCGGTGGCCGGCCTGGCCCGGCGCGCGGCCGGCGACTGGTTCCCGGGCCGCCTCGAGACCGACCTCGACCGTTTCGCCGGCGGGGCCGCCCCCGTCACGGACAGTGTCGCAGTGGCCTCACCCACTCCACCCGCCGCCCTGTTCGGTAACCGTCTGTAACACCTCCTCGGCCGAAGAGGCAAGGATTTCCGGCCTGTCGTGTTGCCGTCAGGAAATCTGGTGTGATTCGCGCTTGCCGACTTGTTTGGACTTCGTCACGCGGTTGTAATCGATAGGCCGCGTGTGCCCTGGGGCGCGGCGCGTACTGGGGGGAAACGCGCATGTCCGAGCATTACTACGTGGGCGACGCGGCCTTAGCCGCGCCGCAGATCGTGCTGAGCGCCGACGAACGCGTGCTGTGGAGCGGCCGCTGCGCCGTGGCCGAGTACGCCTTCGACGTGCCCGCCTCGCTCCCGCGGTGGACCCTGCCCGAGGAGACCGAGGTCGTCATCAGCGACCAGCGGGTGCTCTACCTGGGCCCCGGCGCGGCCGAGACGGGCGAGCTGCGCTGGTCGTGGCCCCAGCACCTGCGCGTGCAGCCCGGCAGCCGCGAGACCGGGCGCCAGGCCACCGTCACCCAGATCCAGCTCGTGTGCGCGGGGCCGGGCGGCAGCTTTCCGGCGCTCGTGTTCGCCGGGGGCGACCTGGCCACGGTCCGCGACGCCGACCGGGTGGCCAACCTGCTGCGCCAGGCGATCGCCCGCCACCGGGTCGAGCACGCGGCCGAGCTGGGCATCGCTCCGCAACAGGTCCGCATGCTGTCCCGGCTGGTGATCGGGCCCGAGTTCAACAACTTCCAGGGTGGCGAGGGCCAGACGGTCTCGCTGATCGGCGCGGTTTCGGTCGAGGCTCACGCCGCGCCCAGCGCCCTCGAGCAGTACTCGACCGCGCCGTCCTCGGGTGTTTCTTCCCCTGTCACCCCTTCCTCAGCGGCCCCCTCGCCGGCCGCTCCGACTTCCGCGGCACCCTCCTCAGCTGCGCCGACCTCGGTGGCCTCTTCCTCAGGCGCGTCTTCCTCGGCCGCGTCGGTCGAGTTCGCCGCGCCCGGATATGCACCGGTGGCACCGGTCGTCGCCCCTCAGTCGCCCGCTGCGACCCAAGCGGCGTCAGTCCTGCCCTCGGCGTGGGGCGGCTCGTCGCAAGCTTCCTCGGCCCGACCGAGCTCCCCCTCAGCCACCGGCCCCGCCGCCATCCCGTCCGCGTGGGGCGGCTCGTCGTCATCCGCCGCCCGTGACAACTCCTCGCGGGCCGATGCGTCCTCAGCATGGGACAGCTCAGCGTCGCCCGCCGCTCGCCCGGCGCGGGCGGGCTCGTCGCCGTCCGTGAGCGCCCCGCCGGGGTCATCCATCCCGTCGGCCTGGCGCACCTCGCCGTCACCCGCCGGCCGTTCCGCGCGCGAGACCTCAGCGCCGACCGTCGCGGGCCCCTCCACCAGCGATGACTCTGCGCCGAAGATGCCCGTGGCCCCCTCCGCGCGGCAAGGCTCATCATCGTCCGCGCGGGAAGGCTCGTCGTCGGCCCTGTCCGCGTGGGACGGCGTGTCGCCGGCCATCTCCGCTCGCAACAGCTCGTCGTCGCCCTCGCCCGCGTCGGGCGGCTCGTCGTCAGCCTCGCCCGCGTGGGACGGCTCGTCGGCGGACGAAGTCACCGCGCCCTTGGCGCGGGACGGCTCCCCCCTCGCGTGGGACAGCGCCTCGTCGGCCATCACATCGGCCTGGGAAAACGCCCGCCCGGCCACCCCTTCGAGCTGGGACTCGCCCGCACCGGAAGCCCCCGACGCGGGCGGCCGGTCGGCCGAGCGCACCGCCCGTCTCACGCCGCAGCGGGAGGCGTGGTCGGCCCGCCCGGCCGAGGAGTCAGCCCTGCACGGCCACCCCGACCTCGACGCCCGCGCGGCCGAGCTGGCGGCCCGGGTGGCCAACCTGGTTTCCGGGGGCGCCGCCCCGCTCGGCGGCCAGCCGGTGGTCGACCCGGAGAACCAGACCAACCTTTCCGCCTACCTCGACGTCCCGCCGCCCGCGGCGCCCCGGCCGCGCGCGGCCGCGGAGAACGAGGACGAGACCAGCGGCCGGGCCGAATCGGTCCGCCGCACCGCCGCCCGGTTCGCCGGCAACGCGGCCCGAGGGCGCGGCAGCGCCCCGCGCCACGACGGCGAAGTGGGCAGCAGCGGGCGGGGCAGCCACCGCCAGGGCTGAGATAGACCGGGCCGTCTCGGGGCGGCCCGGTCTTCCGCTGCTCTTACTGTTCCGCGCTCTTCAGCGGGGACTTGTCGGCGAGCGGGCCGCCGGCCGGGACGAAGCAGGTGCCGTTGGCGACCCGTTCGTCGTGCAGCTTGTGAGCCCGGCCGAGCAGGGCCATCAGCTCGTCCTCGGCCCGGATCCGCGCCCGGTACTTCTCGGGCAGGCTCTTGAGGCGCGCCTCCTCGACCAGCAGCCGGTGGAAGATCTCGTCGCAGTAGGCCGGGTCGGTCTCGATGTCGAGGAATTCGTTCGCGTGCCGGCGGGCCGCCGCGACGTACGTCTGGGCCCGGCCCTTGGGGCTGAGCAGCGACGCCACCACGGTGACGAACAGGATGCCGATGATCAGCGAGAGCGACAGCGCGGTCGAGATCTCGACGACGTGGATCGACTCGCCGTTGTTGATGAACGGCACGTTGTTCTCGTGCATGGCGTGCAGGATCAGCTTCACGCCGATCAGGGCCAGGATCGCGGCCAGGCCGTACGAGAGGTAGACCAGCCGATCGAGCAGGCCGTCGATCAGGAAGTAGAGCTGACGCAGGCCCAGCAGCGAGAACGCGGTCGCGGTGAAGACCAGGTACACGTTCTGGGTGAGGCCGAAGATGGCCGGGATCGAGTCGAGCGCGAACAGGATGTCGGTGCCGCCGATCGCCACCATGACCAGCAGCATCGGCGTGAGGACGCGCTTGCCGTCCTCGTACGTGAAAAGCTTGTCGCCGTCGTAGTGGTCGGAGGTCCGCAGCAGCTTGCGGGCCACCCGGATCACGATGTTGTCGGGCGGCGAATCGTCGCCGTGCTGCTGGCGCAGCAGGTTGCCCGCGGTGACCAGCAGGATCAGGCCGAACAGATAGAACACCCAGGCGAACGAGTTGATCAGCGCCGAACCGAGGAAGATGAACCCCGTACGGGCCAGCAGCGACACGACGATGCCGACGAGCAACACCTTCTGCTGGTCGGCCCGCGGCACCTTGAAGCTCGAGAACAGCAGCAGGAAGACGAAGAGGTTGTCGACCGACAGCGCCTTCTCGGTGACGTAGCCCGCGAAGTACTCGGCGCCCATGTCGTTGCCGCCGAAGATCCACACCCCGACGCCGAACAGCACGGCGATCGACACGTAGACCACCGTCCAGCGGGTGGCCTCGCCGAGCGACGGGATGTGCGCCTTGCGTACGTGGAAGAAGAAGTCGTACAACAGCAGACCGACGATGCCGAGCACAGTCAGCAGCCACACCACACCCGACACATCCTGCATGCCGCTCATCGTAGGGCCGATGTGTTTCTTCGCGCTTTACGTGAGCGCGGCTCGACGTTGCGAATCGGTGAGGAAGAGCACTCCGGTCAGGTCGGCGCCCCGCAGATCCGTCCCACGCAGGTCCGCCCCCGTGAAGTCGGCCCGGCGGAGGTCGGCGTCGCGCAGGTCGGCTCCGATCAGCAGCGCCCCGCGGAAGCTGGCCCCGCGCAGGTCGGCCCCGCGCATCTTGCGGCCGATCAGCTGCGCGCCCCGGTGGTCCGGGCGTCCCTTGATCGAGGCCCGGGCCAGGTCGCTCGCCCGCTGCAGCAGCGGATTGACCCGCCGCCGCTGAGCGTCGACGTCGAGCGCTCGGAGCTCCGCCGGTGACCCGGCGGCGAGGTGGTCGATGCGGGCGAGAGCGTCCCGCAACTTCCCGTGTACGGACTGAGCCTCGGGCAACGTCAAGGCCTCGCTCACCAGCCACATCAGTTCGTGCAGCTGCCGCACGATCGGCAGGAGGCCCAGCATCTCGGGCTTGGAGTGCCAGTCACCGCCACCGAACGTCTCCTGGGTGATGCGCTGGCCCGCGCCGAAGCAGTCGAACACCACGCAGCCGTGGAAGCCGCTGGCATCCAACCGCTCGTGAATCGTGCAGCGGAAGTCGCCCCCGAGGTTGCGGCAGGGCGTCCCCGCGGGCTTGTTGATCGCGAAGTCCGACGATTTGGCGAAGGCCGGCGCGACGCAGCAGAGGGCGGCGCAGCGCGAGCAGTCGGCGTGAAGTTCCCGTTCAGGCATTTCCCCCACTGTCCCAGACCGCGCCGGGAGCCTGGCGAACCGGTCCCGGGATCGTCCGACGCCGCTGCGGTTACCGGCGAGCAACCTCGCGAATTGCCCATCTTCGGACATGAACGAAGGAAGAACGCAGACAACCGTTGTTATGCGATTCTGGCGATTCTGGTAAAGCCCTCCCCGCCGATTCTCGCGGGATCCGACTGCGACATTGGACACACTCGCCGAAACTCAACCTCACCATTCGGACTTTTAGCTTGTTAGATGGCCTTCGAAGCGCTACTTATGCAGGTCAAGGACTTGAGTGAATTGACAGGCGATCGTTACCTGACGCCACCCGGACGACGGGAATCTCATCAGGAGTAGCCGGTTGATCACATGCTGCAACCACTGCAACTCATGATCTAGCAGCGCTCGGAAAAGCAACCACATAAATCACCCGAACAGCGACGGAGGTCATCCCCGTAAAGCGCCGTGGCCGATGCCCTGACGGTCGCGGTAATTGTCTGACCGGGCCATCCTGATCTCC
Source organism: Paractinoplanes aksuensis (assembly GCF_024137025.1). Lineage (GTDB taxonomy): Bacteria > Actinomycetota > Actinomycetes > Mycobacteriales > Micromonosporaceae > Actinoplanes > Actinoplanes aksuensis. The sequence continues at coordinate 192,169 of NZ_JAMYJR010000016.1, forward strand.
CCCGTTGTCACTACACTGCTGCGAATGATCTCCAGGCTCGTGACTAAGGCCGTCGTAATCGGGGTCGCGGCGACCTTTGCCATCGCTGCCCCCGCATCGGCTGCCGCCACACCTAAGCTTTCCGGACCGGCGCAGGTCGTCGGCTTCGACGAAATCACCATGACCGGCACCGCCGACCCGAACTCGACCGTCCAGCTGTGGGAAACCGCGATCGGATGGGACGACATGCAGCCCGCGAAGGACTGGACGTCGCCCGGCGAGACCGGCCCGGTGCTGGCTACCGCCGACGGGTCCGGAAACTTCTCGATCCGGCGCTTCGTCGACTCGGGCTTCCTCTTCCAGGTCCGCCAGGGAAGCGTGATCTCCAACACGATCACGGTCAAGGCGAAGCTCGCCGTCAAGTTCTGGATGCCGGACCCCCAGCCCCACGCGGTGACGGCCGGGAAGCTGACGGTGATGGGCGACGCCCTTCCCGCGCAGCCGGGCCTGCCGGTGCAGATCCAGCGGCGGCCGTTGGACGGCACCACATGGACCACGGTGCGGACCACTAAGACAGCCGGTGAAACCGCCAAATTCACCGAGACCCTCACCGGCCAGCCGGGGGGCGACCACTACTGGCGGGCCGTCTTCAGCGGCGACGACTCGCAAGGTGTCATCGGCACCACGTCGGGCGAGGTCAAGTACTGGACCCCGGGCGGCTCCACCACCACCCCGCCGACCACCACCCCGCCGACGACCCGGCCGCCGACAACTCCGCCGACGACCAAGCCGCCGACAACGCCCCCGACCACGAAGCCGCCGACAACGACCAAGCCCCCGGCGCCGGCCACCCCGGCGATCCAGTTCACCCGGATCCAGTACGACCCGCCGGGCACGGACTCGGGCAGCAACGGCAGCCTGCTCAACGAGTACTTCAAGATCACGAACATGACGAAGAAGGCCATCAACATCAACGGCTGGACCGTCCGGGACGGCAAGGGCATCGTCTACCGCTTCCCGAACATCAACATCAATGTCGGCCAGTCCTACCTGGTGCGCACGGGCAAGGGCAAGGACAGCGGCTCGTTCCGTCACTGGGGCCGCGCCGGCAAGGCGGGCTACGTCTGGGACAACCTGGGTGACATCGCCTACCTGCGCAACCCGGCCGGCGGCAACGTCGACATCTGCAAGTGGACCAAGCTGGGCCCCGGCTACACCAACTGCTGACCGGCTCCCACCGCGCGCTCTCACCTGAGGCCCGGCTTCTCCGCAACGGGGAGGCCGGGCCTTCTTATATCCCGCCCAACCCCCACGCTTCCTTGTCCACAATCCCGCCCCGTCCACAGCACCCAAGCGCGATCATGCGAACTCCCCGGATAATGACCAGCGGGGGCTCCCCCTTGGGAGGGCGGGTTCTGGCTGGTGGGCCGGCCGAGCCCGCACCACGAGCGATCAGGCGACCCCGGCCGCGTCGAGCAAGATCTCAGCCATCCGTACGGCCTGCCCGTTCACGCCGTCGCCGTGCATCACGCCCCACGCGCTCGCCCCGTCGAACGTCATGACCAGCTGCTGGGCCACCCGCTCCGGCGCCTCGGCGCCCCCCGCCACCAGTTCGCGGCGGAAGAACTCACCGAGCCCGTCCTTGAAGCGCCGCGCCACCACCCGCGCCGGATGATCGGCCGCCTTGATCTCGACCGACGTCGCCAGGAACGGGCAACCGTGAAACCCGGGCTGAGGCGCGACCTCTTCGACCACCCGGAAGACGTGCAGGATGCGCTCACGCGGCGTCCCCGACCCATCCTCAGGCAGCAACGTCGCGCTGTAACCAGGTGCGATGCGCTCCAGGCTCGCCGCCAGCACGTCGTCCTTGCTGCCGAAGAGCTGGTACATCGAGCGCTTCGACACGCCCGCCGCCTTGGTCAGCGCCTCGACCCCGACGTTGACGCCCTCGCGATAGAAGAGGTCGGCTGCGGCGTCGAGCAAGCGCTCCCGGGTGTCAGTCACGCCGACCAGACTACTCCGTCTGGAAACTGATCGGTTTTCCATGTCACATCGTCTTGCCGCGTGGAAACCGATCGGTTTACGGTCGTAGTAGAAACCGATCGGTTTCCACCGACGCGAAAGGCCCGACATGACAGCCATCAAAGACTCCGTCGTCCTCGTCACCGGCGGCAGCCGCGGCATCGGGAAGGCGCTGGTCGACGAGCTGTTCCGGCGCGGGGCGGCCAAGGTCTACGCCACGGCGCGCGACCCGCGGACCGTGACCCACCCCGACGCCGTACCGCTGAAGCTCGAGGTCACCGACGAGGCCTCAGTCGCCGACGTGGCCGCGCGGGCCTCCGACGTGACGATCCTGATCAACAACGCGGGCGCCTCGGCCGGCGCCTCGTACCTGACCTCGCCGCTGGACGAGGTGCGGCGGGACCTCGACACCAACTTCTACGGCCCGCTGCTGGTGACCCGGGCCTTCGTACCGGTGATCGAGGGCAACGGCGGCGGTCACCTGCTCAACGTGCACTCGGCCCTGTCCTGGCTGGCCGACGGCGGCCCGTACAGCGCCTCCAAGGCCGCCCTCTGGTCGCAGACCAACTCGCTGCGCCTGCAGTTGCGCCCGCGCGGCATCGTGGTCACCGGTCTGCACGTCGCCTACGTGGACACCGACATGACCGCGAAGATCGACGCCCCCAAGTCGGACGCGGGGGACGTGGCCGCGGCCGCGCTGGACGGGGTCGAGACGAACGCGTTCGAAGTGCTGGCCGACGAGGTCTCGCGCGGGGTCAAGTCGGGCCTGTCCGGCGACATCACGGTGCTGTATCCGCAGCTGGCGGCCTGACGAGCCTGGGGCGGGTGGGGGCCGCCCCAGGCTCGGGTTCTATCCGGCGTACGCGTGCATGATGGTTTGATCGATGCCGCTGCCCCCGTCGGCCTGGGCGGTCACGCGCAGCGACAGGAATCCACCGGCCGGCGGCTTCGGGAGCACCGCCTGGAAGGTCCCGCCCGACCGCTTCACGGTGACCGGTCGCCAGCTCTTACCGTCGTCGACCGAGGTTCGTACGGTGAAAGCAGTGACCCGCTGCGGCCGGAGTTCCCGCGACTGGCGCACGGTGAACGTCGCCGCCCGGCCCGTCGCGTGGTTGAGACGGTCGAGCGCCAGGTCGTAATCGACAGCGAGCAGCGGCAGCCGCGCCGTGCCCGGACCGGCCGGACCGGCTGACCGGAACGTCCACGACGTACTGGTCTTCGTCGAGATGGTCTGGATGCGGCTCATGTCCACATCGAACTGCAGCCGGTAGTCAGCGAACTCACGCGGCACCGAGAAGTCCGCCCGCGACGCCGCCTTCGAACCCACCAGTTCGCCGTTGCGATACAGCGACATCTGCCGCGTGAACAGCACCGATCCCGCGACCAGGCAGTCGGTGCGGTCGTGCAGCTCGGTCTGCGTGGTCAGGTCGAAGTGCAGGTTCCCCGACGTACGCGAGGGCGGGGCGGCACAGACCCATTCCGCGCCGTCCGGGTTGTCGTACCAGTCGGAGTGCACCGGCTGGCGGCCCCACTGCTTCTCCGTGCGACTGCCGGGGGCGTACGCCCGGGGACCTTCCTGCCCCATCTGACTGAACTGACCCTCGTCCTGCCAGAGGAAGCCGGGTGACACGTAGTCGGTGCGCACGGCCGGCAACTGGTCGGAGTAGCTGTGCGACAGCCATTCCCCCTGCGGCGTGTACCCGTAGCGGCGCATGGCCGGGATCACCTCGTACGGGAAGGTCATGACGTTGCTGTGCTGCTCGATGCGGCCGAGCTTGGCGTGCTCGGCCCGGGTGACCCGGTAGTTCTCCCCGGCCCGCAGGCCGTTCGGGTGAGCCCGCAGCAAGTCGTAGTGGTACGGGGTCGGTCGCTGCGTGGGAGAGACCAGGCTGTACGCGGTGTAGACGCGCATGGTTCCGGCCTGCGGCTTCGGGATCGGAGCGACCGAGAGACGTACGGGATCGGCGCCGAAGACCGAGAACTGCTGGACCCAGCTCAGCCCGGTCGCGGCCGTGCGGTACATCGAGACCGACGCCTCGTCGATGCGGGTCGACACTCCGTCCACAGTGGCGCTCAACGGCTCGGCCCGGGCCGGATCGGCGTTGATCCGCAGGTCGCCGCGCACGGTGATCTCGTCGTTGACCACGGTGACCCGCGAGCTCTCGTAGTCGGGCGGGTTGCTGAAGTAGCTCGTCTGCAACGCGTACCGACCGGCGGGCAGATCGGCGAAGCTCAGCGTGTCGCCGGGGTCGCCGCTGGTCCCGCGGGCGGCCACTGCCGGGTCGTCCTCGTTGATCACGCTGGCCGTGACCAGGGTCGTGCCGCCCTCGTAGGCGTCCGGAACCGGCTTGGTGGCGACGGTCAGGGTGTGGCGCGGCCCCGGGATCTCGAAGGTCACCGGGGTGCGGCTGACCAGATCCCCCTTCGGCGTACGCGCGGTGACGACGGCCTCGAAGAAGCCGGTGCGCCCACGCAGGGCCGACCGGTCGATCCGCAGCGTCGCGTTGCCCGTCCCGTTACGACCGATCTTGATCGTGGTCGTGCTCAGCGCCGCGCCACGCTCGGCCACGTCGAGCCGCAGCGTGGTGGCCTCGGTCGCCGCCCACTGCAATGACGCGCTGGTGCCGGTCGCGCCCAGGGCAACTACCGGCGTACGGCTGACCACGCTGCCCAACGCCCGCGCGGCGTCGACCCGTCCGGCGCCGGCGGTGTAGACGTTCGAGCCCGGCACCGGGTCGGTGGCGCCGATGGCGGCCGCCTTGAGCTCGGCCGCGGTCCAGCCGGGGTGACGCTGTTTGATCAGGGCGATCTCGCCGGCCACGTGGGGCGTGGCCATCGAGGTGCCGGACAGGCTGACGTAGCGCGCGTCGATCGGCGCGCCCAGCGTGGTGCCCTCGGCCCGGCCGGCCACGATGTCGACGCCCGGGGCGGTCACCTCCGGCTTGGCCGAGCGCGCGACGGTGAGCGGGCCCCGGCTGGAGAAGTCGGCGATCCGGTCTTTGGCGTCCACAGCACCGACAGTGAGCGCCGAGGCGGCGTTGCCCGGCGAGGCGACCGTGCCCGGGCCGGGACCGTCGTTGCCGGCCGCGACCACGAACAGCGCGCCGGTCGACGCGCTCAACTGGTTCAGGGACCGGGTGAGCGGGCCGTCCTCGCCCGAGAGCGAGTCGCCCAGGCTCATGCTGACCACGTCGGCCCGGGCCGCGGCCCACTCCATGCCGGCGATGACCTGCGAGTCGGAGCCGCCGCCGTGCTCGTCGAGCACCTTGCCGACCAGCAGCGTGGCGTCCGGGGCGACACCGCGCCGGGCGCCGCCCGAGGCCGCGCCGGAACCGGCCACCGTGGTTGCCACGTGGGTGCCGTGTCCATTGAGGTCGGTCGCGTCGCCGCCCTCGTCGATGAAGTCGGCCCGCTCGGCGACCCGGCCGGCCAGGTCGGGGTGGGTGAAGTCTGCGCCGGTGTCGAGCACGGCGACGCGGACCCCTCGACCGGTGAAGCCGGCCTTCCAGGCCTGCGGGGCCGAGATCTGGGCCAGGTTGGTGTCGAGGCGGCCGGAGCCGCGCAGCGGGGTGGCCCGTACGCGATGGTCGAGCCAGATCTTCTCGGCGGCGCCGCTGCTGCTCCTGCGGGCGGCCGCGTCCTGCTTCTTGGGCAGGCGCACGGCCACGGCGCCGATGCTGGGCAGGGCCTTACCGGCGATCCTGGCGTTGCCCGACGGCCGCATGATCACCGGCAGGTCGGGCGAGCGGGCGTCGTCGTACCCGTTGGCGATGAGCGTGGTGACGTCGAACAGGTCCTCGTCGTAGAGCGTGCCGATCTGCCCGGCGACCGAGGACGGGATGACGTGGACGTGCCCGTCGGGGTCGCAGCGGCGCACTATGGCGCCACTGCGGGCGGCGGGCTGCACCCGGACGCCGCCGCAGCCCGGAATGTCCGGGCTGACGGTCACGACATCACCGGTGAGCAGGGTGACGGTGTAGGGAACAGTGCCACTCGGGGCCGCTGGTGCGGCCTGCCCCGCGGTGGCGGGGACGGCGGTCAGGCCGGCCACGAGCAGGCCGGCCGCGAGCAGGCGGCGGGTCCTCACGTGCAATGGAGGCTCCTCGATGGATCTCCGCGCGGGTTGCGCGTCGGTGCGCAAGATCGTGCAACGCGGTTGCCCGAAGATCCACTGCCACCTTGTATTAATTAATGGAAAAGTAACTATCTCCGGCTCGCGGGCTTCGCCGGAAATTGTCGGAGGGCGTTGTTAGGGTTCCGCCCGTGACGATCAATGAGAAGCTCAGCACGTTCGCGGGCCTGCCGATCGTGGCCTGGGATGCCGACGAGGCGCCGGCCGATCCGACCGCCGTGGCCTGGCGCCTCGAGATGGAAGAATTCGACGCCGATGCCGCCGAGTTCGAGCGCGCCTTCGAAGAGCTGCTGAAACGCACCGGCGAGGGCGGCCCGGTGGCGCTGGTCGTCGGCGAGTGGGGCGAGGCCTACGAGCGCAGCTTCCCGGTCGATCTGATCGTGCGCAACGCTGCCCGGCTCAGCCGGCTGCGCTTCCTGTTCGCCGCCGAGCTCACCTATGAGCAGTGCGAGATCTCCTGGATCAAGCAAGACGATCTGACCCCGTTGCTCGAGGCGTTCCCGCGGCTCGAGTCCCTGTGGGTGCGCGGTGCCGACGGCCTGGTGCTGCGCCCGGTGCGCCACGAGGGCCTGCGTGAACTCGTCTTCCAGTCCGGCGGCCTCCCGGTCGACGTCGTCCGCGCCGTCGCGGCCAGTGACTTCCCCAACCTGACCCGTCTCGAGCTGTGGCTGGGCGTCGACAACTACGGCGGCGACGCCCGGGCCGACGACCTGGCCCCGATCCTGGCCGGCCGGGCCCTGCCCGCGCTCACGGCGCTCGGCCTGCGCAACGCCGAGATCGCCGACGAGGTGGCCGCGGCCCTGGCCGCCGCGCCGGTGGTGGCCCGGCTGACCGAGCTCGACCTGTCGATGGGCGCGCTGTCCGACACGGGCGGCGAGGCGCTGCTGGCCGGTCAGCCGCTCACCCACCTGAAGTCGCTCGCCCTCACCCACCACTTCCTCTCCGACGAGCTGGCCCAGCGCCTGGTCGACGAGCTGCCCGGCGTCCGGGTCGACATCGCCGACCGGCAGCAGGAAGAGGAATGGGGCCGTTACACAGCGGTCGCGGAATGACGCGGCTGGCCGTGGTCGGCAACCCGCAGAACCGCCGGGTCGGGCTCTTCGCGGCGGCGGTCGCGCGGGCCGGTCGGGCCGCGCCCGCGGTCTATCCGTGGCGGTCCGTGCTCACCGGCGGCCCGGTGCCCGGCCCGGGCGAGACCGTGCGGATCGACTCGCCGGGCGAGGACGCCGAGGTCGACCGGCTGCTGCGCGGCGCGGCCATGGTGGTCGCACCGGGCGAGATCGACGGGGGCGCGGCGGCGTACGCGGGCCTGGGGGTGGCTCTCGACCGCATCGCGGCCGGTGGCGGTCACCTGCTCAATCCGCCCGGCGACATCCTGACCATGAGCGACAAGCGCCGCTGCCATGCGCTGCTGCACGCGGCCGGCATCCCGGTTCCGCCGGCCCTGCCCGAGGTCGACGGCTACGCCGCGCTGCGGGCGGCCATGCGCGCGAGCGGGTGGTCCCGGGTCTTCGTCAAGCCGGCTCACGGGTCGTCCGCGTCCGGGGTGCTGGCGCTGGCCGTCGCCGGCGCCCGCATCCAGGCCACCACCTCGGTCGAGCTGGGCGACGACGGCCGGCTCTACAACAACCTGCGCGTGCGCCGCTACGACGACGAGGCCACGATCGCCTGCATCGTCGACCGGCTCGGCCCCGACGGCCTGCACGTCGAACGCTGGTATCCCAAGGCCGGGCTGGGCGACCGCGTGCTCGATCTGCGGGTGCTCGTGATCGCCGGGGAGCCGTCGCACGTGGTGGTACGGGCGAGCCGCACCCCGCTGACCAACCTGCACCTGGGCAACGTCCGCGGCGACGTGGCGGCCGTGCGGGCCGCGGCCGGGCCCGTCGGCTGGGCCGAGGCCATGGCGACCTGCGCCGCGGTGGCCCGGTGCTTCCCGGGCAGCCTGCACGTGGGCGTCGATCTGATGTTCCGCGCGGGCTGGCGCGGGCACGCGGTGGCCGAGGTCAACGCGTTCGGCGACCTGCTCGTGGGTCACGACACCTACGACGCCGAGGTGGCCGCGCTCGACCGCCGGGAGGCCGCGTGCGTGAGCTGATCGGCGGGCACGACCTGCTGCTCGTCACCCTCGACACGCTGCGCTACGACGTGGCCGTGGCCGAACTGGCCGCGGGCCGCACGCCGACGCTGGCCCGGGTGCTGCCGGGCGGGCAGTGGGAAAGGCGGCACACTCCGGCCAGCTTCACCTACGCGGCGCACCACGCGTTCTTCGCCGGGTTCCTGCCCACTCCGGTGACGCCCGGGCCGCACGAGCGGCTGTTCGCGGCCCGGTTCGCCGGCAGCGAGACGAGCGGCCCCTCGACGTACGTCTTCGACGCCGCCGACCTGCCGACAGCGCTGGCCGAAGAGGGCTACCACACGGTCTGCCTGGGCGGCGTCGGCTTCTTCAACCCGGGGGCGCCGCTCGGTCGCGTGCTGCCCGGCCTGTTCGCCGAGTCGCACTGGGAACCGGCCTTCGGGGTCACCGCGCCCGGTTGTCTCGGGGCTCAGATCGACCATCTGCGGGGCATCGTCGCCGGGCTGCCCGCCGACCGGCCGCTGTTCTCGTTCATCAACGTGGCCGCCCTGCACCAGCCGAACAAGCACTACCGGCCCGGCGCGACCGCCGACAGCCTGGCCAGCCACGCCGCCGCTCTGGCCTATGTGGACGGCGAGTTGGGCCGGCTGCTCGAGCTGGTGACGAGCCGGGGCCGGCCCTGCCAGGTGATCATCTGCTCCGACCACGGCACGCTCTACGGCGAGGACGGCCACGTCGGCCATCGCGTCGCCCACGAGGCGGTCTGGACCGTGCCGTACGCCGACTTCGTCGTGAGGCCACAGTGACGCTCGACCAGTCCCCCTACCAGGGCTATCTCTACGCCTACCCGCACAAGACGGCCTATCGGCAGCTGTCGCCGCGACGTCCGCTGAGCGAGGTGTGGGCCGCGGAACGGCGGGACGCGCTCTTCGGGTACGTGCATCTGCCGTTCTGCGAGATGCGGTGCGGCTTCTGCAACCTCTTCACCCGCGCCAACCCGCCCGCCGAACAGGTGACGGCCTATCTGGCCCAACTGAAACGGCAGGCCGCTGCCGTCCGGGAATCCCTGGCCGGCGACGCCTCGTTCGCGCAGCTGGCGATCGGTGGCGGCACCCCCACCTACCTCACCGCGCCCGAACTCGAGTCGCTGTTCGAGATCGTCGGGCTCGCCTTCGGCCGCGACCGCCGGCCCCTGTCGGTCGAGACGTCGCCGGCCACCGCCACGCCCGATCGGCTGGCCGTGCTGGCTGCGCACGGCACGACCCGGGTCAGCATGGGCGTGCAGAGCTTCCTCGACTCCGAGGCCCACGCCGCCGGTCGGCCCCAGCGGCTGGCCGACGTGCTCGCCGCGCTCGAGGTCATCCGGGCCGCGGAGATTCCGGTCCTCAACGTCGACCTCATCTACGGCATCGACGGGCAGACCGCGCAGACCTGGCAGCACTCGCTCGACGAGGCGTTGCGCTGGCAGCCCGAAGAGCTCTACCTCTACCCCCTGTACGTTCGTCCGCTGACCGGTCTGGGCCGGCGCGCCGGCGGTCGCGAGGGCTGGGACAGCCAGCGACAAGAGCTGTACCACCAGGCGGTCGAGGTGCTGACCGCCGCCGGTTACGAACAGCAGTCGATGCGCCAGTTCCGGCGGGCCGGGGCGCCGGCGATCGACGGCCCCGACTACTGCTGCCAGGACGACGGCATGGTCGGCCTCGGCTGCGGCGCCCGGTCGTACACGACGTCGCTGCACTACTCGTTCGACTACGCGGTCGGCGTCACCGAGGTCCGGGCCGTCATCGACGACTACCTCTCCCGTCCGCCCGGCGACTTCCGCTACGCCGAGATCGGCTTCGACCTCGACCAGACCGAACAGCGCCGCCGCTGGCTGCTGAAATCCCTGCTCCGGCGTACGGGCGTGGACGCCGACGCCTACCGCGAGCGCTTCGGCCGCGCCCACACCGACGACTTCCCCCAGCTGAAAGAGCTGGTCGACCGCGGGTGGCTGACCGACGACCACCGCTGCCTGACCGCCGCCGGGCTGGCCCGGTCCGACGCGATCGGCCCCTGGCTGGTCTCCGGCCCGGTGCGCGAGGCGATGGGCGCGTACGTTGCCCGATGACCTCTACGTCTTGTATCGCGGCCCGCTCGCGAGCTGCAACTACGACTGCCCGTACTGCCCGTTCGCCAAGCGCGTCGACCCACCCGAACTGCTGCGGGCCGACCGCGCCGACCTCGAGCGCTTCGCCGGCTGGGTCGAGGCCACCACCGACCGCCGGCTGTCGGTGCTGTTCACCCCGTGGGGCGAGGGCCTGACCCGCAGCTGGTACCGCGACACGATCGTCCGCCTCTCCCACCTGCCGCACGTGGCCCGGGTGGCGATCCAGACCAACCTGGCCGCCCGGGTCTCGTTTCTGTCCGAAGCAGACAATCGGGTGGCCGCGCTGTGGGCCACCTACCATCCCGGACAGGTCAGCCGGGATCGCTTCCTCGACCGCTGCCGCGAGCTGGACGACTTGGGCATCCGCTACTCGGTGGGCGTGGTCGGGTTGCCCGCCCACCACGACGAGGCGGTCGCGTTACGAGCGGCCCTACCCCCATCCGTGTACGTCTGGATCAACGCTGCCGAGGGCCACGTCTACACCTCGGACGAAGAGGCGCGCTGGACGGCGCTCGACCCGCGCTTCGGCGACAGCGTGCGGCCACACCCCTCGCTGGGCCTGCCCTGCCACGCCGGCGAGACAGCCATCTCGGTGCTGGGCGACGGCACCGTGCGGCGGTGCCACTTCATCCCCACGCCGTTGGGCAACCTGTACGACGACAGTTGGCGCTCGGCCCTGCGTCCGCGACCGTGCACCAACAACCTCTGCGACTGCCACATCGGCTACGTCCACCTGAAGCCGCTGGCCCTGCGCGACGTCTACACCGAGGGCCTGCTCGAACGCATCCCCGCCGCCTGGCCCACCACCTGACCACCACCAACTCGCCCTCGCCCTTCAAGGGATCGCCCACCGCCGTTCGATGGCATCGCCACCGCCGCTCAAGGGATCGCCATCGCCCGCCGAGGATCGCTGCCGCCCTCTCGAGGGGTCGCCGCAACGGTGGTCTCCGGGCGTCTTGTGGCTTGGTGTCACGGCCGCCGTCGACTCTCCTTTCCCTCGCCGCGACCGGGTCCCTGCGCCCTTCATGCAAGATCAAGATCCCGCGAATCGCCACGGAAAAATGTCGTACCCGGGCGGTACCGTTCGTGCGTTGCCGGAGCTGGGAGGCCTGATGTATCGGCAGGGAGACGTCTTGATCGTGCCCGTCACCGAGGGCGAGTTGCCGCTGTGCTCGGCCGTGCCCCGAGACCGCCGCGGCCGCATGGTGCTGGCCCGCGGCGAGGCCACCGGCCACGCTCACGTGATCGGCGGCCCCGGCCTGCGTCTGCTGGCCGACCTCGACGACCCCGACCGCATGTTCATCGACGCCCCGCAGTACGGCCGCGTCACCCACGAGGAACACGGCCCGATCTCCCTCCCCGCCGGCCACTACCGAGTGATCCGCCAACGCGAGTACGTTCCCGGCTCCTTCCGCCCCGTCGCCGACTGAGGCCCCGCATGCGCCTGACCGACCACCAGGAAGCCACCGCCGCCGCCATCGAAGACCAATGGCTGGCCGCCGCCCTGGAAACCGCCCCCGCCAACCGCCCCGCCGCCGAAGAGGGCGTCCGAGAGGCCTACCGCCAGGCCGGCCTCCCCGAGCCCGAGCAAATCTTCTGGCTCTCCTCCCCCCGGGCCGGCGCCGTGGCCGCCGCTCTCCTGTCCGGCACCCCTCCCGAGGGCCCCACATGGGTGACCGAGGTGCTGACAGCCCTGCAACAACAAGGCTTCTCCGGCCCCCTCAACTCCACCGCCGCCCGCTCCTCAGCCGACGCGGACACGTCGCTGCTGCGGCCGCAGCCAAGCAAAAACACGGATGCCGCTTCTACCTCGGCGCGACGCTTGCCGCCCGATGAAAGCGCGGGCGCCGCCACCTCACATCCATCTCCTGTGGCTGGCAGTTCGGTGCGGCGCCAGATCCGCACCGAGCCGTGGGCCGCCGCCCGCGAACGAGCCTCACAGGTGCTGGGCGTCGAAGGCTGGTCCCAACTGACCGCAGCCGCCGGCCGCCGTTCCTGGTCTCTGGTGATGGACAGAGTCGCCGGCCGCCTACGCCAACGCCTGGGCGACGACCTGATGGCCGACCTACCCACCACCCTGGGCCGAGCCGCCCGTTCCCGCCTGCTGGACGCCATCTACGGCCAGCACGACGGTGTCTGGCTGGCCACGTTCGAGGCCGCCGACCGCCTGTACCCCGGCGCCGCCCTCCTCGACAACCTCACCGGCCTGGCCACGGTCGCCCGCAACAGCGGCTGGTGGTGGGCCACCTCCCGCTACGCCATCCTGACCGACCGCCCGACCCGAATCGCCCGCGACAACGTGGGCCGACTGCACCGCGGCGAGGGCCCCGCCCTGCAATTCCCCGACGGCTACGCCCTGTGGGCCTGGCGCGGCATGCCCATCCCTACCGACCTGGCCGCGGAACTCCCCACCCTCACCGCCGACCGCATAGGCGCCGAACCCAACGCCGAGCTCCGCCGAGTCATGCTCGAACACTTCGGCTACGACCGCTACCTACGCGAGGCAGGCGCCCAGTCCTTGCACAAAGACGAAACAGGCACGCTCTGGCACCTCCCCCTCCCCGGCGACGAGCCCCTGGTCATGGTCGAGGTCGTGAACGCCACCCCCGAACCCGACGGCACCAGCCGCATCTACTGGCTCCGCGTCCCACCCACAGTCCGCACAGCCCGCGAAGGCGTCGCCTGGACCTTCGGCCTGGAAGCCACCGACTACCACCCCAAAATCCAAACCTGACCCCGCACCCCGCCGCACCCGCAACAGACGTGGGTCTGCCGCGCGGGAGCCGGCGGCGTACGCGGGGGGCTGCGGCGTCACTCCCCCGTCCGCTGAGAAGCCCTGGTGCCCGGTCCGCCCGACCGACAGCAGGCCACGGGCCCACCGCCCTGACCCACGGGCAAAACACTCTGACCTGCAGCAACTGACATTCCAAGGCGCGATTCGACCCCCTGCTGGTCGCCACCGAGGAGAAGGGGTAGGCTTTACCTACCGACGCGGGGTGGAGCAGCTCGGTAGCTCGCTGGGCTCATAACCCAGAGGTCGCAGGTTCAAATCCTGTCCCCGCTACGAGTCGAGGGGCCCTTGTCCGCGGAAAGCGCGGACCGGGGCCTCTTCGCTTATTCCTGGGGGCCGAGCCCCCAGACCCCACGTT
>NZ_JAMYJR010000017.1 GCF_024137025.1 Paractinoplanes aksuensis
ACGCGATCCGCGCCGCCGCGGCCGGCAACGCGTACCTGTCCCCGAAGATCACCCGGCAGGTGCTCGACCGGCTGCCCCGCCCCCCCCCCCCCCCCCCCCCCCCCCCCCCCCCCCGGGGGCCCCCCCCCCCCCCCCCCCCCCCCCCCCCCCCCCCCCTCGGTCAGCCGCTTGGGGTTGGTGATGGGTTTCCGGATGGGTTGGCCGGGGCGGACGGGTTGGGCGCCGGGGTGCCGCCGCCGGCCGCGGTGCGGGCGGCCTCGAAGTTGGCCATGGCGGTTTCGAGCGCCTGCAGGGCCTGGCCGTACCGGGCGAAGTCGCCGGACTGCTGGGCGCTGCGGACGTCGGCGATGGCCTTGTCGACGGCCGCCGCCGCCGTGGACAGTTCGCCGGTCAGGGCCGGCGGGGGCGCGTTGGTGCCACCGCTGTTGTTGTTATTACCACCGGTGTTGTTGTTTCCGGTGTTGCTGTTGCCGCTCTGGGCGCGTTTGCCTTGGGCGACCAGTTCGTCCAGGCCCTGTTTCAGGTTGTCGGCCAGCACGACGTAGGTGCCACCGTCGCCGTACGACATCAGGATCTTCTGCAGCTGCGGGGCCGCGTCTTCCTGATTACCTGGTCGTACGTAGACCGGCTCCACGTAGAGCACACCACCGTCGACCGGTAGGGTGATCAGGTTTCCGTAGAGCACCTGGGACTGCGAGTTGTTCGACAACAGGGTGAGCTCTTGCCGGGCGGTCGAGTTACTGGTCATCTTTTGATGGACCTGGACCGGGCCTGGTGTCACCGCCTGATCCGGTAGCTCGAGCACTTCCAGCCGGGGCTCGTTGTCGACGTACGACCCGGATATCAGCGCGGCCAGGTTTTCCCGGTTGGCCGGGGTCACGCCGGCGGTCAGCTGGAACCGCGTCTCGTTCTGTTCGGGCAGCTGCACGTTGAGATAGAACGGCGGCTGCTTCTGGTTGCTCGTCGGCGCGTCGGGCACGTTCGGCACCTGCCAGAAATCCTGACCGGAGAAGAACGCCTGCGGGTTGGTCACGTGGAACCGGGTGAGCAGGTTCCGCTGCACCTTGAACAGGTCTTGCGGGTAGCGGAAGTGCTCCTCGAGCGCGGCCGGCGTCTCGGCCTTGGGGACGATCAGGTCGCCGCCGAACGCCTTGTTCCAGGCCTTGAGCACCGGGTCATTGCCGTCGAACTCGTACAGCTTGACCGTGCCGTCGTACGCGTCGACGGTCGCCTTGACCGAGTTGCGCATGTAGTTGACGTCGTCGCGGGCCAGGGCGAACTGCCCCTGGCCGGTGAGTTCGTCCTGCGTCTCGGCGGCCAAGTTGATCTTTTGCGAGTACGGGTAGGAGTTCGACGTGGTGTAACCGTCGAGGATCCACACGATCCGGCCGTCGACGGCAGCCGGGTACGGGTCGCCGTCGATCGTCAGGAACGGTGCGACCTTTTCGACCCGCTCGCGGGGCTCACGGATGTACATGAGCTTGGAGTCGGCGTTGACCGCGTCGGAGAGCACGAAGTTGCTCTCGGTGTTCTTGATCGCGAAGACGAGCCGGCGGAAGAACGAGCCGATCGAGACGCCGCCCTCACCGGTGTAGGTGTAGAGCTCCTCACCGGCGTTGTTGTCCTCCTGCGGCCGGTCGAACTCGACCTTGCGGTTCGCGTCCTCCTGGCCGACGATCGCGTACTCGGAGGACTGCTCGCCGAAGTAGACCCGCGGCTGCGCGACCTTGATCTCTTCGGTCGCCGAGGAGCAGCCCGGCGGGCGGTCGTCGCCGAGGAAGCCGGAGACGAACACCGGCAGACCGCCGCAGAACTGGTTGGCCGGCGCCGCCACCAGGCCGTAGCCGTGGGTGTAGACGGTGTGCCGGTTGAGCCAGTTGCGCTGCTGCGTGGTCAGCTTTTCGTCGTTGATCTCACGCACACCGACCACGTAGTCGCCGGCCTTGCCGTCGATCGTGTAGCGGTCGACGTCGAGCTTGGCCCCGAAGTCGTAGAAGCCGCGCGACTGCTGCGACTGGGTGAACGCCTGCGAGACGATCTGCGGGTCGATCAGCCGGGCGTTCTGGGCGCTTGCGTTCGAGGCCAGGTTGGCCGGTGGCACCACGGTGTTGGCCCGATAGGGCTCGGCCTTGGTGTTCTCGAGCCCGAAGGCCTGCCTCGTGGCGTCGATGGAGCGCTGGATGTACGGCGCTTCCTTCTCGCTCAGGCTGGGCTTGACCGAGAAGTTCTGCACGGCCAGCGGGTAGATGCCGCCGATGGCGACGGCCGAGATGGCCAGCAGGGCCAGCGAGACGCCGGGCCATACCAGGTTCCGCATCCACGCGTTGGAGAACACGATGATCGCGATCGCCACCACGATGGAGATGTAGGCGAGGATCTCTTTCGCCGGTAACAACGCGTTGACGTCGGTGTAGCCGGCGCCGTAGAGCCCGGGCGAGACGTGCTGCTCGAGCAGCAGGGCCCGCCGGTCGAGCACGTACGCCACCGCCTTGAGCAGCACGAACAGCGCGACCAGGGAGGTCAGGTGGGCCCGCGCGGCGGTGGTCATCCGGTCGCCCACACCCTGCAGGCGTACGCCGCCGAAGATGTAGTGGACCGCGAGCGCGCCGAGCACCGAGAGCACGACGGCGGTGAAGGCCACCCCGAGCACGTAGCGCAGCATCGGGTAGTCGAAGACGTACCACCCGATGTCGACCTTGTGTTCCGGGTCCTGAACGCCGAAGCTCCCGCCGTTGCGGAAGAGCATCCAGTCCTTCCACCGGCCCTGCGCGGACAGGCCCGCGAAGAAGCCGATGATCACCGTGAGCACGGTGATCCAGGTGCCCAGGCGCGGCGCCAGGATCATGCGGTAGCGCTCGAGGGTCGCTTGTTCGGCCGAGTGCGGCCGCAACATCGGGCGCAACCGGTACGCGAGGTAGAGGTTCCCGGCGATGATCAGCGCCACCACGGCGCCGACGGCCAGGAACAGGAGGAGGCGGGTGAGGAGGACACCGGAGAAGACGTTGACGAAGTCGACCTCGTTGAACCAGAGGTAATCGGTGTACGCGTCGATGCCCCACCCGAGCAGCGTGAAAAGAAGGAAGACCCCGACCAGGACGCCGACGGTGACGCGACCGCGCCGGCTCATCCTTGGTAGAGGGCTGTTACGCATAACCAACGGAGGCTCCACATATCAGTCGGGCCGGTGTCTCACAGTACGTCATCTGTCACTCAGCCGAGCACGGCTTCGCAGTGCCGCCCCCGGTGAAGGTCTTGAGCGCGGTGAGTGCGTCGTCCACCGTGGCCACCTCGGCCATCGGCAGACCGTCCACAGCGTTGCGCAGTGCCTCGGCGCAGTTGCCCTTGGGCACCAGGAAGATCTGAGCGCCGGCTTTCTTGGCGCCGACCAGTTTCTGCGGGATGCCGCCGATCGGGCCGACGTTGCCGTCGTTGTCGATCGTGCCCGTACCCGCAATGATCTTTCCGCCGGTCAGGTCGGCCGGCTCGAGCTTGTCCATGATGCCGAGCGTGAACATCAGCCCCGCGCTCGGTCCGCCGATCTTGTCGAGGTCGATCGACACCTTGAACGGCGCGTTCTGCTTCGTGTCGATCTCGATGCCGAGCCGGGGCACGTTGTCCTCGGCCGCCTTGGTCGTGACCTTGGCCGTGGCGGCCTTCCCGGCCCGGGTGTAGGCGACGGTCAGCGTGGTGCCGGCCGGTTTGGCCCGGACCAGCTCGGTCAGCTTGCCGGGATCGGTGACCTTGGCCCCGTCGACCGCGGTGATCACGTCGCCGGCCTCGAGGATGCCGGTCGCGGCGCTGCCGTCGCTGACCTTCTCGACCACGGTCTGCACCGGGTAGCCGAGCTTGGTCAGGGCGACCGTGATGGCGCTGTCCTGCGAGGCCGTCCACTCCTCGGCGTTCTGCTGCTCGACCTGCTTCTCCGTACGGTCGGGCGGGTAGATCAACTCACGCGGCACGACCGCGTCGGACGAGTTGAGCCAGCTGCTGATCGCCCACACCAGTTCGACCTGCGACTGCACGTTCACCGTGGTCAGCCGCAACTGGCCGGACGACGTCGTGGTCTTCGCCTCCGTCACCTGGATAACCTCGGCGCCGTTGTCCGAACCGAGTGTGTTCACCGTCGGGCCGGGTTTCAGCACGACGTACGGCAGGGGTGCGGCCATCACACCGACGGCCAGCAGGGCGGTGATCAGGGCGCCGAGGATTACGGTGACACCACGACGTCTCATGCGCGAGAGACTATCGCCCCTGCCTGAGTTCTCTCTGAGCTGACACCGCCGCGGGTCCCGAGCGGGCATTTCGCGCGTACGGTTGGCTACGTGCCTGATATCCCGTTCGGCTTCTCCCTGCCGGGTGCCCAGCCACCCGACCCCTCCGACCCGCAGCAGATGCAGCAGTTCATGGCGCAGCTGCAGCAGATGTTCGCCGGGCCCGGCAGCGGCCCCGTGAACTGGGACCTGGCCCGGCAGGTCGCCGCCAGCCAGCTGTCCGCCGCCGGCGACCCCGCGGTGAACATGTTTGAGCGCCATCAGGTGGAAGAGGCGCTGCGCCTGGCCGACCTGTGGCTCGACCCGGCCTCCGCGCTGCCCAGCGGTATTCGTACGGCGACCGCCTGGAACCGCAACGAGTGGATCTACAACACGCTCGAGGTGTGGAAGAAGCTGTGCGACCCGATCGCCGGTCGCATGGTCGGCGCCATGGGCGACCTGGTTCCCGATGAGGCGAAGGCCCAGCTCGGTCCCATGCAGTCGATGGTGGCGACGCTGGGTGGCGCGCTGTTCGGCGGCCAGCTCGGTCAGGCGCTGGGCCAGCTCGCGGCCGAGGTGCTCTCGGCCGGCGACATCGGCCTGCCGCTCGGCCCGACCGGCACCGCCGCGCTCGTCCCGGCCAACATCAAGGCCTACGGCGATGGCCTCGAGATCCCCGAAGACCAGGTACGCCTGTACGTGGCCCTGCGTGAGGCCGCCCACCAGCGCCTCTTCGGCCACGTGCCGTGGCTGCGGGCCCACGTGCTGAACGCGGTCGAGACGTACGCGAACGGCATCACGGTCAACCGCGAGGCCATCGAGGACGCGATGAGCCGGGTCGACCCGGCCGACCCCGAGTCGATGCAGGCCATGGCCCTCGAGGGCATCTTCACCCCCGAGGACACGCCGCAGCAGAAGGCCAGCCTGGCCCGCCTCGAGACGGCGCTCGCGCTGATCGAGGGCTGGGTCGGCCACGTGGTCGACCGCGCTGCCGGTGACCGGCTGCCGTCCGTGGTCCAGCTCGGTGAGGCGTTCCGCCGCCGCCGGGCCGCCGGTGGCCCGGCCGAGCAGACGTTCGCCGCGCTGGTCGGCCTCGAGCTGCGTCCCCGCCGCCTGCGCGAGGCGGGCGCGCTGTGGGCCGCCGTCACCGACCACCGCGGGGTGCAGGGCCGTGACGCGCTCTGGGGTCACCCCGATCTGCTGCCCACCGACGAGGACTTCGCCGACCCACAGGCCTTCGCCCAGGGCAGCGCCGACTGGGACATCAGCGAGCTCGACAACCTGGGCAAAGGCCCCGAAGAGGGCGAGAGCAAGGGCGAGACCAAGGAGTAGGTCCGGTCAGCCGCCGAGCAGCGCGCGCGTGTTCTCCCAGCCCTCCAGGGCGGGGTCCAGGCTCGCCAGCTCGGCGGCCCCGCGCAGCCGCCGCCACTCGGGGGTCGACGAGACGTCACCGGGCCGGGGCGCGTTGCGCCGCAGCACCTGGGCCGTGGCGTCGTCGAGCGTGTGGTCGGCCAGCCAGTCCGGCGCCGGCAAGCTCGTGGCCAGGCCGAACAGCCCGTTCCCGGGGCCGCCCGGGGCCACCGCGACGGCCTTGTTCTCGAGCGGTCGCAGCAGCTTCCCCAGGATCATCCCCGGCACATCGGGCGCGTCGGCTGCGATCACGGCGGCCTGGTCGAACCCGTCCGCGGCCGCCGCGGCCAGCACGGGCAGGTAGGTCGGGGTCGGCACCTCGTAGACGGGCATCCCGGGCCAGGCGATCTCTTCGGCCAGCTTCAGATCGTCGGCCGTGGCCGCGATGGCCCCCTCGGCCTGGGCCAGCCGGGCCAGCAGGTCGACGACGTCCTCGGCCAGCGCCGCCCGCCAGGCGGTGAGATCAACCCCGGGCGGGCTCCACGTCACCGGCACCAACAGCGCTGCAACCACCCGTCTGACCACGGGCCCAGACTAGTCGTCGGCGAGGACCAGGCCGGTCGCGGCGGAGATGCCCTCGAGGTAGCCCCGGGCCCGTTCGGCCTTGGGGAAGCGGTTGACCAGGTCCCAGAAGTCGGCGCTGTGGCTGGGCACGACCAGGTGGGCCAGCTCGTGCAGCAGCACGTAGTCGATCACCCAGTCCGGCATCTCCTGGATGCGGTGGGAGATGCGGATCGTGCCGTCGTCAGGGGTGCAGGAGCCCCAGCGGCCGTTCTGGTTGGTGACCCAGCGCACACTGGCCGGCCGCACCCGGGCCGTGTGGTCGGCGAGGTAGCGGCTGGTCAGCCGGCGGGCCCGGATCAGCAGCTCGCCGTCGGTGCGCTGGATGCGTTCCTCGCGGGCGGCCAGCCGGGCCAGCATCCGCTCGACCCATTCGGTCTCTTCGGCGCGGGAGAACCGGTCGGGGATGAGCACGACCACGCGTTCGCCGTCGCGGTAGGCGGACACTGTGCGCCGACGGCGCTGACTGCGCCGCACTTCGACAACAGGCTTCCGCGTCCGGGCCATTACCGGCTCGCGCGGCCCAGATTCGGGTTCACGTTGAGACGCTAATCCGTGAGACCCATGTCACCGCAAGAGTACGGCGGACGACACCCGTGAGATTTGTGTACTTCGTCCGCGTATCACCGAAAAAATTTTCCACGGCCGCAACATCGGCGCCAGTTGGCGAACCTAGCTCACCGAGTGATCCGACGGCCAACGCGATCAACGTCCCATTTCTGCCCGTTTGATGGCACCGTACGGCGTGTTGCACCACAACATCCCAAAAAGGGCGTTTCGGGCGGGCAGACTCACGTCGTCGGTGACACCGCCGACGCCGCGCTGACATGGAACTGGCCTGACCTGGGTAGTGACCGCCCCGATGGGTGGCCACATCCGTGTGGTCTCGGAGCGGTCCAGCGCCGAACACAGGTCGCGGCCTGCCACCGCGAGCAGGCATGGGCCGACCCGGCCGACAACATGACGAGGAGGAACCGTGGCCGACAACACGTACAACGGCTACTGCGTGAAGTGCAAGGAGAAGCGCGACTTCCAGGGCACCGTAGAGGTCTCGAAGACGGGCATGAACATGGCCAAGGGCAAGTGCCCGGTCTGCGGCACGACCGTGAACCGCATCCTGGGCAAGGCCAAGGCCTGAGAAGTTAGAACGGCTCCGCGAGCTTGGTCCCACTAGGCCAACATCGAGCCCGCGACAAGGCTGTTCACCCACCCGGGGAGGGCGGGTCGCCCTCCCCGGTACTTCTCGCCGCAGAGCCATATCCACACCCTCCGAAGCACGTTGAGTGAGGTTGTGGATAAACCCCCAGGCCTGTGGATAACTTCCTGAAACCTGTGGACAAAGCGTGTCCGGGGCCGTCCGGCCCTGTGGACAACTTATTCGCTCCGCATCCTTGCAGTGACATCCTGTGATGCGTGAACCGTCCCACGCTCATCCCCGGCCTCCCCCGCGTCTGGCGCGAGGGCGGCGAGTTGCAACTCGGCTCCGACCCGGCCCGGGCGTTCGTGCTGCGCCTTCCCCACCCTCGAACGGCCCAGGTGCTCGACCTGCTCGACGGCACCCGGCCCGAGCGACTGGTCCTGATCCACGCGGCCGCCCAGGGCATCCCGGTCGAGGACGCCCAGGCCGTGGTCGACTCCCTCCGCGCCGCCGGGCTGGCCGTTCCCGCCGCCTCGCTGCTGCCGCACTCCATCCCGTCCGTGCACCGGCTCACCGGCGAAGCCGCCGTCCTGGCCCTGCGCGGCGGCACCACGCGCTCTCCCGCGTCCCGCCTGCGCCGCCGGCACGCCGCCCGGGTGGTGCTCAGCGGTCAGGGCCGGTTGGGCGCATCGATCGCGGTGGCGCTGGCCGAGGCGGGTGTCGGTCACGTTCACCCCGACCTGCCGGGGTCGGTCCACCCGGGCGAGCTGGCCGGTGGTCCGCTCCGCGGGTCCGATGTCAGCCGGCCCCGGGCCAAGGCGGTCATCGCAGCCCTGGAACGGGTACTTCCCGGCATGGAGACCAGCGCCATCCGCGGCGGGCCGGCCACCCTGGTCGTGCAGCTCGACTCCGACATGCCTGTCACCCTGCTCGCGGCCGCCCACGCCCAGCGCCGTCAGCCCCACCTGGCGGTGACGATCCGCGACGGCGCCGCGGTGATCGGCCCTCTGGTCCCGGCCACCGGCGGCCCTTGTCTGGCCTGCCTCGACCTGCATCGCCGCGATCGGGACGCGGCGTGGCCGGGCCCCCCGTCCCGCACCGGGCCCGAGCCGTGCACCGTGTCGACCCTGCTCACCGCCACCGCGTACGCGATCGAAGAGATCCTGACCTTCATCGACGGTGGCACGCCGGAAACTCTCGGCGTCACGACCGAGCTGACCTCGCCGTCCCGCCTGCGTCGGCGGACGTGGCCGGTCCACCCGGCCTGCGACTGCTCCCGCCCACCACGCCGCCGCGGCCGGCCCGCGCCACCGGGAAGCGGTCAATCGTGATGGACTTTCATGGTTCTATCGGACAAATGGCATTGAGGCGGGCGGTCGAAGCTCCCGACTTCGGTCACAATGATCTGGTGAGCGACATTCCGCGGCGTGCAGTTTCCCGCACCGCCAAGCTGGCCGCGCTTCCCCTGGGCTTCGCCGGGCGCACCGCGCTGGGGCTGGGCAAGCGCGCCGTCGGAATGGCCACCGACGTGATCTCCGAAGACATTCAGCGCCGCACGGCCGAGCAGCTCTTCAGCGTTCTGGGCCAGCTCAAGGGCGGGGCCATGAAGTTCGGGCAGGCGCTCTCGGTCTTCGAGGCCGCCCTGCCGGAAGAGATGGCCGGCCCCTACCGCCAGGCGCTGACCAAGCTGCAAGAGGCCGCGCCACCGATGCCGGTGGCCAGCCTGCACAAGGCCCTGGCCGAGCAGCTGGGCCCCGACTGGCGCGACAAGTTCGCCGAGTTCGACGACAGCCCGGCCGCCGCGGCCAGCATCGGCCAGGTCCACCGCGCGGTCTGGAAGCTGCCGCCGGCCCGCAAGAACGCCAAGCCCAAGACCGTCGCGGTCGCGGTCAAGGTGCAATACCCGGGCGCGGGCGACGCGCTGATCGCCGACCTAAAGCAGCTGTCCCGCCTGGCCGGCATGTTCAAGATCATTCAGCCCGGCATGGACATCAAGCCCCTGCTGGCCGAGCTGCGCGAGCGCATCACCGAAGAGCTCGACTACGCCATGGAGGCCGAGACCCAGACGGCCTTCGCCGAGGCGTTCGCCGGCGACGACGAGATCTACGTGCCACGGGTGATCGCCGCCGCCCCCAAGGTGCTGGTCACCGAGTGGGTCGAGGGCACCCCACTATCCAAGATCATTTCCGACGGTACGGTCAAGGAGCGCGACGAGGCCGGCCGTCTGATGGCCACCTTGCACTTCTCGGCGCCGGCCCGGGCCGGTCTGCTGCACGCCGATCCGCACCCGGGCAACTTCCGCATGCTGCCCGACGGCCGCCTCGGCGTGATCGACTTCGGCGCGGTGGCCCGGCTCCCCGGCGGCCACCCCGAGCCGATCGGCCGGCTGGTCCGGCTGGCCCTCGACGGCGATGCCCAGGGGGTGGCCGACGGCCTGCGCGAAGAGGGCTTCGTCAAGCAGGACGACGAGATCGACGCCCAGGGCCTGCTCGACTTCCTGCGCCCGATGATCGAACCGGTCGCCGTCGACAAATTCCGCTTCACCCGCAGCTGGCTGCGCGGCGAGGCGACCCGGCTGAGCAGTCCGCGCTCCCCGGCCTACCAGCTCAGCCGCAAGCTCAACCTGCCGCCGTCCTACCTGCTGATCCACCGGGTGACGCTGGGCTCGATCGGCGTCCTGAGCCAGCTCGAGGCCGAGGCCCCCTACCGCGCGATCCTCGAGAAGTGGCTCCCCGGCTTCGCCCCCGTCAGCTGACCTGAGGGCCCCGATGAGCAAGCACGGCCAACTGACCGGATAGCCGGGCTTATCGAGGGCGTCCGGCTGACCGGCTTGACCGGGGTGAGTGCGCGCGGTCGGCTGACCTGGTTGGCCGGGGTGAGTGCGCGGTCGGCTGACCTGGTTGGCCCGTCTCATGATCTGATGGGCGGCATGGACGCGTCTGCCCACATCGATGACCTGGCCGCCTTCGTCACGGCGTCCCCCAGCTCGTATCACGCGGCGGCCGAGGTGGCCCGTCGGCTGAGCGCGGCCGGTTACAAGACGCTCGAGGAGACGGCCGACTGGTCCGAGGTCGTGCGTCCGGGAGCGCGGCTGACGATCGTACGGGACGGTTCGGTCATTGCTCTGGCCCTGCCCGCGGCGGCCGGCCGGGGCACACCGTTCCGCGTCCTCGGCGCGCACACCGACTCGCCCGGCTTCAAGCTCAAGCCCAAGCCGTCCACGGTCACCGCCGGCTGGTGGCAGGCCGGCGTCGAGGTGTACGGCGGCCCGATCGTCTCGTCCTGGTTCGACCGCGAGCTCGAGTTCGCGGGCCGCGTCGTGCACCGCGACGGCTCGGCCCATCTGGTGCGGACCGGCCCGTTCGCGCGCATCCCGCACCTGGCCATCCACCTCGACCGGGCCGTGAACGAGTCGTTCGCCCCCGACAAGCAGCGCGAACTGCAGCCGGTGTGGGGCGTCGGCGGTCCCGAGAACGCCGACATCGTCGCTCACCTGGGCGACCTGGCCGGCATCAGCGGCGCCGACGTGGCCGGCTACGACGTGATCACCGTCGATGCCAACGCCCCGGCCCGGTTCGGCGCCGACCGGAAACTGTTCGCCTCCGGCCGCCTCGACAACCTCTCGTCAGTGCATGCCGGCGTGGCCGCGTTGCTGGCCGCCGAGCCGGTCGACGCGATCGCCGTGCTGGCCGCCTTCGACCACGAGGAGGTCGGCTCGGAAAGCCGTTCCGGCGCGGCCGGTCCGTTCCTGGCCGACGTGCTGGAGCGGATCTCGGCCGCGCTGGGCGGGGACCGCTCCGACCTGGCCCGCGCGATCGCCGGCTCGTGGTGCCTGTCGTCCGACGCCGGTCACGCGGTGCACCCCAACCGCTCCGAGCGCCACGACCCGGTCAACCGCCCTCAGCCCGGCGCCGGTCCCCTGCTGAAGATCAACGCCAACCAGCGCTACATGACCGACGCCCTGGGCGCCGCCCTGTGGAGCCGCACGTGCGCGGCCGCCGACGTGCCCTACCAGGAGTTCGTCTCCAACAACACGGTGCCCTGCGGCTCGACGATCGGCCCGATCACCGCCGCCCGCATCGGCATCCCCACCCTCGACGTCGGCGTTCCCCTGCTCTCGATGCACTCGGCCCGCGAGCTCTGCCACGTCGACGACCCGGCCTATCTGAGCGCCGCCATCAGGGTCTTCCTGTCCGCCCAAGCCTGAAACCCGGCGAGCGCGGCGCCCAGACCCTGAACGCCGCCGTGGGGTTGTGTCAACGCGGGCTGACCGGCGAGCGCGGCACCAAAACCCTGAACGCGGCCCTCAGGTTCTTGTCAGCGCGGGCCTGACCCGGCGAGCGCGGCACCGAGATCCTCGGCGCTACCGTCAGGGTTGGGGCAGAGCGGGCCTGGCCTCGCGGAGCGGCAGCACGAGCGGCGTGAGGAGCAACAGCACCCCGGCCAGGCCGATCGCCGCCCGGGCGCCGGTGACGCCGGCCACCACTCCCCACATCGCGGTGACGGCGGCGATGGCTCCGGTCGTGGTCACGGTCCACGCGGTCAGCACTCGCCCGATCCGCTCGTCGGGCGTGCGCTGAAGCCGTTCGGTGGCCAGCAGCGGGTTGAACACGCCCATACAGGTGATCACCACGAGTTCCACGAGCACAACGAGGAGCAGGCCCGCGGCCCCGGGCGCAGCGAGAACCAGACCGACCGGGCTGACGACCCGCAACACTCCGCCACCAACAGGACGCGCTCCCGGCCGTACCTGGCCTCGAGCCGCCCGGCCAGCTGTGCCCCCACGAAGCCGCCGACGCAGGGCAGCCCGAAGGCGAGGCCGTACTGCCAGGCCGGCCATCCGAGGTCGCCGAGCAACAGGACGGCCAGCAGTGGCTCGGTCGCCATGATCAGCGCGCTCACGACGATGGTGTTGTGGAACAGCCGCCGCAACGATCGGTCGGCGTTGATGAGCCGCCAACCGTCGATCAGGCCTGATGCTCGCATCGGCGGACCGTCCGCTCGAGTCTTCGGCGGCCGTACCCGGATCGCGAGGAGCGCCAGCGCCGACAGCAGGAATCCGGCGGCGTTGGCCTCGACGGTGACGATCGGCCCGAGCAGGCTGACGGCCGCGCCGCCCAGCACCGGCCCGAGCGCGATGGCTGTCCAGGCCGCCGACTCGAAGCGCGCGTTGGCCCGCAACAAATTCCCGGGTTCCACCACCTGTTTCACATAGGCGCCGCTCGCCGCCGTGAACGCGATGTTCGCCGCCGCCGCGATCACCGAGACAACCACCAGTTGTGGGTAACCCAGGTGGCCGAGGCCGTAGGCGGCCGGGACACTGAGCAGTGCCACGCACCGAACCACGTCCGCCGCGATCATGACTGGCCGCTTGCGGTGGCCCTCCACCCACGGCCCGAGCGGCAGGGCGAGCAGAGCACCGACGGCCAATCCCGCCGCTGCCAGCGCGGAAACTGCCGCGGGCCCGGAGCTGAGCTCCTCGATCGCGATGAGCGGGAACGCGCCGAAGCCGAGCCACGTCCCCGCCGTGGACGCGACAAAGGCGATGTACAACCACCAAAAAGGTCTGCTCATGGCGAGAGATTCGATCATCGAGCCGGGCCCACGGTCCAACAACGATGAGTTCGGCGTGCTACAACCTTTGGTTGTGGATCTGGATTCGCTCCGCACGTTTCTCGCCGTTGCCGACACCGGGCAGTTTCAAGAGGCGGCCGCCGAATCGCATCTCACCCAGCAGGCGGTCTCCAAGCGGATCGCGCGGCTCGAGCTGAGTCTCGGCACGACGCTGTTCACCCGTACACACCGGGGCGCCCGCCTCACTTTGGACGGCCGCGCCTTTCTGCCGCACGCGCGCGAAGTTCTCCAGGCCGTCAACCGCGCCGCGGCCTCGGTCCGGCCGGGCGAACGGGCCCTGCGCGTCGATGTCGTACACCTGCGCATCTCTCCGGCCCAGGCGGTGCGAGCCTTCTATCGGGAGAACCCGGATGTTGAGCTCGACGTGGTAACGCTTCCCGGCGCGACTGTCACCACTGCTGTCGACGCCCTGCTGGCCGGCGAGATCGACGTGACTTTCCGCGCGGTGCCGGGAACCTTGCCCGAGGGTGTCACGGCGTTGCCCGTTCTGACCGAGTCGCTGCAGCTGCTGACCGGGCCGGCTCATCCGCTGGCCGCCGCCGGCACGATTCGGCCGGCCGACCTGGCCGGGCACCGCATCTGGATCCCCGGCATCAAACCGGGCAGCGAGTGGGCTCTGTTCTATCGCGAGCTGGCGGCCGCCTTCGGTCTGAGCATCGACCGGATCGGCCCGAATTTCGGTACCGAGGCGCTGATGGATGCCATTGCCGAGTCCGCGCAGCTGGCCACCCTGGTCGGCGCCGGCGACCGGTACGTCTGGCCGGTCGGGCACGACCTGCGGCGCTTACCGCTGGCCGGGCCCACGCCGGCCTATCCGCACGCCATGCTGTTCCGCTCGGACAACCGGCATCCGAGCCTGGCCGCTCTTCGGCGCTACCTGACCGCGACCCGGGCGCCGGCTCCGGCGGACATCTGGGTCCCGACGGGCTGGCCGGCCTGAGCAAAAGTCCCACCCGCAGGAAGCGGCAGGGCAGGCATGAGCAAAAGGCCCGCCCGCGGGAAGCGGACGGGCCTCTCGGCACCTCATTCAGTAAGTCAGTGAGCAGCGATTGTCAGAATCGCCGTCCGCCGAGTTCGCGGGAGGCGGCGTGACGCGCCTCCATGGCTACCTGGCGAGCGGGACGGTGTGCCTCAGGTGTGTAGTCACTCTGAGGCCGACGCATTCGGGCCCTGCTCAACGCCTCTTGGAGAAGTCTCATCTTGGTTGCTCCACTCGCGAACATGTCAGTTGTCTCGTTTCGGTAGGAGGGGACGGGGACGATGGTCATTTCAGGCCGCCAGACCAACGGTCTTGCGGGACTCCAGTCCGTTCGCGGCGAGCCGCTCCTCGACCTCGTGGGCCAGCTCGGCGTCGCGCGCCACGTCGGCCTTACGGGGACGGCCACGCGGCCGCTTGCGCGGAACCACGGCACCGCGCTCGAAGATCTCGCCGCCCCAGACACCCCAGGGCTCGTTCCGCTCGACCGCGCCGGCCAGGCACTCGACGCGCAGCGGGCAGTCCCCGCAGAGCGACTTGGCCAGTTCCAGCTGGGCCGGGGAGTCGGAGAACCACAGGTCCGGGTCGAACTTCCGACAGGGCAGGTTTGCCTCGATCTCGACGCTCACGTCGAGTGGGGCCAGCGCCAGACTCATAAAGCCCGGTCACCTCTCTCTTTTTCTCGATCTTCTGGATCGCCGTACAGGTCGTGCATCCGGCCGGTGAGCCGGCAAAAAAGTAAGGCCGCGGATCCCAGTTACGGGTTCCGCGGCCTCGAGGTGAGCCGGAGGTCTGTTGATCAGACCGGCCTTCCTCGAGGCGGGACACCGCTGCCACCATCCGTGTAGCGCTTGGAGATGGAGACATTGCTGCCCTTGAACCCAGTGGTGCTGGTGGTGCCTTCGATTGCCGCGAGCTTCCACGCCACGCCCAGCTC
The DNA here is from genome assembly GCF_024137025.1 of Paractinoplanes aksuensis. Taxonomy (GTDB): domain Bacteria; phylum Actinomycetota; class Actinomycetes; order Mycobacteriales; family Micromonosporaceae; genus Actinoplanes; species Actinoplanes aksuensis. The sequence goes on from NZ_JAMYJR010000017.1 coordinate 14,907, forward strand.
GGCCTGAGCGGAGACCTGGTGCACCTGCGAAACCGGAGCCCGCTCTGCGGCCAGAACTGGCAGCGAAGCAGCCAGAACGGGCATCGAAGTGGACGGAGCGCAGGCACGGGTCAGCGGCAGCGAGGGCTGCATCGTCATCGTGTAGATCTCCATCGTTGCCACCTCCTCCATTTGCACTGCACTCGATGATGTGATCCCGCCGAACATCCCTGCTCGGCGAGGTGTGAACTGAGGCTATGCCTGGCGTAGCAGCCGAGGCAAACGAATTAACGCACTAACTTTCAAAGTTTTTTTGAGCGACCTCGTCCGGGGTCGCTCCGCCCACGAGAGCGAACACCGACTCGCCGTACTGACCGAGCTTGCGCGGCCCGATCCCGGCGATGGCCAGAAGCTCGGCCGGCGACGACGGGCGGCGCTCAGCCATGGCCACCAGCGTGGCGTCGGTGAACACGACGTACGCAGGAACTTTGAGGTCGGTTGCGGTCGCCGCCCGCCACTTCTGCAGCCGTTCGAACAGCTCCTCGTCGAGGTCGGACGGGCACGTCGGGCAGCGGCCGAGCTTGCGGTCGGCCCCGGCCAGCAGGGTGGCCCCGCAGATGCGGCACGAGGACACCTGGGGCCGCCTTCGGTCGGGTTTCCGACTGTGGTCCCCGGCGCGTTCGGTGGCCGAGGTGCGTTCGAGCTGGGGCAGGAACCGGCACGGGCGGCGGGCCCGGCCACCCGGCGAGCGCGCTTGCCCGTACGAGAGCCAGAGCCACTGCCGGGCCCGGGTCACCCCCACATAAAGCAGGCGGCGCTCCTCTTCGAGCTGCTCAGGCGTCTTGGCGTACGTGGTGGGGAGCGTGCCGTCGGCCAGGCCGGTCAGGAAGACGGCGTCCCACTCGAGGCCCTTGGCCGAGTGCAGCGAGGCGAGCGTCACACCGGCCATCGTGGGTGCGTGCTGCTGCTCGGCCCGCCGGCCGAGCTCGTCGTTGAACGCGGTCAGGGTGATGTCGCGCTGCACGGCCCCGGCCTGCCCGATCGGCTCGACGACCGGGGTGCGCGCGTAGTCCTCGGCCAGGGCGACCAGCGCGGCCAGCGCCTCCCACTGCTCACGGGCGGCGCCGCCGGGCGGGGGTTGCTCGCGCTGCCAACCGGTGGCCGCGAGGGCCTCGGTCACGGCCTGGACGAGCGGGGTCTCGCCGGGGATCGAGCGGACGGCGGCGCGCATCGCGATCATCGCCTGGCGGATCTCCGGCCGTTCGAAGAAGCGCTCGGCCCCGCGTACGACGTAGGGCACCTCGGCCTCGGCCAGTGCCTTCTCGTACGCCTCGGACTGCGCGTTCGTCCGGAAGAGGACCGCGATCTCGCTGGCCGGCGTGCCCGACGCGATCAGGTCACGGCACCGGCGGGCCACCGCGGCCGCCTCGCCCGCCTCGTCCGGGAAGATCTTGAGTTCGGGTTCGGCGCCGGGTGGCCGCTGACCGACCAGCTCGAGCCGCAGCCGGGCCTCGTTGCCGCGGGCCTGCCGGATCACCGCGTTGGCCAGCCCGACCACCTGCGGGGTGGACCGGTAGTCGCGCACGAGCCGCACGACCACGGCCTCGCGCCGCTGCCGGGGGAAGTCGATCAGGTAGGACGAGGTGGCGCCGGTGAACGAGTAGATGGTCTGGCTGGCGTCGCCGACCACGGTGAGGTCGTCGCGCCCGCCCAGCCAGGCGTCGAGCAGCCGCTGCTGCAGCGGGTTGACGTCCTGGTACTCGTCGACGACGAAGTGGCGGTATTGCGCCCGGATCTGCTCGGCCACGTCGGGGTGCTCCTCGATCCCCCAGACCGCGGCGCGCAGCATGTCCTCGAAGTCGATCACGCCTTGGCGGCGCTTCAGCGACTCGTACGCGGTGAAGACCTCAGCCACCTTGGCCGGCTCGAACGGCGGCTCACGCAACGCCTTCCTGGCCGCCACCGCGTACTCGCTCGGCTCGACCAGCGACGACTTCGCCCACTCGATCTCACTGGCCAGGTCGCGGGCGCCCGTGCGATCGGCCCGCACCCCGGCCCGGGCCGCGGCCAGGCCGACCATGCGCGCCTTGCTCTCGAGCAGTTCGGGCATGGCCCGGCCCTCGAGCAGCCGCGGCGCGAAGTAGCGCACCTGGCGCAGGGCCGCCGCGTGGAACGTCCGGGCCTGCACACCGGCTGCCCCGAGCTCGGTGAGCCGGGACCGCATCTCGGCCGCGGCCCGCGCCGTGAAGGTGACCGCGAGGATGTGCCGGGGACTGACTTCGCCGGTCAGCGTTCGATAGGCGATCCGGTGGGTGATCGCTCGTGTCTTGCCGGTGCCCGCGCCGGCCAGGATGCAGACCGGACCGGCGGGGGCGGTCACCGCCGTCCGCTGCTCGGGGTCGAGCCCGGCCAGCACCGCATCAGTCCGCACAACAGGGAATCATGGCACCCGGGTCCGACGTTGTGCCGGAAGGCGCTGTGCCATGTGACCCAGCCGAAGGAGTTCCCGACCGATGTTGACCATGTACTCGACGTCCTGGTGCGGTTATTGCCACCGCCTCAAGTCGCAGCTCGACCGTGAGGGCATCGCCTACGAGGTGGTGGACATCGAGCAGCAGCCCGAGGCGGCCGACTTCGTGATGAGCGTCAACGGCGGCAACCAGACCGTGCCGACGCTGAAGTTCGACGACGGCTCGGCGCTCACCAACCCGTCGATCGTCCAGGTCAAGGAGCATCTGTCAGCTCTGGCCGCGGGCTGACCTCCGGTTCGGCGGCGAGTTCCTCGGCCCGGGCGACCAGGCCCTCGAGCTCGCCGTCGGTGAGGGCCATCTCGTCGGCCAGGCGGGCGAAGAGCAGCAGGTGGGCCCCGGTCCGCACACTCAGGTCGATCTCGTCGACGGGCACCTTCTCGCCCAGGGCGGCGCGCAGCAGCATCTCGGCCTCCAGCGTCGGCAGTCCGCCGGCCACGGTGCGCCGGATCTCGGCCAGCGAGCTGTCCGGGGTGAAACGGCGACGGGCCGCGAGTCCGAAAGCGATCTCCCACAGCCGGCGCGCGTCCTCGTCCGGCGCGTCGCAGTCCTGGGGCGCTTCCTCGCGGGCCACGAGCTGCAGATAGTGACCGGCCGCGGTGCGGACGCCGGAGGCCGGCGAGAAGATCGGGCTCACGACCGGGCCACCCGGGCCTCGGCCTGACGGACCAGCGCGAGCAGCTCGCCGGCGGGCACGCCCGGCGGCCGCGCCAGGTCACCGACGACCAGACAGATGATCTCGGCTCGGCGCAGGGCGGGGATCGCGTACGCCAGTTCCGGCTCGCCCAGAGCCGAGCGGACAACCGCTTCGGCCTGCCGGGCCAGCTGCCCGCCGACCGGCAGTTCCTGATATTCGAGCAGGTCGCGGACATACCCGGTGACGTCACGCGGATCACGCCCGACGAAGCTGCGGCGCACCGCCACCGTGAACAGCTCGTGCAGCAGCCGGACAGCCCGCGGCGAACCACCCAGACGCGACAGCGACCGCGCCGGGCTCTCCTTCTCGAATGCTTCGAGAAGGAGTCGGCCCGCCGCGGTCGCCGTATTGCTTAATGTCCCGCTTTGCCCCACATGCGTAGGGTATCTGGGGAAGCCGTGTTACGGGATGAGAGCCGGGATGCTGGAGTCGAGCAGGCCCTTCTCCTTGAGCGCGCCGTACAGCGGCGTCGTCTCGGGGTAGTGGCCCCAGGCGTGGTCGCCGCTGCCGTCGCCCTGCGGGCAGTGCCCGAGCAATTGCTTCTGCACGTCGTTGAAGCCGGCCCACTCCGGGGTGTTCGGCAGGTCAGCCACCTCGTCACGGCCGGCGATCCACCGGTAGGTGTAGCCGAAGAACGCGCCGACGCGGGTGACGTCCGAGTAGTTGTCGGACCGCGCGTGCCACAGGCGGCGGTCGAAGACGACCAGGTCGCCGGGGTTCGCGGTGATCTGCAGCGCGCCCTCGGGCTGCGGCCACGGGGTGCCCCGGTTGGGCGGGCCGGGCAGCCAGTTGGTCTTGTGGCTGCCGGGCAGCACGGTGAAGTTGCCCCGGCCGGTCTCGCTCACGTCGGACAGCCAGTAGGCCAGCTTGACCGACAGCGTCGGACGCGGGTCGGTCTCGATCTCGCGGTTCTGGCGGCCACCGTCCTGGTGCCAGTGCCACCATTCCTTCTGCTTCTCGTGGATCTGGGGGTGCACGTCGATGTGGGAGTGATAGACGTGCACGTTCCAGCCGAGCAGCGACCAGATGTAGCGGAACGCCACCGGGTGGTCGAGCAGGAACGCCAGCTCGGGCAGGGAGGTCACCGCCGACAGCTGGTGCAGGGCCCCCGTCGCGCCCAAGCCGTGCCCGCCGGGCTGCCCGGCCCGCTCGAAGGCGCCGAGGACAGCGTTACGCGCGAGCGCGATCTCGCTCTCGGACAGCACTCCGCGCACCACGAGAAAGCCGTCCCGGTCGAACTGGGCCCGCTCTTCCGCGGTCATCGGGGCCCATGCGGGCGCTTCCACCTGCGTCATTGATCTTCCGCCTCTCGGTCTCTGTAAACCCAGACGCGGCCGACCCCTCTTTTGGTTACTGGCTAAGAAGAAAACTTCTCTGATTAGACGAACTTAAATCCGTTAGCGGGCCAAACCCCCCAACCACCGCTCAATAAGATAAAAAGCGATGGAAGAGGGCATCGGCAGGCTCATCGGGACGCCCGTATCGGGATGGTGATAGGTGCCCGCGATCATCTTGGCGATGTCGTCGCGGGTGAACCAGTGCGCCTCGTCGATCTCAGCCGGGTCGAGCGTGATCGGCTGGTCCGGGTCGGCCGTGGCGTGGAAGCCGAGCATCAACGAACCCGGGAACGGCCACGACTGGCTGCCCTCGTAGCGCAGCGACGTCAGGTCGAGGCCGACCTCTTCGCCGACCTCGCGGGCGACGCTGGCCTCGGCCGACTCGCCGGGCTCGACGTAGCCGGCCAGGCACGAGAACCGCAGCCCGCCGTCGGCCGCCCGGCCCCAGGCGGCGTTATGGCCGAGAATGCAACGCCCCTCGGGCCCGGCCACACCGTCGTGCACCAGCACGATCATGGCCGGGTCGGTGCGCGGCCACATCGTGTTGCCCTCGGCGTCCTTGCGGGCCCAGCCGGCCTCGACCGCGGTGGTGGGCAGACCCGTACGCGGGGAGAACTTGTGGCTGCGATGCCAGTTGCCCAGGGCCACGGCGGTGGTGAAGATGCCGGCGTCACGGGCGTCGAGCAGGTGGCCGACGTCGCGCAGGGTGACGCCCGAACCCTCGGACAGCGGGGCATCGATCGTCCACAGCGGGGTGCCGTCGGTGTCGAGCCCGAGGAACCAGTGCTCGCCCTCGGGCGCCTCGGCCGACGGCACCAGCACCAGCCTGTCGTCGGTGGCCCGGGCGCGGCCGCCCTTGCTCAGGTCGACCACGAGAACCAGGCCACGGGTCCAGGCCGCGGCCAACCACTCGTCGTCGGTGCGGTGCTCCGCGGCCCGGTCGAGAGTGCTGCGGGCCAGCGGCGGCGCGTCGACCAGACCGCTGGGCTGCTCCCGGACATCGGGCTCTTCGGGGGCACTCACGCGGCGCTTCGTTCCACCGTGGTGAGCGCGGACAGCGGGCCCTGGACCTTTTCGGCGTCACCCAGCACGACCGCGACGGCCTGGGTCGGGGCCAGGAAGCGGGCGGCCACCTCGGCCACCTGCTCGCGGGAGGCGGTGGCCAGCGCGGCTGAGTATTGCCGCAGGTGTTCGAGGCGCAGGCCGAAGCTCGCGTACATGCTGGCCAGCCCGGCCAGGCCGGCCTGGGTCGACATGCCCAGGCGCAGGGTGCCCAGGGCATAGCGGCGGGCCTGCTCCAACTCGTCCTCGCCGGGGGGCAGGCTGGCGATCCGGCCCAGCTCGTACAGGGTCTCGAGCAGGGACGGGCCGGTCACCTCGGTCGCCACCTCGGCCGAGACGACCAGCGCCGAACCGGCCAGGTAGTGCTCGATGCCGGTGTGCGGGCCGTAGGTGTAGCCCTTGTCCTCACGCATGTTCTCGACCCAACGGGACGAGAAGTAGCCGCCGAAGACCAGGTTGGCCAGTTGCAGCGCGGCGTAGTCGGGGTCGGTTCGCTCGAGCGCGGGCAGGGCCATGCGCAGCGACGACTGCACCGCGCCGGGCCGGTCGACCAGCAGCAGCGGGCCGGGCTGGAGGGCCGGGGTGGGCGGCACGACGACGGCCTTGGCCGGGCCGGTCCAGCTGCCCAGCGCCTTTTCGGCGGCGTCAATCGCCTTTTCCGGGTTGAGATCGCCGACCAGCACCAGCACCGCGCCCTCGGGGCGGACCCGCTCGGCGTGCAGCGTGCGCAGCTGGGCCGGGCGCACGGCGCGCACCTGCTCGGGCTCGGGCGTCTGGATCGCGTACGGGTGATTGCCGAACATCCGCTTCAGCAGCGCGGTGCGGGCCAGGTGGGACGGCTGGGTCAGCGCCACCTGGATGTGATCGACGAGGCGGTCGCGCTCGGTCGCCACCTCGTCGTTCGGGTACGCCGGGTCGGTGAGCACGTCGGCCAGGATCTCGAGCATGCGGTCGAGGCCCGAGGCCAGCGAGTTGCCGGTGACCAGCAGCCGGTCGGGGTCGAGCCCGGCCGAGAGCCCACCACCGACGGCCTGCAGCTCGGCCGCGATGTCGACGCTGGTCATTTTGCTGGTGCCGGTGAACAGCGCCTGGGACAGCACAGTGGCCCGGGGCAGCGAGGTCTTGCCGAAAGGCACCCGCAAGCGCAGCTCGACCAGCGGCACCGACGTCCGCCGGATGGCGATGACGGTCAGGCCGCCGGCCAGCGTGCGCTCGGCCTCTTTGGGCAGCTTGAGCTTCGCGTCCGGAATCAGGTCAGGCAGGGACTTGCTTGTCATGCGGCAGCTCCGGGGACGACCTCGACGGTGGCGCGCCGCTCGGGGCGCAGGGTGGCGGCCGCGGCGGCGATCTGCGCCTCGGTGACCTCGCCGATCAACTTGGGCAGTTCGTTGAGCATCTCGGGGCGACCGCGCTGCAGTTCGAGCACCGCCATGGGCAGGGCCCGGCCCAGCACCGCGTCGGTGTCGCGCAGCAGGTGGGTCGCGATGCGGGCCTGCACCCGCTCGAGCTCGCCCGGCTTGAGGCCGTCGACGGCGAGACGGTCCATCTCTTCGTCGACGGTGCGCAGCACCTTTTCGGCGTCGCCACCGGGCGGCATGTGGGCCTGGATCAGCATCGCCGTGGGGTTGCGGACCTGGAACTCGTCGCCCATGAAGCCGATGTAGCCGCCGATGCTGGTGACCGTGCGGTCGCGCTGCACCAGCCGCTCGACCAGGCGGGACGCGTCGCCGTCGGTGAGCACCTCGGCCAGCACCACGAAGGGCAGGTAGGCCGCGAAGTCGCCGATCGGGTCGGGCACCCGCCACGCGCTGGCCACCCCGGGCAGCGGGGCGAGCTTGTCGGTGTAGACGTCGCGCTTCTCGCCGGTGAGGTCGGGCTCGTCGAAGTCGGGGCGGGCCGGGGCCGGGCGGGCCGGGACGTCGCCGAAGTGGCGGTGGATCATCTCGGTCGCCTTGGCCACGTCGAAGTCGCCGGCCACGGCCAGGGTCGCGTTGCCGCAGGCGTAGTAGCGGTCGAAGAACGCCTGGGCGTCGGCCACGGTGGCGCTGTCGAGGTCGCCGAAAGAGCCGTAGCCGTCGTGGGCGTTGGGGAAGGTCGAGAACATCACCGGCGGGAGCCGCAGCCAGGGGAACCCGCCGTAGGGCCGGTTCAGCACGTTGACCCGGATCTCTTCCTTGACCACGTCGATCTGGTTGAGCAGGTTCTCCTCGGTCAGCCGGGGCCCGCGCATGCGGTCGGCCTCGAGGAAGAGAGCCCGCTCGAGCGCGCCCGAGGGCAGCACCTCGAAGTAGTCGGTGTAGTCGAGGTGGGTCGACCCGTTGAAGGTGCCCCCGGCCCCCTGCACGTGCCGGAAGTGGGCCAGCTTCTCGAGGTTCTCGGAGCCCTGGAACATCAGATGCTCGAAGAGGTGAGCGAAGCCGGTGCGGCCCTCGGGCTCGGAGCGGATGCCCACGTCGTAGACCACCGCGACCCCGACGACCGGGGCGCTGCGGTCGGGGGTGAGCACCACCCGCAATCCGTTGGCCAGGGTGAAACGCTCCACCGGGTACTTCGTCGCGGGGATCTTGATTCTGCGCGCCACGAAATGACATTAGCGCCTTCGACGACCTCCGTCGCGACCGCAGGTGACCACTTGACCACCGGCTGATGTTCCGGCAGGGGGACCCGGGCTTGACGCCATTCTCTACTTAGACCATCATTCCTATCCACTAGATAGGTGAAACAGAGATTGGCGGGACAGGGGGCAATGTGTACGTCTCGGCGCGCACTGACTACGCCGTGAGGGCCATGCTCTCGGTGACGGCGGAACACCCCCGGCTCGTGAAGGCGGCGACCCTGGCCGCCGCCCAGGACATCCCGCTCAGTTTTTTGCAAGGCATCCTGCTCGACCTGCGCCGCGCCGGTCTGCTCCACAGCCACCGCGGCGTCGACGGCGGGTACGCCCTGGCCCGCTCGGCCGAGGACATCACCGTCGGCGATGTCGTCCGCGCCGTCGGGGGTGCGCTCGCCACCGTCCGCGGGCTGCCCACCACCCATGCGACCTATCACGGCGCGGCCACCGGGCTGCACGACGTGTGGGTCGCGGTCGAGGAAGCCATCGAGGGCGTCGTCGACCACAAGACCCTGGCTGAACTCTCCATTCTCAAGGAGTCCGCATGAGCTCCCGCACCACACGTGCGCTTGCTGCTGCCGCCGCTGCCCTGCTGTCCGTCTCCCTGCTGACCGCGTGCGGCGGCGACGACGAGGCCGCCGGCGGGTCGACCGGCGGCACGGCCGAGGCCGGGACGCTGCGCCTCGGCTACTTCCCCAACATCACCCACGCCCCGGCCCTGATCGGCGTCAACAAGAAGTTCTTCGAGACCGCGCTGGGCACCGGCACCAAGCTCGACACGAAGACCTTCAACGCCGGCCCGGCCGCGATCGAGGCGCTGTTCTCGGGCGCGATCGACGCCACGTACATCGGCCCCAACCCGGCCATCAACGGCTGGGCCCAGTCCAAGGGCACCGGCCTGAAGATCATCGCGGGCAGCACCTCGGGCGGCGCCGGTCTGGTGGTCAAAGAGGGCATCAACAGCCCGGCCGACCTCAAGGGCAAGAAGATCGCCACCCCGCAGCTCGGCAACACGCAGGACGTGGCGCTGCGGGCCTGGCTCAAGGAGAACGGCCTCAACGCCGACCAGCAGGGCGGCGGCGACGTGTCGGTGCTCCCGCAGGACAACGCGACCGCGCTGCAGGCCTTCGCCCAGGGCGCGATCGACGGCGCCTGGGTGCCCGAGCCCAACTACAGCCGGCTGCTGCTCGAGTCCAAGGGCAAGGTGCTGGTCGACGAGAAGACCCTGTGGCCCAACGAGCTGTTCGTGACCACGCACCTGATCGTCACCCAGGACTTCCTCAAGAAGTACCCGGGCACGGTCAAGAAGCTGCTGCAGGGCCACCTCCAGTCGCTCGACTACATCGAGAAGAACAACGCCGAGGCCCAGACCGCGGCCAACGCCCAGATCGAGGCGCTCAGCGGCAAGCCGCTGAAGGACGACGTGCTCCAGGCGTCGTTCAAGAACCTCACCTACACCGCCGACCCGGTCGCGTCGTCGCTGTTCACCAGCGCCAAGCACGCCGAAGAGGTCGGTCTGCTCAAGCCGGTCGACCTCGAGGGCATCTACGACCTCGGGCCGCTCAACGAGCTGCTCAAGGCCGCGGGCAAGCCCGAGGTCAGCGACTCGGCCGCCTGAGGCCGTGTCATGAGTCTGGTGACCTTGGAGAACGTCTCCAAGAAGTACGACGATCTGCTGGCGCTGGACCGGGTGTCGCTCAAAGTCGATCCGGGTGAGTTCGTCTGCCTGCTGGGCGCGTCCGGCTGTGGCAAGAGCACGCTGCTCTCGCTGGTGGCCGGGCTCGACGGGATCACCGGCGGCACGCTCGACACGGGCGGCCGCAAGGTCTCGCTGATGTTCCAGGAGGCTGCGCTCTTCCCCTGGCTCTCGGTCCGGGGCAACGTCGAGCTGCCGCTACGACTGCAGGGCGTGTCCCGGCCCGAGCGCCGGAAGCGGGCCGAGGAGTTGCTCGCCATCGTGCGGCTCAGCGGCTTCGCCGACAAGCGGCCGCACGAGCTCTCGGGCGGCATGCGCCAGCGCGTGGCCCTGGCCCGCGCGCTGGCCCAGGACGCCGACATCCTGCTCATGGACGAGCCGTTCGGCGCGCTCGACGCGATGACCCGCGACATCCTGCACGACGAGCTCGAGCGGATCTGGCGCGAGCAGTCGCTCACCGTCCTGTTCGTCACGCACAACGTGCGCGAGGCGGTGCGCCTGGGCGACCGCGTCATCCTGCTCAGCAGCCGGCCGGGCCGGGTGATCGAGGACTACGCGATCACCCACGAGCGGCCCCGGCGCATCGACTCCCCCGAGGTGGCCGGTCAGGCCGCCGAGATCACCGACCGGCTCCGCGCGGAGGTCGCCCGCCATGCCCACTAACCTGCCGCCGACGACGGTGGAGACCCCGGCCCAGCGGACGCCGAATGCCTCCGAGGCGGCCGAGGTCGCCGGTCTCGACGCGCTCGAGCTGCAGCCCAAGCGCGACAAGGGCAACCTCGGCCCGCGGATCTGGAAGAGCGCCTGGCCCAAGTTTCTGGCCATCGCGATCGTGCTGCTGGTGTGGCAGGCCGCGGTCTGGTCGGAGTGGAAGCCGATCTACGTGCTGCCCTCGCCGCTCACGGTCTTCACCGACCTGGGCAACGTGATCACCACGGGCGACTTCTGGGACGGCGTACGGGTGACGATGACCCGCGCCTTCACCGGCTTCCTGCTGGCCGTGGTCATCGGCACGGTCGTCGGGGCCCTCGTCTCGCAGTTCGCGCCGTTGCGGGCGGCCATCGGCTCGCTGATCACCGGTCTGCAGACGATGCCCTCGATCATGTGGTTCCCGCTGGCCATCCTGCTCTTCCAGCTCAGCGAGAGCGCCATCCTGTTCGTGGTCGTGCTCGGCGCCGCCCCCTCGGTGGCCAACGGGCTGATCAGCGGCATCGACTACGTGCCGCGCACCTGGCTGCGGGTCGGGCAGGTGCTGGGCATGCGGGGCTTCGCCAAATACCGGCACCTGATCCTGCCGGCCTCGCTACCGTCGTTCATCTCGGGCCTCAAGCAGGGCTGGGCGTTCTCGTGGCGCAGCCTGATGGCCGGCGAGCTGCTGGTCATCGTGCCGGGCGCGCTGTCGATCGGCGTGCGCATGCAGCAGGCCCGCGACCTGAGCGACTCGAGCCTGGTGATCAGCTACATCATCGTCGTCCTGATCATCGGCATCCTGATCGACGTCTTGTTCAACGCCGCCGACAACTCCCTGCGCAAACGTTGGGGCCTGCTGAGCTAGCTGGCTCCACGTCGCTCCGCGGCAAGCGCCCCTTTAGCTGGCGTTACACGGGCCGAACAGACGCAAGGACGTCGTCGATGATGTAGTCCCACTGTTTGTGGGTGCCCGGGACCGAGATGTAGAGGACGGCCGCGGTCGTCTTGCCGACGTCGATGACCGCCACCGCGGAGAGTTCCTCGGTGGCGGTCAGCCCGGGCGCCTGGAAGTGCAGCCGGAACTCGCTGACCCAGGCCGGCCGCCCGCCCAGTTTGGTCAGCTCGTCACGGATCGGGTCCATCGTGTTCGGTTGCGGGTAGTACTCGGCCCGCACGTCCGCGGCCACCTGCCGCCCCACGCATTCGAGGTTGAGCGTCACCGCGTCGTTGTCGGCCGCCGGCACCGCGGCCGACAGGATCGAGGCGTGGTAACTGCCGCCGCTGTACTGCTCGGTGACGAAGTGCTGACCCTTGCGATAGGGCACCTCGAGCGTCCCGGCCCGCCACACGTCGGTCCACGGCTCCCAGGGCTCGCCATAGGCCTTGTACGAGATGCCGGCCTCGTCGTCGGTCGTCCGCGCCCCCGTCGCCGGCGGCGGTGCGCTGGGCGACCGGGTCGGACCCGCGCTCGGTGATCCGCTGGGCGCCGGACAGGCCTGGGCCAGCGGTGGGCGTACATCGGTGGGGGCCGACTCTTTCGAACCGAACGGGTCACCCTCGGACGAGAACACGAGGACGAGCACGACGGTCAGACCGATGGCCAGGATCGCGCCGGCGATTCCCCCGAAGATCCGCATCTGCCGCTTGCGCCGCTGCGGCCCGTCGGGCGACGGCGCCTCGGGCCCAGGTGGGGGCGGCGGCTTGACCGGAGGGCCGCCCGGAGCCGTGACCAGCCCGGACCCGAACCCGCCGCCCGGTTGCTGCCAGGAGTGAGGCTCGGACATGAAACCCAGTGAACACCACGATGGTGGCGATCACGTCACGGCAGGGGTGCGGCGTTCTCCACAGCCTGGCCCAGCAGGGCGCTCACCTGCTGCCAGAGCGAGGGGCTGACCTCGGCCGGAGCGGTGCCGACGGCGGGATACCAGGGCGCGAAGGCCACCACGAGCACCAGCGCGACGCCGGAGACGGCGACCGCGAGAACGAATCCGAACTCCCGGCGGGCGGATGGTCCGCGCATGCCGGTACCTCCAAAATACGTCCGAGAGAAAAGGGCCGATAATTCTTAGACGCGCAAACGGGCCCGTACGTTGCACCGTCCCAGGAGAAGTTCAGCGACTTCCGCTACCGTCTTGCCATGGAACTCGTGTATCCGCCGGTCGTCGCCCTTGCCAAGACGATGTTCCGGGTGCTCGACATGAAGATCGAGATCGACGGCGCCGAGCACATCCCGGCCACCGGCGGGGCGGTGCTCGCCAGCAACCACGTGAGCTACCTCGACTTCATCTTCTGCGGTCTGGGCGCTCAGCCGGCCAAGCGCCTGGTGCGCTTCATGGCCAAGGATGCCGTTTTCCGTCACAAGGTGAGCGGTCCGCTGATGCGCGGCATGCGGCACATCCCGGTCGACCGCGACGCCGGCGCCGCTTCCTTCCGGGCGGCCACCCAGGCGCTCAAGGACGGTGAGGTGGTCGGTGTCTTCCCCGAGGCGACGATCAGCGAGTCGTTCACCGTCAAAGAGCTCAAGTCGGGCGCGGTCCGGCTGGCCCGCACGGCCAAGGTGCCGCTGATCCCGATGGCCGTCTGGGGTCCCCACCGGCTGTGGACCAAGAACCACAAGAAAGATCTGACCAAGCGTCACGTGCCGGTGATCATCAAGATCGGCCAGGCCATCGAGATGCCCAAGGGCACCTCGCCCGACGCGCTCACGGCGATCCTGAAAGAACGGCTGAGCGGCCTGCTCGACGCGGCCCAGCGCGCGTACCCCGAGAAGCCCTCGGGCCCCGACGACCGCTGGTGGCTGCCGGCCCACATGGGCGGCACAGCCCCGCTGCCGGCCGCGGCCGCCGTCTGAGACACAGCAAAAGCGCCGCACCCCCGACCGGGGTGCGGCGCTTTCGACTAGCTACTTCAGAGCGGACGGATGTTCGCGGCCTGCGGGCCCTTCTGGCCCTGGGTCACCTCGAACTCGACCCGCTGGTTCTCGTCCAGGCTGCGGTAGCCCGAGGTCTGGATAGCGGAGAAGTGGGCGAAGACGTCGGCGCCGCCGTCGTCCGGGGTGATGAACCCGAAGCCCTTGTCCGCGTTAAACCACTTCACAACGCCGGTAACCATGATCGTCTCCTCGACGGTCGATCGCTCCGACCCAACATGGGCGGAACGAGGTAATAAGACCCACACTTCATGAGTCTCGTGTCGCCGTACTGATCGCCCGTACCGGAGAAACCCGGGTTACGACAAAGAGCGCCTGGGGCAGACTTCCCCACAGGCGCTCCTGAGTACTTGGGAACCAAACTGACAACGCGCAGAGCTTAACACGTCTGAGGAGGTTCGCCGGTGATCGGCGTTCAACTGGCACAGCAGCTCAGGGAGGCCGGACTGGGCTGGAAACCGGCCCTCGGGGACCGTTTCGCGATCCCCGATCGGGACCTCGACGACGAGGTCTTCGTCCTGAGCAACATGACGATCGAGGTGCATGCGATGCCCGAGGGCCGGGTGATCGGATTCAACGGCACGACCGAGTGGGCGATGGACGACGTGGAGCTCGACGAGACGGTCTGGCTGCCCCGGGAGGACCAGTTGCGCGAGTTGCTGGGCGGCACCTTCCGGGCCCTGCGGCGGGGCCCGGCCGGCTACGAGGTGGACATCGATCTGCTGGGTGAGGAGCGCACGTTCACGGCCGGGTCGGCCGAGGAGGCGTACGCGTCCGGCTTGTTGCATCTTTTGGCGGCTGCGGGGGCCGACGGGGCTTAGTTCACCCGTTCGGGGAGGCGCTCGATCAGGGCGGCCAGCTGGGCTGCGTCGAGCAGGTCGACCGGCCGGACGGTGACCTGCTCACGGACGTAGTGGAAGCCGGCCCGGACCCGGTTGAGCGGCACCCCGGCCAGCGACGCCCAGGCCAGCCGGTACGCGGCCAGCTGCACGGCGGCGGCCTCGGCGTCCGCGCCCTCGGGCCGGCGACCGGTCTTCCAGTCGATGACGTCGAACCGGTTGGCTGTGTCGGCGTAGACCGCGTCCATCCGCCCGCGCACGACCACCCCGGCGATCGTGGTCGCGAACGGCACCTCGACCTCGATCGGCGTGCGCTCGGCCCACTCACCGGCCAGGAACGCCTCCTGCAGGGCGATCAGCTCGGCGTCGTCGGCCGCGTCGTCGTCGGCCGCACCGGGCAGCTCGTCGATGTCGATCAGCCGGACCGCGCCGAACCGCTGCTCGAGCCAGGCGTGGAAGGCCGTGCCCCTTCGGGCATGCGGCAGCGGGCGATGAGGCAACGGGCGGCGCAGCGAGCGGGCCAGGGCCTGCGGGTCGCGGCGCAGCACCACCAGCTGCGACACCGACAGGTGGGCGGGCAGCGCCACCTCGAGCGGGCCGTCGCGGCGGGCCCGCTCGTCGCGCTCGGCCAGCAGCAGGGCCGCCTCACGCCGCCAGCGCTCGATGTCCCGATCCTTCGCGGCCGGCAGGCCGACCAGCTCGGCGGCCAGGCCGGACCGCTCGGCCACCTCGGGCTCGGCCTCGGCCAGCTCGGCAAAGGCCTCGGCCGCCTCGGCGCCGGGGGCTGAGATCATGCGGCGGATCAGGTCGGCCGCGGCAGCCATGGCCGGGCGGCGCAGGCCCAGCGGGTCGAACGGCCACTGCGCGGACGGCACCACTTCGGCCGCCGGGTTGGTCGCGCCCGGGTCCGGCTCGGGCGTCCACGCGTCGACCACGCCCGCGCCCCCGTCGCAGGCCGCGCGGATCTCCGACAGGAAGACCGACGGGCCCCGGGGACGCTTCACGCCGTCGCCCCACCAGTAGCCGGAGGCGAGCAGCAGGCGCCGCGGACGGGTCACCGCGACGTAGGCCAGCCGGCGCTCCTCGCGGACGTCATGGTCTTTCCAGGCCGTGCCGAACTCGGTGACCGCGGTGAGCACGCCCTTCTGGTCGGCCGCCTCGGACAGGTCGAGCCGCGGCAGGCCGTCCGAGTCGCCGCGCAGCGGGAACGGCAGCACGCCGATGCCCATCAGGTAGTGGTCGGAGCTGCGCGACATGCTCGGCCACACGCCCTTGCTGAGACCCGCGACCGAGACGACGTCCCACTCCAGACCCTTGGCGGCGTGCGCGGTGAGGATCTGGACCGCGCCCTCGACCACGTCGACCTGACCCGGTTCGAGGCCGCGTTCCTCCTCCTCGGCCGCGGTCAGGAAGGCCAGGAAGCCGGCCAGCGTGCCCCCGTCGGTCTCGGCGCCGTAGCGGGCGGCGGTGTCGGCCAGCGCGTCCAGGTGACCCCGGGCCAGACCGGCGTCCCCGGCCGCCCAGCCGCGCACGGCCACCTCGACGTCCAGCCCGATCGTGCGCTCGATGTCGGCCACCAGGTCGGGCAGCGGTTGGTCGAGGCGCTGCCGCAGGGCGCTCAGTTCCCGGCTGTACGCATGGAGACGGCCGTAGCCCTCGGCCGAGTACTGCTGCGGGGCGCCCAGATCGGCCATCGCCTCGACCAATGTGGCGTCGTCGAGCCGGTCGGCCACGATGTCGTCGGGCTCGGCCCCGGCCACCACGGCGGCCCGGGCCGCGGCCAGCCCGCGGGCGCGGCGGTGCAGGGCCACCAGGTCGCGCGGGCCGATCCGCCAGCGGGCCCCGGTGAGCAGGCGCAACAGCGACGCCCCGTCGGTCGGGTCGGCCAGCACCCGCAGCGTGCAGACCACGTCGCGTACTTCCGGAGTGTCGAGCAGACCGCCCAGGCCGACCACCTCGACCGGCAGGCCACGGGCGCGCAACGCCTCCTCGATGGCCGGGATCTGACTGCGTACGCGAACCAGAACGGCACTGGTCGGCCGCTTCTCGACCGGGATCTCGCCCGGGGCGGCCTCGGGCATCCCGGCGATGATCCGCCACGCGGTGAGCATCGAGTCGCCGATCCAGGCCGCCTCGTCGGCGAACGTGGGCAGCAGCGCGCAGGCCACCGTGCGGCCGCCGACCGAGCCGGAGACCCGTTCCGCCGCCCGCAGCTCGGTGACCCGGGCCCCGAACGCGCGCAGCGGGGCCGAGAGTGTGTTGGCGACCCGCAGGATCTCGGGCCGGTTGCGCCAGCTGCGGGTCAGGCGGGCGGTGCGGGCCGGCTCGCCGCCGGGCAACGTGAATTCCTCGGGGAAGCGGTCGAGGGTGCCGGCCGAGGCGCCGCGCCAGCCGTAGATCGACTGGCACGGGTCGCCGACCGCGGTCACCGGATGGCCGCCCCCGAACAGCGCGTTCAGCATGGTCACCTGGGCGTGGCTGGTGTCCTGGTACTCGTCCAGCAGCACGATCCGGAAGCGGCCGCGCTCGATCTCGCCGACCTCGGGGTGATCGCGGGCGACCAGGGCCGCACGGGCCATCTGGTCGCCGAAGTCCATCGCCTCCAGGTCGAGCTTGCGCTGCTCGTACAGGCGGACCAGGGGCAGCAGGGTGAGCCGCTGACGCTGCCGGGTGAGCACGTCGTTGACGTCCTTGTAGACCTTGCCCGGCAGCTCCTGGACGTCGGCGAAGAAGCGGCCGGTCCACGCGGCCAGCTCGTCCGGGGTGATCAGGTGCTCGGCCAGCTCGCCGGCCAGGGCCAGCACGTCGTCGGTGACGGTGGACGGGGCCCGGTTCACGCCGGTCATCTCGCCGGTGTACGAGCGCACCAGCGAGTCGACGATCTGCCAGCGGGCGGCCTCGGTGAGCAGGCGGGCCGACGGCTCGTAGCCGGCCCGCAGGCCGTGCTCGGTGACGACCCGGGCCGCGTACGAGTGATAGGTCGAAATGGTGGCCTCGCCCGCGAACGCGTCGTCCCGGCCGAGCCGGCGCACCAACTGCCCCAACCGGGTGCGTACGCGATGAGCCAGCTCCCCGGCCGCCTTCCGGGTGAACGTCAGACCGAGGATCTCGTCGGGGTGGGCGTAGCTGTTGGCGACCAGCCACACCACGCGCGAGGCCATCGTCTCGGTCTTGCCCGACCCGGCCCCGGCCACGACCAGCAGCGGCTCGACCGGCGCCGAGATGATCTCGGACTGCTCGGTCGTGGGCCGGGGCAGCCGCAGCAGCCGGGCCAGCTCCTCCGGGGTGTAACGGGGTCCCGAATCGGCCCGGCGGCGGGGCGTCGCCGGCTCGTCGGCGAAGAGGCTCGGTTGGGTCACTGGCCCTGCTCTACGACTTGGCGTCCCTTGCCCGAGACCGGGCAGCTGGTGCGCACCGGGCACACCCGGCAACGGCTGTTGGCGACGGCCGAGAAGGTGGCCGCGGCCATCGTGTCGGCCGTGCGACGAACCATGTCGTACGCCCATTGCGGGTCGGTCGCGTCGGCCAGGGGCAGCTGCATCTGCTCGCGGGCGTCCTTGCCCGGGCCGAGCTGCACGAGCGCGGCCCCACCACTCTCGGCGCCGTAGTCGGCGAAGGCCCCGGCCTGCACTGCGGTCTGGTAACCGGCGAGCTGGGCGTGCTCCTCGACCTCGGCCGCGGCGACGGCGGTGGACTTGCCGGTCTTGAGGTCGATGACCACGAGGCGGCCGTCCTCGTCGATCTCGAGCCGGTCGACCCGGCCGGTGAGCTGGATCGGGCGGGTCGGATCCTCGAGCCGGACGCTGAACTCGTGCTCGATGGCCAGCAGCCGCCGCGGGTTGACGGCGAGCCAGCGCAGCAGCTTGTCGACCATGGCCTGCGCCCTGTCCTGCTCCGGGCCGGCCAGCCAGCGGGCGGCCAGCTCGATCGCGTCGAACCGCGCGCTGACGTACTCGACCAGCTTCTCGCGGTCGGCGTTGGCGTCCTCGGCCAGCATGGCCGCCGCGTGCACCAGGTTGCCGACCCCCTGAGCCGGGCCGGCCGGGGCCGCGCCGCCGTGCCGTTCGAGCAGCCAGCGCAGGCTGCAGCGCATGGCGCTCTCCATCGAGGACGGCGTGACCTTGACCGCCTCGCCGTCGTCGACCAGCGGCCGGTCGTCGGAGAGCGGCCGCAGCCCCCACCACTCGTCCGGGTGCGCGCCGGGCACGCCGGCCGCGGCCAGCTTGGCCAGTTCGGCGGCCGCCGCATGCCGTCGTTCCGGCGTCTGGTCGGTTCCCACCACGACCGTACGGAGTTCAGCCACGAGCGCCGACAGCGTCAGAGCTCGCGGCGGCCGCCCCACCGGGATCTCTTCCGGGTCATCCACCGGCTCGGCCTCACCCGGCTCCTCGTCGGACGGCTCCTCGCTCGGCCACTCCCCCGGATCATCGCTGATGAGGGCGCCCTGCTCGCCCACGTCGGCGCGGCGCACAGGCTCGGAGATCCGGCCCGTGGCGACGTCGCCCTGGAGCATGGCGAGGCTTTCCGCGGCGCCCGAGTTTTGCGCGGAAGCGGCGTTTTGCGCGGAAGCGGAAGTCAGCGGGGCGCCAGGGCTTTGCAGGGCGTCCGAGCGGGGGCCGTCAGGGTCGATGTCCCGCGGATCGGGGCCGGGCGGTGGGCTGGGATCGGGTGGTGGGGGTGGGCCGGGGTCGTCGTCGTTCATGCCTAGTTCAGTGAGGAAGCGGCTCGGCTGTTCTTCGCCTTCGGAGCCGCCGACGCCCGCGGTGGCGATCGCGGTGACGATCAGTTTGTGGCGGGCGCGGGTGGTGGCCACATAGAACAGCCGCCGCTCCTCGTCGAGCAGGGCGGACGTCTCGCCCACGACGGCCGCCGGGCCCGAGGCGGCGCGGCCGGCGAGCACGTCGACCAGGCGTTCCGAGCCGAGCAGGCTGCCGCGCAGGCGCAGGTCGGGCCAGATGCCCTCTTGCACGCCGGCCAGCACGACCACGTCCCACTCCAGGCCCTTGGCGGCGTGGGCGGTGAGCAGGCGGACGGACTCGCCCCGATCGGCGCTGGGGGCGATCGAGTCGGCCGGCAGGTCTTGGGCCAGCACATGGTCGAGGAACACCTCGACCCGCGCGCCGGGCAGCCGGTCGACGAACCGGGCCGCGGCGTCGAACAGCACGACCATCGAGTCGAGGTCACGGTCGGCTGCCTCGGCCCGCCACTGCCGGGCCCGGCCGACGTCGGTGTTCTCGGGGGCGGGGCCGGAGCGGGTGCTCATCGCGTACCAGCGGTCGGCCAGCCCGCTGGCCTTCCACACCGTCCACAACACCTGCTCGGCGGTGGCGCCGGGCGCGGCGGCGGCCTCGCGCGCGGTGGCCAGCAGGCGGGCGACGTTCTGGGCGGGCAGGGCCCAGCGCCGTTCCACCATGTCGAGCCCGGCCGGGTCACGAACCGAGTCGACCAGCAGCTCACCCGACGGACGCCTGTCCCCCGCGGCCAGCGCCAACGCCCGCAGCCCCTGCCGGAGCCGCCGCTCGGCCAGCGGATCGGCCCCGCCCAGCGACGAGTGCAGCAGGGACACGGCCGTCTCTTCGTTGAGCGCCTCGGGATCGAGCGCACAGCGCAGCAGCAACAGGAAGGGCGCGACCGCCGGCTGCAGGTGCAGCGGCAGGTCTTCGGCATGGGTCACGGTCGGCACACCGGCCGCGGCCAGTGCCCGCTGCAACGACGGCAACTGCAACGACGTGCTGCGCAGCATTACCGCCATCCGCGACCACGGCACCCCGTGCAGCAAATGCGCTTCACGCAATGCGTGCGCCACATAAGCCGCCTCGGCGGTGGCCGCCCGAAATATCCGCACATCGGTTTCGGCGGGTAGGGCCTTCCGGCTGGACGCTTCTTCGACGCTGCGCTCGGCCGCCGGAGCGGGGTGCGGGCTGGGCTCTCCGTGAGTCACGCCGCTGAAAGCGCCACGCGGCCCATCGGATCGGGCCGGCTCGGGGGCAGGGACGTGCTGGCCAGGACCCTCGACCAGGTGCGCCTCGGCGGAGTCCGCGTCGGACGAGCCAGGACCGTGTGGGCGCGGCCCGGCAGGAGCGGACAGATGCGCGCCGCCGGGAACGGGCGGGTGCTCGCCGCCGGGAACGGGCGGGTGCTCGCCGACTGTGTCCGGGTCGCGCGAGCCAGAAAAGTGTGGGTGCGCCCCGGCGGGAGCGGGCGGGTGCGCCCCGGCAGCCTCGGGTGAGGTGGGAGCGGGTGGGGGTTCGGGGCCGAGCAGCGGGGGTGGGGGGTGCATGGGGCGGTGCCGGATCGGGCCGCGCATGCGGCGGGCGACGCGGGACGTCGCTGAGAGCAGTGGCAGCTCGGCGCGGTAGTTGGTGTGCAGGGTCAGTGTTTCGGCCAGGGCGCCCGACGCCGTCCTGAACTTGGCCGGGAAGCCGGCCACCGCGCCCGGGTCGGCGCCGCGGAAGCCGTAGATGGACGAGTCGGGGTCGCCGAACGCCACCAGCGGCTTGCCGCCGCCCGCGACCAGCGACAGCAGCTCGATCTGGGCCGGGTCGGTGTCGGCCAGTTCGTCGACGTAGACAAAAGCCAGGCGGCGGCGCTCGGCCTCGAGCAGGTCGGGCTGGTCGGCCAGCAGGCCCGAGGCGGCCCGCACCAGCTCGGCCGGGTCGTAGGCCGACGAGCCGCGGGTGGTCACGTCGCGCAGGGCCAGGACGGCGACGTATTCGCGCAGGAAGCGGGCGGCGGCGGGCCAGTCGTCGCGGCCCAGGCGCTCACCGAGGCGGGCCAGTTCGACCGGACCGACGCCGCGCTCGGCGGCGCGCTGCATGAGGTCGCGCAGCTGCTGGGCGAAGGCGCGGGTGGGCAGCGCGGGGCGTAGGGCGGCGGGCCAGCCGATCGGGTCGGGCGCGTCGACCTCGCCCGAGGCCTCGAGCAGCTCACGGATGATCAGGTCTTGTTCGGGGCCGGTGAGCAGGCGCGGGGACGGTTCGCCGCGGTCGGCCGCGGCTCGGCGGAGCAGGCCGAAGGCGTACGCGTGGAAGGTGCGGACCAGCGGCTCGTGCACGATGCGGCCGGGGT
Source organism: Paractinoplanes aksuensis (assembly GCF_024137025.1). Taxonomy (GTDB): domain Bacteria; phylum Actinomycetota; class Actinomycetes; order Mycobacteriales; family Micromonosporaceae; genus Actinoplanes; species Actinoplanes aksuensis. The sequence goes on from NZ_JAMYJR010000017.1 coordinate 36,343, forward strand.
CGGCGGCGATGCGGGCCTCGATGCGGTCGCGCAGGGCAGTGGCGCCGCGCCGGCCGAAAGTGAGGATCAGGATGCGCTCGGGGTCGACGCCGGCGGCGATGCGCGCGGCCACCGACTCGACCAGCGTCGTCGTCTTGCCCGTGCCGGGACCGCCGACCACCAGTAGCGGGCCGTCGACGTGGCCGGCCGCGTAGCTCTGGAGCGGGTCGTCGAGCAGCGCGGGCAGCACGGTGGCGGGACGCCGGACCAGACGGTATGCCGGGCGGCGCACCGCGGCGGGGGAAGAGGCCGGCGTGCTCACGGCAACAAGGAAACCACGAGGGTCCGACGTTATCTAACAGGCGGTTTGGCCATCGAGGCCCGATGACGGACCGGCATCGGCAGCCGCAGCACCGCCGGGTCGGACGGCGGGCCGAGCAGCTTCTCGACCGCCTGCCACCCGAGCTGGTAGTGGGGCAGCGAGATGCTGGTGAGCTGGGGCCGCAGCCAGGCCGCGAGGTCGGAGTCGTCGAACGAGACCACCGACACGTCCTCCGGGATGCGGCGGCCGGCCTCGCGCAGGGCCTGGTAGGCGCCGAGGGCGATGCGGTCGTTGAGACAGATCAGCGCCCGCGGACTGAGCCCGGCCTCGAGGCTCGCGCGCACGGCCTCGTACGCCGAATCGGGCCACCAGTCGCAGGCGACCGTCCCGGCCAGGCGGGCCCCGGCGGCTCGGAGCCCCTCGCGGATGCCGGCCAGCCGTTCCCGACCGGCGAAGACGTGCTCGTCAGGGCTTCCGACCAGGTGGATGTCGCCGCGGTGGCCGGCCTCGAGCACGGTGACGGCCGCGCTGTAGCCGGCGGCCAGCTCGTCCGGGATGATCTGGTGCTGCACCGGCTCGGCCCCCTTGGTGAGGCAGTTGAGCAGCACCACCGGATGCCCCTTGAGCTGCTTGGGGATCCGCACGTAGCGGGTGAACATGCTGGCGTAGACGAACGCGTCGACCTGCCGGTCGAGGAAGTCGGCGATCAGCTTTTCCTCGACCACCGGATCGCCCTCGGTCTCGCCGATGAAGAGCAGGTGGCCGTGGGCGACCGCGGCGGCCAGGGCGCCGTTGATCGCCTTGCCGGCGTAGGGGTCGGAGGCCAGGGTGTCGGAGACGAGGGCGATGGTGCGGGTCACCTTGGTCCGCAGGCTCCGCGCCATGAGGTTGGGCCGGTAGTCCAGCTCCTGAGCCGCCCGGAGCACCCGCTGCCGGGCGTCTTCCGAGATTCTCATGTCCAGGTGACGGCCGGCCAGGACGAAGGAGGCCGTGCTGCGGGACACGCCGGCCCGCTGTGCGACCTGCAGCAGAGTCGCCCGTTGCGGGGGCATGCAACGCAGTCTTCCACGGTCCCCCAAACGGGCACCATGCGAATGTTCGCAGATGCCACGTTGACGTCCGGCGATTTCTCGGCGCACTGTCGGCTCAACCGATCCAGCGCGTGCCCCGGCGGGCGCGACGCCGCCGGACGGGCGGAAGGTGCGCACCGGCGTGTCCCGGTGAGAGCGCGTTGGCGCGCCCCCTCCGGCCGGCGGGCCCGCCGGGGCCCCTGGTCACGCCGGGTGGGTGTGGTGACACCCACCCGGCGTGACATCTCAGACTCCGGTTACCCGTTCCTCGATCGCGTCCAACGCCGACCCGATCGACTTGGCCACGATCACCCGATCGAGGGCCGACGAGCGGACGAAGGCGGTGTCGGCCAGCTGGCTCAGCCAGGCCAGCAGACCGTCGTAGAAACCGTCGGGGTCGAGCAGCACGATCGGCTTGTCGTGCAGATCGAGGATCCCCGTGGTCCACACCTCGAACAGCTCGTCGAGGGTGCCCAGCCCACCCGGCAGCGTGATGAACGCGTCCGACCGGTCGATCATGATGTTCTTCCGCGAGCCCATGTCGCCGGTCACGATCAGCTCGTCGGAAGCCATGTCGGCCACCTCGAGGTCGACCAGCGACTGCGGGATCACGCCGAGCGTGTGCGCGCCGCCGGCCCGGGCCCCGTCGGCCACCGCGCCCATCATGCCGACGCAGCCGCCGCCCGAGACCAGGGTGTGCCCGCGGGCGCCGATCTCTTCCCCGGTGCGGGTGGCGAGGTCGAGCCACTTCTGTTCGAGGGTGCTCGACGAGGCGCAGAAGACGCAGATGGCGGCCACGTCACCCCTGGCCCTGGTTGTCGGCGAGCGCGGCGTCGGCGTCCACGATGATCTGCACGGCCTCGTCCACGTCGTCGGTGAGCTGGATCAGCTCCAGGTCGCTCTCGCTGATCTTGCCGTCGGCCAGCAACGTGCCCTTGACCCAGTCGAGCAGGCCCGACCAGTACGCCGTGCCCATCAGGATGACCGGGAACCGGGTGACCTTCTTGGTCTGCACCAGCGTGATGGCCTCGAACAGCTCGTCGAGCGTGCCGAAGCCGCCGGGCAGCACCACGAACGCCTGGGCGTACTTGACGAACATGGTCTTGCGGACGAAGAAGTAGCGGAAGTCGATCCCGATGTCGACCCAGTCGTTGAGGCCCTGCTCGAAGGGGAGTTCGATGCCGAGCCCGACCGACATGCCGCCGGCCTCGGTCGCGCCCCGGTTGGCCGCCTCCATCACGCCCGGCCCGCCGCCGGTGATCACCGCGTAGCCGGCCTCGGCCAGCGCCGCCCCCAGGGCCGCGGCCATCTCGCACTCCGGGCTGTCGGGGTGGCTGCGGGCCGAGCCGAACACACTGACCGCGGGTGGCAGGTCGGCCAGGGTGTCGAAGCCCTCGACAAATTCCGAGAGGATGCGCAGGGCCCGCCAGGCGTCCTTGGTCTTCCACTCCCGCCGGTGGTGCGAGTCGAGCAGTTTCTCGTCGGCCGTGCTCGGCGGGATCGACTCGCGGCGAAGGGTGACCGCGCCGCGATGACGCTCCGGCGCACCGTCGCGTCGTCCGTTGGTGCTGTCCGTCATGCCTAAAAGGTAGTGCGGACGGTCAGTCACCCGGTGAACAACCGGGTGGGTTTCGGTAAGAGGATTGCGGGTCCGCGACCTTTTTGCCAGATTGAAGCAACGGACGGTAGCCCCACAGCGTCTGATCAGTAACTACAACTCGCGGAAACGCACGACGGGCGAGGGAGCCACCGTGACGACCCGATACGAGCGCTTGAAGATGCAGCGTCGCATGCAGCGACGGATCCGTCTGGTGGTCGAGGAGCGCCGCATGGCGTTCGGCGCCCGGCCCGAGGACGGCCGGGAGGTCCCGGTCGACCCCGAGGCCACGATGGAGATCGAGCCGATGACCGTCCGGGCCATCGGCCGCGTCGCCGTACGCCCGGCCCTCTAGCTCACGAGGCCAGCCAGCGGTACAGCGTCGCCGCCCCGTCCCTGATCTTGCCGATCTCGACGTGCTCGTCGGGGGCGTGGGCCAGCAGCGGATCCCCCGGGCCGTAATTGAGCGCCGGAATACCCAGGGCCGCGAACCGGGCCACGTCGGTCCAGCCCAGTTTGGCCGCCGGCTCGGCCCCGACCGCGGCCAGGAACTCGCGGGCGGGCGCCGCGGACAGCCCGGGCAGGGCGCCCGGTGCGGAATCGGTCAGCTCGACCTCGTAGCCCTCGAAGACCTCGTGGACGTGTTCGAGCGCCTGCTTCTCCGTACGGTCCGGGGCGAAGCGCATGTTGACTTCGACCACACATTCGTCGGGCACGACGTTTCCGGCCACCCCGCCGTGGATCTTGACCGCGTTGAGGCCCTCACGGTACGTGCAGCCGTCGATGGTGACCGTCCGCGCCCGATAGTCCGAAAGCCGCCGCAGCACGTCACCGGCGGCGTGGATCGCGTTGACGCCGCGCCAGGCCCGGGCGGTGTGGGCCCGCCGGCCGGTGGTGCGCACCAGCGCGCGCAGAGTGCCCTGGCAGCCCGCCTCGACCACGCCGTACGTCGGTTCGAGCAGCACCGCGAAGTCGGCCAGCAGCCACTCGGGGCGGGACTCGGCGACCAGGCGCAGCCCGTTGTACTTCGAGTCGATCTCTTCGGCCTCGTAGAACAGGAACGTGAGGTCGTACCGCGGATCGGGCAGGCCGGCCGCGAGGTGCAGGGCCAGGGCGACGCCGCTCTTCATGTCCGAGGTGCCGCAGCCGTAGATCAGGTCGTCGACGACGGTCGACGGGAAGTTGTCGTTGATCGGCACCGTGTCGAGGTGCCCGGCGAGCACGACCCGCTGGTCGCGCCCCAGGTCCGTACGGGCCATGACGGTGTTGCCGAGCCGGTCGACGCTGAGGTGGGACGCCTGGCGGAGCACTTCCTCCACGTTGTCGGCGATCGCCTGCTCGTGGCGGGAGACGGACTCGATGTCGACCAGGGTGCGGGTGAGCTCCACCGGGTCGACCAACACGTCCGGGGTAAGCGGGTTGGCCATAGGCCGCACGATACCGGCCATAGGTGAATCACGACTCGGCTCAGGGTTTTAGTAGGGTTCGGGCGTGGAAACCGCGATCTCGACCTCGCCTGCCTGGGGCATCGGCCTCGCCACCGTCACCGCCGAGGGGCAGGTGCTCGACACCTGGTACCCCGAGGGCTTCCTCGGCCTGGGTGACCTGCCCGCCGGGGCGCCGGCGCTGCCGGCCGGGCTGACCGGGCCCAAGGCGCTGCCCGGCCTGTCGACGGTCGAGGTCCGCGTGACGATCGCCTCACTGGCCGACCCGATCAAGGACGCGTCCGACGCCTACCTGCGGCTGCACCTGCTGTCGCACCGGTTCGTGGTGCCCAACTCGCTCAACCTCGACGGCATCTTCGGCGCGCTGGCCAACGTGGCCTGGACGTCGGCCGGCCCGTGCCCGGCCGACCGGGTCGACGAGCTGCGCTTCCTCGAGCGAGCGGCCGGTCGCCACCTGGCCGTCTTCGGGGTCGACAAGTTCCCCCGCATGACCGACTACGTGGTGCCGTCGGGCGTCCGCATCGCCGACGCCGACCGGGTCCGCCTCGGCGCCCACCTGGCCTCGGGCACGACAGTCATGCACGAGGGCTTCGCCAACTTCAACGCGGGCACGCTGGGCACGTCGATGGTCGAGGGCCGCATCGTGCAGGGCGTGGTCGTGGGCGACAGCTCCGACGTCGGCGCCGGGTCGTCCATCATGGGCACGCTCTCGGGCGGCGGCAAGGACAAGGTGAGCATCGGCGAGCGCAGCCTGCTGGGCGCGAACGCGGGCATCGGCATCTCGCTCGGCGACGACTGCGTGGTCGAGGCGGGCTGCTACATCACGGCCGGGTCGAAGATCACCCTCCCCGACGGCCGGGTGGTCAAGGCGCGCGAGCTGTCCGGGGTCAACGGCCTGCTGTTCTGGCGCAACTCGGTGACCGGGGCGCTCGAGGCCAAGCCGCGCAAGGGCACGGGCATCGAGCTCAACGCGGCCCTGCACGCCAACTCCTAACGCAGGTAAGGGGCGGCCGCCGCTTTGACGGCGGCCGTCAGCTCGTCCAGCACCTCGGAGCCGATCCGCCAGTACTGCCAGTACAGAGGCACGTCGAGATGGCGGCCGGGGTGCAGGTCGACATAGCGTCCGGCGGCGATGTCGGCCCGGGCGATCCAATCGGGGACCATGCCCCAGCCCAGGCCCATGCGGATGGCTTCGATGAAACCCGAGGCCGACGGCACGTAGTGGATGGGCAAATCGGATTCGTCGGTTTCCATGAAGCGATGCTGGAGCCGGTCCCGGCGGTCGTAAAGGATCATCGCGGTGTCGTCCGGGCGCCCGACCGCCAGGTAGCGCAGCGCGCCGAGCCGTTCGATCCGGCAGCCCTGCACAGCGGTGTCATCGGCAGTGACGGCCGCCATGGCCGTCCCTGATCGCAACAGGTCGGCGGTGTAGTACTCGTCATTGGTGTGCAACTCGTACTGCGGGCCGGGCACGGCGGCCAGCGCCGGCAGGAACCACGTGTGCAGCGAGTCGGCGTTCACCACGATCGACACCCGGGTGCCGCCGCGGGCCTGACCGATGGCCTCCCGTTCGAGCAGCGCGACCTGCCCCGCGAAGCGGACCAGGGCCTCACCGGCCGGGGTGGGCACGCAGGGTTTCGTACGCCGGACCAGAACCTGCCCGACCGAGCGCTCGAGGGCCTTGATGCGCTGGCTCACCGCCGACGGTGTGACGTGCAGTTCGCGCGCCGCCGCGTCGAAGCTGCCCGACTCGATCACGGCCTGGAAGGTGGCCAGTTGCGCGAAGTCCACATAAGCGATGCTAATGCAACGTCAAAATCTTTAGTTTGAGTACGCCTAGTTTTAAAAATACGGTCAAAGCCGTGCTCACCTCCATCGCCGCCGGCTTCCTCGCCTCCGCCGTCCTGATCATCGCCATCGGCGCCCAGAACGCGTTCGTCCTGCGCCAGGGCCTGCGCCGCGAACACGTGGTGGCGGTCGTGCTGGTCTGCGCGCTGTCCGACCTGTTCCTGATCCTCGCGGGCATCGGCGGCCTGGGCGCGGTGATCACGGCCCGCCCCGACGCGGTCACAGTGATCAAGTGGTTCGGGGCGGCCTTCCTCATCGCGTACGCGGTGCTGGCCGCGCGCCGCGCCCTGCGGCCCACCGCCCTGCGGGCCGCCGAGAAGGCCCCGGCCACCCTGGGCGCGACGGTGCTGACCTGCCTGGCCCTGACCTACCTGAACCCGCACGTCTACCTCGACACGGTGCTGCTGCTGGGCTCGGTCGCGCAACAGCACCCACACCGCTGGCTCTTCGGCGCGGGCGCGGCAGCGGCCAGCCTGGTCTGGTTCACCGCCCTGGGCGCGGGCGCACACCGTCTGGCGCCATTGCTGGCCCGCCCGTCGGCTTGGCGTGTGCTGGACGGCCTGATCGCGGTGGTCATGTTGGCTGTGGCCGTGATGTTGCTGCTCAGCTAGACGGGCTCGGTCTGTGGACAAGGCGATGGGCGGGCCTGTGGACAACTGGCTGCCTCTCGCTTGACACCCGCGTAAGTTCACCCCACAACGCCCCGAGGCGGGTGGGGGTTAGGGATGGCAGCCTCTGCGGATTCGAAAGATCATCGCGGCTTGACCCTCGACCTGGTCGAGGCGACAGGGTCGGTGAGGTGCGAGGAGACATGCGCGGCATCGGTGAGGTGGCTCGGGCCAGTGGGCTCAGCGTCAGCGCGCTGCGGTTCTACGACAGCGCGGGCGTGCTGGTTCCCGCCGAGGTGGACACAGCGAACGGCTATCGGCGCTATACCGACGAGCAGATGCGGGCGGCCCGGCTGATCGCGGGGTTGCGCCGCGTCGGGCTGCCGGTGGCCGAGATCGCCGAGTGCGTCCGGGACCTGAACGACCCGGCTGCCGTGCGCCGGCGGCTCGAGGCGCACCGGCGGCGCCTCGAGGACGGGCTGGCCGATGCTCAGCGTGAACTCCTCCGCATCCACGCCCTGCTCGACCTGGAGGAGAAACTCATGACCCGCGTCAGCCTGCCCGCCGCCGCTCTGGCCGCCACGATCGATGCCGTCCGCTTTGCCGCGGGGGCCGATCCGGCATTGCCGATGTTGCAGTGCGTGCTGCTCGATGTGACCGGTGGCGTGCTCACGCTCGTCGCGACCGACCGTTTCCGGATGGCCGTGGCGGCGGCGCCGGCCGAGGTCGAGGGGCCACCGATCCGCTCGGTGCTGCCGCTCGAGTTTGTCGACGGTCTGCGGGCCACGCTCGGCGAGGGCTCGGCCGTGCTGGATCTGGGGGCGGATCGCGTACGGGAAGAAGCGGCCTCGCTCGAGGTTGAGCCCCTCGACATCGACTACCCGGATCACCGCCGCCTGCTCGACGCGCTCGGCGCACCCACGACCCGGGTCACGGTCGACTCGGCGGCGCTACGTGATCAGGTCAGCGCCGCGCCCGTCGTCATGAAGGAGCACGACGGGACCACGTACGAAATGGCGCTTCTGGGTTTTCGGGACGGCGATGTGAATGTCGTCCCGGAAGGTGAGGTGCACCTGGCCGTCAACCGCGAGTTCCTGCTGCAGGCCCTGGACGCGGGTGGCACCGGGCAGCTCGTGCTGGAACTCGACGGGCCGATCAAGCCGTTGGCCGTCCGGGTCCCGGGCGACGACTCCCGGTTCTCGATCCTGATGCCGGTCCGGCCGTAGAGGTCGCGGCGGCGTAACAATTTACTTCCGCGTGACAGGTTCGGGCTTGAGTCACGTCACACCGGGTGCTTCGCCCACAGGGGCAGTGGCTACCGTCGTCGGGTGCGCATCGGCCAGCAGTTCGAGGAGTCCGCCGGCGAGCGCGCCACCGGCTGGGAGTTCGCCTGGCTGGACGGGCGCGACGTCGGCTCCGAGCCGTCATGGTCGTACCCGGCCCTGGCCCGCACCCTGCTGCGCCGCGCCTGTTCGGCCCTCGACCTCGACACCGGCAGTGGCGAGTTGCTGGCCGAGCTGGCTCCGCTGCCACCGCACACCGTCGCCGTCGAGAGCTGGACGAGGAACATCCCCGTGGCTCGCGACCGGCTGGCCCCGCTCGCCGTCGAGGTGCTGACCGAGCTCCCCGGCGGCGAGGACGAGTTCGACGTCGTGCTCAGCCGTCACGGCCGGCTGCCCGCGACCGACATCGTGCGGCTGCTGCGCCGCGACGGCACCGTGCTGACCCAGCAGGTCGGCAGCGACGACCTGGCCGAGCTGAACGTGGCGCTGGGGGCGCCACCGGCTCACCGCCAGCCCTGGAACGCCGATGTCGCGGTCTCGGCGCTGACCGCGGCCGGTCTCGAGGTCATCGACGTGCGCGAGGAACGCCCGCCGATGACCTTCCACGACGTCGGCGCCGTGGTCCGCCAGCTGCGGGACCTGCCCTGGCAGATCCGCGACTTCAGCCCGAGGCACTACCAGCAGGCGCTGGACCGCCTCGACACCTACATCCGCCTGCACGGCGGTTTCACCGTCACCGCCCACCGTTTCCTGGTCGAAGCCGTCCGTCCCTGACCCAATCCCCCCGCAGAAAGATCGGCCCATGCGCTCGTTGGTCATCGCCGTCGCCCAACCGCCCGTCCACGCGCTCGACATCGCCGCCAACGCGACCCGGCACGCGGCCGCGGTCCGCGCGTCCGCCGCAAGGCTGGTCGTCTTTCCCGAACTTTCCCTCACCGGGTACGACCTGACGGCGCCCCTCGTCTCGGCGGACGACCCGCGGCTGCGCCCGCTGATCGACGCTTGCGCCGCCACCGACACGATCGCGCTGGCCGGCGCGCCCGTCGCCGGCCCGCACATCGCGACGCTGATGATCGACGGCGAGGGGGCCCGGGTCGTCTACCGCAAGGTCAACCCGCACCACACCGAGTCGCGCTTCGCCGCCGGCCCCGGTCCCGAGGTCATCGAGGTCGACGGCTGGCGCCTGGGCCTGGGCATCTGCCGCGACACCGGCGTCGAGCAGCACGCGGCGACCACGGCGGCGCTGGGCATGGACGCCTACATCGCCGGGGTGGTCGACCACCCGGCCGACGACGTGGTGCTGGCCGAGCGGGCTCGCAAGATCAGCCAGGAGTACGGGGTCTGGGTGGCCGTCGCCTCGTGCGCGGGCGCGTCCGGTCCCGAGTACCCCGAGACCGCGGGCCGCTCGGGCATCTGGGCGCCGGACGGTTCCGTGGCCGCCCGCGCGAGCCGGACGGTGGGCGAGATCGCCCGAGCGACCCTCTACGCCGAGAAGCTGGCCCGCGTCTAGGGCTTCCGGGCCAGCACCAGACTGGTCCGCAGTTCCAGGCGCACCGGCCCGTCGATCGCCGCGTCCAGCCCGTCCAGGGCCCGTCGCTGCTGGTCGGGCGTGTGCCGGCGGAACGGCGAGAACGTCTGCATCAGCTCGAGATACCGCGGCTTGGCCAGCACCGGGTACGTGGTGAAGCGGCGCTCGACCACGGTCGGCCACACTCCCGAGGCGAGCACGTCGTCGCGCACCCAGTGGTCGGCCCGGTCGGCCACCGTCGGATCGACCGAACGCAGCACGTCGCCGATCGCCCGTTCCTGCCCCGGGTCGGCGTAGGCGTACTTGTGGCCGAACACCGCGAGGGTGCCGCCCGGGGCGAGCAGGTCGAAGGCCCGCCGGTTGCGCGTCGCGGCCGCCATCCAGTGCCAGGCCATCGCGCAGGCCACCAGCCCGGGCCGCGACCCGCCCGGCGACCACTCCTCGAACGTCGTCGTGATCACTGCGACCTGCGGAAATTTGGTACGCAGGACAGCCGCCATCCGTGGGTCGGGTTCCAGGGCGGTGAGCCAGGTGTCGAACCCGACCAGCAGCTCGGTGCCCTTGCCGGTGCCGGCCCCCAGCTCGACGATGCCGTCGGGCGGCCCGCCGTATTCGAGGATCGCGTCGCGCACGCCCTCGGGATAACCGGGCCGGACCTCGTCGTACAGGGCGGCCACCTCGCCGAAGACCTGCGCCATGGGCCCGACCGTAGCGGTTAGTCTCGATCCATGCAGCACCATGTCCGGCCGGCGGGGTCGCCGCCCACGAACAACTACAGCCACGCGGTCTCCTACACGGGCCCGACGGTAGTGGTGTCCGGACAGGTGCCGCTCGACGCCGAGGGCCGGCTGGTCGGCGAGGACGACGCGCTGGCACAGACCCGCCAGGTGTTCCGCAACATCGAGACGGCCCTGGCCGCGGCCGGCGCCGGAATGTCCGACGTGGTCAAACTGACGATCTTCCTGACCAACCTCGCGGATCTGGCCGATTTCCGTACGGCCCGCGACGAGTTCATCAACCTGGCCGCGCCCCCGGCCAGCACACTGGTGCAGGTGGCCGGACTGGTCAACCCGGACTTCCGCGTCGAGGTCGAGGCGACGGCGGTCCTCCCGGCCGGTTAAGCCCGGCTCGCCCCGGCGGCCGACAGAAGCATCGCCGGTAAGCCTCTTTCAGGTGAGCGGGGCGCCAAATTCGCTTACCCCATTAGAGGAAAGCTGCCCTTGCAGCACGGCAAGCATCGCGATTAATGCTCGTCTTCGCTCGCGTTTTCGGGGTTACGGCCCACAATGGATCTTTCGAAGGCTTGAGAAGCCGGCGCTCTGCTGATACGTCACCGTTTGTGCTGCCTGATGCAGCCACCAGCGCTTATTGGTGATCGCCAGCGCGGGGTGCGCGCTCGATGTCTCGCGCTGCGGTCAGCCCTACGGGTTAATCCGATCATCGATAGTCGGCTGACTCCGCGTTCTGGATAGGACGGGCAAAAGCACTATCGCTTAGGCCGTCTCCATCGGCCATCTTTGTCGCAGCGCCGGAACGCTTCGAGCCCCGGCCACACCAATTTCGAGCACCTAACGAATTACCCAAACGTTCCAGGAGGAACTTCCCCATGCGTCAGTTCACCAAGCGTTCCGCGGCCATCCTCACCGGCTCCGTTCTCGCCGTCGCCGGCGGAACCGCGGCGTTCGCCTACGCAAGCGGCTGGTTCCAGGGCAGCAGCAACACCACCGTGGCGACCTCCACGATCGGAAACGTCACCGCGACCATCGACCTCCGCGCCGGTGGGGCCACCAACAAGTTCTTCCCGGGCAAGATCGTGCAACTGCAGGGCGTCTCCCTCAACAACCCGAACGACTACAAGGTCAAGATCACCGCGGTTGACGTGATCACCGTCGAGGGTGGGGGTGACTGCACCCAGTCGCTGGCCGGATTCAGCTTCCCCGAGCTGAACACGTCCACTGTCTTCGACCCCGGCACGACGGCATCGGTCGATCTGGGCGACCTCAAGATGTCGGAGAACGCCAGCGAGCTCTGCGCGAACAAGCCCGGCATCGTCGTCAAGGCCACGCTCAAGGGCGAAGTCGCGGCATGACGTTGAGGGAAGTGGGCGGTCACGCGCCCACTTCCCATCATCAGGTCCTGATCACTTCTCAGCGAACGAGGCACCTGTGAAGGCATGGCGATCGGCCGTCACCGCAGCGGCGACGCTGGCCACGGCGTTCATCGTTGCCGGCAGCCAGCAGGGGGAGCCCGACAGGCAGGACATGGTGCTGACCCACGGCGGCCGCGACTCTTACGGCAATGTGCGGTTCACCCTCAGCGGGCGGCCGGTGACCGGCCTCTACCCCGGGGCAACCCGGCAGATCAAGATCACCGTGATCAACCCGTTCGACTTCCCGCTCTCGCTGCAAACACTGGATGGCCGTCTGGTCGGCACAGACCGCCGTGCCTGCCCCGCCACCGGCGCGACCTTGCGGGTCGCCGCCTACAGCGGCCGGCTTCCCGTCACGATCAAGCCCTACGGCCGCACCACCCTGGCCGGCTCGATCCCGGTGACAATGCCCCGCAATGCCACCCCGAAGTGCGCGAACACCAAGTTGCTGATCTCCCTCGCCGGAACCGGCAGAAAGGCCGGCCGATGAGGAAGCGCACGACATACGTCCTGATCAGTGCGACTGCCGCTGCGGTTGTCGCGGCTGGAACCTTGACCGCCAACGCCGCGTGGGTGATCGGCGGCAGCGCCAAGGTCACGACTCGGTCCGCGAAGATGCCCAAGGGCACCAAGCCGAGTGTCGCGAAGCAGTCCAAAGCGGCGGTCGTGAGCTGGAGCGCTCAGGAACTCGTGCCGGGCGTCAAGATGGATCGCTACACCGTCACCGCGCACAGCCAGGACAACCCGGCCAAAGAGGCGCTCGTCCGCGAGGTCGAGGCATCCGGCGGTGCCAGTGAGTCGGTCACCTTCGCCGCTTCCGCAGTTGCCGGTAGCAAGTGGAAGTGGGCCGTCATCCCGCACTACGCCAAGTGGTCCGGGGCCGAGGGCGGCCTGAGCAAGGCCCTCACCTTCCCCGCCGCTCCGGCTGCCCCGGCCGCGGCCAAGGTCGCGGAGCCGCCGCCGGCCGCCAAGGTGGTCGCGCCCACCACGCCACCGACGACCGTGGCGCCGACGACCGAAGCCACCAAGAAACCGGCCGCCGAGCCCGTCACTACGGCGCCGGCGCCGGAGCCGGAGAAGACCGAAGACGAAACTGCACCCCCGGCCGCGTCCTCGCCCGCGGTGCGGGAGCCTGCGAGCGCGGCGCCGGAACCGTCCGCCAGCGGTTCGGCCGGCGAAGGCATTCCGAAATAGGTGGGGTAATGATCGAGCCCGCGGCGGGGTCCCACGCCGCGGGCTCGATCGATTTTGTGTACCCGGACGGGTTAGGCGGAATATTCGAATTCTGGCCGACATTCGGCGGATGCCCGCCTGGCCGGACCGGGGAGAAACGGCTTCGGGCTCGGCCTGACGTCCGTACGCCGGGAAAGCCTTTCCTTGACCCTCACGGGGATGAATATGGCCGGGCCGGAGCCGCCCTGACGGCAATCTACCCCCTGGTCAGGGGCGAGTTCGATGGACGATGCATTGACGGCGATTTGCCGAACCGATCCCCCTTTGGGGGTAAGCCGGACAGCCTCAACTGTGCGATTTATGCGCGCAGAACCGGGGACGGAATCCCGATCACACGACCACGCGTCGTCGGCGACCGTTATTAGACATGAAGTCCCCGTCCGTCGCTGAAGGAGGAACGCGCCGCATGAGCAAGACCGAGGCACGTGTAATGCGGCGTGATCTATTGACCCGGCTTCGGGAGGGTGGCGGCTTGAACGACCGCGGACCCGACGGCAACAGGATCACCGACATGCACATCGAACTGGATCCGGCCGACCACGAGGAGCCGACGTGGGAGGTCCGGCACCCGTCAGCGCCGGCTCGCAAGAGGGGCCTGGACCGGCGTACGCGGATCATCCTCGGCATCGCCGCGGCGCTCGCGATCGTCGTCAACGCGGGCGCGGCCTGGTCGTACTGGCAGATCACGGGCTCGGAGGTCGCGCAGGCAACCGACGGCGCGCCGGTCGAGCTGTCGTTGCGGGCACGCTCCGACCTGAACGTGGCACTGCGGGCGGGCGCCACCGGCAACCTGGTCGTCACGGTCACCAACGACAACTCGTTCCCGATCAAGATCACCTCGGTGACCGCGAACGGGACAGTCGTGGCCGACCCCGAGCATGAGAAGGCCGGCTGCCGGGCCACTGGTGTCAAGCTGAGCCGGTCCAAGTACTCGGTGCTGTGGGAGGTCGGCAACAACTCGATCGGCGCCTTCAACGTGCCCGGCGCCCTCACCATGCGCTCCGACTCCCCCAAAGCCTGCCAGGGGGCCACCTTCACTGTTCCGGTGCGGGTCTCCGGCGTACGCCGGGAACTCTGACCCGCGCTACTCCGTCTCGGCCGCGGTCGGGCGCTGGTGCCGCGCCCGAGGCCCGAGCAGGTCAGCCGCGAACGGGCGGTGGTGCCGGCCGGGGTGGGCGGTGAGTTCGCGGATCTCCGGCGGCACGACCACCGAGGTCCGCAGCACCGCGCTGGCCCGCTCGGCCGAGTCCCGCACCACGTCCTCGTCGTGGCTGGCCGTCTCGATGCCTTCGGAGACGACCCGGGCCATCGCCGCCCCGTACACCCGGGCGTCCTGGATCTCGCGCTCGTGGATCAGGGTCGCCTCGTGCTCGCGGCGGCGGGCCAATCGGGCCTCGTTGCGTTCGTAGCCGTTGCCGCGGGAGGCGAACTTGAGCCCCACGGCCGCGCAGTCGAGCGCCACGAGCAGCAGCGTGATCCCCAGATAGAAGACCCCGACGCCCCAGAAGTCGCTGGTCACCAGGTGCCACATGGCCGCCGTGCGGGCCCCGAAGCCGGAGTCGGCCTCGACCGCCGTCTCGTTGGCCTCGCGCTGCTCGCCGATCTGCCGGGTCAGGGCGGACTTCTCGTCGGCCCGGGCCTCGCGGGCGGCCCGCTGGGTGTCGAGCAACCGGCCGGCCCGCACGTCGAGCGCGGTCGCCTCGTCGTCCAGCCCCCGGGACCGTTTCACGAGCTGGTCGCAGGAGCCGCCGGCCGGGCAGCCGGCGGCCCGGGTCACCCCGTCGCCGGCCGAGTCGTCGACCGCCTGCTGATAGAGCGTGCGGGCGTCCTCGCGCTTCTGGGCGGCCCGGTCGTTGAGGGCGCGCACGGCGGCGTCGTCCCCGGCCGTCTCCCGGTCGAGCTGGGCCAGCCGGGCGGTCCAGGTGCCGACCACGCCGTCCCGGTCGATGCGGCTGAGCTGCTGGTTGTGCACCTCGTTGAGGCGCGCGTCGATCTCGCCCTGGTAGCGGGCCAGCATCAGCGGTTCGGTGATGAGCACGGCGAACAGCAGGGCCAGTCCGAGCCGGCCGGCGTACAGGCCGATGGTCGGTTTTTTCAGCAGGTGTTTCGGATCGGTGGAGTCGACCTGTTCGTAGCTGATGGCGACCCGCCCGACCACCGCCCGGTCATAGGCGACGACCCCGGCCGCGACCAGCGGACCGACCAGCCAGCGGTACCAGGGGTGCTCGTAGTTGGCGCCGGCGTCGATGAACGCGGCGCCACCGAGCGTGGCGTAGACGAAGTACAAGAGGATGAAGACGCCGATGGCGGAGTACAGCACCCGGTCGGTGTGGGTGGTCACGCTGGCCGGGTTGACGTTCGCCACCCGCAGCAGCACGTCTCGGCGGCCCTTCGGCATGCAGCCGAGTCTTGCTGATCATGCCGCCCGCCGCGCCCGAAACGGCATTATCCGGACAGAGCGGCCTCCGCCGATCGTCCGAGGGCGGTCGGCGTCAGGGGGCGAGTTCGGGCGGGGTGATCGTCACGCGCACGGTCACCGAGGCCTGGACCGTCTGGGGCTGGGGGTCGATCTCGAAGCTGGCCGACTCGGGCGTGCCGGCGTCGAAGGCCATCGCCCGCATCATCGGACCGCCGCCGCCACCCGTGCCGTCGTCGGCGATCTCGACCAGCTGGTCGATCCGGGCGCCGACGGCCGCCGCGTACTCACGGGCGCGGGACAATGCGTCGGCGATCGCCTCGCGGCGCACGTCGGCCCCGGCCCGGCTGCCCGTGCGCAGCTGCCACCAGGGCCCGGCCACCGCCGCGTGCTCGAGCGCGGCCAGCCGCAGCAAGAGCTGACCGAGCGGCTCGAAGTCGGTCACGGTCACGGTCGTGGCGACATTTCCCGTGTACGCCACGACGCGCTCGCTCCCCCGCTTGAGCTCGGGAAACACGCGCACGCCACCGGTCTCGCGCCGCTCGATCGCGTCGCCCGCCTCGGCCAGCAGGGCGTGCAACTCGGTCGAACGCTCGAGCAGCCGCGACACCACGGTCTCGCGGTCACGGTCGCGCGCGGACAGCGTGACGGAGAGAACGGCCTGCTCGGGCGGCACCTCGCGGAACGCCTCGCCGCGGACCACGATCGTGGGTTGATCCACCATGCCCCGACGCTACCCGGCCGGTGCACATTCCGCGCCGGCCGCGGGACGGGCCAGCTCGGTCAGGCAGTCGCGGGCGTCGGCCCCCAGCCGGTCGGTGTCGGCCGGGGTCAGCGGCCCGGTCTCGGCGCTCTCGATGCGACCGCCCCGCACGTGCAGGCGGAACAGGCCACGCGGACCGATGATCACCCGCAGGGCCGGCTGCTCGCGGCCCTCGTCGATCAGCCGGTAGGCCTCGGTGATGCGACCACGGGCCGCGTCCACGATCTCGCCCCGCTCGACCAGCGGGGCCAGGGCCGCGCTCATCCGCGCCGATTCCAATGCCTCGAGCAGACCCGCGGCGACCCGGGCCGGACCCAGCGCCCGCCACCAGCCGGGTCGCAGGCCTATGTCGACAAAACGACCGACCGGATCGACAACGGCGTAGGCCGTGCCGGTGCGATCCGATCCTGTTATCCGATTTGGACGATATGAAGTCACCGGTGCTCCCCCGATCTCCGGTACGACCGAGAGTAGCGCACCGGGCGGGCCGGGCGAGTGCCATAACAGACCGGGTGAAACCGCGCTGATCAGGAACTACGTCGTGCCCGAACCACCATGAAGACCGAAAGACCGACGATCAGCAGCAGTACGCCGACCGCCACGATCACTATCGGCGACGGCCCCGGGTCGGGTGTGGACGATGCCGCGGCCGGGGCCTGCACCGGAATCCGGGCCGGAGCGGAACTGGTCTTCGGTGCGGCCCGCGGCGCGGTCAGGGCGGCCATCAGGTCGAGCTGGCCGGCGCCGTACCGGTTGTCACGGCCCTTGGCGCCCCGGTCGATCGCCGTCTCCATCAGCCGGTCGACGACCTCGGGCGCGCGCATGTCGGGGTAGCGGGCCCGGATCAGCGCCACCGCGCCCGCGACCAGGGCCGACGAGACGCTCGTGCCGTTCGTGACGGCGTACTTGTTGCCGGGCCGGGCCACCGGGATGCCGACGCCGTACGTCACCAGGTCCACTTCGGGGCCCCGGTTCGAGAACGAGGCCACCCGGTTGTTGCGACCGACCGAGCCGACCGCCACGACGTGCGGGAACACCGCCGGTTCGATCACCCCGCCGCCCCCGTTGCCGGCCGCGCCGACCAGCACGACGTCGTTCGCGTAGGCCTCGGCGATCGCGTCCTCGAGCACCTGGTCGGACGGCACGTCGAAGGACATGTTGATCACTTTGGCGCCGTGCTCGACCGCCCACCGGATGCCGTTGGCGATCAGCAGGTCGTCGTTGACCGGCCGGATCGGCATCACCTTGCTGCGCGGCGCGACCCCGACCAGCCCGGCCCCGTCCCCGTGGCCCCGGCCCGCGATCAGCGCGGCCATGCCGGTGCCGTGTGGCCCGGTGTCCACATTGTCGGTCGGCTCCTCCCGCGTGACGACCCAGCCCGGCACGGTGGCCCCCCGCAGATCGCGATGCCCGGAATCCACACCGGTGTCGATCACGGCAACGGTCACGCCGGCGCCGCCCCGGCCCAACTCCTGAGCCTCAGCCAGCCGCATCGGCCCGAAATACCACTGCCGGTCCCGCCACGTGTCAGCCTGAGCCGGTACGCCGGTGAGCAGCACAACAAGCACAGCGACCCCCAGCCCAGCCACCACCCGCCGAGCAGTCGCCCACCGCGCGGACGGCCGGGCAGCGCCCACCAAACGCGTTGCCGGCTGGGTAGCACCCTCCGAACGCGTTGCCGCCCGCGCAGCGCTTGCACCCACTACTTCAGCCTGCCCACAACTCGGAGCAGCGGACGAAGGCTGCGTGGCGGCCGCTGCCGAACCGCCGCGCCGAGTTGAGCGGATCACCCGCGGCGGCCGATCACATTCGGGCCGGGGTCGTGCCAGTCGTCGTCGACGCCGGGGCTGATCACCGGGGTGACTCCCTCGGCGACCTGCCACAGGTTGTCCGGGTCGAAGCCGGTCGGCTCGTCACCGCTTCGCGATCGGGTCTGACCACGACCGCCCGCGCCCGACGGGGCGAGATGCCGATCGGGACCGACCGGATCGTCGGGCAGCCAAGCCGGACGCGGCGCACGCGCGGCACCCCGGCCCCCGCCGGCCGCACCGGCACCTCGACCGCCGGCAAACTCACCGCCGCGTCGACCGCCGCCGGCCGGGCCACCCACAGGCCCGCCGAAACCGCCGGCCCCAGCTCCGCCCGAGAAGCCCTCGGCCGACGCACCGCCGGACCGGATGTCGTCGCGGTCGTCGGCAGATCCGCGCCGCCCGCCGGCTCGTCCCCGCGCTGCTCCCGGTCCCCGCAGGCCACCACCAGCGCCTCGGACGAGACCCGCTCCGGGGCCGCCGACCCCGTTCAGCTGCGGCCCACCGGCACCTCGTCCGACGCCACCACGGCCCGGCTCACCTTCGAGGGAGCCCGCGCCAGGACGAATGCCGCCACGGCCCCCGCCGCGACCACCCGCCGCACCCGGGCTACCGACACCGCCCGAGCCCAGACCGCCAACGCCGGGTCCAACCACACCACGGCCGCCAGCCGCGCCCGGGCTACCCACACCACGGCCGCCGATGCCGGGGCCGCCGAGCGAGCCCGGGCCGCCGATCACGGCGCCCGCGGGCAGCGTCCGGCCGGGCAGCGGACCACGACCGGGCCCGCCGATCGGCGGACGCGCCGCGCCGCCACCACCAACCACCGGCCCGCCACCGGGCAGAACGCCAGGCACTCCGGTCAACGGCGGAGGCGCCACCGGGCCACCACCAGGTACCGGCCCGGTGCCCACGGGCTCACCCAGACCCGGCAGTGTCGCCGGCGGATTGATCACTCCGGCCAGGTCGGGACCACCCGGGCGTACCCCGGAACCGATCCCGCCCGGACCCGGCCCGCTGATCCCTGAATCGGCCCCGGAAGGACCGGCCGGATCAGGGGCGATCGGGTCGAGGCCGGGCAGCGGCGGCACCGGGTCGTGCGGCACGCTGGTGCCGATCCCCCCGGAGCCCAGCCGCCCTGACCCCGAGCCCGGCCTGCCGCCTTCCCCTGGTCCCGGGGGCGGCGGCCACTCGTGGGTTCCACCGACGCTGAACTCGAACGGGTCGGGCACCCGGAGGTCGGCCACCGCGTCCGAGACCGCCCGCTCCATCGCGATCATGTGGTTGCGGGCCTCGGCGTCGATCTCGTCCTCGGCGCTGTCGAACCAGCGTGGCACCAGGTCGTCACTTTTGTCCTTGTACTTCTCCCAGAGCGGCTCGACCGCCTTCTTGGCCCCGTCGAGCGCGTTCAGGATTCGGTCGAGCCCGGTGGCCGTGGTGTCGGCGTCGGCCGAGGCCGCTTCGAGCCGCACCATCAGCCGGTCGAGCTCGTTGAGGAACGCCTCGGCCGAGGCGTTCTGGTCGGGCGGCCACGCGGCCATGAGGTCGGCCTTGGCGGTCGACAGGGCCTGATGCTGGCTGCGGATCGACGACGCCAGCCGCCGCCAGCCGAGCACCTGTTCGCGGGCGAGCGCGTCGTCCTCGTTCATCACCATCGACCAGATGCGGGGCGTGTTGAACGCGTCCCACGCCGTGCAGTATTTGCTGGTGAGCACCGGCTCGGTCATATCGCACGCGCCGTTGCGGGTGCGGTGCGCTGCTCGGCGGCGACGCGGCGGGCCTGGGCCTCGCTCGCGGCGGCGGCCAGCGCGCCGGTGATCCAGTCGGTGCGCTGGGCCGAGCGGTCGTCGGATGCGTCCAGGGCCGCGGCGACCTTGGCCGCCGCGTCGGCCAGGACCCGGGCCGCGGCCATGTATTCCTCGACGTTGGCCGTCGAGGCCTCCACACTGGCCGCATAGCGATCCTTCGCCGCGTGCACGCTGCCGCTGGCGTTGTTCTGCCCGAACCGTACGCCGGTTCCGAGCGTGACCCGGGCGTCCGAATAGCCCGGTCCGAGGGTGCGGGACGTATCGTCCTGCACCTGGGTCGAGAACTTGTTCAAGCCGTCGGTCTCGACGCGAATGCCGTCACTCACGACCGCCTCCCCGTAGCTACGTCGTCTCGCAACGCACCGAGGGTACTGACCGCTGTCGACCTGTCAACGCCGTGAGCGACGGCATGATCACTAAGGGTCTAGATCAAACGGGCTACGGCCGCCGCCACTCTTTCGTCGGTGGCGGTGAGCGCGATCCGCACGTGCTGCTCGGCGGCGGGGCCGTAAAAGGCGCCTGGAGCAGCCAGGATGCCGCGGTCGGCCAGCCAGTCGACGGTCTTCCAGCTGTCCTCACCGCGCGACGACCACAGGTACAGGCCGGCCTCGGAGTGAGTGATTTCGAAGCCCGCCCCGGTCAGAGCCGTTCGCAACTGCTCACGTCGCGCCGCGTAGCGCGAGCGCTGGGCGGTCACGTGTTCCTCGTCGCCGAGCGCGGCGATCATCGCCGCCTGCACGGGAGCCGGCACGATCATGCCCGCGTGCTTGCGTACGGCCAGAAGCTCCCGCACCAGAGCCGGGTCCCCACCGACGAAGCCGGCGCGGTAGCCGGCCAGGTTGGACCGCTTCGACAGCGAGTGCACGGCGAGCACGCCGGTGTAGTCGCCCCCGGTGACCCGGTCGTCGAGCACCGAGACGGGTTGCGTCTCCCATCCCAGCGACAGGTAGCACTCGTCGCTGACCACGATCGCGCCCCGCTCGCGGGCCCAGGCCACGACCTTGCGCAGGTGCTCGACCGGCAGCACCCGGCCCGTGGGGTTGGACGGCGAGTTGATCCACACCATGCGTACGCGGGAATCGGGCCCCACAGCCGTCAGCGAATCCGACCGCACGGCCGTCGCGCCGGACAGGCGCACGCCGACCTCGTAGGTCGGGTAGCAGACCAGCGGGATCACGACCTTGTCGCCGGCGCCGAGGCCGAGCAGCGTGGGCAGCCAGGCCACCATCTCTTTGGAGCCGATGGTCGGCAGCACACCGAGCTCGCCCGAGGCCCCGCAGGACCGGGCGATCCACTGCGCGAGGGCGGCCCGCAGCGCCGGCGTACCCGCGGTCTGCGGGTAGCCGGGCGCGTCGGAAGCGTCGGCCAGCGCCTGCCGGATCACCGGCGACACGGGGTCGACCGGGGTGCCGACCGAGAGGTCGACGATGCCGTCGGGATGCGCGGCGGCCCGGGCCTTGGCCGGCTCCAGCAGATCCCACGGGAAGTCCGGCAGGACCGAGGAGAGCACGTTCAGCTCTCGCCCCGGGGCGGCTGGCCCGCGATGAACGGCGTGTCCTTTTCGATCTTGCCGACCTTGGCCGCACCACCGGGCGAACCGAGGTCTTCGAAGAACTCGTAGTTCGCGGTGGTGTAGTCCTTCCACTGGTCGGGGACGTCGTCCTCGTAGAAGATCGCCTCGACCGGGCAGACCGGTTCGCACGCACCGCAGTCGACGCACTCATCGGGGTGGATGTAGAGCATCCGGTTGCCTTCGTAGATGCAGTCGACGGGGCATTCCTCGATGCACGCCTTGTCGAGCACATCGACGCATGGCTCAGCGATGATGTAGGTCACGGGTCTTTCCCTCCAAAGCCACGCCTGCGGGGACCGCCGGCGACAGTTGCAGAGCCTAGTATCCCCGTCGGAGGAGGTGACACGTGCTCCGTCGGCAGGATGTGGGACACCGGGTGGTGGTACGCCGAATTGTAGGCGTTGCCCAGAATCGCACTCTCTACACGGATGCCCTGGGTGAGCTGGTCGACCTCACGGAGACCGATCTCACCATCGCGACCGCCAAGGGCACGCTCCGGGTGCCGTTGCGCGAGGTGCACCGGGCCAAACGGGTGCCCGCCGCCCGCCGTCCGCCCGCGGCCGAGGTCATCGCGCTCGAGCTGGCCGCGAACGACGCCTGGCCGGCCCCGACCCAGGGCCGCCTCGGCCACTGGATCCTGCGCGCGGCCGAGAACTGGACCGGGCGGGCGAATTCGGCCCTGGCCGTGGGCGATCCGGACCGCCCGCTCGAGGCGGCCATCGACGCGGTCACCGAGTGGTATTCGGCACACGGCCAGCGGGCGCTGATCAACGCGCCGCTCCCGCTGGCGGCGCCGGTCAACGCCGCCCTCGACGACCGGGGCTGGGGCGCCCGGCCGCTCACGCTGGTGCAGACCGCCGTCGTACCCACCCTGCTCGACGGCCTGGCCAAGCGGGACCTGCCGCCGGTCGAGCTGGCCGACTCACCCGGTGACGACTGGTACGCCATGGTCGCCGAGCACAAGGGCACGCTGCCGGCCACCGCTGTCCGCATCCTCACCGGGCCCGCCGAGGTGGCGTTCGCCCAGGTCCGCGACGCCGACGGCGAGCTGCTGGCGGTCGGCCGGGGCGCGGTGACCGGCCCCGACCACTGGCTGGGCGTCGCACTGCTGCAGACCGCCCCGTCGGCCCGCCGCCGAGGCCTGGCCCAGCACGTGCTGCGCGAACTGGCGCAGTGGGGCGCCCAGCACGGCAGCACCCGCGCCTACCTGCAGGTCGAGGAGCGCAACACGAGCGCGGTCGCGCTCTACGGCCGGGTGGGCTTCACCACCCACCACACGTACCTGACCCGGGAGGCCCCGGCCGGCTAGCGACGCACGATCTTGCGCGGCTTGGCCTGACGCTGCTGCGAGTAGGCCTTGAGCGAGCGCGAGCGGTAGTCGCGGGCCATGGCCACCGAGATCCAGTAACCGACCAGGGTGCCGCCGCCGGCGAAGGCCAGGTACAGCGCGAGCTGGGCGAAGAAGCTGTCGGAGCCGTTGCCGAACGGCTGGTCGCCGCTGACGAACGGTCCCACCAGGAGGGTCAGCAGCATGGCCCCGGCCACGCCGAGCACCCAGTCGGGAACGAGCCACTCCGACGGGCGACGGTTGTGCGACACCATGAACGCATAGACGGCGAGCACGACACCGATGACCGCGAACATGACGATCGTGGTGCGCGTCTCGGCCGCGTCGTTGTCGGTGAACGCGAACCGGGTGACCAGGCGGGCCACCACGTTGATCGCGAACAGGCCGACCGCGAGCGCCGCGATCGGGAACCAGCGCTGCTGCCTCATGTGCCCTCCCCGGGGCTTACTGAGCGGGGGTCAGTCACCGCCGCAGACGAACCGTGGCTCGGGATCGTAGCGCCAAGTGAACTTCTTGCGCTCGACCTCCTGGCCATCCTTGCGGATGACGCGCCACGCGTCCTGGGTGAAGCCTGGTAGTCCGCTGGAAGAAATGCACTTCGGGCCGGGCTCGCGCTGCACGGTGCGCGGGCTCGTGACGTTGCGCCGGGGCCCGTAGACGGTCTTGACGCTGTCGTAGACCTTGGTGCTCCACATCGTGACGGTCACCGAGCGCCCGGTCGTGGCGGTGTCGATCAGAATCCCGTACGGCGTGGTGTTCTTGAACTTCAGATCCAGGGTGGGATAGAAGATCGTCGACTCGATGACCGACGGGTAGCGCGAGAAGTAGAACGAGTGCGGCTTGTGCTCGACGTCCTCGAGACCCGCGTAGTAGGCGGCGTTGAACAGCGTGGTGGTGAACTGCGAGGCGCCACCGCCGACGCCCGGCTCGAGCACCCCGTTCACGATGACCGGCGCGTCCTTGTAGCCCTTGGCGTAGTTGCGCTCGCCCGTGTGCCCGTTGAGCGAGAACGTCGCGCCCGGGCGCACGAGCGCGCCGTCGACCGCCTTGGCCACCGTGATGATGTTCTGGCTGCGCGGCGAACTGCGCCCGCCGGTGAAGTAGGTGGTGAAGGTCGACACCTTCTCTTTGATGCCGAGCTCGGCCACGTCGGCCTGGCTGGTCTCGGACTCGGCCGCGGCCAGCACGCCGGTGACCGCACGCGGAGCCGGACCGGCCAGCACGCCGAGCAGTTCCGGGCCGAGCTTGGTCACGTCGACCACACGGCCCGGCGCCCCGGCCACGATCTGCGGCTTGCCGCCGCTCAGTCGCACGGTGGCCGGCTTGGCCGCTGTCTCGACCCGGCCGAACTGGGCCTTTCCGGCCGCCCGCAGCCGCTTGCCGTCGATCGCCGGGGCCAGCACACCGGCGGAGTCGGCCCGGAAGACCAGCCCCTTGGCCACTGCGGCCGGGGACAGCTGGAACGACTCGGCGCCGACCTCGACCGTCACCGGCGCGGCCACGGCGGGCTTGGCGACATCGGTGACCAGCGCGTCGACCTGCGCCTTGGTCATCGCCGGCGGGCGCGTGGTCAGCGGCACGTCGGCCACCTGACCGGTCGGCCACGCGCCGGTCACGCGCTCGGCGGCGACCGCGCCGTCCAGATCAAGACCGGCTTGCGGGTACGTCGCCACGGGCGTGACGCCCTTGAACGTGATCGCCGGCTTGCGCACGGTGACGCGCTTCGGGTTCACGTGCGGGCGGAGCGCCGCCTCGAGCTTGGCCGCCTCCAGGCGTACGACCGGGGGAACGATCTTGACCCCGAAGAGCCGGCGGCCGCTCCCGGCCGCGGCGTCGACAGTCGCCGGCACGTCGAACGCGAGACCGACCGCCTCGGGCTTGACCGTCACGTCCTTGCCGTCGAGGCGGACCCGGGCCGGTTGGGCCGACCGCGCCGCCACATGGTCGCCCAGCGCCTTCTCGGCCTCGGACCGGCTCAGCGCGCCCAGGTCGAGCCCCAGCACCTCGGTGCCACGCGGAATGTCACCGGCCGTGACGTAGGCCCCGGCGCCACCGGCACCCACCACCAGCAGACCGGCCACCGCCGTCGCGACCAGCACCCCACGCCGGGACTTCTTCTCGGCGGGCGGTGGCGGCGGCGGCAGCTGTTCTTGCGGCGGAACGTCCCGTTGGGCCGGCATCACGACCGTGTTCGAGCTCATCGGCAGCGGGACTGTGGCATCGGCCTCATCGGGGACCGTAACGCTGCCGTCCGGACCGGCGTTGAGGATGACGGTGTCGTCCGGTCTCGCGCCCTCGGGCCTGGCAGTCACGTGCTCACCTCATCGGTCGGGGAACGCCGCTAGGGCAACGTGCGCTTCAGGATCAGGCGATAGGAGTAGACGGCGTAGGTGAGGCTGCCGGCCAGGATCGTGACCAGCGCGACCCAGTTCTCGCCGCCCAGCAGATAGTCGCCCTCGTCGGAGCGGACGCCCGCCGCGAACAGCATCAGCAGCGTCCACAGGCCCCACGGCGGGGCCAGCGACCAGCGCCGGCGGGTGGTGCTGACCGCGAACCAGGCGATGGCCCAGTTGAACAGCATCGACAGCGGGACGGACAGCCACAGCAGCGGGCCGCCGCCCGAACCGATCGCGTCGCCGCGCCAGATCGACACCACGTCACCGGCCCGCAGGGTGCTCAGGAAGATCTCGAGCAGGCCGGTGACCAGCGCGGCCACCACCGCCACGGTCACCCCGCCGACGCGGATCAGCTTGTCCCAGCCGGCCCACGGCTGGCGGGCCTTCTGCTCGTACGTCTCGGGCTCGGGCTGCACGTCGACCGTCATCGCGAGGCCGCGTCGGATATCGCCGGTTGCTCCAGGTCGAGCCCGCCGAACAGGTCGCTCTCCCAGTTGTGGGGGCCCTCGCCGGGGCCGCGGGAGCCCTGGGCGATGGTGAAGTATTCGACGCCCATGAACTCGCCGCCGAAGTCGCCGGCGATGCCGTAGAGCCACGAGTCGTCGGGGATCTGGGTGGCGTGGGCCTTCATGGCCGCGACCTTTTGCTGGTAGTAGTCGGTGCCGTCGATGCGGGCGGCGATCTCGTCGTCGGGGTGGCCGAACGGCAGATCTTCCACCTTTTCCACGTCGGCGAACGGGTTGTCGGAGAGCTCGCGGAACGCCTCCATGCCGTCGCGCAGCACGCTCAGCGGCATCGCCGTCCAGTAGATCTTCTGCGGGCCGTCGGGGCCGGCCAGCTCGGCCGCGCGCATGGCGACCCGGTGGGCCTGGATGTGGTCGGGATGACCGTAGAAGCCGTTGGGGTCGTACGTGATCATGACCTGGGGCTTGACCTCGCGGATGACCTCGAGCAGCAGGGCGGCCGCGGCGTCGACGTCGGCCCGCCAGAACGCGCGCTCGTGGTCGTTGGTGGGCAGGCCCATCATGCCGGAGTCGCGGAAGCGGCCGGCCCCGCCGAGGAACCGGTGGTCGGTGACGCCCAGCGCGGCGCACGCGCGGGACAGCTCGACCAGGCGGTAGCCGCCGAGCTGGTCGGCCTGGGCCGCCTCGAGCTGGGCCAGGGCGGGGACATGGATCTCGCCCTCTTCGCCGAGAGTGCAGGTCACGAGCGTCACGTGGGCGCCGGAGGCCGCGTAGTGGGCCATGGTGGCGCCGGTGCCGGTGACCTCGTCGTCGGGGTGGGCGTGCACCAGCAGGAGCCGGCGGGCGGGCAGGGCGTCAGTCACGCGGCAACTGTACGCGGGGACCCCGACAGACTTCCGGTACGCCGTGCCCGGTTTGGGGCGCGCGGGAGGGGCTTGATCAGCGATGCTGTCGGGGTGGACTTTCCGGGACTCGCGGAACGCACCGGTCACTTCCGTCACGGCGCGCCGCACACGGTGACGGTCGGCGCGGACGGCCGGCGTGTGGTCTTCCTGCGCTCGGCCGGCCCCGAGGACCCGATCTCGTCGCTCTGGGTGCTCAACGTGGCCACCGCGACCGAGTCCCTGGTCGCGGCCGGGCCCATCGACGCGTACGCCACCGACCGCGACGCCTGCGTGGCCGCCTTCACCCGCGAGGGCCGTCTGTACCGGGCCGAACTGGCCCGGGGCACGCTGACCGAGGTGCCGACCGACGAGCCGGCCGAGGACCCGCGACCCGACCCCGACGGCGTCAACATCGGCTACGTCAGCCGGGTCGGCGGCTCGCCCTCGCTGCGGGTGGTCGGCCCCGACGGCGACCGCCTGCTGGCCGGCGAATCGGGCAACGCGTGGCGTGAACAGGGCGGATCCATCGGCTGGGGGCTGCCCGACGAGCCGGCCCGCCGGTTCGGGCGCGACCGCGGCTGGTGGTGGGCGCCCGACGGCAGCCAGATCCTGGCCGCCCGCACGGCCGCGTCGACCAGCCTGCACCTGCTCGACCTCGACTTCGGCTGGGTCGACGTGCACTGGGACCGCGAGACGTACCCCCACGTGGTCGGGGTGCGCTGGGCCGACGGGGGCGGGCCGCTGATCACCGTGCTGCGCCGGATGCAGCAGCACGGCCTGGTGCTGGCGGTCGATCCGCGTACGGGGGAAACCCAGGTCCATGCGGAACTGGCCGACGCCCGCTGGGTCGAACCGGTGGCCGGCACACCCCGTCACCTGCCCGACGGCCGGGTGCTGGTCGGCGGCGAACTCGCCCACGACGGCTTCGACGCGCGATGCCTGTTCGCCGACGGCAGCCTGCTCACCCCACCCAGCCTCTACGTGCGGCGGGTGGTCGGCACGGCGCCCCGGCCCGGCGGCCCGAGCGGCTCCCCCGACCTGATCGTCGAGGGCACCGAGGACGACCCGGCCACCCAGGACGTCTTCCGCGTCCGCACCTCGCTAGGCGGTGGCGGCGCCGAAGCCCGCAAGATCACCGAAACCACCGGGGCCTGGGGCTGGCACCGGGCCGTCGCCGGCGGCGACGTGCTGGTCGTCGACGACGTGGTGTGGCGGGGCGAGGCCCGGGTGGCCGCCCTGGGCAACCAGTCGGCGCCGCTGCCGTACACCCCGCGCCCGGTGTTCGAGCGGGTCACCGACCGCCGGTTGCCGGCCGCTGTTCTTTATCCCGACGGCTTCGTCACCGGCACCAAGCTGCCGGTGCTGGTGGCATTGGGCGAAGGCCCGGGCAGCCAGCAGGTGGTGAACTGCCGCGCGGCCTGGCAGGAAAGACAGTGGTGGGCCGACGCCGGCTTCGCGGTCGTCTCGATCGACGGCCGGGGCACACCCGGGGTGGCCCCCAGCTTCGAAAAGGTGGTGCACCGCCGCCTGGTCGACGTGGCCCTGTCCGACCAGGCCGACGCGCTCCAGGCCCTGGTCGGCAAACACCCCGACCTGGATCTCAACGCGGTTTCCGTACGAGGCACAGGCACCGGCGGCTGGCTGGCCGCGATGGCGGTGCTGCGCCGCCCCGACGTCTTCCACCGAGCCACCGCCCGCAACCCG
Source organism: Paractinoplanes aksuensis (assembly GCF_024137025.1). Lineage (GTDB taxonomy): Bacteria > Actinomycetota > Actinomycetes > Mycobacteriales > Micromonosporaceae > Actinoplanes > Actinoplanes aksuensis. Next base: position 64,569 of record NZ_JAMYJR010000017.1, read on the forward strand.
ATCATCGACTGGCACGACGCGCCGCTGCCGCTGGCCGAGCGCTACCTGGGCGACCCCCGCGACTCAGCCGACATCTACGCCCACCACACCCTCCTCGAAGCCGACCCCACCGACACCATCCTCCTGATCGGCGCCACCGCCCCCGGCCTCCCGTCAGCCGAGGCCGCCACCCTTGACGAGGAGCTAGCCTTCCTGCAGGGACGTGGCACGGCTGCCCGCTAGTCGAAGCGGTAGTCGCGAGGAGAGTTGTCATGAGACTAGTCTTTGTGGGAGAGTCCGACCCCGACAGCTCGGGAGACGCCATGACCACAGTGTTCACTGCGGACAAACCGTCTGCGAACGGGATGATTTTCGCCGATGGTCAGCCGATGACCGGCGACGACTACCTGGCGCTCGGCGTGACCTCCCCCCGAGTCGAACTCCTCGACGGGAGCTTGCTCGTGACCCCCAACCCCACTCGCGCCCATCAGAGGATCGCCCGGCATCTCGCCAACACTCTGGAAGCGAACGCCGATCCGGCCCACCTCGAGGTCGGCAACGCGGTGAACGTCCAGCTCGGGCCGGACCGGATGGTGATCCCGGACGTCGTCGTATTCGCAGCCGACGATGAGGTCGACGACCTGATCATCGATTCGGCGTTCGTGGTTCTGGTCTGCGAGATCCACTCCCCCTCCAACGCCACCACCGACAAGGTGCTCAAGAAGCACTACTACGCCGTGGCCGGCATCCCGTGGTACCTGATGGTCGATCCCGAGGCTGGGACCTTCACCCTTTACGAGTTGGCCGGGGCCGCTTACAAGGAGCACTCGGTGACCAAGGTGGGCGAGATCCTGCGGCTCACCGAACCGATGGCTGTCGATCTGGATCCCGCGGCGCTGCTGCCGGACTGAAATAGTCGTACCCGTCGCCTAGGGTCGGGCCATGAGTCACTTCGATGAGGCTTCGGCGGCGGTGCAGGCCGCTCTCGAGGCCGGGGCGCGCTATGCCGACTGCCGCGTCATGGTGCGGCGCACCGAGTCGATGTCCGCCCGCGACGGTGACGTCGAAGAGGTCTACTCCGACGAGAGCGCCGGCCTCGGTGTCCGGGCCCTGGTCGGGTCGTCGTGGGGTTTCTACGCCGTGCCCGATCTCTCCGATTCGGCCGCCCGCGCGGCCGGGCGCCGGGCCGCGCAGATCGCCGCGGCCAGCGCCACCGTGCCCGGGCCGCCGGTCGATCTGGTGTCCTCGGCCGCGGTCGAGGCGAGCTGGGCCAACGAGTGCGAGATCGACCCGCTCGGCGTGCCCCTGTCGACCAAGGGCGATCTGCTGGTGGCGGCCACCGCCGCGGCCAAGGCGGCCGGCGCCGATCTCGCCCAGGGCTCGGTCACGGTGTGGGACACGCGCAAGTGGTTCGTCTCGAGCGAGGGCCACCGCATCGACCAGCACACCCGCGAGTGCGGCGCCGGGGTCTGGGCCAGCGCGTTCGGCGACGGTGAGATCCAGCGGCGCTCCTGGCCCTCGTACGGCGGCCAGTACGGCACCCGTGGCTGGGAACTCGTCGACAGCCTAGACCTGATCGGTAACGCGCCGCGCATGGCCGAAGAGGCCCGCGCCCTGCTCACCGCCCCGCTCTGCCCCACCGGCGAGACGACGCTGGTGCTCGGCGGCGAACAACTCGCCCTGCAGATCCACGAGTCGGTCGGCCACGCCATCGAGCTCGACCGCATCCTCGGCTGGGAGGCCGCGTTCGCCGGCACCAGCTGGCTCGACCTGCGCAAGCTGGGCTCGCTGCGCTACGGCTCCGAGCTCATGAACATCACGATCGACCCCAGCCTGCCGGGCGCGCTGGGCAGCTTCGGCTTCGACGACGAGGGCACCCCGGCCACCAAACGCGACGCCGTGCGCGACGGCGTCTGGGTCGGCGTGCTGGCCGGGCGTGACTCGGCCGCCGTGGCCGGGCTCGACTACGCGGGCAGCGTGCGCTCCGACGGCTGGGCCCGGCTGCCGATGGTCCGCATGACCAATGTGGGCCTCGAACCCGGCCCGCACACGCTCGACGAGATCATCGCGGCCACCGACGACGGCGTGTTCATGGACGTCAACCGCTCGTGGTCGATCGACGACCGCCGGCTCAACTTCCAGTTCGGCTGCGAGATCGGCTACGAGATCAAGAACGGTAAGCGCGGCCGCATGCTGCGCAACCCGACCTACACCGGCATCGGCCCCAAGTTCTGGCAGTCGATGGACATGCTGTCGTCCGAGACCGTCGCCTGGGGCACGCCCAACTGCGGCAAGGGCCAGCCCGGCCAGGTGGGTCATACGGGTCATCCGGCCGCGCCGGCCAGGTTCACCGACGTCCGTGTGGGGGTGCGGGGATGAGTCTCGAGAGCATTCGATCCTCCGTCGAGCTCGATCTCGCGGCCCGGGTCGTCGACCTGGTGCGGCAGGCGGCGGGCCCGTCGGCCGAGGCCGAGGTCATGGTGCGTCACGACGCCCAGGCGCTGACCCGGTTCGCCGTGTCGATGATCCACCAGAACGTGGCCGACGCGGTCACCACCGTCGGCCTGCGGCTGCACCTCGACGGGCGCACCGCGTCCGGCGCCACCACGATCGTCGACGCCGACGGGCTGCGGGGCCTGGTCGAGCGGACGGTCGCGGCGGCCCGGCTGAGCCCGCCCGACGGCACCTGGCCCGGGCTCACCCCGCCCAGCCCGCTGCACCACTCGGCCGGCTACCACGGTTCGGGCGAGCACTCCCGGCTCGACTTCGGCTTCGACGAGGCGACCGCGCGGGCCACCCCGGCCGAACGGGCCGACCGTGTCCGCGATTTCGTCCGGGCCGCCGAGGGCCTGGAAACGGCCGGTTACTGCCGCACGGTCTACACGTCGGCCGCTTTCGCCAACAGCGCCGGGCAGTCGGCCGAGGGGCGCACAGCCGAGGCGGCGATGGACGGCATCGCCCGCGCCGACGGCGCCGACGGGGTGGCTCGGCTGGCCAGTGGCCGCCTGGCTGACCTCGACGGCACGGCCCTCGGGGCGCGAGCGGCGGCCAAGGCCCGTGCTGCGCGGAATCCGGTCGAGCTAACGCCCGGCCGCTACGAGGTCGTGCTCGAGCCCGAGGCGGTGGCCGACCTGCTCGACAACTTCTCCGTCTTCGGGTTCAACGGCAAGGCGTACGCCCAGAAGCAGTCGTTCGCCGAGCTCGGGGCCGACCAGTTCGACCCGTCGGTGACCCTGATCGACGAGCCGCTGGGCAGCCGCGACGAGCACGCTGCGGGCCTGCCGTTCGACGACGAGGGCACGCCCCGCGAGTCGCTGGTGCTGGTGCGCGAGGGCGTGACCAAGGCGGTGGCCCACGACCGCACGTCGGCCGCCGAGGCGGGCACGGTGTCCACCGGCCACGCTTCGGGTTCGTCGCGCACGTGGGGTCCCTACGCCACCCACGTACGGCTGGAGGCCTCGCCCGCCCCGGCCGCCGCGCCCGCCGGCGACCCGGCCGATCCGGTGGCCGCGTCGGCCCGTCCGCTGGTGGCCCGCATGGAACGCGGCCTGCTGATCACCGACCTCTGGTACACCCGGGTGCTCGACCAGAAGACGCTGGTCATCACCGGCCTGACCCGCAACGGCGTCTGGCTGGTCGAGAACGGCGAGGTGACCGCGGCGGTCGGCAACATGCGCTTCACCCAGTCCTATCCGCAGGCGCTGGGCGCCGGCATGGTGCTGGGCATCGGCCGCGAGTCGATCCTGCTTCCCGACCGGTGGTCGGGCACTCGATTCGCGGCCCCGGCCCTGCACCTGGCCAGCTGGAACCTCACCGGCAACGCCTCCGGCTGACCGTCCTGGTTATCCACAACGGCGAGTTGTCCACATCCCCACCACACGATCACGCCCAACTACTCGATAATGACCAGCGGGGGCTCCCCCTGAGGAGGGCGGGCTCGCCGTTGCGGGTGATCATGAGGTTTCCGACCCGAGGCGGAGCATTGACCGGCGTGCTTCACTGAGCCGGTGAGCGATACGCCGCGCGACCCTGACCAGGACGACGACGCCACCACGCGTCTGCCCCGATCCGATCGCGCCGCCTCACCCGTGGACGGGTCGGCCGCGACCACGCCGACCAGCCCCGCCCCGGCCACCGCCTCACCTTCCACCGGCTCGGCAGCCAAGCCGGGCGACCAGCCAGCGGCGGCGACCGGATCGGCGGCGCGGCCCGGGTGGCGGCGGATGGTCAGCCTCGGCGGGACGCCGGCCGCGGGCGAGCCGAAGCAGCGGCGCCGCCGCCAGTGGTTCGTGGCGGGCATCTCGATCGGCGCCGCGGTGATCGTGATCGCGCTCTGCGCGGGCGCCCTGGCCGTGGTCGACGCCGTCTCGGACGTGCGCGACACCGCGTCCGATGCTCGCGAGGCGCGCGAACTCCGCGACCGGAACTGCCTCGAGCTGGAACAACGCCTCAACCGCCTCAACCCGCCCGGCGCCGCCGCGAATCCGGCCGGCCGCGCGGTGGCCGTCCGCGATGAGAACTCGGCCGTCCGCATCTATGTCGGCGAGATCAGCGACACCCGGGCCCAGGACGGCTGGCGCCAGTTGCTCGACGCCCGCGCCGTGTACGCCGATGCCCTCGACCGCCAGGCCAAGTCCCGCACCCCGGCCTTCTACGTGCCCCCGAAGAACGGCGACAACAAACCGGTGGCCGACGACCTCGTCGAGTGGTCACCCGCCGCCTGCGCCGGTCCCCTGCGCCGGCTGGCCGCGCCCGATCTCTGAGCCGGCCCGGCCGGGCTGTCCGGCTGCTACCTCAGCGTCCGTTTTGGATCAGCGCCACCAAGATCCACTAGCGTGTGCGAGCGTATCGGTGCGATGAGGGTCGAACTTTGTGATCCATACCCCATCCCTGAGCGCGAAACTGTCCGACCCTCGGCGTAACGTGTGCCCCACATCACGCAAGCATGGCGGCTGCGGGCTCCCCCTCGCCCGGCGGCCGGGTCACATGGGACAGGCACGTCAGGAGAGCGAATGACGACGACGGCAACGAGGCCGGGCGTGGGACCCGAGGGTCCGCACCAACCACGCGCCGCCATCACAGCCAAGACGCTGCGCACCGACCGGTGGTGGCTCGCCCCACTCATCACCTTCGTCGGGCTCGGGGCATGGGTCGCCTACGCGACCGTCCGCGTCTTCATGCACAAGTGGTATTTCGTCGAGGAATACCACTACCTCACGCCGTTCTACTCGCCGTGCATCACCGATCGGTGCGTCGAGGGCTCAGCGCTGTTCGGCACACCGCTGCCGAGCTGGTGGATCCTGCCCGAGGCGGCCTTCACGCTGCCGTTCCTGCTGCTCTTCCGGCTGACCTGCTACTACTACCGCAAGGCGTACTACCGGGCCTTCTGGTTGTCGCCGCCGGCCTGCGCGGTCCCCGACGGGCACGAGAAGTACTCCGGCGAGACCCGGTTCCCGCTGATCTTCCAGAACGCCCACCGCTACGCGTTCTACGCCGCCATGGTCATCTCGCTGATCAACACGTACGACGCGGTGATCGCGTTCCGCAGCGGCGACTCGTTCGGTTTCGGGCTCGGCAACATCATCCTGGTCGGCAACGTGGTCATGCTCTGGCTCTACACGTTGTCGTGCCACTCGTGCCGCCACATCACCGGCGGCCGGCTCAAGCACTTCTCGAAGCACCCGGTGCGTTACCGCGTCTGGACCTTCGTGTCGAAGCTGAACGTCCGCCACATGCAGCTGGCCTGGATCACGCTCGGCACGCTGGCCCTGACCGACTTCTACATCATGGCGCTGGAAGCCGGCTGGTTCTCCGATCTTCGGTTCGTCGGCTAGGGGGCGGCGCACAAAATGACCACTGCACGAATCGAACGACACCACTACGACGTCGTCGTGATCGGGGCCGGCGGCGCCGGTCTGCGCGCGGCCATCGAGGCCCGGCTGGCCGGCAAGCGGACGGCGATCATCTCGAAGTCGCTGTTCGGCAAGGCCCACACGGTGATGGCCGAGGGCGGCGCGGCCGCCGCCATGGGCAACGTCAACTCGCGCGACAACTGGATGGTCCACTTCCGCGACACCATGCGCGGCGGCAAGTTCCTCAACAACTTCCGCATGGCCGAACTGCACGCCAAGGAAGCACCGGAACGCATCTGGGAGCTGGAGACGTACGGGGCGCTCTTCGACCGTACGAAGGACGGCAAGATCTCCCAGCGCAACTTCGGCGGCCACGAATATCCGCGGCTCGCGCACGTCGGAGACCGCACCGGCCTCGAGCTGATCCGCACCCTGCAGCAAAAGATCGTCTCGCTGCAGCAAGAGGACTTCGCCGAGACCGGCAACTACGACTCGCGCATCCGGGTGTTCTCCGAGACCACGATCACCGAGCTGCTGCTCGACGGCAACAAGGTCGCGGGCGCGTTCGGCTACTACCGCGAGTCGGGCGAGTTCCTGCTGCTCGAGGCGCCCGCGGTGATCCTGGCGACCGGCGGTGTCGGCCGCAGCTACAAGGTCACCTCGAACAGCTGGGAGTACACCGGCGACGGCCACGCCCTGGCCCTGCGGGCGGGCGCGACGCTGATCAACATGGAGTTCCTGCAGTTCCACCCGACCGGCATGGTCTGGCCCCCCAGCGTCAAGGGCATCCTGGTCACCGAGTCGGTGCGCGGCGACGGCGGCGTGCTGCGCAACAGCGACGGCAAGCGCTTCATGTTCGACTACGTGCCCGACGTGTTCCGCAAGCAGTACGCGGACACCGAGGAAGAGGCCGACCGCTGGTACACCGACCCCGACAACAACCGCCGCCCACCCGAGCTGCTGCCACGCGACGAGGTCGCCCGCGCGATCAACTCCGAGGTCAAGGCGGGCCGGGGCACCAAGGCCGGCGGCGTCCTGCTCGACGTCTCGACCCGCATGCCGGCCGAGACGATCACCAAGCGCCTCCCGTCGATGTACCACCAGTTCAAAGAGCTGGCCGACGTCGACATCACCAAGGAGCCGATGGAGGTCGGCCCGACCTGTCACTACGTGATGGGCGGGGTCGAGGTCGAACCCGACAGCACGGCCGCCATGGGCACGGTCGAGGGCCTGTTCGCCGCGGGCGAGGTGTCCGGCGGCATGCACGGCTCGAACCGGCTCGGCGGCAACTCGCTGTCCGACCTGCTGGTCTTCGGCAAGCGGGCCGGTGAGCACGCCGCGGCCTACACCGACGCGCTGGCCAAGCGGCCCAAGGTCGCCACGTCCGACGTTCAGTCCGCGGTGATCACGGCGCTGGCCCCGCTCGAGCGGCAGGGCGGCGAAAACCCGTACACCCTGCAGCAGGATCTTCAGGCCGTGATGGGCGACCTGGTCGGCATCATCCGGCGGGCCGGCGAACTGACCGACGCGCTGAAGCGGATCCAGGAGCTCAAGCTGCGCGTGGCCCAGGTCGGGGCGGTCGGCGGCCGGCGCTACAACCCGGGCTGGCACCTCGCGCTCGACCTGCGCAACATGCTGATCGTCTCGGAGTGCACGGCCAAGGCGGCGCTCGAACGCGAGGAGTCCCGCGGCGGTCACACCCGCGAGGACTTCCCGCAGATGAACCCGGAGTGGCGGCTGATCAACCTGGTCTGCTCGGTCGACGGCAGCGGCGACGTGCACCTCGAGCGCAAGCCGGTGCCCCGCATGCGTGACGAGCTGATCCAGCTGTTCGAGCGCACCGAGCTCTCGAAATACCTGACCGAGGGCGAGATCACCCAGTTCGACGCGATCAGCAAGACGGAGGCGAAGTAATGGGCACCAAGCGCCACTTCCGCGTCTGGCGGGGCGATTCGGCCGGCGGCGACATCGAGGACTTCGACGTCGAGGTCAACGAGGGTGAGGTCGTGCTCGACATCATCCACCGGCTGCAGGCGACCCAGACCCCCGACCTGGCCTGCCGGTGGAACTGCAAGGCGGGCAAGTGCGGCTCGTGCTCGATGGAGATCAACGGCAAGCCGCGGCTGGGCTGCATGACCCGCATGTCGACGTTCGAAGAGGACGAGACGGTCACGATCACGCCGCTGCGCACGTTCCCGGTCATCCGCGACCTGGTCACCGACGTCTCCTTCAACTACGACAAGGCGCGCGAGACCCCGGCCTTCGCGCCGCCGCCGGGCGTGGCCCCGGGCGACTACCGCATGCAACAGATCGACGTCGAGCGCAGCCAAGAGTTCCGCAAGTGCATCGAGTGCTTCCTCTGCCAGAACACGTGTCACGTGGTCCGCGACCATGAAGAGAACAAGGCCGCGTTCTCCGGTCCGCGCTACTTCATCCGGGCCGCCGAGCTCGACATGCACCCGCTCGACGACCGCGAGGACCGCAAGGAGTACGCGCAGTCCCACCAGGGCATGGGCTTCTGCAACATCACCAAGTGCTGCACCGAGGTCTGCCCCGAGCACATCAAGATCACCGACAACGCGATCATCCCGATGAAGGAACGCGTCGTCGACCGCCGCTACGATCCGCTGGTCTGGCTCGGCCGCAAGATCTTCCGGCGCGACGAGCTCGACGGCCACAACGGCTCCCACGGCGCGCGGGGCGTGAGCATGGCGCCGAGCTCCTCGGTCGGTGTCACCGACTCGGCCCAGGGCGGGGCCTTCTCGGCCCACCGGGGTCCCGAGGGCCCCGAGGTGCGCGAGGACGGCAAGATGGACGTCACCGAGGTCACGCTGCCCACCCAGGGTGGTCCGTCACCGTTCGGCGACCAGCAGTTCCCGTTGCCGTCCGACCGGGTGTCCTACCAGCAGCCCGCACAGCCGCCGGACAACGACCACTGATCAGCCGCGCCGGTCGCCGATGTCACCGTCGGCGGCCGGCGCGCCGTCGTCCCGCAACCACATCTCCAGCCCGTCGAGCAGCCGTTCCAAGCCGAATGCGTACGTCTCGTCGAGCACCTGGTCCGGGTCTTTGCGCATGGGTCCGGTCTCTTGGCGCCACTTCTCGTAGTTCGGATTGTCGGGCGCGAGCCGTTCCAGGTAGGGCTCGACGTCCTGCGCCACCTCTTCCCAGGTCTTGCCCGTGCGCTTCAACGCTGACCGGACCGCCGCCTCGGAGGTCGCCGACCCGATGGCGTGGGAGTTCAGCAGCGCGGTTGCGTGCGACAGCGGCATGCCGGTGAAACCCGCCGCCGTGAACAGCGCCACGAGCCGTTCCCCGAGCCGCATCGCGTTGGGCCCGAGCGTAGGGTGCAGCCCGAGCAGGCCGATCACCCACGGGTGCCGCAGCAGGGCCGCCCGCATGCCGTTGGCGCTGATCGACGCGCCGACCCGCCACGTGGTGTCGCCCGGCTCGGGCACGTAGATCTCGCCCAGCACCTCGTCGACGGCCAGTTCGAGCAGCTCGTCCTTGTTCGCCACGTGCCAGTAGAGCGAAGTCGCGCCCGAACCGAGCTTGGTTCCGAGCCGGCGCATGCTGAGCCCGCTCGGGCCCTCGGCGTCGAGCAACTCCATCGCCGCGCGGACGATCTGCTCACGGCTCAGCGCGGGCTGACCGGTCTGGGCCCGCGGCGGCCGGAGCCAGACGGAGCCGGTGAACCCCTCGGAGCTTCTCACCAGCCCATTCTAAAGGGTCTCGCACACTGTTCGAGCCGACTGGTACGGTGTGCGAGTCAATCGAACGCCGTACGAGAGAGAAGCTGTCATGACGGAGCGCAACCCTCGGCGCTGGTTGATCCTCGGCGTGCTCTGCCTGAGCCTGCTGGTCGTCGTCGTCGACAACATGGTGCTCAACATCGCGATCCCGTCGCTGATCCGCGACCTGGGCGCGAGCACGGCCCAGATCCAGTGGATCATCGACGCGTACATCCTGGTCTTCGCCGGTCTGCTGCTCACCGCGGGCAGCCTGTCGGACCGCCACGGCCGCCGCCGGGGGCTGGTGATCGGGCTGATCGTCTTCGGCGGCGCCTCGGTGCTGGCCACGCTCTGCCGCACCCCGGAACAACTGATCGCCGTACGCGGTCTGATGGGTGTCGGTGCGGCCTTCCTCATGCCGGGCACGCTGTCGATCCTGACCACGGTCTTCGCCGAGGACGAGCGCAAGAAGGCGATCGCCATCTGGAGCTCGGTGCTCATGCTCGGCGCGCTGGGCGGCCCCAGCCTCGGCGGCCTGCTGCTCGAGCACTTCTGGTGGGGCTCGATCTTCCTGCTCAACGTGCCGATCGCGATCCTCGGCATCATCGCGGCACTGGCCAGCATTCCCGAGTCGCGCGGCCACGCCAGCAAGCCCGACCTGCTCGGCGCGCTGCTCTCCATGATCGGCATGACCGCCCTGGTCTGGGGCGTGATCCACTCGGCCCAGGCCGGTCTCGGCTCGGTCTCCGTCCTCGGCGGTTTCGCCGTCGCGGCGATCGCCCTGACCGCCTTCGCCCTGTGGGAGCGCAAGGTCGCCGAGCCGATGCTGCCGCTGAAGCTGTTCCGCAACCGCAACTTCGCCGGGGCCAGCCTCTCGATCGTGCTGCTCTCGTTCTCGGCCGGCGGCGTGCTGCTCGCACTGACGCAGTATCTGCAGTTCGTGCTCGGCTACGAACCCCTCAAGGCCGGTACGGCGTTCATCCCGATGCTGGTGACGGCCATGGTCTTCAACGGCGTGGGCGTGGTCGTCGACAAGAAGTTCGGCACTCGCACCGCCCTGGCCGCGGGCCTGCTGCTCATGGCCGGCGGCTTCAGCATCCTGGCCACGCTGACGCCCGGCGACGGTTATCTCAAGCTGGCGTTCGCGCTGGTCGTCATGGGCATGGGCAGCGGCACGGCCGGGCCCGCGGCGTACGGAACCCTGATGAGCGCGCTGCCGCCCGAGCGGGTTGGTGTCGGCTCCGCCGTGAACGACACCGTGCAGCAGGTCGGCACGGCGCTGAGCGTGGCCGTGCTCGGCACCGTGCTCACCGCCACCTATCGGTCCGCGATGCCGGCCGACGTGACCGGCGCGGCCCGCGACTCGATCGGCGACGCCCTGCGCGTCGCCGCCACCACCGGTGACGCGGCTCTGGCCCGGGTCGCCCAGGACTCCTTCGTCTCGGCCATCGCCTCGACCTCGCTGATCGGCGTCGTCGGCGGCGCGGTGGCGGCAGTGGTCGCCATCGCCGTGCTGCGCCCGACCCCGCCCCCGGCGTCCGAAGAGACTGCGCCGCAGGAGCCGGAGTCGCAACTGACGAGCTGATCTTCGAACAGCCGTACTAACATGGCCGCATGACCAGCACCTATCAGCCATCGATGTTCGACCTGGGCGGCGACGCCGGGGGCCCCGACGCCCCCGGCGTCGGCGCGCTCGCGGGTCACATCCAGCGCCACCACCTCACCGCCGGCGCGTGGGTCGACGTGCTGCCCGGCTGGCTCCACGGCTCCGACGCCGTCTTCGAGGCCCTGCTGGGCATCGACTGGCGGGCCGACCGCCGCCAGATGTACGACACGGTCGTCGACGTCCCCCGCCTGCTGCGCTGGTTCGGCGCCGACGAGACACTGCCCCACCCCGCCCTGACCGAGGCCAAGGCCCAGCTCAACACCCACTACGAGGCCGAGCTGCGCGAAGAGTTCGTCACCGCCGGCATGTGCCTCTATCGCGACGGGCGCGACAGCGTCGCCTGGCACGGCGACACGCTGGGCCGCTCGGCCCGCCACGACACGATGGTGGCCATCGTCTCGCTGGGCTCCCCGCGCCACCTTTCCCTGCGCCCGCGGGCCGGCGGCCACGACACGGTGCGCTTCCCACTCGGCCACGGCGACCTGATCGTCATGGGCGGCTCGTGCCAGCGCACCTGGGAACACGCGATCCTCAAGACGGCCCGACCGGTCGGCCCGCGCATCAGCGTCCAGTTCCGCCCGGTCGACGTCGCCTGACACAAGGCGGCGGGCCAAGTTCCGCACCCCTCGCAAAGCGGACGCCGAGACCGCCCGCAACGCCCTGCGGCGTGCGATAAACGTCGATGGAAACAACTTGGAAACAGGCGGTTGACGTGCGCGCCGAGAAAGTTACACTGCAAGTGTAAATAGTTTGCCGGGATCGCTCCACAGAGGACGGCCGCGCCGTTCTTCCGAGCCGAGGTGACCATGTCAGCGGAACCGCTCCCCGACGACGATCAGGGCCTGGCCCTGCACCACATAACCGTCCGTTTCGGAGGCTTGCTCGCCCTCGACGACGTCTCCCTGCGGGTCGCGCCGGGTCGCATCGTCGGGATCATCGGACCCAACGGCGCGGGCAAGACCACCCTCTTCAACGTCATCTGCGGGTTCGTGGGCCCCCAGTCCGGCGCCCTCACCCTCGACGGCAAGGCGTTCCGGCCCAAGCCGCACCACCTCACGCGGCGCGGCATCGCCCGCACGTTGCAGGGGGTCGGCCAGTTCAGCGGCATGACCGTCCTCGAGAACGTGCTGGTCGGGGCGCGGTCGCGCAAGCCCGAGGCGGACGCGTGGGCGGCGCTCGAGCGCTGCGGCGTCGCCGAGCACGCCGGCGCGCTGCCGGGCTCGCTGCCCTACGCGAAACGCAAACGGGTCGAGCTGGCCCGCGCCCTGGCCGCGAAGCCCCGCATTCTCATGCTCGACGAGCCCGCCGGTGGCCTCGACGCCGACGAGATCCGCTGGCTGGCCGAGCTGATCCAGGGCGCGCAGACCACGGTGCTGCTCGTCGAGCACCACATGGAACTGGTCATGTCGGTCTGCGACGAGATCCTGGTCCTCGACTTCGGCAAGCCGATCGCGCTCGGCACCCCGGGCGAGATCCGCACCAACGACAAGGTCGCCGAGGCCTACCTGGGGGCGGCGGCATGAGCGCGCTGCTCGAGGTCGAGGGGCTGACCGCCGGCTACGGCGCCGCGCCCGTGCTGCACGACGTCAGCCTGACCGTCGAACCCGGACAGATCGTGGCCGTCCTGGGGGCCAACGGCGCGGGCAAGTCGACTTTGCTGCGCACCCTGTCGGGCTTGCTGCCCGCCACCAGCGGACGCGTCACCTTCGACGGGCAAGACCTGCGCGGCATCAAGGTCGAACGGATGGTGCACCACGGCATCGCCCACGTGCCCGAGGGCCGCGGTGTCGTCACCGAGCTGACCGTCGACGAAAACCTGCGTCTCGGCGGGCTCTGGCGCAAACCGCAGCCCCCGCTCGAGCCGATCTACGAGCTGTTCCCCCGGCTCGCCGAGCGCCGCGGCCACCTGGGTCACCAGCTCTCGGGCGGCGAGCGCCAGATGCTCGCGATCGGCCGCGCGCTGGCCGCCCAGCCCCGGCTCCTGCTGCTCGACGAGCCCTCGCTGGGCCTCGCCCCCAAGATCACCGCGCAGATCATGGCTCTGCTGCGCGACCTGCGCGACCGCACCGGGCTGGCCGTCCTGCTGGTCGAGCAGAACGTCCGCAGCGCGCTCTCGATCGCCGACCAGGGGGTCGTGCTGTCGCTGGGCCGCATCGTCACCCGGCACGACGCGGCGACGCTCGTCGACGACGCCGACCTCCGGCACGCCTACCTGGGGTTCTGACATGGACCGATTTCTCTTCCTCACCTTCGACGGCCTGAGCCGGGGCGCCGTCTACGCCGCGTTCGCGCTGGCCCTGGTGCTGATCTGGCGGGCCACCCGCATCGTCAACTTCGCCCAGGGCGCGATGGCGGTGGCCACGGCCTACGTGGCCTACTCGGTGGCCGACGCGACCGGCTCCTACTGGCTCGGCTTCATCGTCGCGCTGGTCGCCGGCCTGCTGATCGGCGCCGGCGTCGAGCGTGTGGTGATGCGCTTCGTCGACCACTCGTCCCCGCTCAACGGCGTCGTCGTCGCGCTCGGCCTGGTGCTGATCATCCAGGGCGTGCTCGGCATGATCTACGGCAACGAGTTCCGGCCGGCCCCGGCCCCGTTCAGCCGCGACGCCTTCAACATCGGCGGGGTGGCCCTGCTCTCCCGCTACGACCTGTTCGTGTTCGCCGCCGTGGGCGCGGTGGTCGTGCTGCTCACGCTGCTTTTCACCCGTACGCCCACCGGGCTGCGCATGCGGGCGGCCGCCTTCGCGCCCGACGTGTCCCGGCTGCTCGGCGTGCCGGTCGGCGGCATGCTGACGCTGGGCTGGGCGCTCGCCGCGGCCGTGGGCTCGCTGGCCGGCATGCTCGTCATCCCCACCGAGCTGGGCCTGCATCCGACGGCGATGGACATCGTCTTCATCTCCGCCTTCACGGCGGCCGTGCTGGGCGGGCTCGACAGCCCGATCGGCGCGGTGCTCGGCGGCCTGATCGTCGGCCTGCTGCTCTCGTACATCAGCGGTTACCTCGGCGCCACGGTCGCCCCGATGGCCGTCCTGGCCCTGCTCGTCGTCGTCCTGCTGAGCCGTCCCGACGGTCTCTTCTCCCGATCGAAAGCGAGGACGGCATGACTGTGGTCCGGGATCGCGTCGCCACACGCATCGCCTCGCCGCCGATGCGGAGAAGGTTCAGTCCCCTGCTCGTCGTCATGATCGGGGCCGCGATCGTCGTGGCCCTGACGTACACGCTGCCGCCGTTCCGCACCTACCAGTTGGCGACCGTGGGGGCATACCTCTGTGTCACCGCGGGCCTGACCGTGCTGACCGGCCTCAATGGACAGCTGTCGCTCGGCCACGGCGCGTTGATGGCCACCGGGGCCTACACGTTGGCGCTCTGGCAGAACAAGTTCAACCTGCTCGTCGTCGGCATCATCGTGGCGATCCTGGTCACCACCGCCGTCGGCGCCGTCATCGGCCTGGCCGCGGCCCGGCTGCGCGGGCCCTACCTGGCCGGCCTCACCCTGGCCGTGGCCGTGGTCGTGCCCTCGATCACCAGCACATTCGACGAGACCTTCAACAGCGACCAGGGCCTGTCGGTGATGTTGAACCCGCCGCCCGAGTCCATGACGAACGAGCAGTGGCAGGCCTGGGTCTGCTGGGGTGGCGCCCTGATCACCGTGCTGGCGCTGGCCCTGCTCACCCGGGGCCGGTTCGGCCGGGACATGCGGGCCGTGCGTGACGACGAGACAGCAGCCCGTCTCGCCGGCATCAGCGTCGCCCGCACGCAGGTCGCCGCGTTCGTCGTCTCGGCGGCCTGCGCCGGTCTGGCCGGCGCCCTCTTCGCGGTCATCGCGCAGAGTGTCTCGCCCGGCGCCTTCCCGCTCACCCTCTCGCTGTTCCTGCTGATGGCGATCGTCATCGGCGGGCTCGGCCGGCTCACCGGCGCCCTGATCGGCGCGGTGCTGCTGGTGGCGCTGCCCGCGGTCGCGCACGAGATCGGCGAGGCGGCCGGCTCGCAACGGCTCGAGGGCAACCTCGCGCTCACCTTCTTCGGCGTCGTTCTCGTCGTCGTCATGCTCGCCGCGCCTGGTGGGCTCGCTTCACTGCGCCCCTTCAAGAAGAAAGGCCACCGATGAAACGCACCGCGACCGCTCTCACCGCCGCAGTGCTGCTGGCCGTCTCCGGCTGCAGCAACTCCGACGGCGGCGGCAGCAGTAGCAGCGCCGACACCCCGGGCGTGACCGACACCGAGATCGTCGTCGGCACGCACATGCCCCTCACCGGCCCGGCGGCCGCCGGCTATTCCAAGATCGCCCCGGCCACCAAGGCCTACTTCGACTACGTGAACGCGAACGGCGGCGTGCACGGCCGCAAGATCACATACAAGATCATGGACGACGGCTACAACCCGGCCAACACCCAGCAGGTCGTACGGCAATTGGTGTTGCAGGACAAGGTCTTCGCCATCCTGAACGGCCTGGGCACGCCCACGCACAGCGGCGTGCTCGACTTCCTCAAGACCAACCGGGTGCCCGACCTGTTCGTGGCCAGCGGCAGCCGCAGCTGGAACCAGCCCGACAAGTATCCCGGCACGTTCGGCTTCAACCCGGACTACACCGTCGAGGGCAAGATCCTGGCCACCCACGTCAAGACCGAGCACGCCGGCAAGAAGGTCTGCTTCCTGGGCCAGGACGACGACTTCGGGCGGGACAGCCTGGCCGGCATCGAGAAGATCCTGGGTCCGGTCGCGGCCAAGCAGTCGTACGTGACCAGCAACCCCAACGTCGGGCCGCAGATCGGCGCGCTCAAGGCGGCCGGCTGCCAGGTCGTCATGCTGGCCACCGTGCCCGGCTTCACCGCGCTCTCGATCGGCACCGCCGCCAAGATCGGGTTCAAGCCGCAGTTCGTGGTGAGCAACGTCGGCTCCGACCCGACCACCCTGGCCAAGACGCTGGGGGCGGCCGCACCGCTGCTGGAGGGCGTCGTGGCGGCGAACTACCTGCCGCTGGTCAACGACACCGCGAACCCGTGGATCCAGCTGTACACGAAGGTCAACAAGGAGTACAACTCCGGTGCCGAGATGGACAACAACGTCGTGTACGGCATGTCCGTCGCGTACCTGTTCGTCCAGTCGCTGCAGGCCGCGGGCAAGGACCTGACCCGTGACGGCATCATCGAGGCGGTCAAGAAGGGTGGCTTCACCGGGCCCGGCCTGGTGCCGACGCGCTACTCGGCCACCGACCACTCCGGCTACGGCGGCGAGCAGCTCACCACCATCGAGGGCGGCCAGGCCAAGTGGATCGGCAAGCCGTTCCGCACCGACGACGGCGACGGCGCGGTCGAGGTTTACGAGCAGGCGGCGGTGGCCCCGCCAGCGAACGGCATCCCCGCTGCCTAAGGTGGGCTTCGGGACTACATGATCAGAACTGACGAGGGAGTGTTGATGGCGGACCAAGTGGCGATCGTTACGGGAGCCAGCAGAGGGATCGGGTTCGCCATCGCGCAACGCTTCGTGGCCGACGGATACAAGGTCTGCATCACCGGGCGGGACGCGGCCGCGCTCGACTCGGCGGCCAAGGATCTGGGCGGGGCCGAGGTGGCGATCGGGGTGGCCGGCAAGGGTGACGACCCCGATCACCGCTCCGCCGTCGTCGACACCGTGCTCGGGCAGTTCGGCCCGGTCACAGCCCTGGTCAACAACATCGGCATCAACCCCGTCTACGGGCCGCTGGCCTCGCTCGACCTGGGCGCGGCGCGCAAGATCTTCGAGGTCAACGTGCTCGGCACGGTCGGCTGGGTGCAAGAGGCCCTGCGCGGCGGGCTGGCCGAGGGCGGCTCGATCGTCAACATCTCGTCGGTCTCGGGCGTCCGACCGGCGCCCGGCATCGGCTTCTACGGCGTCACCAAGGCCGCGCTGATCCACCTCACCGAGGAGCTGGCCGTCGAGCTGGCGCCCAAGGTGCGGGTCAACGCGGTCGCCCCGGCCGTGGTCAAGACCAAGTTCGCGTCCGCGCTGTTCGAGGGCCGGGAGGAACAGGTGTCGGCCGGCTATCCGCTGGCCCGGCTGGGCGTCCCCGAGGACGTGGCCGGCGCGGTCGCGTTCCTCAGCTCGGCCGACGCCGGCTGGATCACCGGCCAGACCCTCGTCCTCGACGGCGGCGTCACCCTGACCGGGAAGATGCAGTGAAGCGGGTCGTCGTCACCGGCGCCGGCGGCGGGATCGGCGCGGCGCTGGCCCGCCGGTTCGCGGCCGAGGGGGCCGAGGTCGTCGTCAACGACGTCGACCCGGCCGCGGCCGAGGCGGTGGCCAGCGAGATCGGCGGCCTGCCGGTGCCCGGGGACGCGGCGAACGAACAGGACACCCAGCGCCTGATCGACACCGCCTGGGCCGAACTGGGCGGCATCGACCTGTTCTGCGCCAACGCCGGGGTGCTGACCGCGGGCGACGAGAACACCCCCGACGACGTCTGGACGCGCGACTTCGCCGTGAACGTGATGTCCCACGTCTACGTCACGCGGGCGTTGCTGCCGCGGTGGCTCGACCAGGGTGAACCGAAGCGGCTGGTCATCACCGTGAGCGCGGCCGGGCTGCTCTCGCTGCTCGGCAGCGCGCCCTACGCGGTCACCAAACACGCTGCCCTCGCCTACGCGGAATGGCTGCGCGCCACCTACCACCACCGCGGCATCACGGTGCAGGCCTTGTGCCCGCAGGGCGTTCGCACCGACATGCTGACCCGGGGCAGCGCGCGCGGCAGCGCCAGCGCCGCCCTGCTGGCCGAGAGCGCTCTGGAGCCCGACGTGGTCGCGGCCAAGGTCGGCGAGGCGTTGCAGGGCGACAGCTTCCTGATCCTGCCCCACGCCGAGGTGGCCGAGTTCTACCAGCTGCGGGCGGCCGACCCCGACCGCTGGCTGGGTGGCATGAACAAGATGCAGCGCGCCTTCGAGGGCGAGGCCCGATGAGGGGACTCGACCTCGAACGCCTGCGGGCGTACCTCAAGAGCGAGCGGGAACTGACAGGTCGCATGTTCGCCGGCGGCCGGTCGAATTTGACGTACGCGGTGACCGACGGCGAGCAGCGCTGGGTGCTGCGCCGTCCCCCACTCGGCCACGTGCTGCCCACGGCCCACGACATGGCGCGCGAACATCGCGTACTCGAAGCCCTGTCGAAGGCAGGCTTCCCCGCGCCTCGGCCGGTGCTGCTGTGCACCGACACCGAGGTGATCGGCGCGCCCTTCTATCTGATGGAACACGTCGACGGCACCATCTATCGCGACATCGCCGCCCTCGAAGCGCTCGGGCCCGACCAGATGCGGGCGCTGACGCTGTCGCTCGTGGACACTCTGGCCGACCTGCACGCGCTCGACCCGGCGGCGATCGGGCTGGAGGGCTTCGGCCGCCCCGAGGGCTTCAACCAGCGCCAAGTCGTGCGGTGGAAGAAGCAGCTCGACGCGTCCCGCAGCCGCGAGGTGGCCGGCATCGAGGAGCTGCACGCCCGGCTCGCGGTCGACATCCCGGCCGGCGGCCCGGGCACGGTGGTGCACGGCGACTTCCGCCTCGACAACGTGCTGATCGGCGACGCGCTGCAGGTCAACGCCGTCCTCGACTGGGAGATGTCGACGCTGGGCGACCCGCTCAGTGACGTCGCCCTGATGCTCATCTATGCCGACCTGCCGCTCAACCCGGGCGCGGGCGGCCGGCCGACCGCGCCGCTGCGCGTGCCCGGGCACCCGAGCCTGGCCGAACTGGGCGCTCGCTACGCCGAACGCAGCCGGCGCGACGTCAGCGATCTGCACTGGTATGTGGGATTTGCCGCGTTCAAGCTCGCCGTCATTCTCGAGGGCGTGCACTACCGATACGTTCAGGGGCAGACCGTGGGCGAGGGCTTCGAGTCGATCGGTCAGATGGTCGGCCCACTGGTCATGCGCGGCCACGAGGCGCTGGAGGGACACTGATGGACTTCGCCTTCGACGAGCGGACCGAGGACTACCGCAAGCGGCTTCTGTCCTTCATGGACGACCACGTCTATCCGGCCGAGGCCGGCTTCCACAGCGACTCCTGGTCGCCGCCGCCCCTGCTGGACGACCTCAAAGCCGCTGCGAAAAGCGCGGGTCTGTGGAACCTGTTCCTGCCCGGCGAGCACGGCGCCGGCTTGAGCAACCTGCAGTACGCGCCGCTGGCCGAGATCACCGGCCGCAGCCCGCACATCGCGCCACCCGCGCTGAACTGCGCCGCGCCCGACACCGGCAACATGGAGGTGCTGGCCGAGTTCGGCACCGAGGAGCAGAAGCAGCAGTGGTTGCAGCCGTTGCTCGACGGCACGATCCGTTCCGCTTTCGCGATGACCGAGCCGCAGGTCGCCTCGTCCGACGCCACCAACATCGGCACCCGGATCGAGCGCGACGGCGACCACTACGTCATCACCGGGCGCAAGTTCTACATCACCGGCGCCATGAACCCGAACTGCCGCATCTTCATCGTGATGGGCAAGACCGACCCCGACGCGGCCCGGCACGTGCAGCAAAGCATGGTGCTGGTCCCCCGCGACACGCCGGGCGTGACCGTCAAGCGGGGCATGACGGTCTTCGGCTACACCGACGGCGATCACGGCGGCCACGCCGAGGTGCTGTTCGAGGGCGTACGGGTGCCGGTGTCGAACCTCATCGGCGAGGAGGGCGGCGGCTTCGCCATCTCACAGGCGCGCCTGGGCCCGGGCCGCATCCACCACTGCATGCGGCTGATCGGGATGGCCGAACGTGCCCTGGAACTGATGTGCACGCGGGCGCTGAGCCGCACCCCGTTCGGCAAACCGCTGGCCGAGCAGGGCGTCGTGCAGGACTGGATCGCGGAGTCCCGCGTGCGCATCGAGCAGGCCCGGCTGCTGGTGCTCAAGGCGGCCTGGCTGATGGACACGGTCGGCAACAAGGGCGCCCACACCGAGATCCAGGCCATCAAAATCATCGTGCCCGCGACGGTCGAATGGATCGTCGACAAGGCCATCCAGACCCACGGCGCCGCCGGCGTCGGACAGGACACGCCGCTCGCGGCACTATGGGCGGCAGCGCGTACGCTGCGGCTGGCCGACGGACCGGACGAGGTGCACAAGCGCTCGCTGGCCCGGCGGGAGTTGAACCGCTACCGGAGCGCCGCCTCGTGAGCCCAGCCCAGCAGCGTGTCGACGGGCGCACCGCCCGGTCCGAACGCACCCGCAACGCCATCGTCGACGCCCACCTGCAGCTCATCGGCGAGGGTGACCTGCGCCCGACCGCCGACCGCATCGCCAGGACGGCGGGCGTGTCGCTGCGCGCGCTGTGGAGCCACTTCGCCGACATGGAGGCCCTGTTCACCGCGAGCGGCAAGCGGGTCCTCGAACTGCGCGACGCCTCGCACCGGCCCATCTCGCCCGACCTGCCGCTGGCCGAGCGCATCGAGGCCTACTGCCGGCAGCGGGCCCGTCTGCTCGAACAGATCGGCCCGACGGCCAAGGCGGCGGCGATAAAAGAGCCGTTCAGCGACACGCTGCGCCGCTACCGCCGCATGCACGTCAAACGGGTCCGCGAAGAGCTGGCCACCCTGTTCGCCCCCGAGGTCGACGGCAACGACGAACTGCTCGACGCCCTGACCGCGGTGAGCATGTGGCCGACCTGGGCCACCTGGCGCGAAAACATGGACCTGTCGGTAACGGCGGCCAGGTCGACGCTGTCGAGAACAATCACGGCCCTGCTGGGCGCGGCTTAGCGTTGCGCAATCGGATGCCGCTGAAGTCGAGCGTGCTCTCGACAACCTGATCCCAGAAGGGCCACAGGTTGTCGAGCACACGCAGCTGGATGCCAGCCGAGGCGTGGCAGGCGAACAGATCGCCCACCTCTTCGGCCGGCCCGAGCGGCTCGACCACCTCGGTGGCCACCATCGCGTGCGGCTCGGCGCCCGGCGAGGCGATCGGCTGGAACGGCCCCGCCGGAAGCCGGTAGGCGTAGAGCCGGGCCGTGCGGATCGCCTCGAGCCACCCGTACTCGATGGCATGCACCCGCACCCCGCTGCCGGCCCCGACAATACGATCCCGATCCACATCGGACGTGCCGTCGACCACCCACGCCATCGCCCGCGGACATTGCCGCGGAAACCAGTAGTCGGGCGCCCGATCGGCCCCGACCGCCCACACGTACGCCTCAGCCTCCCGCGACGTCACCGCCACGTGCGGCACGAACCGCGCGATACCCGGATCCTCACTGAAGTGCAGCACTTCCCCAGCCCGTGGACGCATCCCTGCAGTCTCCCAGCCCGGTCGCGTCGGGCCGCAATGCATAAACGCTTTCCTACTCGTTTGACACTGGCGTCATGGGATTCAGCATCGGCGAGGGGCCAGCGACACGAGTGAGCCTTTCGCTGCTGGAGGGGACCGCCGACGCGATCCGGGCCCGCGTGGGCAAGCGCGAATTCTCCGCCTACATCGCCGAGGCGGTGGAACGGGAGTTGCGGGGGCAAGTGCTCGACGAGTATCTGGCCGACTACGAGAGCCGTCGGGGGCCGGTTTCCGAGCAGGCCCGCGAGCGGGCACGGCAGGTCTTCGACGACGTGTTCACCGAGGCTGAGGTCGAGTGACCCGCCGCCGCCCGAGCCACGAGGGAACGTTGGTGCTCGACAGCGAGGGGCTTTCGAAGTTGCTCGCCGACGACGAGCAGGTCGTGGCTCTGGTGGCCGCGGCCCGCGCCCGTGGCATGGAAGCCGTGATCAGCGCGCTCACCATCGTCGAGGCCGTTCCCGCCCGCACGAACAAGTCCCGCCTGAACTGGGTGCTCTCCGGCGTGCGGGTGATCCCGGTGGGCGAGGAAGAGGCAAGGGCAGCCTCGAAATTACTGATGGACGCCGGTCTGCATGGCCACAAGTATGCGATCGATGCGGCGGTCGCCGGGGCGGCGCTGCGCCAGCGCCGCCCCGTGGTGATGCTGACCTCCGATTCCAACGGCATGATCAAGCTGTGTGGCGGTCGCATCAGTCTTGTGAGGGTGTGAAGCAAGGCCGTCAGCCGGACTTGGTTCGGATGACGCGGTTGTCTGTGTCGAGCCAGGCGTGGACGATGCCGTCGAGTTGGCGGGGGTCGTGGTCGCCGCGGAGGAATCTGATTCGGTCGCGGCCTACGCCCTCGTCGTGGAGGTCGGCCAGGGTTTTGCCTTTGACCGTGCGGGCCAGCCAGTCGGCGCGGCTGCGTTGGGTGCGGCGGGCCAGGGCGAGGTGCAGCAGGGCCAGGTCGGCCAGCCGGTCCGGGATCTTGATGTTGGTCTCGGTGAGCCAGCCGGCCCGCCACAATCCGTGGTTGGTGCCCCACCAGGCGATGGTGGCCGGTGGCTCCGATTCGGGGAGCTCGTGCGGGTTGGTGTCGAGCCCGCCGCCCGTCATGGCGGCGTCGCGGCCGTCGCAGAACTCGCAGGGCTCGTCCGCGTTGTGCATGGCCCGCGGCCATTCGTTCAGGGCCAGGTGCGGCACGCGGGTCCGCTGCCACTTCCATGAGTCGGCGGTCTCCTGGGCCGCTTCGCGCGACGGATACAGCCTCGGCTCGTGGCCGGCCATCGACGGCTGGCCCATGGCCGCGTACACCGATGGGCTGTGGACCGGCCGCACCCGATAGTTGACCAGGTTCTCGGTGTTGATCACGAGCCGGATCAGGCTGCGGCCGCCGGTGCGGCGGCGGGTGCCGACCACGTAGCGCTGGTCGCCGCCGTCGCCCCACAGCGTCGGCATGACCCAGACCTTCGCCCCGGGTACGAAGTGGCGCGTGCCCGGCCGCTTCGTCGGGCCCTGGCTGATGAAGGCGTACCGGCTGACGTTCGCCACCACACCCCAGGTGAGCGGATCCACCGTCTACAACGTCCGCTCGTAGCAGAGGGAGATCTCCGAGCCCACGTACTGGCCATAGAGCGGAATCCCGCGGTAGCCCTCGCGCTCGTAGAAACGGATCGCCTCGGGCTGTTCCGTGCCGGTCTCCAGGCGCAGCGTCGTCCAGCCGCGGGTGACGGCGGCCGCCTCCAAAGCGCGCAGCACTGCGGTAGCCACGCCGCTGCCCCGGCTGGACGGGACGACGTACATGCGCTTGATCTCCGCGTGGGTGCCGTCGAGGCCGCGGAGGCCGCCACAGGCCACGGGTGTGCCGTCGGGGGCCGAGGCGACCAGGAACACGTCGATGTCGGCGGCCGACGGGGGCGCGCCGGGCTCGTGATCGTCGCTGCCGTAGCGGGCGTCGAGTTCGGCCCGCTGGGCAGCGCGCAGAGTCACGCCCGCGGGATCCTCCCAGGGGCGTACGTCAATGGTCGTCATCGCTGGTGGCCATCTTGTTGAGGGCGGCGGCCAGGTCGTCGAGGTCGAGGGCGTCGAGGTGGTCGAAGATGTGGCGGCGGACGCTGGTCAGGTGGGTGGGCCAGGCCTCGCGCAGGCGGGCCAGGCCCTTCTCGGTCAGCACGGCGTTCCAGCCGCGGGCGTCCTCGTCGCACTTGACCCGGTTGAGGTAGCCGAGGGATTCCAGCTTGGCGGCCAGGCGGGTCATCCCGCTGAGGGACATGTCACACGACTGCGCGAGTTCGCTCATGCGCATGCGGCCATGGGCAGACTCGGAGAGGTGGCGCAGCACGCTGTATTCGCTGAGCGTCATGCGCTGATCAGCCTCGAGGTCGGCGTTCATCGCCCGGGGCAGCACGAGCAGGAGCCGGCCGAGCGCCCGCATGACCGACTCCTCCTGGGGGGTCAGCGGAACGGGTGATGTGGCGGACATGACGTTGATCGTAGGCCGAGGATGCAGGAATAGTTGCTTGACGAAGCAAGTTAGAGCGCGAGGACACACCGACCAGCGCCAGGCTAAGGAAGAAAAAGCGATGACCAAGATCGGAATCATCCTCGGCAGCACCCGCCCCGGCCGCAACGGCGAAGCCGTGGCCAAGTGGGTCTACGACGTCGCGGCCAAGCGCACCGACGCCGAGTTCGAGCTCGTCGACCTGCTCGACTACAACCTGCCCCACCTCGACGAGGCGATCCCGCCGTCGATGGGCCAGTACAGCCAGCCGCACACGATCGAGTGGGCGAAGAAGATCGACTCGTTCGACGGCTTCATCTTCGTGACCCCGGAGTACAACCACTCCACCTCGGGCGCGCTCAAGAACGCCATCGACTTCCTCTTCAAGGAGTGGAACAACAAGGCCGTCGGCTTCGTCGGCTACGGCTCGGTCGGTGGCGCCCGCGCCGTCGAGCACCTGCGTCTGATCGCCGGCGAGCTCATGCTGGCCGACGTGCGCGCGCAGGTTCTGCTGTCGCTCGCGACCGACTTCGAGAACTACAGCAAGTTCCTGCCCAGCGAGCGCCAGGAGCAGGCCCTCGGCGCGGTCCTCGACCAGACCGTGACCTGGAGCAAGGCGCTCGAGCCGGTGCGCGCCACCGCCTGAGCGGGCTGAAGATCAAAAACGCCACGAGGCCTCGGATGCTTGCATCCGGGGCCTCGCGCCGCACAATTCATGGGTGCAAAACCAGACAACTAGTGACTCATTGCAGCAATTGCTCGAAATGCCACGAAAGTCTTGGTGGGCCCGGCTGCCCTTCGGCGTCCGCATGACGGCCGGCACCAGCGCGCTGCTTCTCGTGCTCGGCGCCGGGGTGACCGGCGTCGCCGTGCTGACCCAGGACAACCCGGACGCCCCGCGGATCGTCACCGCGATCGGCCAGGCCGCCGCCCCGGTGCTCGGCGCCGAGCCCCCGGCCCCGGCGCCGCCCCCGCACCTGTCGGCCGAGCCCGGCCTCGACCCGGTGGCGACCCTTTCCCGTACGACCGGACAGGCCGACCGGACCGGCCCGCGCGACCCCCACGGCCCGGCCGAGGTCCCGCCCGCGCCCGTCGCCACCACCACGGCCCAGGCGGCCGCTCCGGCCAAACCGGTCCCGGCCCCGCCCCGTCCGGCCAAGCCCGCCCCGGCCCGGCCCGGTCCCGCCAAGCCTGGTCCCGCCAAGCCCGGCCCGGCTAAGCCCGCTCCCGCCAAGCCCCAGGTCCCGGACAGCCGGCCCCCGGCCGCGCCCTCGATCACCACCCGCACCGACGTCGACACGCGTGAGGTGCCGTTCCAGACCCGCTTCGTGCGCGACCCGTCGCTGCCGCGCGGCGCCCGCAAGGTCACCGTGGCCGGCGTGCCCGGCGAGGAGTCCCTGCGCTACCTGGTGACGCTGACCGACGGCCAGGAGACCGACCGCAAGCTGTTGGACATCACCGTCACCCGCGAGCCCCAGCACCGGGTGATCGCCCTCGGCTCCCGCTGGGGCTTCGGTGACCGGCCCCGTCGAGGGCGCGATGAATGCGGCCGGAAGCTGGACTTCTGCCTGCCACTGGGTCGCGTGGCCCAGCCGCAGTGCCCCGACGAGGAGCCGGAGGCCGATGAGTTGAGTGTGCTCGACCAGGACATCGAACTGCTGGATCTGGACCTTGACCTGGACCTGGACGTGCCGGCCGCCGAACCGGCGCAAATGGATTGCGCCGTGGAGCCGGAGATCCCCAGACTGCCGCAGTGACGGACTTCGACACTCTGCTCGACGAGGCCGCGGCCGTGCCGCTCGCGGGCTGGGACTTCTCGTGGTTCGCGGGCCGGGCGACCGAGCAGCGGCCCTCGTGGGGGTACGGCGACCTGGTGGCCGAGCGGCTCACCCGGGCCGGCGCCGCGCTCGATCTGCAGACCGGGGGTGGCGAGGTCTTCGCGTACGCCATAGCCAGATCCGGCAGCCGCGGCCCGCACGTCGCGACCGAGGCCTGGCCGCCGAACGTCCCCGTGGCCCGCAGCCGGATCGGCAATGTGGTCGCGACCGACGGGCTGCCGTTCCGCGCCGGCTCGTTCGACCTGGTCGTGAGCCGGCACCCGGTCACCACCGACTGGGCCGGCATCGCGCGCGTTCTCACCCCGGGCGGCATCTTCCTGTCCCAGCAGATCGGCCCGGGCAGCAACCGGGAGCTCTCCGAGGCCATGCTGGGCCCGCTCCCACCGCCGGACCACCAGCATCCCGAGCAGATCGCGGCGGCGGCCGAGGCGGCCGGTCTCGAAGTGCTGCAGGTGCGCGGGGAAAGGCTGCGGGCCGAGTTCTACGACATAGCCGCGGTGGCGCACTTCTTGCGCAAGGTCGTGTGGACAGTGCCCGGTTTCACGATCGAAAAGTATCGAACCCGGTTGCGAGCGGTCCACGACGAGATCACCGTGAAAGGCATGTTCGTCTCCCACGCCACCCGCGTCCTGATCGAGGCCCGCCGGTGACCCTCAGCGACGCTCGGCTGGCCGAGCTCGCCGCCGAGCTGGTCCAGGTGCCCGGGGTGGTCGCCGTGGTGCTGGGCGGCAGCCGGGCCCGCGGCACGCACACCCCCGAGTCCGACACCGACTTGGGGCTCTATTACCGCGGCCCGCTCGACCTGGACCGGCTGGGCGCGGTCGCCCGTTCCTTCGCCGGGCCATCGGCCCAGGTCACCGCGCCCGGCGGCTGGGGGCCGTGGGTGGACGGCGGCGGGTGGCTCGAGGTCGACGGGGGTGCGCTCGACTTCATCTATCGCGACCTCGACCGCGTCCGCGGGATCTGCGCCGACGTCGGGCGCGGCCGCTACGCCTTCCATCAGCAGGGTGGCCACCCACTCGGGTTCGCCGATCACGCGTACGCGGGGGAACTGGCTCTCGGCAGGCTCCTGAGCGACCCGACGGGCGAGCTGGCCCGCCTGCGGAGCAGCCTGCAGCCCTACCCGCCGGCGCTGTCCCGGGCCCTGGTGGCCGGGCTGTGGGAGGCCGACTTCCTCGTCGCGATCGCGCGCAAAGGCCTGCCCCGCGCCGACACCGCCTTCGTCGCCGGCTGCCTGTTCCGGCTGGTCGGCGTGTGCGCGCACGCCCTGCACGGCGCGGCCGGCCGCTGGCTGATCAACGAGAAGGGCGCCGTGGCCGCGACGGCCGCCCTGCCCGGTGCGCCCGAACGGTTCGCCGAGCGGGTCGACCAGGCCTTCGCCGCCGTCGAGGGCGACCCGCTGCGGTTGCGGCTGGCCATCGACGTCGCGGCCGACCTCGCGCTCGACACGACCGACGCGTGCACGATGATGATGCGGTGACCGCCGACCAGCCCACGATCCTGGCCACCAGCGCGTTCTTCGAGGTCGGCCGGTTCGGCGACTTCGCCTGGCGGCCCGGTCCCATCCACCGGTTCGCGGCCGAGCTGGCCCAGGTGTCCCGGCCCCGGATCTGCTTCCTGACCCAGGCCAGCGGCGACCCGCCGGCCACCATCGGCGCGCACTACGCCGCCTTCGCCGGCACCGAGTTCGTCCCCTCGCACCTGCAGCTCTTCCCGATGCCGAACGTGGCCGACATCCGCGCCCACCTGCTCGAACAGGACATCATCTGGGTCCACGGCGGCAGCGTGGCCAACCTGTGCGCGGTGTGGCGGGCCCACGGCGTCGACACGATCCTGCACGAGGCGTGGCAGGCGGGCGTGGTGCTCGGCGGCGTGTCGGCCGGCTCGATCTGCTGGCATCAGGGTGGCACCACCGACAGCTACGGGCCCGACCTGCGCGGCTTCACCGACGGGCTGGGCTTGCTGCCGTACTCGAACGGTGTGCACTACGACGCCGAGGCGCAGCGGCGGCCCAGGATGCACGAGCTGATCGGCGACGGCACGCTGGGCGACGGGTATGCGACCGACGACGGCGCCGGGCTGGTCTATCGCGGCACCACGTTGAGCGAGGTGGTGGCCGACCGGCCCGGCCCGCTGGGCTATCAGCTCAGTCGCGCGGCCGACGGCTCGGTGACCGAGACGCCGCTCCCAACGCGGGTGCTCTAGCTGGCGTAATGCAAGATCACGTTGTGTACGTGGTGAGTCTTCTCGGATCCGCGGAACTCGACCTCGTAGATGTGCGTGCCGACCGTGATGGCGATCGTGCCGGTCGAGAAGAACTGCCCGGCCCAGCTCTTGTTGCTGACCACGCTGACGCTGCTGACCTTGGAGTACGGGATGCTGGTGATCGCGACGCGCTTACCGACGAACGACTTGTCCTGGATGATGACGCGCCGGTTGGTCAGCCCGATGAAGCCCGTCCCGGCGCCGACCGCGTCGTAGACCGCGATGATCTGCTCGCCGTCCAGCAGGCCGCTCTCGATCTGCTGGAGCTGGCCCTTGCTGTCGTAAATCACTTCGCTCATAGGGCGAGGGTAGCGATCAAGGGCTATGCGGGGCCGTGACCGTGCGATAGAAGTCCTCGATCCGGGCCGCGAGGGCGACCTCACCGTCCGTGAGGGTCTCGCCGTCCCGGTCACCCAGACAGATCTGTGTGTGACCCTCGGTTCGCCGGATGGAGGGGCGTATGCGCAGTGTGTCCGCCGCCACCTTGATCCGCTCGGTCAATGCGGCATGCTGACTGTCGTCGCAGACAAGTTCTCGTTTGAGCTGTACGCCGTCCTGCGTCCAGCCGCTCAGCAGCGTCAAAGCGTCGCTGAGGTAGTCCGAGCGGTTCACCCGTTGTCTTCTGGCCCGCATCGCCGCACCCCCTAGGCGTCGTTGCCGGCTTGTGGCCAAACTGTCGCCGTGTCGTCATGGTCGGTGCCACAAGTGTTGCTTCCCGCGGCAATCATGTCCACGCCCACATATCCGTGTTTGCGTGACGATCGGGACGCCTCGGGCAACCTGATCGGTAAACTTTTGTGGGAAGCTCTTGATTCATGCCGCCGAAACAGCACGTCAAGGAACAGAAGTCACGAAGGGTAATCGTGGCTGCGGTGATCATCACCGATGGACGGGTTCTGGCGTGCGAGCGCTCGGCACCGGTCGAGGTCGCCGGCCGTTGGGAGTTTCCGGGCGGAAAGGTCGAACCGGGCGAGACCGACCAGCAGGCGCTGGCGCGCGAATGCGCCGAGGAACTGGGCGTACGCGTCGAGGTCGGCGACCGGGTCGGGCCGGACGTCTCGCTGGCCCACGGCCGCGCCGTGCTGCGCGTCTTCGCCGTACGCCTGCTGGAGGGCGACGTGCCGCGGGCGCTGGAGCACACGTCCATGCGCTGGCTCGCCAAGGACGAGCTGGACAGCGTGCACTGGCTGCCCGCGGACAAACCGATCGTCGCCGAGCTCCCGGCCCTACTGGCCTGACTCGGCCCCGTACGTCTTGCGCAGTTCCCGCTTGAGCACCTTGAAGCTCGGCCCGAGCGGGAGCTGCTCGGCGAACCGGATCTGCCGCGGGTACTTGTGCTTGCCGAGCTTCTCGCGCGACCACTCGATCAGCTCGTCGGCCGTGATGCCACCCGGGTCGGGCACCACCACCGCGCAGATCTCCTCGCCGTGCACCGGGTCGGGCACACCGATCACCGCCACCTGCAGCACGGCCGGGTGGCGGGCCAGCGCCTCCTCCACCTCACGCGGATAGACGTTGAAGCCACCCCGGATGACCAGGTCTTTCTTGCGGTCGACGATCGTGATGAAGCCGTCCGCGTCCTTGGTGCCGAGATCACCCGTACGGAACCAGCCGTCCACCATCGCCTCGGCCGTCGCGGCCGGGTTGTTGAGGTAGCCGGCGAAGACGTTGTGCCCGCGGATGACGATCTCGCCCAGCTCGCCGTCGTCCATGAGCTCGATCCGCTCGTCGATCTCGGGCCGGGCGATCTCGACCTCGACACCCCAGATCGGGTGGCCGATCGTGCCCGGCTTCGCGCCGAACGCGGGCTGGTTGGTCGTGGCGGTGGGCGAGGTCTCCGATAGGCCGTAGCCCTCGTAGATCGTGGCACCGAACGCCTCGTTGAACTTCTCGAGCACCGCCACCGGCAACGACGCGCCGCCCGAGACGCACAGCCGCAAACGGGGCAGCTGGTCGGCCTTGGCCGCAGCTTCGAGCAGACCGATGTACATCGTCGGCACGCCATGGAAGATCGTGACGTTCTCGCGGACCATGAGCTGGATCGCGGCCTCGCCGGTGAAGCGGGCCATGAGCACGATGGTGCCGCCCAGCCGGAACGTGCCGTTCATGCCCACGGTCTGGCCGAACGTGTGGAACAGCGGCAGGCAGCCCATCACGATGTCGTCGTCGTTCAAGTCGTGGATGTCGAAGACGTTGACCATCGTGTTCATCACGAGGTTGAGATGGGTGAGCAGGGCCCCCTTGGGTTTGCCGGTGGTGCCGCTCGTGTAGAAGACGACCGCTACGTCTTCAGCTTCGCGGCTCACGTAGGTCCGCAGGGGCTTCTTGCCGGCCTCCTCCAGCCGGTCGATCCCGGGCACAGCCGGACCGACCGATACGACCGGGACGTCGGCCAGCTTGGCCGCGGCGACCGCGTTCTCGAGCTGGCTGGAGTGGGCCACCAGCAGCTTCGCGCCGCTGTCCTTCAGGACGTACGCGTTCTCCTCAGGGGTGAGGAGCAGGTGCATCGGGACGATCGTGCCGCCGGCCGCCAGTACGGCGTAGTAAACGCGGGGGAAGTCGGCCAGGTTGGGGATCTGGACGGCCACCACGTCACCAGGGTTGATGTCGAGCCCGCCCGCGTACGCCAAGGTCTGTTGCCAAAGGTCTTTGTACGTGATGCGCTCAGTGGTCAGGCTATCGATCACCGCAATTTTGTCGGGATACTTCCGGGCCGACTCGGCCAGGACGGTGGCGAGCGACAACTGCGTCATGCCAAGTGCCCTCCGATCTTGGTGTACCCGCGGAGCAGGTCGCGCGAGATGATCAGACGCTGCATCTCGTCGGTACCTTCATAGATACGCATGAGTCGCACCTGGCGGTACCACCGTTCGATCGGAAGCTCGCGGGTGTAGCCCATTCCTCCGTGGATCTGCATGACCCGGTCTACCACGTTGTTCACCATCTGGGCGCCGTAGAGCTTGGCCATCGAGGACGCGTGCCGCGGATCTTCACCCTGGTCGACCGTCCAGGCCGCGCGCAGGATGAGCCAGCGGGCCGCCTCCAGCTCGACCTCGGAGTCGGCGATCATCCACTGGATGGCCTGGTTCTCACCGATCTTCCGGCCGAACGTCTCACGCGTGTTGGCGTACTCAATCGCCATGCCCAGCGACCGCTCGGCGATGCCCAGAGCGTTGGACGGGATGAGGTAGCGGCCCTTGCCGATCCACTTCATGCCGAGCTCGAAACCCTGACCGATCTCGCCCAGGATGTTGCGGGCCGGGACGCGGACGTCGTCGAAGATCAGCGAGGCCGGGCCGCCCTCGCCCATGGTCTGGATGAACTCGGAGCGCCAGCCCATCTCCCGGTCGACCAGGAAGGCCGTGGTGCCGCCACCGCGCACGCCCTTCTCGCGATCGGTCACCGCGACCACGATGACGAAGTCGGCGTCGTTGCCGTTGGTGATGAACGTCTTCTCGCCGTTGAGGATCCAGTCGTCGCCGTCCGGACGCGCGCTGAGCTTGATGTTGGCCGCGTCGGAGCCGGCGCCGGGCTCGGTGATCGCGAAGCACGAGATCCGGTCGCCCTCGATGGTGGGGACCAGGAACTCCTGCTTCTGCTGCTCATTGGCGTAATACAGAATGTTGTCGGCCTCGCCGCCAAACTTGAACTGCACGAACGTGCGGCCGACCTCGGTCCAGATCAGTGACTGCAGCACGGCCGGAAGATCCATGCCGCCGTACGCCTCCGGTGTGGACAAGCCCCAGAAGCCGAACTTCTTGGCCTTCTGTTGCAGCTCGCGCAACTCGCTGCGGTCGAGGCCGGGCTCGTGGCGGCGCTCGCGCAGCAGCGCCTCTTGTTCGAGCGGCATGACCTCGCGGGTGATGAACTGGCGGGCCGTGTCGCGAATCGCGCGTTCCTCGTCGGTGAGCGAGAAGTCCATGCCGTTAAACTAGCGGTGTAAGTTTTAGCGCGTCCAGTGCAGATTTTTCGATGGGGGAATTCCATGGCCCGGCCGCGGCAGGCGTTGCTGACCCGGGAGCGGATCGTCGAGGCGGCCGCGGCCCTGGTCGACGCGGAAGGGCTGGATGCGCTCTCGACCAGGCGGCTCGCCACCGAGTTGGGTGTCCAAGGGCCCTCGCTCTACAACCACTTCGCCACCAAAAGCGACATTGTGGACGCGGTCGCCGACGCCGTGATCTCCCAAGTTGATTTGTCCGGTTTTCAGGTCTGCGACTGGCCCGACGCTTTGCGTCGCTGGGCTCACTCCTATCGGAAGGTGCTCAGCGAACACCCGAACGTCGTGCCGGTGCTGGCCCAGGGCCCCGGGCGCCGGCCCGCGTCGCTGGCCATGGCCGAGGCTGTGTACGGGGCGCTGGTCGACGCGGGGTGGAGTTATGCACAGGCCACGCACATCGGCGCGCTCATGAGATACCTGGTCACGGGCTCGTCGCTGGGGTCGTTCGCGCTCGGCTTCGACGTCGACCCCGATCTGTACGAACGTTATCCACACCTGGGGCACGCACCCCGTCTGGCGGAGCATCATGTAGCCGTGGACGAGGGCGCCTTCGAACTCGGACTGGACCTGCTGATCACCGGCCTCACGGCCCGATACGAGATGGGGACCCGCTGATGACATCGCTCGACCGGCCACACCTCTACATCGGCGGGGAGTGGGTCCCACCCGCCTCCGCCGAGACCATCGCGGTGGAAAATCCCGCCACCGAAGAGGTGCTGGGCCACGTGCCGGCGGGCACTGCGGCCGACGTCGAACGCGCGGTGGCGGCGGCTCGGGCGGCCTTCTCTTCCTGGTCGGTCGCGCCTGACCGGGCCGAGGTTCTGGATCGCCTGCACACTTCGCTCTCGAAGCGCGCCGCCGACATCGCTCGCGTGGTGGGTCTCGAGCTGGGCGCGCCCCTCAAGATCGCCAAGGCCGTCCAGGCCGGCCTTCCGCTTGCGGTCCTTCGTTCGTACGCCGATCTGGCCGCGCAGCCGGTGGCCGCGCGCACCATCGGCAACTCCCTGATCGAGCACGAGCCCGTCGGTGTCGTCGGTGCGATCACTCCGTGGAACTACCCGCTGCATCAGGTGGTGGCCAAGGTGGCCGCGGCCCTGGCGGCCGGCTGCACGGTCGTGCTCAAGCCCAGCGAGCTCACCCCGCTGGTGGCGTTCCTGCTGGTCGACGCGGCCGAAGAGGCGGGCGTCCCGGCCGGCGTGCTCAACGTGGTGACCGGGACCGGCCCGATCGTCGGGGCCGCTATCGCCGGGCACCCCGACGTCGACATGGTCTCGTTCACCGGCTCGACCGCGACCGGCCGGGCCATCACCCACGCGGCGGCCGACCGGATCGCACGCGTGGCCCTCGAGCTCGGTGGCAAATCGGCCAATGTCATCCTCGAGGACGCCGACGTGACCCGGGCCGTGAAGGTGGGGGTCGGCAACGCCTTCCTCAACTCGGGCCAGACGTGCACGGCCTGGACCCGCATGCTGGTCCACCGCAGCCACTACGACGAGGCTGTTTCGCTGGCCGCCAAGACGGCCGGCGGCTATAAGGTCGGTGATCCTTTCGACCCGGAGACCAGGCTGGGCCCGTTGGTGTCGGGGGCGCAGCGTGATCGCGTGCGTGGCTTCATTTCGCGTGCGTCGGCTCGGCTCGTGGCCGGCGGATTGGATTCACCGTTGCCGCAATCGGGACATTTCGTTGCGCCGACTGTCTTCGCCGATGTCGACCCGGCCTCCGAGCTGGCGCAGGAAGAGATCTTCGGCCCGGTGCTGTCAATCATCCCGTTCTCGTCCGACGACGAGGCGGTGACGATCGCCAACAACTCTAGGTACGGGCTGGCCGGCGGCGTCTGGGGCTCGGAGGAGCGGGCGCTGGCGGTGGCACGGCGAATGCGCACGGGTCAGGTCGATGTCAACGGTGGCTCGTTCAACCCGGCCGCGCCGTTCGGCGGCTACAAGCAGTCCGGTGTCGGCCGTGAACTGGGCGAGTTCGGCCTGGCCGAGTTCCAGCAGGTGAAGGCGATCCAGCGATGACTTCCTACTTCAACGGCCTGGTCCTCACCGAAACCGCCGGCCGCCCCACGGTCGCCGAGCTGCGACTGCCCGAGGTCGGGCCGGGCCAGGTGCGGGTCAAGGTGCGCGCGGCCGGCGTCTGCCACTCCGACCTGTCCATGGTCAACGGCACCATCCGCCCGTCCTTCCCGCTGGTCCTCGGGCACGAGGCGGCGGGCGAGGTCGTCGAGGTCGGCGCGAACGTGACCCGGGCCGCAGTCGGCGACCACGTGGTGCTCAACTGGCAGCCCGCCTGCCGCACGTGCTGGTTCTGCGAGAACGACGAGCCGTGGCTGTGCTCGACGTCGTCCGGCGTGGCCTCGCTCGAGAACGGCGTCACCCTCGACGGCGGGCCGGTGCACGTGGCGCTGGGCCTGGGCGCCTTCGCCGACCAGGTGGTCGCGCCCGAGAACGCCGTCATCAGGGTGCCCCCGGCGCTCGAGTTCGAGGTCGCCGCCCTGCTCAGCTGCGGTGTGCTGACCGGCGCGGGCGCGGTCCGCAACACGGCCCAGGTGCAGCCCGGCCAGTCGGTGGTGGTGATCGGTCTCGGCGGCGTCGGCCTGTCGGTGGTCGCGGCGGCCCGGGCCGCCGGCGCCTCCGACGTGATCGCGGTCGACATCTCCGAGGCCAAGAAAGGCCTGGCCGAGGCGGCCGGGGCCACCGACTTCGTGGTCTCGTCCGACACCCTGTCGAAAGAGATCCGCGGCCGCACCTCGGGCCGCGGCGCCGACCACGCCTTCGAGTGCGTGGGCCGCGCCGCGACAATCCGAGCCGCCTGGCGCGCCACCCGCCGCGGCGGCCAGGTCACCGTCGTCGGCATGGGCTCCAACGACGACCAGGTGCAACTGTCCGCCTTGGACATCTTCTCGTCGGCGCGCATCCTGCGCTCCTCGGTCTACGGCTCCGCCGACCCCGACATCGAGATCCCCCGCCTGGCCGACGACGTCCTCTCCGGCCGCCTGTCCCTCAACCACCTGATCACCAACCGCATAACCCTGGCCGACGTCCCCGACGCCTTCGACCGCATGTCCCGAGGTGAAGGCGCTCGCTCCATCGTCACGATCGGTGAGGCGTTGCTACCGTGACAGCCATGACGACGGTGCCCGAGTGGATGCATCCGCCCCGCCCCGAGGGCTGGTTCGCCGACGACCTCGACCACCTGCCCGAGGCGCCCCGTCATACGGAATTGATCGATGGAGCCCTCGTCTTCATGATGTCTCCCCAGCGGGCTTGGCACGGCCGGGCCGTTTCCGCCCTTCTCTTCGCCCTCACGGACCAAGCACCGGCGAACGTCGAGGTCGAACGCGAGATGACCATTCGTCTCGACGAACGCAATCGTCCCGAGCCCGACCTTCTCGCCACAAGAGCTCCCGTCTACGACCCGCAGCGCACCTTCTACATGCCTGACCAAGTGTTGCTGGTCATCGAGGTGGTCTCGCCAGAGTCGGCGCACCGCGACCGGACGGTCAAGCTCCGCAAGTACGCGGAAGCCGGCATCCCGCATCACTGGCGGGTGGAACAGGACGACGAGACACCCGTCATCCACACCTACGAACTTGATGGCGTCACCCGGTCGTACGCACCGACCGGAATCCACCGTGACCGGCTGCATACAGCCGTGCCCTTCGCGATGGAACTCGACCTGAGCAAACTGGTGCCCGGCCGCAAAGGCTGAGCCGGGCCCAGGATGCCCGTCAGACGTTGAAGCGGAACTCGACGACGTCGCCGTCTTTCATGATGTAGTCCTTGCCTTCCATGCGGACCTTGCCGGCTGACTTGGCGGCGGACATGGAGCCCGCGGTCATCAGGTCGTCGAAGCTGACGATCTCGGCCTTGATGAAGCCGCGCTGGAAGTCGCTGTGGATGACGCCCGCGGCCTCGGGGGCGGTGGCGCCGGTCGGGATGACCCAGGCCCGCGCCTCTTTCGGGCCGGCCGTCAGGTAGGTCTGCAGGCCCAGCGTGTTGAAGCCGATGCGGATCAGCTGGTCGAGGCCGGGCTCGGTCTGGCCGGTGGACTCGAGCAGCTCCTGCGCCTCGTCCGGCGGCAGGTCGATCAGCTCGGACTCGATCTTCGCGTCCATGAAGACGGCCTCGGCCGGGGCGACCAGGGCGCGCAGCTCGTCGAGGAAGGCGGCGTTGTTCAGCTCGGCCTCGTCGACGTTGAAGACGTACAGGAAGGGCTTGGTCGTCAGCAGGTGCAGCTCGCCCAGCAGCTCGACGTCGACGCCCGCCGCCTTCGCCCCGGCGTGCAGGGTGACACCGTCGTTGAGCAGCTTGAACGCGCCCTCGGCGGCGGCCACGACGGGGGCCTTGTCCTTCTTGAGCTTGGCCTCTTTCTGCAGGCGGGGCAGCGCCTTCTCGACCGTCTGCAGGTCGGCCAGGATCAGCTCGGTGTTGATCGTCTCGATGTCGTCGGACGGGCTGACCTTGCCGTCGACGTGCAGCACGTTGGGGTCGCTGAAGGCGCGCACGACCTGGCAGATGGCCGAGGCGTCGCGGATGTTGGCGAGGAACGCGTTGCCGCGGCCCTGGCCCTTGGACGCGCCGCGGACCAGGCCGGCGATGTCGACGAAGCTCACCGGGGCCGGGATGATCTTTTCGCTGCTGAACAGCTCAGCGAGTTTGCCCAGCCGCTCGTCGGGCAGCCCGACCACGCCGACGTTCGGCTCGATCGTCGCGAACGGGTAGTTCGCGGCGAGCACGTCGTTCTTGGTCAGGGCGTTGAACAGGGTGCTCTTGCCCACGTTGGGCAGGCCGACGATTCCGATGGTGAGGCTCACGGAACGCTAGTCTACGCAGCGGCTACCGGAAGAACTTCCGCAGTTCCTCCGCAACCCGTTCGGGCTGGCCGCTGTTGTCGGCCGCGACGTGACCCACACCGTCCAGGGTCACGCGCCGCACGTTCGGCAGCACAGGCTCCAAACCGTTCAAAACCCTGATCAGGTACGCCGGGGAGCGCTCGCCCCCGAGCAGGAGCGTCTCGGCCGTGACCGCCGCGTAGCGGTCGAGCGGCCCGCCGGCCTGCTCGACCACGGCCGCGTCACCGCGCATGGTCGGCACCAGCTCGCGCACCCGCGGGTCGGACCGCATCCAGAGCCGGACGAACGGGACGAGGGCCGCCCTCGGCACGTACGGGAAATCGCCGGTGCCCTTGCTGACCGTGACCATCGCTCGGGCCGTATGCCCCTTCGCCAGCTCTTTCTCGAAGCGCGGCCGCCAGCCCAGCGGGTCGAAGCCGCCGTAGCGCAACGGCGGTTCGTAGAGCGCGAGCCGTTCGATCCGCGGCAGTTCGAGGGCGCCGTGCAAGGCGACGACCGCACCCGAGCTCAGCCCGAACACGTTGCCCGCGCCGGTCTCGTCGAGCACCGCCGCGAGGTCGCTGATCTCGGAGCGCAGGCCCTGGCGGCGGCGGTCCGGCACGTACACGGTGAAGGTGCTCGCCAGCGCCGTGGCGAGCCGGGTGAAGTTGGCCGAGGTCTGCATCCCGCCGTGCAGCAGCACGACCTTGGGACCGCCCGACCCGAACGTGCGATAGCGGATCTCCGTTACCGTCGAGGTCTCCATGCGTCAACCGTAGTTGACACGTCGGTCATCGTCAACCAAAGTTGACAGCGCATGGCCATGTCCGAATCCCGCCAGCAATTGCCGCGCCCCGGCGGGCAGACTTCTGGGCATGGAACTGGACTTCGAACGGTGCTATCGCGCCGTGGACAGCCGGGACCAGCGTTTCGACGGCTGGTTCTGCACCGCCGTGACCAGCACCGGCATCTACTGCCGGCCGTCCTGCCCGGCGATGACCCCGAAGCGGGAGAACGTCCGCTTCTACCCGAGCGCGGCCGCCGCCCAGCGGGCCGGCTTCCGCGCCTGCAAGCGCTGCCGGCCCGACGCCGCGCCCGGCTCCCCCGAGTGGGACGTGCGGGCCGACCTGGTCGGCCGGGCCATGCGCCTGATCGGCGACGGCGTCGTCGACCGCGAGGGCGTGCCCGGCCTGGCCAGTCGTCTCGGCTACACCGAGCGGCACCTCGGCCGGCTGCTGACCGCGGAACTCGGCGCCGGGCCGCTGGCCCTGGCCCGGGCCCAGCGCGCACAGACCGCCCGCATCCTGATCGAGACCACCGACCTGGGCCTGGCCGAGATCGCGTTCGCCGCCGGGTTCGGCAGCGTGCGGCAGTTCAACGACACGATCCTCGAGGTCTACGCGCAGGCGCCGAGCACGCTGCGCGAACGCCGGACGGTCACTGTCGGCGAGCCGGGCACGATCAGCCTGCGGCTGGCCTACCGGTCGCCGCTGCACGCGCCGGCGCTGCTCGACTTCCTCGGCACGAGGGCGCTGCCGGGGGTCGAGGAACGCGACGGGACCACGTACCGCCGGGGTCTGACCCTGCCCCACGGGAGCGCGACCGTCTCGCTCAGCCCGGCCGACCGCTGGGTCTCGGCCACCCTGCGGCTGAGCGACGTGCGCGACCTCGCCCCGGCCGTGGCCCGCTGCCGGCGGCTGTTCGACCTCGACGCGGATCCCGAGGCGGTCGACACGACGCTGGGCGCGGACCCGGCGCTGGCCGCGATGGTGCGGGCCGAGCCGGGCGTGCGGGTGCCCCGGGCCGTGGACGGCTTCGAGATGGCCGTGCGCGCGATCGTCGGGCAGCAGGTCAGCGTGTCGGGCGCGCGGACGACACTGAGCCGCTTGATCCGTCCTTTCTCTCGGTCGGACACGTTGGTCGGCTTCCCCACGGCGGCCGAGGTCGCCGACCTGCCGGACAGCGCGTTCGGTATGCCGACGGCCCGGCGCGAGACCATCCGGCAACTGGCGGACGCGGTGGCCGACGGGAAGCTCGACCTGAATCCCGGTGCCGATCGCGAGGAGACCGTAGCGCGCCTCACCGACATTCCGGGGATAGGCCTGTGGACAGCCGGCTACGTCGCGATGCGCGCGATCGGCGACCCCGACGTCTTCCTCGCGACCGACCTGGCCGTCCGCCGCGGCGCCCGCGCTCTGGGGCTGCCCGACCAGGTCAAAACCCTTTCCGCGTACGCCGAGAGGTGGCGCCCGTGGCGCAGCTACGCCCTCATCCGGCTGTGGCGCGCGGCGTAGTTTTCCACAGCTCAGCAAGATCTTTCCCACGGCCGCCCACGACGGGTCAGGCTGTGCCGCACCCCCTGGAGGACGCGATGTTGAAGTACCGAACCCTCGACACCCAGGCCGGCCCGCTCACCGTGGTCGTCACCGGCACCGGCGCCGTCCGCGCCGCCGGTTTCACGGCCGACGTGGCCGACCTCACCGATCTGATCCACCCGAGCCTGCGGGAGCCGCTCGAGCCGAACGACGACGTCGGCCCGGTGACCGATCATGTGCGGTCCTACTTCGACGGTGACCGGTCCGCGCTCGAGGCTGTCGTGGTCGAGCAGCACAACGGCGGCGAATACATGCGCCACGCCTGGCAGGTCATGCGCGAGATCAAGCCAGGTGCACCGGTGACCTATTCGGAGTTCGCCCGGCTCAGTGGTCGCCCGGCCGCGATCCGGGCCGCGGCCTCCGCCTGTGCCCGCAACGCGGTCGCGCCCTTCACGCCGTGCCATCGGGTGCTGCGGCTCGACGGTTCGCTCGGTGGGTACCGCTGGGGTCTGTCGGTCAAGCGGTTCCTGCTCGACCACGAGGCTGCCCTGGCGTGAGCATTATTAAGCGGTCGTCGCCCGATCGTCGCCGTAGCATTCAGCCATGACTGATACGGGAACGACCGGGCGCGCCGGTCTGCCCGAGCGGCCGTCGCTCGACGGCCTCGAGGACAAGTGGGCGCGCACCTGGCAGGAGGAGGGCACGTATGCGTTCGACCGCTCGAAGGAGCGGGCGGATGTATACGCGATCGACACGCCTCCACCGACCGTATCGGGCGAGCTGCACATGGGGCACGTCTTCTCGTACACCCACACCGATACTGTCGCGCGCTTCCAGCGCATGCGGGGCAAGACCGTCTTCTATCCGATGGGCTGGGACGACAACGGCCTGCCGACCGAGCGCCGGGTCCAGAACGTGTACGGCGTCCGCTGCGACCCGGCGCTGCCGTACGACCCGCAGTGGGAGCCGCCGGCCACCGCGCCCAAGCAGCCCCTGTCGATCAGCCGCCGCAACTTCGTCGAGCTCTGCGGCCGGCTGACCGCCGAGGACGAGAAGGTGTTCGAGGCGCTGTGGCGGCGGCTCGGGCTCTCAGTCGACTGGGCGTTGCAGTACACGACGATCGGGCAGCGCTCCCAGGCCGTCTCGCAGCGGGCCTTCCTCAACAATCTGGCCCGCGGCGAGGCTTACACGGCCGAGGCGCCGACGCTGTGGGATATCGGGTTCCGCACCGCGGTCGCCCAGGCCGAGCTGGAAGACCGGGAACGTCCCGGCGCCTATCACCGGCTGCGCTTCCACGGCCCCGACGGCCCGGTCGAGGTCGACACCACCCGGCCCGAGCTGCTGCCGGCCTGTGTCGCGCTGGTCTACCACCCGGGTGACGAGCGCTACGAGGGCCTGAGCACGGTCCGTACGCCGTACTTCGATGTCGAAGTTCCTGTCCTGGCCCATCCGATGGCCGCGAAGGACAAGGGCACCGGCATCGCCATGGTCTGCACGTTCGGCGACATCACCGACGTCACCTGGTGGCGCGACCTGCAGCTCGAGACGCGGGTGGTGCTCGGGCGCGACGGCCGGTTCCTGCCCGACCGCCCGGCCGGGGTCTCCGACGCGGCCTACCGCGACTTCGCCGGCCTGACCGTCAACGCGGCCCGCCGCGAGATCGTCCGGATCCTCACCGAGACCGGCGACCTGCTGGGCGAGCCGAAGCCGATCACCCACCCGGTCAAGTTCTACGAGCGGGGCGACTCGCCGCTCGAGATCGTCACCAGCCGGCAGTGGTTCCTGCGCAACGGCGGGCGCGAGCCCGAGCTGCGCGACCGGCTGCTGGCCCGGGGCCGTGAGCTGCAGTGGTTCCCCGAGCACATGCGGCACCGCTACGAGCATTGGGTCACCGGTCTGACCGGGGACTGGCTGGTCAGTCGTCAGCGTTTCTTCGGCGTGCCGGTCCCGATCTGGTACCGGCTCGACGACGCTGGCGAGCCGGATTACGACAAGCTTCTCATACCGGATGAATCAGCCCTACCGGTCGACCCGTCCTCGGAGTGCCCGCCGGGCTACGACGAATCCCAGCGGGACGTCCCGGGCGGCTTCACGGCCGACCCCGACGTGATGGACACATGGGCCACCTCGTCGCTGACCCCGCAGATCGTCGGCGGCTGGCAGGGCGACGATGCCCATCCAACCGCCCCGCCCGCCACCCAAAACCAGACTGAAGACTTGTTCAGGCGAGTCTTCCCGATGGACCTGCGGCCGCAGGGGCAAGAGATCATCCGCACCTGGTTGTTCTCGACCGTCCTGCGGGCCGACCTCGAGAGCGATGTCCTGCCGTGGAAGACGGCGGTCCTGTCGGGCTGGATCCTCGACCCCGACCGCAAGAAGATGTCGAAGTCCAAGGGCAACGTCGTCACCCCGATGGACCTGCTGGTGCAGAACGGGTCCGACGCCGTCCGCTACTGGGCCGCGAACGGCCGGCCCGGCGCCGACCTGGCCTTCGACCCGGCCCAGATCAAGGTCGGCCGGCGGCTGGCGACCAAGATCCTGAACGCGTCGAAGTTCGCGCTCGGGCTGGGCGCGGCCGACTCGCTGCGGCAGCCGGTCACCGAGCCGCTCGACCGGGCGATGCTGGCCCGGCTGGCCACCGTCGTCACCACGGCCACCGAGGCGTTCGACCGCTACGACCACACCGACGCGCTGCAGGCGACCGAGGCGTTCTTCTGGACGTTCTGCGACGACTACATCGAGTTGGTCAAGGAGAGGGCGTACGCGACCGGGCCGGCGGCCGATTCGGCCCGGGCGGCCCTGGCCTCCGGGCTGTCGGTGCTGCTGCGGCTGTTCGCGCCGTTCGTGCCGTACGTGACCGAAGAAGTCTGGTCGTGGTGGCGGTACGGCTCGGTGCACCAGGCGACGTGGCCGACCACCTACGAGCTGACGCGGGTGGCCGGCGAGGGTGACGCCACGCTGCTCGACCTGGCCGGTGACGCGCTGCGCCAGGTCCGGCGGGCCAAGTCCGACCGCAAGCTGTCGATGAAGGCCGAGGTGCCGCTGGCCGAGGCGCTGGGCCCGGCCGACGTGCTGGAAAGGCTGGCCCTGGTCGAGGGTGACCTCAAGGCAGCCGGTCGTATCGCCAAGCTCGACACCCTGCCCGGCCGCACGCCCGAACTGGTGATCGCCAGCGCCTTCTGAGCCGACCCACCCGCCGGCACGAACCGGCGGCCCGGCGCAGACCGGCGGGCCCGGCGCGGGCCGACGGGCCTGGCGCGGGCCGACGGGCCTGGCGGGCCGGTGCGGGAATGCTCGGCGGGCCTCGGCTCTGGCGAAATCGCCGGAGCCGGGGCCGCCGGCAGGGCAGCATGTAGGCATGTCGATCGCGCCCGAGCAGGTCGAGGCGCCCGCCCGCGACGCCGTGCTGTTCAAGTCGTCGCCGGTGCGGACGTTCCTCGCGCTCTTCCTGCTGTTGATGATCTCGTTCGCCCTGGTGGCGCCGCTGGCCGCGCTGCTCGGTTCCACCGGTTCCGGAAGCCGCTGGTGGGTGACCGCGGGCCAGGCGGCGGTGATCGCGGCGCTCGCGTCCGGCGCCTACGTCTTCTCGACGCGGGGGTCGCTGCGCACGTGGGTGCGGGTCTCTTCGGGCGGGCTGGAACTGGCCGCGCAAGAGAGCGACCCGATCATGCTGGCCTGGGCCGACATCAAACACGTGACCGTGCGCCGGGACGGCCTGAAGAACCTGCTCGAGGTGACCCCGGTCGACATGGACCGCGTGCACCCGGTGCAGGGCGAGGAGGCCGGCCCGCCACCCCTGGCCGAGACCCCGGACGGGCAGTCGTTCACCGCCGACCTCAGCGAGGTCTGGCCCAGCCCGCGCCGCCTACGCCGCGAGCTGGCCAAACACCTGCCACCGGACGAGGCCACCGCGGCCTAGAAGTCGAAGTCGCCGCCGCCCCAGCCGCCGTCGCCGCCGAAGTCGCTGCCGCCCATGTCCCCGCCCATGTCGCCGCCGCCCATGTCGTTGCCGCCGAAGTCTTGCGCGGCGTCGGCGTAGCCGTCGGAGAAGCCGTCGCCGTAGCCCATGTCGCCGAAGCCGGGCGAGAGC
This sequence comes from Paractinoplanes aksuensis, assembly GCF_024137025.1. Classification (GTDB taxonomy): domain Bacteria; phylum Actinomycetota; class Actinomycetes; order Mycobacteriales; family Micromonosporaceae; genus Actinoplanes; species Actinoplanes aksuensis. The sequence continues at coordinate 107,886 of NZ_JAMYJR010000017.1, forward strand.
AGCGCGTCGAAGATCAGCATGCCGCCGAGCACACCGGCGCCGGCGCCGAGCGCCGTCTTCCAGACCGGGGTCGAATACCAGCCCGCTGGCACCGGACGGCCTTGGACCCGGCCGCCGGGGTAGTAGTAGGGCGTGTCGTTGCCGGGCTGCGGGCCCGCCTTGTAGCTGTGGCCCTGCACGCTGACCTCGCGTTCCTTGGTCAGCTGGCCCACGCCCTGGGCCGAGGCGAGCGCGGGCAGGTCGGGCCCGGGGTCGATGCCCATGGCGAGGCGGGCGGCCCGCACGTACTGCAGGCCCTCGAGCGCCGACTCGCGGGCCAGCTCGAACTGGCGCACGGTGTTGGCCTGCTGCAACTGGCCGCCGGCGGCGTTGTAACGCTCACCGGCGTCGGACAGCGCCTGGCGGGCCGCCTCGTCGTTGCCGTGCAGGTTCATCAGCTGACCGCCGAGCCGCTCGTACCACCGCTGGGCCTCGGCCCGCGCGTCTTCCAGCTTGGTCTGCTGGGACGCGGCGCCGTTGCGCCGGGCCAGGACGATCACGAGGAGGACGACGATGACGATGCCCAGGATCAGCAACACGCTCATGTTTCAACGGTACCCTCGTGATTCACGAAAGCCCGGTCTGGCAATCTCCGGTATGTGACTGTTTCGACGCTGGTCGTAGTGCTTGTCTGCCTCGCTGCCGGGGGCGCTCTCGGCTGGCTCACAGCCAGGTTGCGGGCGGCGGCCGATATCGCCCGGCTCGAGGCCACCATCCAGGCCCGGGCCGACGGTGAGGAGCGCCTCGAGCAGTCGCTGCGTTCGCTGACGTACGAGGCCACCGCCCAGTCGCAAGAGGCCGTGGCCCGAGCCGTGGCGCCGCTGCACGAGACCCTGCGCCGCTACGAGGAAAGAGTGGCCGAGCTGGAGCGGGAGCGGGTCGACGCCTACGCCGAGCTGCGCGAGCAGGTGCGGGCCATGAGTGCCGTCTCGGGCGAGCTCCGCACCGAGACCAAACAGCTGGTGGCGGCCCTGCGCACACCGCAGACGAGGGGCCGGTGGGGCGAACATCAACTGCGTCGCATCGTCGAAGCGGCCGGCCTGCTGGAACACTGTGACTTTGCTGAACAGGTCACGGCGGCAACCGACAATTCCGGCGTACGCCCCGATCTGATCGTCCGTCTGCACGGCGGACGCACGGTCGTGGTCGATGCGAAGGCGCCGCTGGAGGCCTATCTCTCGGCCCTGGAGGCCCGGGACGAGCGCAGCCGCGACGGCTTCCTCGACCAACACGCCCGCCACCTGCGGGCCCACATCGAGGCGCTGGCGGCCAAGCAGTACTGGACCGCGTTCGACCTGGCCCCGGACTTCGTGGTGCTGTTCGTGCCGGCCGACCCGTTCCTCGACGTCGCCCTGCGGCACGACCCGACGCTGATGGAGCACGCCTTCCGCCGCAACGTCGTGCTGGCCACCCCGGCCACGCTGATCGCGCTGCTGCGCACGGTGGCCTTCTCGTGGCGGCAAGAGGAGCTGGCCCGCAACGCGGTCGAGGTGCACAGCGTCGCGCGCGAGCTCTATGCCCGGCTGTCCACCCTCGGCGACCACGTCGGCAAGCTCGGCGCGTCGCTGGGTGGGGCCGTCACCGCGTACAACAAAGCAGTGGGGTCTTTGGAATCACGCGTGCTGGTGAGCGCGCGCCGGCTGGCCGAAATGGGCGTCTCGGACGACGACATCCCCACCCCGGCCCAACTCGAGGTCGCCCCGCGTCAGCCCCAGGCCCCTGAGCTGTTGGAACCCCGTTAGGCCTTGGCCGCTTGGGCCTTCTTCATGTCGCGGCGCAGCTCTTGCGGCAGGGAGAAGGTCAGGCGCTCCTCGGCGGTGGTGAACTCGGTGACCTCGCCGAAGCCGCGGGTGGCCAGGTGTCCCAGAACCTCCATGACCAGGTCTTCGGGGACGCTGGCGCCGGACGAGACACCGACCGTGGTCGCGCCCTCGAGCCACTCGTCCTGGATCTCGGAGGCGTAGTCGACCAGGTGGCCGGCGCGGGCACCGGCGCTGAGCGCGACCTCGACCAGGCGGACGGAATTGGAGGAGTTGGTCGAGCCGACGACGATCACGACGTCGCACTCGGGCGCGATCTCTTTGACCACGTGCTGGCGGTTCGACGTGGCGTAGCAGATGTCGTCGCTCGGCGGCGACTGGAGCAGCGGCAGCCGGGTCTTGAGGCGGGCCACGGTCTCCATCGTCTCGTCGACCGAGAGCGTGGTCTGCGACAACCAGACCACCTTGGACGGGTCGCGCACGACGACGCTGTCGACCGAGTCGGGGCCGTCGACGAGCTGGATGTGCGCGGGCGCCTCGCCGGAGGTGCCGATGACCTCTTCGTGACCCTCGTGACCGATGAGCAGGATGTCGTAGTCGTCCTTGGCGAAGCGCTTGGCCTCGTGGTGAACCTTGGTGACCAGCGGGCAGGTGGCGTCGATGGCCTTGAGGTTGCGGGCCTTGGCCTGCTCGTGCACCTCGGGCGCGACGCCGTGGGCCGAGAAGACCACGGTCGAGCCCTCGGGCACCTCTTCGTTCTCTTCCACGAAGATCGCGCCCAGGCCCTCGAGCGTGTTGACCACGTGTTTGTTGTGCACGATCTGCTTACGGACATAGACCGGGGCGCCGTAGAGCTTCAGCGCCTCTTCGACGGTCTGGACCGCACGGTCGACACCCGCGCAGTAGCCGCGCGGCTTGGCCAGCAGGACACGCTTCCGAGGATCGCTCACCCGGCCATCGTACGTGGCCCCGGCCCACGCGGCCCGGGCTGCGATATGGGCCACAGCGGGTCATCCACAGGCTACGCACACGGGGCTCGACCGGACGGCGGCCGCTCGGGATACTCGTCGGATGCTTGACGAGGAGCAGCGGGACAAGACGGTCGAACTGGCGCCGTGGTGGGTGGTCACCGGGCGGGCCCTGCGGTTCGTCCTGGGCGCGTTGTCGCTGGTCGGCGGGCTCACCTGGGCCCTGCTCAACCTGCACGTCGCGACCGCGGCGCTCGACGCCGCGGTCGGCGCGGTCCTCGCGGCCGGCGGTCTGGTGCTGCTCATGCCCCATCGCATCCGGCTGCCCCGGCTGGTCACGGCGCTCGTGATGAGCGGGTTCGCGGTGGCCGGCACGGTGGCCGGGCTGGTCTACGAGCAGTCCCGCGAGTGCTGCGAGTTCGCCTACGTGGCCGAACGGGGCTGGCCCTTCCACTGGGTCGGCCGGGGCGGGGTCGCCGACGACCCCGAGACCGCGATCCGGCTCGCCCAGTCGTCGGCGTGGTCGGCCGACGTCGTCTCGCTGACCGCGAACCTGCTGGTCTGGTCGTACGTCGGCCTGATCCTGGTGGTGATCGCCGTCCTGGTCCGCCGGGCCCGGCCCGTCCGGGCGGAAGAACCGGAATCACCGGTGATGTGACCGTTTTGCCGAGATACTCGGACGCATGCCAGAGGCTGCGGAGGACGAGGAACTCGGCTTTGTCGCCTCGGCGGCGGCCACCCTCCGGCTGATCCTGGGCTGGGCCCTGGTCGCGCTGGGCCTGCTCAACCTGGCCATGGGCCTGACCGACGGGCCGTACGTCGTCTTCCACGCCGTGCTGCTGGTCACCGGGCTGCTCCTGCTGAGCGCGGGCCGGTCCCTGGGGCCGGTGTCCCGCCTCGCGTGGCTGGCCGGCGGGCTGACGGCGGGGCTCGGGCTGGTGGTCAGCGCGGTTCCGGCGCTGACGGTGGCGTGCTGCTCGCGCGGGTACGCCGTGCGGCACGGGTTCCCGTTCACGATGCTGGCCCGTGATCCCGGCGGGTGGCGGTTCGACCTCGTCCGTACGCTGGCCGACCTGCTCTTCTGGCTCTGCGCCGGGCTGATCGTGCTGGTGGCCGCGGCCCGGTTACGCCCAGCCCGGGACACCGCGGCGCCCCGTCCGCCGACGAGCCACTCCGAGGCCCGCAACGCCGGCCACCACCGCTCGCAGAGCTACGACGAGACCGCGGGTGACGGCGCTGAGGCCTCGCGGGAAATGTCGTAGGGCTTCCGTAGTCTGGCCGGGTGAGTGAGCCCGAGCCGAGTGCGGCGCCGCCGAAGAGCTCCCCCGAGGAGCCCTGGCCCGTCCGCGTCGTCAGTCAGAAGATCGGCGCCTGGATCGCCAAGCTGGGCTGGGTCTGGGTCGACGGCCAGGTCGCCCAGATCAGCCGCCGGCCCGGCTCCACCGTGGTCTTTCTCACCCTGCGCGACCCGTCGGCCGACCTCAGCCTCACCGTCACCGCCCACCGCGACGTGCTCGACGCGGGCGCGCCCGAGCTGGCCGAGGGGGCCCGGGTCACGCTGCACGCCAAGCCCGAGTTCTATCCGGCCCGGGGCTCGCTCAGCCTGCGGGCCGACGAGATCCGCCAGGTCGGGCTGGGCGAGCTGCTGGCCCGCCTCGAACGGCTGAAAAAACTGCTCGGCGCCGAGGGGTTGTTCGCCCGCGAGCGCAAGCGCCGGCTGCCGTTCCTGCCCCAGCGCATCGGCCTGATCACCGGCCGGGCCAGCGCGGCCGAGCGCGACGTGCTGATGAACACGCGCCGCCGCTGGCCCTCGGTCGACTTCCGGGTGATCAACGTGCCCGTCCAGGGCCCGACGGCCGTGCCCCAGATCATCGACGCGCTCAAGGTCCTCGACAACGACGAGACGATCGACGTGATCGTGATCGCCCGGGGCGGCGGCAGCGTCGAAGATCTGCTGCCGTTCTCCGACGAGGCGCTGTGCCGGGCCGTCTTCGGCGCCCGCACGCCTGTGGTCAGCGCGATCGGCCACGAGACCGACGCTCCCCTGCTCGACTACGTGGCCGACGTCCGCGCCTCCACCCCGACCGACGCGGCCAAGCGCCTGGTACCCGACCTCGGCGAGGAGACGCAGCTCATCGACGTGGCCCGGCGCCGGCTCGAGCGGGCCGTGCTGACCCTGGTCGAGCGCGAGACCCACCGCATCGAGGCCTGGCGGTCGCGCCCGTCGCTGTCCCGTCCCGAGTTGCTGGTCGACCAGCGCGCGGCCGACGTGACCGCGCTGCGCGACCGGGCCGTGCGCAGCCTCGACCACCGTCTGCGCCGCGCCGACGACGACCTGCGTCACACGGTCGCCCGGCTGCGGGCGCTCTCCCCCGCGGCCACCCTGCAGCGCGGCTACGCGATCGTGCAGCGGGCCGACGGCCACGTGGTGCGCGCGGCCGGCGAGGCCCGGGCGGGCGACGTGCTCCGGCTGCGGCTGGCCGAGGGTGAGCTGCGAGCAGCCGTGGAGGACGACGAATGACTGGGTCCCGCGCCGCGGGGCGCCGGGTGAGCAGAGCGGCGGGTTGAGTGGTGGCCAAGGCAGCGAGCACGGGAGCAGCAGTGAGCGACGAGAAGTTGAGCTACGAGCAGGCCCGCACCGAGCTGGCCGGTGTCGTCGAGCGTCTGGAACAGGGCGGCAGCTCGCTGGAGGAGTCGTTGGCGCTGTGGGAACGCGGCGAGAAGCTGGCCGACGTGTGCCAGCGCTGGCTCGACGGCGCCCGCGAGCGCATCGAGGCGGCCCGGGCCGCCCGCACCGACGGCTGAGCCCGGCCGGCCTCAGCGCAGGGCGTCGGCCAGCGCTTCCAGGTTCTCGGTGTCGGTCTTGCCGACGATGACGACCGTCCGGGCCGGGTCGGCCAGCACCAGCGCGCGCTCGCCGGGCCGCGCGTTGTAGAGGCGCCAGACACCGGCCGAGGAGCGGAAGTTGCCGACCGCCTCGGCGTCCTTGCTCAGCTCTTGCGGCAGCAGGGTGTCGGCCGGCACGTTGCTCTGCACCAGCTGGATCGGGTCTTTGTCGGGGTCGACGTAGCCGATCCGCAGGGTCGCGCCGTTCTCGGCCCGGCGGAAGGTGGCGCTCGAGGTGTGCCAGTCCTCGTTGAGGCCTTGGGCCACCAGCACGGGGAACAGCTTCGACTGCTGCGCCTCTTGCACGGTCGGGGCGGGGTCGATGGCCACCGGCTTGTCGCCGTCGAGGACGAGGCGGTAGAAGGTCAGCAGCAGGGCGATCGGGATCAGCAGCACCGCCAGCGACATGATCATGTCTTTCGGCGACCGCTCCGAGTCACGGGCGAGGCGGGCCGGCTGCTCCGGCTCGGCGGCGGGAGCTCCGGCGACGGGAGCCTCGGCGACGGGAGCCTCGGCAGCGGAAGCTTTGGCGACGGGAGCCTCGGCAGCGGGAGCTTCGGCGGTGGGCGCGTCAGCGTCGGTGGACGCTTCGGCTTTGGCGGGCGCGGGCGATGCGGGTTCCACCTACCCATTGTTAACCATGTCGCTGAGTCGAGACTTCGCCCGTCCGCGCATGTGAGGATCGGTGCACCCACCAAGGCCCCGCAACGTCGCGAGGAGGCGCCCATGCCCGCACGGGTCCCGCAGGATCTCGACCGCAACATCGCCCTCGACCTGGTTCGTGTCACGGAGGCCGCCGCCATGGCCGCCGGCCGCTGGGTCGGCCGGGGCGACAAGAACGGCGGTGACGGCGCCGCCGTCGACGCCATGCGCAAGCTGATCAACTCGATTCAGATGCGCGGCACGGTGGTCATCGGTGAGGGCGAGAAGGACGAGGCGCCCATGCTCTTCAACGGGGAACGGGTCGGCGACGGCACCGGCCCCGAGGTCGACGTGGCCGTGGACCCGATCGACGGCACGACGCTGATGAGCAAGGGCATGCCGGGCGCGGTCGCGGTGCTGGCGGTGGCCGAGCGCGGCGCGATGTTCGACCCGAGCGCCGTCTTCTACATGGAGAAGATCGCCGTCGGTCCCGACTGCGCCGACGTCGTCGACATCAACGCCGGCACGGCCGAGAACCTGCGCCGTATCGCCAAGGCCAAGCGGTCCAGCATCAACGACGTGACTGTCTGCATCCTCGACCGGCCCCGGCACGCCAAGCTGGTCGAAGAGGTGCGCCAGGCCGGCGCCAACATCAAGTTCATCTCCGACGGCGACATCGCGGGCGCCATCTCGGCCGCCCGCTCCGAGTCCGACGTGGATGTGCTGATGGGCATCGGCGGCACCCCCGAGGGCATCACCGCGGCCTGCGCGCTCAAGTGCCTGGGCGGCATGATCCAGGCCAAGCTGTGGCCGCAGGACGGCGCCGAGCGCGAGAAGGCGCTGGCCGCCGGGCACGACCTCGACCGCGTGCTGACCACCGACGACCTGGTCACCGGGGACAACTGCTTCTTCGTGGCCACCGGTGTGACCTCGGGCGACCTGCTCAAAGGCGTGCGCTACCGCTCGGGCGGCGCGCACACCCAGTCGATCGTCATGCGGTCCAAGAGCGGCACCATCCGGGTGATCGACTCGTATCACCGGCTCGAGAAGCTGGCCCTCTATTCGGCCGTCGACTTCGACGGTCACCTGCCCACCGTCCCGCTCGGCGACGGCGACCCGGTTATCTGAGAACTCGCTGAT
>NZ_JAMYJR010000018.1 GCF_024137025.1 Paractinoplanes aksuensis
GGCAGGGTCCGCCCACTGGAACGGCGGACGGGGCCTGCCATCGCGACAACCTGATTGTCTGAGAACTACCTGATGGCAGGGTCCGCCCACTGGAACGGCGGACGGGGCCTGCCATCGCGACAACCTGATTGTCTGAGAACTACCTGATGGCGGGGTCCGCCCATTGGCGGGGCCTGCCATCGCCTGGAACTATCGAAAGATGAGTTACGGGGAGCAGGCGCGCGCGGACGCAGCGGCGAAGTTCGGCACGGACGCTTTCTACGCGTCCCTGGGGCGGGCGTTCGTCACCATGTGCGCCGTCATCCCGGTGCTCTTCCTGGTCGAGGCGATCGACGTCGGCATCGGCTCGGGCCAGCTCGACGTGGCCGGCGGCATCATCCCGCATCGCATCGACGGGCTCGACGGCGTGCTGTTCAGCCCGTTCCTGCACGCGGGGTGGGACCACCTCTACGGCAACGCCGTCCCGCTGATCCTGGTCGGCACGTTCGCGCTGGCCGGCGGCACCAAGCGGTTCATCTGGTCGACCTTCGTGATCATGCTGGTGAGCGGCCTCGGCGTCTGGTTCGTGGGCGACCCCAACAGTGTGGTCGTGGGGGCCAGCGGCGTCGTCTTCGGTTACCTGGGCCTGCTGCTCACCCGCGGCCTGGTCGAGCGCTCGTGGTGGAACCTCGGCGTGGCCGCGTTCATCGGCCTGCTGTATTGGTACCAGCTCTACAACATCCTGCCGACCGACCAGCCGATCTCATGGCAGGGCCACCTGCTGGGCCTGCTGGGCGGCGCGATCGCGGCCATCATCTTCCGCCGCAAGCGGGTGCGCCCGGCCTCGTCCCCCAGCAGCACCTCGACGCTGGAGTTCTAGCGCAGCTTGCGCACGGCGGCCTTGATCGCCGGGCGGAACGTGGAGAGCTGGGTGTAGACGCCGGGGTACCCGTCTCGCGCGCACCCCAGGCCCCAGCTCACGATGCCCACCTGCACCCATTCGCCGTGCCGGCCGTGGCCGACCATCGGGCCCCCGCTGTCCCCCTGACACGTGTCGACACCGGGCGACCCGGCACAGAGCTGCTCATCCGACACCAGGGTCACCCCTGCCTTCTGGTACGCCAGGGCGCATTTGTCATCCGGCACGGTCGGCACGCTCGCGTAGTGCAGGCGCTCCTCCTGCTGCACGGAGTCCTCGCGGGTCAGGCCCCATCCCATCACCACGTACTTGCCGTCGCCGATCACGTCCCGGCCGATCGGCAGGGTCGGCAGGTGCAGGTCCCGGTCGAGGCGGACGACGGCCCAGTCGTCACCGCGGACCTCGTCGATGAAGCCCTCGGCCCGGATCACTCGTTCCGACTGGGCGGTCCGGGCCCGGCGGGATTTGAGGTCGGTGACACCGGCGGTGACCACGATGCTCTTGTTCTTGCCGGTGCCGTCGACGCAATGGCCTGCGGTCAGCACGATCCGGGGCTCGATCAGCGTCCCGCCGCAGCCCATCGAGAGGCGCACCGCCCACGGGAACTTGCCCTGCGGCGCCACCAGCCCGCCGATCACGTCGCGGGCCGGGCGCGCGTCGCTGATCGCTCGAGCGGGCTGCCCGCCGAACAGCAGGACCGCGGCCAAGGCCAGCAAAGCGGCTTTTCGGACCATACAGACATTTGATCACAGCAAAACGGGCCGCGCGATTAGCCGCGCGGCCCGTCAGAATGCTCGTCTACTTAGTACCAACCCACGTCCTGCGAGTGGCCCCACGCGCTGCACGGGGTGCCGTAGCGACCCTCGATGTAGCCGAGACCCCACTCGATCTGGGTGGCCGGGTTGCTCTTCCAGTCGCTGCCGGCCGAAGCCATCTTCTTGCCCGGCAGGGCCTGCGGGATGCCGTACGCACCCGAGCTGCGGTTGGTGGCCTTGTGGTTCCAGCCGCTTTCCTTCTTCCACAGCTTCTCGAGGCACGAGAACTGGGAGATCTTGAAGCCGGCGTCGAGCATCAGGGCACAGCCGGTGGCCCGGTTGCCGCTGAACTCGTCGCACGAGGCGGGGATGTCGCCGGTGAACTCCGGCGTACTGCCCGAGCCCTCGTCGCTGTCCTTCTTGGCCGCCTCTTCCTCGGCCTTCTTCTTGGCCGCCTCGGCGTCCGCCTTCTTCTTGGCGATGGCCTTGGTCTCGACCTTGTGCGCCTGACCGGCAGCGGCCTTGGCCGCGCTCGCGGCCGTGGCGGCGGCGTCACCCTCGGCGGCCCGGCGGGTCGCGCGGGCGGCGGCATGCTCGGCCTGGCGCTGCTTCAGCAACTGCACGTCGTCGACCGCGGCTACCCGCGCGACGGTGCCGGCCTCAGCGGTCTGCTGCTGGACTTCGTTGTCTTGTCCGAGGTAGATGCCGGTAGCCGCGCCCGCAACCAGCAGGCTGACCGAGGCAACTCGAACTCCGACCCGGCTCCAGAGCCGATTCACGAAGGTTCCCTTCGTCGGGGGCAATGACGCGGCGCCGGGCCCCCGCGAAGGTGGCCAGACACGCCGCGAGCACCGCGACCCACCGGCTCGAAAAGTTGATCTCCGATCACGATGAACACGCTTGGCGCTCGTCAGACACCATGGCCCACGGTGAAGTGGATGTGAAATGGCGACGCGCTCTTGTGAACTTGCTCACATGAATTCTACGCTCAAACCGGGTGAAAAAACCCGCCGATCACGACACTCCGGAGGGGAATCCGTGATCACACCACGGATTCTCCTCGCTACTCAGAGTGGAATTTCTTCGAGCAGGTCGGTGACCACTTCGGCGATCGGCGACCGCTCGGAACGGGTCAGCGTGACATGGGCGAAGATCGGGTGGCCCTTGAGCGCCTCGATCACCGCCGTGACGCCGTCGTGCCGGCCCACCCGCAGGTTGTCGCGCTGGGCCACGTCGTGGGTGAGCACCACCCGCGAGCCCTGACCGATGCGCGAGAGCACGGTGAGCAGCACGTTGCGTTCCAGCGACTGCGCCTCGTCGACGATCACGAAGGCGTCGTGCAGGCTGCGCCCGCGGATATGGGTCAGCGGCAGCACCTCGAGCAGCCCGCGGGCCATCACCTCTTCGACCACGTTGGCGTGCGCCACAGCGCCCAGCGTGTCGAACACGGCCTGGGCCCAGGGCGACATCTTCTCGTTCTCGCTGCCGGGCAGATAGCCCAGCTCCTGACCACCCACGGCATAGAGCGGACGGAAGACGATGACCTTTTTGTGACGGTTGCGCTCCATTGTGGCTTCGAGTCCGGCGCACAGCGCCAGCGCCGACTTGCCGGTGCCGGCCCGGCCGCCGAGCGAGACGATGCCGATCGACTCGTCGAGCAGGATGTCGAGGGCGACCCGCTGCTCGGCCGACCGGCCGCGCAGCCCGAACGCCTCCCGGTCGCCCCGGACCAGCCGCACGGTCTTGTCGGGGGTGACCCGGCCCAGCGCCGACCCGCGCGGCGAGTGCACCACGAGGCCCGTGTGACAGGGCAGGTGGTCGACCTCCTCCAGTTCCAGTTCCTCGCCGCTGTAGAGCGCGTTGACCTCTTCCTCGCCCAGCTTCAGGTCGGCCATGCCCGTCCACGTCGGGTCGCTGGCCTGCCCGTGGCGGTACTCGTCGGCCGTGAGTCCCACCGAAGCCGCCTTGACCCGCAGCGGCATGTCCTTGCTGACCAGCGTGACCTCGCGGCCCTCGGCGGCCAGCCCGAGGGCGACCGAGAGGATCCGGGTGTCGTTCGAGTCGTTGCGGAAGCCTTGCGGCAAAACGCTCTGGTCGGCGTGGTTGAGCTCGACGCGCAGCGTGCCGCCCTCGTCGTTGCAGAGCACGGGCTGGTCGAGCCGCCCGTACTTGATCCGCAGTTCGTCGAGAAGCCGCAGGGACTGCCGCGCGAACCACCCGAGCTCGGGATGGTGACGCTTGCCCTCCAACTCACTGATGACCACCAGGGGAATGATCACCTCGTGGTCGGTGAAGCGGCGGAACGCCGCCGGGTCGGACAGCAGGACCGAAGTGTCCAGAACGAAAACACGGCCCGCGGGGGCCGGTTCGGCGTCAGCGTGCCTGTCCCGGGTCTTGCGCCCGGTGCGCGCTGTGCTGGGGGAGACTTCGGCGGCCGAGTCGCGGGCGACGTCGGCATCTGATCGGCGAGATGTCACAGGCCTGCTCCAGCGGCGGGCGTGCAACCCGGTACGCCCGCGGTCCGCGCCTCCGGCGGCCCGTCTCATGCACGGGGTCGGATTGCGGGGCCCCGTGGCGTACTTTGTCGCAGGTCCGGGCCAACCGGCTGGCTCGGGATGACCCCGTGCCATGACTCAAACGCTAGCGGTCAACTGCGCTACGCGGTAGTACGCAAAAACGGGTGACGGACGACGTCCAGGCAAATTTCTCCGGCATGAAACGTCACCTGGTCCGGGTAATCTGACGACGTGGCACAGACTCCGCGTCCGACCCATCCGCCGAGCATCGACGAGGCTTGGGCCTTCACCGCCGCCCACGCATCGGCGACCACCTTCTTCTTCGACTTCGACGGCGTGCTCTCACCCGTCACCGACGACCCCGACGCGTCCCAGCCCGCGCCGGCCGTCCTCGGCACCCTGCAGCGCCTGGCCGGGGTGGTCCAGCGCGTCGCGATCGTGTCGGCCCGCCCGGTGAGCTTCCTGCACTCCCGGTTCTCCTCGCTCGAGCACGTCGACCTCTACGGGTTGTACGGGCTCGAGGTGTGGCACGACGGCAAGGTCGTCACCAACCCCGCCGCCGAGCCGTGGGTGCCCGCGATGGCCGAACTGGCCGAGCGGGCCCGGGCCGAGCTGCCCGCGTCGACCCTGGTCGAATACAAGCGGCTCTCCGTGGCCCTGCACTACCGCACCGCCCCGCACGAGGCGCCCGCGGTCGAGCGCTGGGGTCACGAGCAGGCCGAACAGCTCGGGCTGCGGGTCCAGGCCGGTCGCATGGTGGTCGAGCTCAAGCCCCCCGTCGACCAGGACAAGGGCATGGTCATCACCGAGGGCGTCCGCAACGCCGGGTGCGCGTGGTATTTCGGTGACGACATGTCCGACATCAAGGCGTTCGACGCGCTGCGTGCCCGCGAGGCCGTCGACCCGTCGTTCTTCGGGGTCGCGGTCGCCGTGGCCAACCCCGAGACGGGGGCCGAGGTGTCCAGTGCGGCCGACCTCACGCTCGACTCGCCCGACGCGGTCGCGGCCTTCCTCAGCGAGGGACTGACGAGGTTCTAGGCGCCGTAGCGGCGCTGCCTGCTTCCGTACGACCGCAGCGCGCGCAAGAAGTCGATGCGGCGGAAATCGGGCCAGTTGGCGTCGTGGAAATAGAACTCCGAGTGCGCCGACTGCCACAGCAGGAAGCCGGAGAGCCGCTGCTCCCCACTGGTGCGAATGACCAGGTCGGGGTCGGGTTGCCCACGGGTGTAGAGGTGCTCGGCGATGTGCTCGACGTCGAGTATCTCGGCCATCTCTTCGATCGTGCGCCCGGCCGCGGCCTGCTCGTGCAGCAGCGACCGCACGGCGTCGGCGATCTCACGGCGTCCGCCGTAGCCGACGGCCATGTTGACCTCGACCCCGACCGTACGGCCGCGGGTTTTCTCTTGAGCCGCTTTCAAGGTCGCCGCGGTGGCGGCGGGCAGCACGTCGAGCGCGCCCACCATGCGCAGCCGCCACGGGTTGCCGTCCTCGGCCAGTTCGGTGGCCAGATCTTCGATGATCTTCACGAGCGGGTCGAGCTCGGCGGCCGGCCGCTGCAGGTTGTCGGTGGCCAGCAGATAGAGCGTGACGTGCTTGATGCCGGCCTGGTCGCACCAGGTCAGCAGCTCTTTGATCCGGGTCGCGCCGACGCGGTGGCCGTCGTTGGGGTCGACGAAGCCCATCTCGCGGGCCCAGCGGCGGTTGCCGTCACACATGACGCCGACGTGCTGAGGCACGGGCTTGCCGGCCAGCTTGCCGGCCAGCCGACGTTCATACACGCGGTAGAACGGAGTGGAAATCAACGACCGCAGACTCATCGCTTAAAACCCTAGCCCTTGTCGGCGACGACTCAAGGGGCGGCCGGGTGACGGTGGCCCAACCGCGAGGCGATGCGACCGATCGTGCGGAGGTCGAAAACTCCGTCGCCGAGGCCGAGCTCCACCATCCGGTCGAAGACCTCCCCATCTCGGGCAGCCGCCGCCACCGCGGCGTCGACCACCCACGACTTGCGGGTGAGCAGAGCCGCGAAACTCGAGTGCCGAAGATGCCGGCCGAGGCGGTGACGAAGAGCACGCCCGTACCGTTCGGCGACCCGTTCCCCACCGGTCGCGGCCACCGCACCGGCCAGCGCTCCGGACAGGACGGCATAGAAGATGCCCTCCCCCGTGAACGGGTTGATCAGCGACAACGCGTCCCCCGCGAGCAGCACCCGCCCCCGCGCCGGCGGCGGCCGATGCGTCGACAACGGCAGGTGATGCCCCCGCAGCCCGGTCGGCTCACGGCCCGGCAGCAACGTCTCGAGGCGTTCCACGAGGTACGCCCGGGACAGCGGCACGCCGCGCAGGACCTCCCCGTACCCGACGTTCGCGGCGCCGTCCCCCAGCGGGAACTCCCACGCGTAGGCCGGCCAGCGCGCCCGCGTCGTGACGATGACCTGCTCGGTGGTGTTGCTGGTGCGCGCGTAACCTCTGAGCGCGACGGCCAGGTGCCCCGGCGGGTTCACCGGGAACCCCAGCGCCCGCCGCACCACCGAGCCCGCACCGTCGGCACCGATAAGCACTCCCGCCCGCCACCGCCCGTCGATGACAACACCGCCATCCACGGCCCGAACCGACCGTACGGTGTGTTTGCGCAGTTCCGCGCCGGCGTTCACCGCCGCCCGCAGCAACCGCTCGTCGAAGACTCGCCGCGGCACAGTGTGCGCCGCCCGGGGTAGCGGCCGCGCCACCGCCGACCCACCCGGGCCGACCAGCCGCAGCCGCTCGATCGCCGGGTAGCCGTCGGTGACGCCGTACACGCCGAGTCCTTCCAGGACGGTGACCGCGTCAGCCGCGATGCCATCACCGCACGGCTTGTCGCGAGGAAACTCGGCCCGGTCGAACAGCGCCACCGAGGCGCCCGCCCGCCGGGCCGCCAGCGCAGCCGCCGACCCGGCCGGACCAGCGCCGACGATCGCGACATCGAACTCCTGCATACCGAGAATCCTCGGTGATGAGCGGCGCCGGAGCATCCCCGGTCGCACGTCAGAAGATGATGTCACCATCCCGATCGACGAACCGCCCGGAGCCGTGACCGGGGCCTTCGGTGGCCAGCGCGACAACGGCGTCGGTGCCCTCGGTGACGGTCTGCGGGCCGGAATGTCCGTTGAAGTCCGTCGCGGTGTAGCCCGGGTCGGCGGCGTTGATCCGCATGTCCGGCATCGCCTTGGCGTACTGGGTGGTCAGCATGGTCAGCGCCGCCTTGGACGACGTGTAGGCCGGGAAGACCGCCTTCGACTCGGCCCGGGCCGGGTCGTGCGTGGCCGCCAGCGACCCCATCCCGCTGCTCACGTTGACCACGACCGGGTCGGCCGAACGCCGCAGCAACGGCAGGAAGGCCTCGGTCGTACGCACCACGCCGACGACGTTGACATCGAGCACCTCGCGGATGTCGGTGACGCTGGTCGAGCCATACGTGCCCGGGATCCCCGCGTTGTTGATCAGGACGTCGACGCGTCCCTCGTGCCGCTCGACGTCGGCGGCGGCCGCGGCCACCGACTCGTCGTCGGTGACGTCGATGCGGACGAACCGGGCGCCGATCGTCCCGGCGGCGGCCGCACCCCGGCCGGCGTCGCGGGCGCCCAGCAGGACGGTGTGGCCGAGCTCGACGAGCCGGCGGGCGGTCTCGTAGCCGAGACCCTTGTTGGCCCCTTCGGTCGGGCCGATCGCCGTCGACTGCGACGTGCTGAGCGACGGCGACGCCGAGCTCAAGCTGGTGGTCCTCACCGCTGCGGCAGGCAGCGACGACGAGATCAAACTGCGCCTGGCCCTGCTGTCCGGTGTGCTCTGAGGAGCGCACGCCGCCGGTTTCATCGCGTCGATATCGATTGCGCGGTCTGCTCCCGGTTCCTGGCGTCGGTCGCATTCGACGAAAGGACGAGCGGATGGGTCCGATCTTGCGCCGCCTCGAACCTGAGGACTGGCGATGCCGGCGAGACCTGCGGCTGGCCGCGCTCGACGATTGACTCAGGCTCATGCGGCTTCGAGCTTGACTGCTCGGTGCAGCGCGTACCAGGTCAGCAGGCCTGCGACCAGCAGTGGAGCGCCGTCGCGGATGAGGCCGTCCACGCCGAGCAGGAAATAGCAGAGGGGCAGGTCCCACAGCAGCACGAAGAGGGTCAGCCAGCCCAGGTAGCGGCGCGCCCCCGCCTTGCCGCGGAGCAGGAAGAACGTGCCGAGCAACACCGCGTAGCTGACGCCGATGCCCGTGGCCAGCCAGAACAGGACGGCGAGCAGCCATTCCGGGCGGTCGCGCAGTTCGCCGAACGAGATCAGACACGGCACGAGCATCAGCGGGCTGTAGGTGAACGCCGTGATGCGGGCCGTCAGCAGCCAGCCGGTCACCGGCGCCCGGCGTGGGGCGGCCTCCTGCATGCGGACGCCGTCGCGGGTGAACACCAGGCGGTTCGGGTGTCGCACCAGGTGTTCGCGGACCACCGGGTGCCGGTAGAGCATGGCGACCACGGCCCCGCACAGGATGACCAGCACCGCGAAGCCGGCCACGCCGGGGAGTGGGGGCAGGCCGGAGCGCGGCACGACCAGGCGGCCCACGGCGAAGATCGTGGTCACGGCCAGGATCAGGCCCAGCGGGCGGGCGACGGCGCGGTTTCGCCGCACCTGCCGGACGAGCAGGAGCCAGCCGAGGGTACGCAGCAACGCCCAGCCGGTGCGCACTGCCAATCCGAAGCCGTGCGATGGCGCGTACAAGTAGTTGAAGACCTCGACCACGACGGTGGCCGCGGCCGTGGCCAGCAGGAGGGCGGTCAGCACACTCAGCGCGCGTGGCCGCCGCTCCGCATCGATTGTCACCACCGGGTCTTACCCGGTGGGCGCCGGAATCAGGCCAGGCGGGCCTTCAGCGCGTCCAACTCGGCCCACAGCACGGCCGGCAGTTTGTCGCCGAACTTCTCGAACCACTCGGTGACCTGCGGGATCTCGGCCAGCCACTCGTCGCGGTCGACGCGCAGCGCCGCTTCCAGCTGCTCGTCGGTGAGGTCGAGGCCCGTACGGTCGAGGGCCGCCACGGTCGGCACGTGGCCGATGGGCGTCTCGACTGCCTCACCGCGGCCGTCGAGTCGCTCGACGATCCACTTGAGGACGCGGCTGTTCTCGCCGAAGCCGGGCCACAGGAAGCCGCCGTCCTCGTCGCGGCGGAACCAGTTGACGTAGAAGATCTTCGGCAGTTGAGCAGCGTCGCCGGGGGCGCCCTTGGCGATGTCGATCCAGTGCTGGAAGTAGTCGCCGGCGTGGTAGCCGATGAACGGCAGCATCGCCATCGGGTCGCGGCGGACGACACCGACCTGGCCGACCGCGGCCGCCGTGGTCTCGCTGGACAGGGTGGCGCCGAGGTAGACGCCGTGGACCCAGTCGCGGGCCTCGGCGACCAGCGGGACGGTGGTCTTGCGGCGGCCGCCGAACAGGATCGCGTCGATCGGCACGCCGCGCGGGTCGTGGTATTCGTCGGCCAGAATCGGACACTGCTCGATCGGCGTACAGAAACGGCTGTTGGGGTGGCTCGAGGGGGCGTCCGACTCGGGGGTCCAGTCCTCGCCCTTCCACGAGACGAGGTGGTCGGGGGGCGTGCCCATGCCCTCCCACCAGATGTCGCCGTCGTCGGTCAGGGCCACGTTGGTGAAGACCGAGTTGCCGCGGGCCAGCGTGCGCATCGCGTTCGGGTTGGTGTGGAAGTCGGTGCCGGGGGCGACCCCGAACAGTCCGTACTCCGGGTTGGTGGCCCACAGCCGGCCGTCCTCGCCGAAGCGCATCCAGGCGATGTCGTCGCCGACCGTCTCGACCTTCCAGCCGGGCAGGGTCGGCTCGAGCATGGCCAGGTTGGTCTTGCCGCAGGCCGACGGGAACGCGCCGGCGACGAAGCGGACCTGCCCCTCGGGCGAGGTCAGCTTCATGATCAGCATGTGTTCGGCCAGCCAGCCCTCGTCGCGGGCGGCCACGCTGGCGATCCGCAGCGAGTAGCACTTCTTGCCGAGCAGCGAGTTGCCGCCGTACCCGGAACCGAAAGACCAGATCTCGCGGGTCTCGGGGAAATGGGAGATGTACTTGGTCTCGTTGCACGGCCAGGCGACGTCGGTCTGGCCCGGATCGAGCGGGGCGCCCACCGAGTGCATGGCGGGCACGAAGTCGGCGTCGGAGCCCATCGCCTCGAGCACGGCCGAGCCCATCCGCGTCATGATCCGCATGCTGGCGACGACGTAGGGGCTGTCGGTCAGCTCGACGCCGAACATGGGCTGTTCCGCGTCGAGCGGTCCCATGCAGAACGGCACCACATACATGGTGCGACCGCGCATGCAGCCCCGGTACAGCTCGGTCATCGTCGACTTCATCTCGGCCGGGGCCATCCAGTTGTTGGTGGGTCCGGCGTCGGCCTCGTCGGCCGAGCAGATGAAGGTGCGCTCCTCGACGCGGGCCACGTCGTTCGGGTCGGTGCGGGCCCAGAACGAGTTCGGCTTCTTCGCGGGATCGAGGCGCACGAGCGCGCCCGACTCGACCAGCGTGTCGGTGATCGTGGCCCACTCCTGGTCGGAGCCGTCGCACCAAACGATGCGGTCGGGAGTGGTCAGGGCCGCCATGTCGTCGATCCAGGCGGCGAGGCGAGCGTGTTTTCCAAAAGCGGGCAAGTCGTGCTCCTTCGGTCGGCGCTGACCTACGAGATGGCTCAGCCTAAGCCGCCGACACTGTGAGTTCATCGGCCGTTGCTGTGGATAACCGCACAATCCTCGGTCTCGATGCTCGTACGCGATCGATCCTTCACCGAAGAGCGCAACTCCGCGCAACGGCCGGGCACGCCCGACGAAAGGTCGACTTTCGCAAAACGGATATAACCGCCTAAGCTGGTTGTCATCGGGCTTTCCTCTTACTCCCGCCGTAGGAGGCAGGAATGACGCCGGACACCGAGCTCTTGGCCGCCGTCCGGGCCGGGGACACTGCGGCGTACGGGACGCTCTATGAACGCCACCGCGCGGCCGCCCGCCAGCTGGCGTGGGGCCTGACCAACGACCCGGCCGACGTCGACGACCTCGTGGCCGAGACGTTCGCCAAGGTGTTCGCCTCACTGCGAGCCGGCCGCGGGCCGCTGGTCGCCTTTCGCGCGTACCTCAACACGACCATGCGGCACGTCTGCTACCACCGGGCCCAGCGGGACCGGCGGCTCGAGTTCACCGACGACCTCACCCGGTACGACGAGGGCCAGCCCTACGTCGACCCGGCGCTCGACCGGCTGGAACGCAACTACGCCGCGGCCGCATTCCGCCAGCTGCCCGAGCGCTGGCGTGACGTGCTGTGGCAGACCGCCGTTGAAGGGAACAGCCCGGCCGAGGTGGCCGGGATGCTGGGGATGACGCCCAACGCGGTGGCCGTGCTGGCCCATCGGGCGCGGGAGGGGCTGCGCAGCCTCTACCTCCAGCAACATGTGACGACCGCCGACCACCCCGAGTGCCGGTGGGCGGGTGACCGGCTCGGCGTCCACCTGCGCGGGCGACTGGCCCCGCGGGACGGCAACCGGATGCGCGTCCATCTGGGGTGGTGCGCCGAGTGCCGGAAGCGAGTGGCCGAGATTGCCGAAATCAGCGAGATCCACCCTCCGTACCGGCAACGTGACCATGCGGAGTCCAGCGGTTAAGACTCGCCAACGAAAACAGCGGTCCGTGACTGCCCCCGGTACTCTCGGGACCGTGCCCGAATCCTCGTCGACGCAGCCGACCGGCCTGCGCCACCGGCTCCGGGCGCTGATTCGCGAGCTCGGGAAGTTCGGCACGGTCGGCGGCGTCGCGTTCGCCATCGACGTGGCGATCTTCAACGTGCTGCTCCAGGCCGGTTTCGAGACGCTGATCGCCAAGACCATCTCGACCGTGATCGCGACCACCTTCGCCTTCGCCGGCAACCGGTTCTGGACCTGGCGTCACCGCGCCCACACGAACATGGCCCGGCAGTACACGGTTTTCTTCGTGCTCAACGCCATAGGGCTGGGCATCGGGCTCGCCTGCCTGGCCATCAGCCACTACGGTCTCGGGCAGCTCTCCCCCGTCTTCCAGACCCAGCTCGCGGACAACATCTCGGGCCAGCTGGTCGGCACCGCAGCCGGCTCGCTGTTCCGTTTCTGGTCCTACCGCCGGTTCGTCTTCCCGGCCACGACCCCGCCGGGCACGCCACCACGACAGGAGCACAGCGCGGCCGGTCCAGTGCCGCCGTCCCCCATTCGTGACACGGCGTAACAGCCCTCTCTCCCGTAAGGTTGCTCAATGCCTTCAGCTCGCGCGCTGACGGAACACCTGCGCCGTCTCGCCCCCGAAGTTCTGGCGTTCGGCGTCATCGGTGCCGGAAACACCCTGCTCTACCTGGTGATCACGTGGGTCGCGCTGCCGATCGGCGCCGTCAAGGCCAGCGTCATCGCCACCGTGGTCACCACCACGCTGGCGTACATCGCCAACCGGTACTGGACCTATCGCAACCACAGCCGCACCGCGCTGCGGCGGGAGTACACGCTCTTCTTCGGCTTCAACCTGATCGGCATGCTCATCCAGTCCGGGTCGATCGCCATCGGCAAGTACGGCTTCGGGCTGACCGAGGCCGACGACGCGCACGCGTTCATGGCCGTCACCGCTGTCGGCATCGTGGTGGCCACGGTGTTCCGGTTCTGGGCCTACCGCACGTTCGTCTTCCTCAAGCCGCCGGTCGACGGGCACGAGGGCGATCTGGCCGAGCTGGACGCGGTGGCCGGCCTGGCCGAGCTCAGCACCGAGGACGAGCCTAGCCGCGCTGCTTCCTGAACAGACCCTTCCGCTGTACGGGGACCTCGGGCTCGATCTCGTCCGCGTCCTCGTCGTCCGGGCGCAGCAGCCGGTCCTGCTCGATCAGCTCGTAGAGCAGCGTCTGCACCTGCTGGGCCCGGGGCACCGCGGTCAGCACCACGGCCTGCTCGCCGATCGAGTCGATCTTCAGGGTGCCCGTGCCGAACGCCCGGTCGAGCACCGACTGGTTCACCACGTGGTCGTTGACCCGGTTGAGGGGCAGGTCCCGCCGCTCCCGGGCGATCACGCCGTCCTGCAGCAGGATCCGCTCGTCGGTCAGCACGTAGTGGGTGCACCGCCAGATCACCAGCGGCGCCACCCCGTACCGGACGCCCTGGTAGAGCATGATGGCCGCGATCACCAGGAAGGCGACGCGGCCGCCCTCGGTGCTGGGCAGCATGACCCATGCTCCGGCGGTCACGACCACCGCGAGCAGCGTGAGCAGGCCGGGGCCCAGGGCCGTCTTCCAGTGCGGATGCAGGTGGAGGACGAGCTCTTCCTCCTCGGCGAGAACTTCAGCGGGGAACGCCACGCCGTCAGCGTACGTGCAGCACGTCACCCGCTGAGACTTGATGCACAGTGCCGTCCGCCGTCCGGACGACCAATTGACCGGCCCCGTCGACCTCGGTCGCCTCGCCGGTGATCGTCTCGCCCGCGGGCAGCAGCACCCGGACCTGCCGGCCGATGGTCGAACAACCCCGGCGGTAGGCCGCGAGCAGCCCGGACATCTCCGCGTCGCCGCCCGCCTCGCGCCAACCCGCGTACCAGGAGCCGAAGCCGCGCAGCAGTGCCCGCAGCAACGGATCGCGGTCGGTGACAGCTGCCCCGGCCACCCGCAGTGACGTGGCGGGCAGCCCGGTGGTCTCGGGCAGCTCCTCGGCCCGGGTCGTCACGTTGAGCCCGATGCCGAGCACGACCGCGTCACCCGACACCTCGGCCAGGATGCCGGCGCACTTGCGGTCATTCACGAGCAGGTCGTTCGGCCACTTCAGGGTTGCCTCGACCTCGGCCACCCGCTCGATCGCCTCGCGCAGGGCCACACCGGCCAGCAGCGGCAGCCAAGCGAAGGTGGCCGGCGACAGGGTGCGCCACTCGTGTTCACGGTCGGGCCGGCCCGGTCGCAACAGGACACTCAGGGTGAGCCCGGCCCGAGGCGGGGAGACCCACTGCCGGTCGCGGCGGCCCCGGCCCGCGGTCTGCTGCTCGGCCACCACGATCAGGCCCTCGGGCACACCTTTGGCTACCGCGGCGTTGACGTCGGCGTTGGTCGAGGCCGTCTCGGCGACGACCTCGACCCGCGTCCACAGGCTGCCCGGGGTCACCAGCGCGCGTTCGAGCGAGCGCGGCGACAGCGGAGGTCGGTCGAGGTCCGTGAACGGCGAGGACATTGGCCGAGCCTAGCTCTTACCGGGGTGGCGGTTCGGCGGCGTGTCGGCTCACGTACATCCGGGTGCTGCGCTCGGGGGGCTCGACCGACGGGCGGGGGCGGGGACGCGGGCGGCGCCGGCGGGCGGGCGCCGGATCGTCGGAGGCCGCGGCGAAGAGCTGGGTGGTGGGGAGCGCTTCGTTCTCCGTACGCCATTCTCGTCGTTCCCGGCGGTCGCTGCGGCTCTCCCGTTTGTCGTTGCGGGCCGCCCACGAGCGGGGCATGGGGGTCCGCCCGTCGGGCCGGGCCGAGACGACCTCGGTCGGCTCGTGCTCCACCGGGGCCAGGTCGAAGCCGGTGGCGGGCTCGTAGTCGGGCACCGAGGGGAGGCGCTCGACGGGGGCCGGCCAGCCGTAGCCCTTGGCCGACGGTTCGGGGTCGGGGTCCAGGTCGACGGGGATCGGCGTCCAGTACTCGCCGGCCGGGGGCTCCTCGGGGACGTGCTGGTACTCGGGGCGGACCCAGCCGTGGACGCGGTGGCCGTAGCGCTCGGCGGGATGGTCCGGCTCGTCGTCGTCGAAGTCGTCGAAGTCGTCGAAGTCCGGCACCGGCTCGGGCGGCAGGTCGGGCACCAGTTCGAGACCCACCAGCTCGGCCGGTTCCGGGGCGTAGTCGACCGGCTCGGGCTCGTAGTCGACGAAGCTGTGGTCGCGCGCCGGCTCGAGGGCCCGCGGCTCGTCCTCGTACGGGAAAAGATCGTCGACGACCGACGCCGGCGCTCCCCGCGGATCCTTCTCGGCCGGCGGGATCAACGGCTCCGGGGGACGGCTGCGACGCCGGCTGCCCTTCGACCCGAGGGGTTTGGGCTGGATGTCGGGCCCGGCCCGTCGGCTCCCCCGGCCGAACAGCACGGAGCGGAAGCAGATCAGCGTGGCGAGCCCCCCGGCGATGAGGGCGAGACCGGCCGCGGTCATCCAGTTGGTCACGACACAGGTAACGAATGGGGCATTGAGTGCGAAACGCACGCGTAGCGGCACGCCGCCTGCTAGCGCACTACGATCATTACCGACCAGTACACCGCCGCCCGTGGAGAGCGCAGGAACCACCGTGACCGACATCCACACCACGGCGGGCAAGCTCGCCGACCTCGCCCGGCGCACCGACGAAGCCGTGCACGCCGGTTCGGCCCGAGCGGTCGAGAAGCAGCACGCCCGCGGCAAGAAAACCGCCCGCGAACGCATCGAGATGCTGCTCGACGAGGGATCGTTCGTCGAGCTGGACGCGCTGGCCCGGCACCGGTCGACCAACTTCGGGCTCGAGCAGAACCGCCCCTACGGCGACGGCGTGGTCACCGGCTACGGCACGGTCGACGGCCGGCAGGTCTGCGTCTTCTCCCAGGACTTCACGATCTTCGGCGGCTCGCTGGGCGAGGTCTTCGGCGAGAAGATCGTCAAGGTGCTCGACCTGGCCATGAAGATCGGCTGCCCGATCATCGGGATCAACGACTCCGGCGGCGCCCGCATCCAGGAGGGCGTGGTCGCGCTCGGCCTCTACGCCGACATCTTCTTCCGCAACGTGCGGGCCAGCGGCGTCATCCCGCAGATCTCGCTGATCATGGGCCCGTGCGCGGGCGGCGCGGTCTACTCCCCCGCGATCACCGACTTCACGGTCATGGTCGACCAGACCTCGCACATGTTCATCACCGGCCCCGACGTGATCAAGACGGTCACCGGTGAAGAGGTGGGCATGGAAGATCTCGGTGGCGCCCGCACCCACAACAGCCGCAGCGGGAACGCGCACTACCTGGCGTCCGATGAGGACGACGCGATCGACTACGTGCGCGCGTTGCTGTCGTACCTGCCGTCGAACAACCTGGACGATGCTCCGACTTTTGAGGATTCGGCGCTCTCCGAGCCTGACCTGGCCCTGGACACCCTGATCCCCGACTCGGCCAACCAGCCGTACGACATCAAGACGGTCGTCGAGACTGTGGTCGACGACTTCCTCGAGGTCCAGCCGCTCTACGCGCAGAACATCGTGGTCGGCTTCGGCCGGGTCGAGGGCCGCCCGGTCGGCGTCGTCGCCAACCAGCCGCTGCACCTGGCGGGCACGCTCGACATCGCGGCCTCGGAAAAGGCCGCCCGTTTCGTACGCACGTGTGACGCCTTCAACATCCCCGTGGTCACGTTCGTGGACGTGCCCGGCTTCCTCCCCGGCACGTCCCAGGAGTGGGACGGCATCATCCGGCGCGGCGCCAAACTGATCTACGCGTACGCCGAAGCCACCGTCCCCAAGGTCACCGTGATCACCCGCAAGGCCTACGGCGGCGCGTACGACGTGATGGGCTCCAAACACCTCGGAGCCGACCTCAACTTCGCGTGGCCGACCGCGCAGATCGCCGTGATGGGCGCCCAAGGAGCGGTGAACATCCTCTACCGCTCCGAACTGGCCGACGCCGACGACCCGGCCGCCCGCCGCGCCGAACTGATCCAGGAATACGAGGACACCCTGGCCAACCCGTACATCGCGGCCGAACGCGGCTACGTCGACGCCGTGATCACGCCGTCGGAGACGCGGGCCCAGGTCACCCGTGGGCTACGCACCCTGCGCACCAAGCGCGAAACCCTGCCGCCCAAGAAGCACGGCAACATTCCGCTCTAGAGCGGATTGGTCAGCAGCATGACGCCGCCGTAGACCAGGGCAGCCATCGAACCGAGCCAGAACAGCGCCACGAAGAACGCGTCGGACAACCCGGTCGCCTTGGCCAGCGACCCGGTGTCGGGTTCGCCGCCGTTCTTCCAGTTGCCGTACAGCTCGGGAATCTGGCGGGTGCCACCCATCAGCAAGAACCAGATCCAGATGTACGTGAACACGAGCTGGACGTCCGCGCCGGCGCGCATCGCCACCGTCCACACGAGCGCGCCGGTCGCGGGCACGGCGATGAACCCGAAGATGTTGCGCACCATCACCAGCAGCAAGGCCAGCAGCACCAGGGTCATGAGCAGGATCGACCGCGGACTGATGCCGCGCACCAGCATCCAGGCCCCGGCCAGTCCGAAGATCGACGGGCCCAGGTACCCGGCCAGTCCCGCGGCGAGAGTCTGCAGGACCGACCACTTCTCTTGCCGATAGACGGTCGCGCCGGCCCCGCCGCGATCCACCCGGACCTTCTTGACGACCAGCCCGGTGAGCGACCCGAACATCGCATGCCCACCCTCGTGGGCGATCGTGATGGCATGGGTGGTGATCCGCCACAACGGCACGGCCGCGATGAAGGCCACGATCGCGGTCGTCCATGCCAGCCCCGGGCCCTCCATGCCCGGAAGTTATCCCCGCGGGCGCAGCCACCCCATCACCCTTCGGTCCGGATATGTAACCCGAAGGAAGCGTTCCGTGATTGCAGTTCATCCACCTGCGCGCTGCTTCACGCGGGGCGCCACAGCCTGTGGACGAATCCGTTTCACCCGCCGTCACCTGTGGACAACTCACCTCGTCAGGCTTGACACCGGCGTAGTTTCACTCACATCTCCCCGAGGCGGGAGGGGGCTAGGGATGGAGACGCCGCTTTTGAAGATCAAGAAGTGCTGGCTGGGAGCCACTGGCCGGCGAGCAGGAAAGCGCCCACGAGCAGGGCGATCACGTTGACGACCAGGAAGACGCCGACCCAGAAGAGTGCGGGCACGTGAGTGATGTGGGCCAGTTGATCCGCGTCCGACTCGGGCATGCGGCCTCGGCGGCGCAGGCTCTGCAGCTCGAAGACCGGGCGCACACCGCCGAACAGCAGGAACCACACCCCGGCGTACGCAAATGCGGCTTGCACCTCGGGCGACGCCCACCAGGAGACGGCGAAGACGATCGCCCCCGTGACGACCAGGGAGAGCACGCCGAACAGGTTCCGGATGTTGATCAGCATGAGGAGCAGCAACAGCACGGCCAGCCAGAGCAGCAGCGTGATGCGGTTGCCGCCGAGCAGCCAGGCGCCCAGCACACCGACCAGTGATGGTGCGATGTAGCCGCCCAAAAGGGTGAGCATCATGCCGGGGCCGGTCGGGCGGCCCGACGACAGGGTCAGGCCGGACGTGTCGAACTCGAGCCGGATGCCGCGCAACCGACGCCCGGTGAGCAGGGCGAACAGCGCGTGCCCACCCTCGTGGGCGATCGTGACGGCGTTGCGGGCGATCCGCCACACCGGCCGGAACGCCACCGCCAGCAGACCGGCCAGCGCGGTGAGCAGCACCAGCAGGCCGGGCGGGTCCGGTTGGGCCCCGAGCAGCTTGTCCCAGAAGTCAGTCACGCTCTCGATCGACACAGCGCGGAACTGTATCTGATCCCGCTAAGCGGATCCTGTTATGCGCGAACTTTGGTAGCACGCTTAGTGAGCAGCGGTCGGGCCACTATCACCCCACCGGCCAGCACCACCAGCGCGACGAGGACCGAGATCGTGACCAAGGCCCCGGCCGCAGCGGCGAGAATGGCCAGGTCAGCGAGGGCCACGAGCATCCACAGAGCCATCGTGGGCTTCCGGCCGTGCCGTCGGCAGATCATGTCGTACCTCCGATCGTGATGCGAAGTGAACTACCCATTCATTCGCGTCATCACTCACCGGAGTTACTTTTTGGGCTGAAACCCCTGGTAAACGAGCTTCAGATCGGCCTGCGAAGCGTTCCAGTCCTCGGGCGAGACATACCAGGAGAGCGAGTACGCCTGATTGTCGCTGACGATGATGTTGCGCTTCACCGCGTGCTGCGGGTTGCCGGTGCTCGTCGTGTAGAAGAACTCCCAGTCCGCGGCCTGCTTGAAATAGTTGCTGACCGGGACCAGCTTCACCTTCTCGTAATTCCGGTAGTCGCGGCCGGCGCGGTCCCTCTCCTGCTGCTTCCAGTCGGCGAGCGCGTCGGGCTTGGGGTCGTCGGTCTGGTCGATCAGCAGCAGGCGGTTGTTCCACTTGATACGCGTCTCGCTGCCGGACTTCCGCACGTCAGCACCCTTGGGCGCCGGAACCTTGAAGCCGGTGCTGTCGGAGTAGACGCGCCACGTGCTCGGCAGGGTCTGCGCGGGCGGGCTCGACGGTGGGGTGGTCGCCGGCTTGGACGGGGTGCTGCTGGTGGCCGGCTTCTCCGGAGCGCCGCCAGCCGATGCCGTGGGGACCGCCGGGGGCTGCTGGGACTGGTTGTCGTCACCACCGTCGTCGTTGCCGAGGACGCCGATGAGCACGGCCACCAGCACCACGATGAGCAGCAGGATGCCACCAGCGACGGCGGCCTGGCCGTACGTGAGCCGGGTGCCGAAAACGGTGACGCCGGGCGATTGACGCACCGGCATGGGCGTCCAGGCCGGGCGGGCCGAGCGGTTGAACGCGGGGGCCGGGCTCATCGGCTCGACGTCGTCGTCCGGCACGGGTTCGGCCCTGGGCGGGGCCGCACGCTTCACGGCGGGCACTTCCACCTGCGTACGGTCTTCGGCCGCGACGGATTCGGCCGGCTTCGCGGCCTTGTCGTCCTTGGTCTGTACGTCGGTGGCCTCGTCCGCCACGGCCGTCTTCTCGCTCGTGGCGACGGCTTCCGCCTCGGGTGCTGGCGGCTTCTCGACGCTCATCGGCGTCGTGGCTTCGGGCGCGCTTTCCTGCTCGGCAGTATCCGGCGCTTTTGACTGCTCGGCGGTCACCGGCGCGTTCGGCTGCTCGGCGGTTTCCGGTTCGCTGTCGGGCGTGGCGGCCGCTGGGGCGCTGGTCGGCGCAGCAGAGGCCGCGACGGCGGCGGCGGACTCCGGCTGCTCGGCAGCAGGCTTCTGCCTCTTCGCCGGTACGGCTGCCTTCTTGCCCTTGGCCGGGGTGGTTTTGGCGGGGCTGACGACCTGGGTCGCGTCCACGACCACGGGCTTCTCGGCCTCAGCCGGCTCATCCGACTTGGTGGCCTCGGTCTTTACTCCGGCCGGGGCGGTCTCTTCAGGCTGGGCCTCGGCCGGCTTGGTCTCCGCGAGCTTGGACTCGGCCGCTTCGGGCTTCGCAGGCTCGGGCTTCGTCGCCGTTTCGGGCTTCGTCGCCGTTTCGGGCTTTGTCGCGGGCTCGGGCTTCGTCGCCGGCTCGAGCTTTGTCGCGGGCTCGGGCTCAATCGCGGGCTCGGGATTTGTCGTCCGGTCGACGGGCGCCGAGATCTTCGTGGTCTTGTCGGCCGGCGGGGCGACCGGGGCCGCGATCTTCGTCGTCCGGTCGGCCGGCTCGGAGATCTTGGTCGTCTGGTCGACGGGCGCCGAGATCTTGGTCGTCGGGTCGGCCGAGGGCTGCTTCGGCTTGGCCGGCGCCGGGGTGTTCTTCAGCGGCGTCTGGATCTTGGTGGTCGGGTCGGCCTGGGCCGGGACCGGCTTCGGCTCGGCCGGCGCGTCCGGTTCCGTCCGCGGGATCAGCGCCGTGGCGTCGGCCAGCGAGCGCTCGTGCTCGGGGGCAGCCTTCTTACGGCGGTTGGCCGCGACATCAGCCGCCGTGAAACCGGACTGCGCGCCACGCGACGTACGGGAAAGACCACCGCTCGCGTGCGGGCCTGAGCGCGGCGAATCGGGCGCGATGAACGTGGTCTTGTCGTCGCGGATCGGCGGCCCGTCGATCCGCGTGGCGTCGAGCTTGGGCCCGTCGACCCTGGTCGCGTCGAGGCGCGGCGCGTCCACCTTCGGCGCGTCGACCCGGGTCGGGGTCTCGGCGGCGGGACGGCTCACCGGGGCCTTGCCCGGCGCGAAGATCGGCCGGCCCTCACCGGCGCCCGGGCGACCCGGGTTGACCGGCGGCTGCGGCGGGCTCGCGGCCCGGCCCTGCCCCGGGGTCACCGGCGTACGCCCCGGCGGGTTGGCCGGACGGGCGACGGGCGGACGCGGACCGGGCACCACCGGGGTCGAAGCGGTGCCCCCGGTCAACGCGGCCCGGTCGCGGCCGACACCCGGACGACGCATCGTCGGGCTCATCGGGAAACTCAGCTTGGAACGGCGGCCGGCCGCGCGCAGCAGCAGACGCTCGGCCTCCTCGGCGTTGATGCGGTGCGTCGGGTCCTTGCGCAGCAGGCCGTTGAGCACGGGCTTCATCGGGCCGGCGTTACGCGCGGGCGGCGGGTTCTCGGTGGCCAGCGCGGCCAGCGTGGCGATCGCGGACGGGCGGGCGAACGGCGAAGCGCCCTCGACCGCGGCGTACAGCGTGGCGCCCAGCGACCACAGGTCGGCCGCCGGACCGGCGGAACCGTCCCGGGCCCGCTCGGGCGCGATGTAGGCCGGGGAGCCCAGCACGAGACCCGTACGCGTGACGTTGGGGTCGCCCGGCACGGTGGCCAGCCCGAAGTCGGTGAGCACGACCCGGCCCTCGGCCCCGATGAGCACGTTGCCCGGCTTGACGTCGCGGTGCACGACGCCGGCCCGGTGAGCGGCCCGCAGCGCGTTGAGCACGCCCAGGCCCATCTCGGCCGTCCGGACCGGGCTGAAGGGCCCGTCGGCGGCCAGCGTGTCCTGCAGCGAGCGGGACGGCACGTACTCCATGACGATCCACGGGTCGGCGTCCGTCCGCAGCACGTCGAAGACACGGACCACGTTGATGTTGTTGAGCCGGGCGATCGCGCGTGCCTCGCGCAGCGACCTCTCCCGCATCTCTTGCCGCTCGGCCGCGGTCAGCCCCGGCGGCGGCACCAGTTCCTTGATGGCGACCTCACGGTGCAGGACGACATCGGTCGCCCGCCAGACACGACCCATCCCGCCCTGACCGAGCGGCGCGATAAGCCGGTAACGGTCAGCGACTACGAGCGGGGGAGAGGAAGACATCACGGAGAAAATACCCGGTCATGTCGAGCGACAGCGAATCGATCAGCCGAGTGTGGGATGCGTGTCACCGGATCTTCCCAGCCAGGCCGTACGCTCGGTCGATGAATACGGAACCGCTGGTCAGCGTCGTCCGCGGCGAGCCGACCGAGATCGAGCTGGCCGCGCTGGTCACGGTGCTGATGGCAGCATCCAGCGAAGTGGATGCGTCCCCTGCTCAGCCCCCGGTTTCCCACTGGGCCCGATCCGCACGCCCATCGATGCGCCAAAGCTCGTGGAAGGCGTCCCACCTCCCCCGATAGATCATCATCCGTCACTGTCCACAGGGTCCCCGGCGCTGGCAGTGACCGACTACGCTCACAGGCGCTTGGAAGTTCCGACCGGGGAGGCGCAGATGATTCCGGAGGAGGACCGCGGTCCCGCATGGCTGCGTGACTACGGCACCACCGACTTCGGCGCGATCGAGGCCGACATCCAGGCCATGGAACAGTTCGCCGCCAAACTCGCCGCCAACGTGAAAGACAGCTACGCCCCCCACATGTCGACGGTGAGCGAGTCGATGGGCACCCCGCTGCCCCCGCCGCCGGGCGAGTTCGTCGAGCTTTCGTCGTTCCTGCTGGCCCACCGCGAGGCGCAGGACGTCACCCATCAGAACGTCTACAACTACGCGAACGGCACTCAGGGCTTCGCCAACGCGGCCGCCGACATCAGCAAGCAGTACAGCGGCAGCGACGCTTTCGCCCACGCCCGCGTCAGCGACGTCAACAAGGCATTCGACAAGGTCGGCATCCCCGACGCCACCACGCCCGAGGGAGACCTCTGATGCTCGTCGCAGCAGGCGGTGGCGGTGCCGGCGGCACGCCGTGGGGCATGCTGACCGTGCAACAGATGCAGACGCTGATCCAAAACCCCGACACCGAGCGCCACTATGAGCTGCTGACGGGCTGGAAGCAGTCGGCCGACCTCCTGGTCGAACACCGCTGGCAGGTGCAGAACTACCGAGACAACCTCGCATCGGTCTGGCCCCCGGAAAAGAACGCAGCCTCGGCGGCCTACATCGCCCGCCTGGACGAGCTGATCACCAACCTGAGCGAAACCTACGAAGCGGCAGTCTCCAACCACGACGCCTTCGCCGCGGCCACGCTCTCCATCAGCCTCGCCCAAAAAGAAATGAACGACCTAGCCCGCGAGTACGAGTCAAACGAGCAACTCCTACTCACCCACACAGCCCAACAACAGTCGGCCAGCGCCAACCCCCAACCCACCCCCAGCCCAAGCCCCAGCGGCGAACAGCCCCCCGTCGCCCCCGGCCGCCAGGAAGCCCTACACCAAAAAGCCGTAACCCTCCTGAGCGGCGTAAGCGCAGACCTCGCCCTGGCTCAATTCAACATTCAGACGCCCAAGCCATATCGGCCGAATCCTAAGTTTGACGACCCGACCGAGACTGGCAGCGGGGGTTATGTACCTCCCGCCATCCCTCCTGTCGTGCCGAGCTTCGGTACCGAGGCGGCTCCTTCGACGAGCTCGCGGCCCCCGACTGCGCCCTTCCCAACATCGCCGTCCGTCGCGCCACCCGGGACCCCGCAGCCGCCCGCTCCTCAGCCAGGGCTAGTTCTGGGTGGTGCAAATCCTTCGGCCTCGCCACCCCCTTTCTCCGGACCCGCAACGCTTGCACCAACAGTTCCCACCGTCTCTGGACCCTCACCGCTCTTACCTGGCGGGATACCGCCAGGGCCAACTGCTTTCAGCCCTCTCGGCGGAAGTTCGGTCTTGCCGCCCGCGACGTCTGGGGCGCCCAGTCGGAATACAAGCGTGCTCCGCGATGGGCTCGGCCGCCCCGGAGGATCGGCTTCAGGAAACCCTCATGTGATGCCACCGGGTGGGCTGATCGGTGGGGTCCCCGGCGTCGGCGTGGCTCAGCCCGGCGGCGCACGGCCCTCCCCCAATCGAGTAAACCCGGTCGGGGGCGTCATTGGCGGCGCGCCACAGGGCAAGGCAAGCGGAGTTGGTGCCCTTAGCCCACACTCCCCCGCGACCAGCGGTATTTACGGCCAACCGAATGGCCACAGACGCAGTCAACGGCAACAACAAGACCACAATCGGTGGGATCCCGATAATCCGTGGCAGACGGAATCTGGTGTCGAACCCGTCGTCCTGCCACCTCGAGAACGTCGCATCGATCCCGGACCTGCGATCGGCCTAAGTTGAGGGCATTTCGCAGAGCGGGTGCTGCAACCGGAGTTGCATTCCTTGCCATCGCACTAAACCCTCCAAGTCCTGCGTTTGCGGATTCTGTCCGCGATCGTCAGTGGTACTTGAAGAGCTTGGATGTTACTAAAACAGCAAGCATTGCAACGGGCGAAGGGATCACAGTAGCCGTCCTAGACACCGGGGTATTCCCGCACCGCGATATCAAGAATAACCTGCTTTCTGGTAGCGACCAAACCACGACCAACACCAGCAACGGGCAAAGAGATTTCGATGGGCATGGAACTCGAATGGCTGCGCTGATCGCGGGTCACGGACGAGAACCCAAATCAGGCATTCGGGGAATCGCACCTGCTGCAAAAATCCTACCCATTACCATTTCCAAAACTGGTCGCGAGATCGACTCTGAGGTCATGTCCAAGGGCATATGGTGGGCTGCGCAACACGATGCCAAGATCATCAACATCTCAGCTGGAGCCGGACCCGGCTTCAGCCTTCGCGAAGCCATTGATTCTGCGATCGACGACGACATAGTCGTCATTGCGGCAGTGGGCAACACATCTTCAGGCGCGATCGTCAGCTACCCTGCCGCCTTTGACGGTGTTCTTGCGGTTGGAGCTTCAGGAAGAGATGGAGACCACTCGCCCACTTCCGTGGAAGACGATAAAATCCAGATTTGTGCGCCTGGGGTCGACATCATCTCCGCTCAGCCGAAAAACGGCTACGGGTCCGCCACTGGAACCTCCGATTCTGCTGCAATTGTTTCCGGCGCCGCCGCTCTCGTAAGGGCTAAGTTTCCCGAGCTCTCGGCAAAGGGCGTTATTCAACGACTGACCGAGACAGCGGATGACATCGGACCACCCGGGCGAGATAATGAGTGCGGATTTGGGCGCCTCAATATCATTAAAGCGCTAACCAGTAACGTGCCACCGGCAGGAGAAGCGACTCCTACCCCCAACACCGACCTTCCGGGCAGACCCAGCAGCGCATCCAGTGTTATCAGGCCGCAGTTTGCATCGCCTAGCGTCACCGCAACGCCCGAACAAGCTAGCGACGACCGCATTTTGGTGTGGGCCAGCCTTGCAGCCGGCTTGGCTGTCGTCGGGGTGGTTATTGCGGCTGGGCTGCGTCGGCGGCGGGGATAGCGAGGTACGCAGGCGGCATTGTTCGGGGTGGTGGCCTCGTTTGGGGCCGAAACGGTGGGTTGTGGGGGACTTGGGGCCGGTGGGGCTTGTAGCCTCGTCAGCGTGGAGAAGGACATCGCGTACCGGTTGATTCTTGCTTCGGCTAGTCCGGCTCGGCGTGGGTTGCTGAGTGCGGCTGGGATCGAGGCGGACGTCATGGTCAGTGGCGTGGATGAGTCGACCGTGGAGGCTGCGGATGCCGACGCGCTCTGTCTTGCCCTTGCCCGGATGAAGGCGCGCACCATCGCCGCCCAACTGAACGCTGACCCGGGGGTCGTGGTGCTCGGGTGCGATTCCGTGCTGGCCTTCGAGGGGGACATCTTCGGCAAGCCGGCCAACGCCGAAGAAGCCACAGCGCGCTGGAAGCGCATGCGCGGGCGCGCCGGCGTGCTGCACACGGGGCATCACGTGACCAGCCTCGTCACCGGTAAGCAGGCCGAGGCGGTCGGCACCACCACCGTGCACTTCGCGGACATCAGCGATGCCGAGATCGCGGCCTACGTGGCCAGCGGGGAGCCGTTGCACGTGGCCGGCTCGTTCACGCTCGACGGGCGCGGGAGCGCCTTCGTCGAGCGCATCGAAGGCGACCCCGGCAACGTCATCGGGCTGTCACTCCCCCTGCTTCGCAACCTCCTCGCCGAGATGGGCGTGCCCTACATCGCCCTCTGGAACAAGTAGGCGCCGGTCAGCGGACGCTTCGGGCGAACTCCCGAGCGGCCCAACCCCTGGCCGAGATGGCTGTGCCGCACCGCGCGCACTGGAACAAGTAGGCGCTGCTCAACGGACGCTTCGGGCGAACTCACGGGCGGCCCAACCCCTGGCCGAGATGGGCGTGCCGCAACGCCCGCACTGGAACAAGTAGGCGCTGCTCAACGGACGCTTCGGGCGAACTCCCGGGCGGCCCAGCCCACGGCCAGGACGGCCAGCACGGCCATGATGAGCAGGCCCTGCCACACGTCGGGTGAGCCCAGGTCGCCGCGGAACAGCGCCCGGGTGCCGTTGACCGCCCACGAGAACGGGTTCCAGTCGGCGACGCCCTGGAGCCAGCCGGGGGCGTACGTCAACGGCAGCAGGATTCCGCTGAGCAGCAGCACCGGCTGGGCGACCGTGTTCATCAGCGGGGCCAGCGCGTCTTCGCTCTTCACCACCAGGGCCACGCCGTACGAGACGGCGGACGTCATCAGTGAGATCAGGGCGAGCATCAGGTAGGCCAGCAGCAGGTTGGGCACGAAGACCCGCAGGTCGAACACCAGCGCCAGCAGCGTGATGATGACCGCCTGGGCGATCAGGGACACCACGTCGCGCAGGGACCGGCCCAGCAGCAGCGCCAGGCGGCTGACCGGAGTGACCCGCGAACGCTCGATGACACCGGCCCGCAGCTCGGCGATGAGGCCGAAGCCCTGGAACAAGCCGCCGAAGATGGCCAGGAGCACGAGCAGACCGGGGACGAAGATCTCGTATGCCTCGGCGTTGGTCGGCACCTGCAGGGCCGGCTTCAGCAGCGGGGCGAACAGCAGCAGGTACATCACCGGCTGGAAGACGCCGACGAGGATCCAGACGGGGTTGCGCAGCAGCAACTGCATCTGGCGGTTGAAGATCAGTGAGGTGTCGTGCAGCAGCTTCATGGGTCAGCTCTCCCGCAGCGATCGGCCGGTCTTGGTGAGGAACACGTCGTCGAGGCTGGGGCGGTGCAGTTCGACCGTGCCGAGCGGGACGCCGGCCGCGTCGAGGGCGCGCAGGATCTGCGGGATCGCCACGGCGCCGTCCTCGACGTAGAGGCGCACGTTGTCCTCGTACGTCTCGAGCTTGTAGGAAGTCAGGGCCTGGGCCGCGGGCTGGACCGCGTCGACGGGCAGGCCGACCCGGACCACGTCGCCCGAGATCTCGCGTTTGAGCTCGGCCGGTGTGCCCGACGCGACGATCTCGCCGTTGTCCATGATGGAGATGCGGTCGCAGAGCGCGTCGGCCTCGTCGAGGTAGTGGGTCGTGATGAAGACGGTCATGCCCTCCGCACGCAGCCGTCTGATCTCGTCCCACATGTGCGCCCGGCTCTGCGGGTCGAGACCCGTCGTCGGCTCGTCGAGGAAGACGACGCGGGGCTCGTGGATGATGCCGAGCGCGATGTCGACCCGGCGCCGCTGGCCACCGGAGTAGGTCTTGCACTTGCGGTCGGCGTACTCAGTCAGTTGAAAGCCCTCGAGAACGCGCTCGGCCCGGGCCAGCGCATCGCTCTTGGACGCGCCGTAGAGGCGCGACTGAAGAACGAGCTCTTCGCGGGCGGTGGAGTCGTCCCAGGTGCTGCCGCCCTGGGCGACGTAGCCGATGCGGCGGCGCACCTCGCCCGGGTCGGCGCGCAGGTCGGCGCCGGCGATAGTGGCCGTGCCGTCGTCGGGGACGATCAGCGTGGCCAGCATGCGCAGCGTGGTGGTCTTGCCGGCCCCGTTGGGCCCCAGGAAGCCGAAGATCTCGCCCTCGGCGACGGTGAGGTCGACGCCTCGGACAGCCTCGACCGTTTTCTTGTCGCGCCCCTGGCGCGAGACGAACGACTTGCGTAGTCCGCGAGTCTCAATCATGCGAGGCAGCCTACGACCGTCAAGTTTGACTAGTCAAACTTGACTTCCACGTCGAGACCTCTCTTGGCGGGCTCGGTGATCTCGCCGCCCGACTGCGCGTCGCGCAACGTCCGCCAGGCGTCGCCCATCGTCTCGATGCGCTTCGCCGTACGCTCGCACCAGGCGATCTCGGCCTCGGCCATGGCGATGTTGCGCTCCCACATCCAGGCCACGAACACCGGCTTGTCGTCGGCCCAGTCGGCCGTCATCGCGACCTCGAGGTGCTGGGCGCCGGCCCGCAGCTGGGCCGCCCGGCTGCGCAACGCCGCCGCGGACTCCTCGCGCGACAGCGCGGGCAGGAACGAGAAGGCGGCCATGAAGGGGTCGGGCCCCGGGCTCAGGTTCCACCAGCCGTTACGCAGCAGCGACTGGAACTCGGCCTTGCCCTTGTCGGTTATCTCGTACGTCGTACGCGCGGGACGGGCCCCCACTTGCTCGGTGGCCACCTCGCGGAGAAGACCCTCATCGGTCAACTTGCGCAGACCGTGATAGATCGACCCGGGCTGGACGTTCGCCCATTTGTCGGCGCTCCAGCTCAGCAGCTCACGCCGTACGTCGTAACCGTGCACCGGCTCCAGCCACTGCACCAGGCCGAGGATCATCATGCGGGTCGAGGACACCTTGTCAGCGTAAAACTGTCGGCCGCTGCGGCTAGGCTCAGGCCGTGCGCAAGGTATTGATCGCCAACCGTGGCGAGATCGCCGTCCGGGTCATCCGGGCCTGCCAGGACGCCGGTCTGACCAGCGTCGCCGTCTATGCCGACAGCGATCGTGACGCGCTGCCCGCCCGGCTCGCCGACGAGGCGTACGCGCTGGTGGGCGAGACCGCGACCGAGACCTACCTGCGCATCGACAAGCTGCTCGAGGTCGCCGCGCGCAGCGGCGCCGACGCGGTCCATCCGGGCTACGGCTTCCTCTCCGAGAATGCCGAGTTCGCCCAGGCCGTACTCGATGCGGGGTTGACCTGGATCGGCCCGACCCCGCAGGCGATCCGCGACCTGGGCGACAAGGTCACCGCGCGGCACATCGCCCAGCGGGCCGGGGCGCCGCTGGTGCCGGGCACGGCCGAGCCGGTGGCCGACGCGGCCGAGATCGTCGCGTTCGCCGCGCAGCACGGCCTGCCGGTGGCGATCAAGGCGGCGTTCGGCGGGGGTGGGCGCGGGCTCAAGGTCGCGCGCACGATCGACGAGATCCCGTCGCTGTTCGAGAGCGCGACCCGCGAGGCGGTGGCCGCGTTCGGGCGGGGCGAGTGTTTCGTCGAGCGCTATCTCGACCGCCCGCGCCACGTCGAGGCCCAGGTGCTGGCCGACACGCACGGCACCGTCATCGTCGTCGGCACCCGCGACTGCTC
The DNA here is from genome assembly GCF_024137025.1 of Paractinoplanes aksuensis. Classification (GTDB taxonomy): domain Bacteria; phylum Actinomycetota; class Actinomycetes; order Mycobacteriales; family Micromonosporaceae; genus Actinoplanes; species Actinoplanes aksuensis. The sequence goes on from NZ_JAMYJR010000018.1 coordinate 29,520, forward strand.
CCTGCAGCGGCGGCATCAGAAACTCGTCGAAGAGGCGCCGGCGCCGTTCCTCACCGCCGAGCAGCGGGCGTCCATTCACGAGAGCGCCAAGGCGATCTGCCGCGAGGCCGGCTATCACGGCGCGGGCACGGTCGAATACCTGGTCGGCCAGGACGGCACGATCTCCTTCCTCGAGGTGAACACCCGCCTCCAGGTCGAGCACCCGGTGAGCGAGGAAACGGCCGGAATCGATTTGGTACGCGAGCAGTTCCGCATCGCCGCGGGCCAGGCTTTGCAGTTCACGAGCGATCCGGTCCCGCGCGGCCATTCCATCGAGTTCCGCATCAACGGCGAAGACCCGGGCCGCAATTTCCTGCCCGCTCCCGGCGCGGTCGAGACGCTGGTGTGGCCGCTCGGCCCGGGCGTCCGCGTCGACGCAGGGGTCGAGGCGGGCAGCGTTGTCGGCGGAAACTTCGACTCCCTGCTGGCCAAGATCATCGTTTCCGGCCGTACGCGGGAAGAGGCTCTGGAACGCTCGCGCCGGGTCCTCGACGAGACAGTCATCACCGGCCTGGCCACCGTGCTGCCGTTCCACCGTGCGGTGGTGCGCGATCCCGCCTTCACCTCCGAGCCGTTCACGGTCCATACCCGCTGGATCGAGACGGAGTGGGCGGGCGGTGTCGAACCGTTCACTCCGAGCGGCCAGCCGACTTCGGAGGCGGACGAGCGCGAGACGGTCGTGGTCGAGGTGGGCGGCAAGCGCCTAGAGGTCAAGCTGCCGGCCAAGCTGCTGCGCGGCGGTCCGGCTTCGGCGACGGCCACGCGGCCGGCTGCGCGGCGCAGCGGCGGGGGCGCTCAGAGCCAGGCCAGTGGGGCCGCGTTGACCGCACCCATGCAGGGCACGGTGGTCAAGGTGGCGGTGGCCGACGGCGACAGCGTGTCCGAAGGGGACGTGATCGTGGTCGTCGAGGCCATGAAGATGGAACAGCCGCTCACCGCCCACCAGGCCGGCACGGTGTCCGGCCTGTCGGTGAAGGTCGGCGAGTCCGTCACCGCCGGGTCGGTGGTGTGCACCATCGAGTGATCGTGGTCGGGCGTCACCCCGGTTGAGCTGGACAAACAGGGCCCGGGCCGGCGCAACCGGATCCTGGCCGCGGCCGGGAAAGGCGCCGGTCAGCCACAGCGCGGCAAAAATGGCCAGTGCCCAGGTCGCCTGCCCAGCCACCCTTGCCTCCACCGACGCGGCGGCGGCCCCCTCCAACACCGGTCCGGCCGGGGTTCCGGGGTGCAGGATGCCGCCGAGGAGGTCCGAGACGCTCAGGCCGAGGGCGCCGGCTGACCGGCGCGGGCGGCCAGCAGGGCCGGGTCGTTCTGGTGGTAGAGCTCGGGCGCAACATCACCTCGAATTGGGCCGCCAGGTAACGGCGAGGCGGGCTCAGCTGGTGGGGAGCCAGTAGCGGAGCTTCTCGTCGCGGCGGGCGGCGGGGAGGCCGCCGTTGCGTTCGATGGTGCGGCGGGAGGGCTCGTTGTCGTAGTCGCACGTGATGAGGACGCGGGGGAAGCCGAGCGCGGCCGCGATCGGGCGGGATGCGGCCAGCATGGCGGTGGCGTGGCCCTGGCGGCGGGCCGAGGGGCGGACGTCGTAGCCGATATGACCGTTGCGTTCGCCGGCGGGACCGGGGGCCAGTCGGTGGCGGATGTTGAGCCGGCCCAGATAGATGTCGCCCTCCAGCCACCACAGCACCGTGGTGGGGACGTAGCCGGGCGGGCGGGGCGTGTCGTCCAGGCGTTGCGCCCGCAGGAAGCCGACAAATTCCGCGAAGCCCGCCGGAGTGCGCCAGATCGCTGCGTACGCCCGCAGGTCGGCCCCGATGTTGCTGAAGTCGTCGATACCGCCGCGGCCCTCGGCGAGGTACTCGTCCATGGCGGCCAGGAAGGACGGCTGAGCGTCGACTGTGGGCGGAACCAGCGAAGGCACGCGCCCAGCGTAGGCGAGAAGGAGGCCGCGGGAGAGCGGGGAGAAGCAGGGGTGAGCCGCCCGTACGGGACCTACGGACGGCCCACCGGCCGGCACGCCCGAGAACGGGGGACCCGGGGTTCCGGCAACTTCACGGTACGCCCGCGATGCTGTCGCGAAAAGTCGAAGGGACGAATCGGGACCGAACACCCTTACGAGACGACTGCGTCTAGAAAATGACAGGCGCTCGGGGGATCGAGACCTTACCGTGTCAGGCATCACCGACGACCGGGTCTGATCAGGGAGCATGCTGAACACAGCACATTCTCAGGTGACTCCACGAACAATGTCGTGAGGCCCCGAAAAAGCCGCGAGGTGGCGAGACCGATGACCGAACTGTTGACCATGATGGCAACACCGGCATGGGCGTACCTTGCTCTTTTCGGCTTCCTCGCCGTCGACGCGCTGATCCCGGTGGTGCCGATCCAGGCGATCATGATCACATCCGGCGCGCTGACTGTCTACGGAAATCTTGATCTTGCTCTGGTCATCGCCGTCGGCGCCCTGGGCATGTTCACCGGCGACGCCATCGCGTTCGTGCTGGGCCGCAGCAGCGCCGATCGGGGCTCGGGCCGCCTGGCCGCCCTACGTGCCCGCTACGCCCCCAAGCACGACGACGAGAACAAAGACCCTTCCCGTACGAAACAGGCCGCCGCCCGCTTCACCCGGGGCCTGCGCCGGCCGGGTCCGCTCGTCCTGCTGCTCTGCCGGTTCGTGCCGGGCGGGCGCATGGCGGCCGGTTTCCACGCCGGCCGCCGCGGCTACCCGGTCAAGCTGTTCGTCCTCTACGACGGGGCCGCCGCGCTGGCCTGGGGCTCGTACGGCGGCCTGGTCGGCCACATCGGGGGCACGGCGATCACCCAGTCGGCCTGGCGCCTGTTCGCCATCGCCGCCACCGCCGCCGTCGTCTTCGGCACCGCGGGCTGGATCCTGGCCCTCTTCGGCGGCCGCAAGGACGAAGCGGGCCGCAAGGGAGAGGCCGGCCGCAGAGAAGAGGCCGGGAGGGCCGCTGCCACCGACGTCGAGCAGGCGCTCGCCGCCGGGGCCGCTGACTTCCGCCCGGCCCGCGAGCCAGGCGCTACTGCAGTTCGTGCCGCATCAGCCGACGGCCCGCTTCCGCGATAGATCCGGCAACAGCGCCGGGTGCTACTGCAGTTCGTGCTGCATCAGCTGTCGGGCCGCTTCCGCGATAGACCCCGACAGCGAGGGATAGATCGTGATCGTGTGGGCCAGTTGGTCCACGGTCAGGTTGTTCTCGATCGCCATCGTGATCGGCAGGATCAACTCGCTCGCCTTGGGCGCCACCACCACCCCGCCGATGATCTGACCCGTGGCCGGGCGGCAGAACAGCTTGACGAAGCCGTCGTGCAGATCGGCCATCTTGGCCCGCGCGTTGCCGGTCAGCGGCAGCATCACCTGGCGGGCCGGCGTGCGGCCCGAGTCGACCTCGTTCTGCGAGACGCCGACGGTGGCCAGTTCGGGGTCGGTGAAGACGTTGGCCGAGACCGTGCGCAGCCGCAGCGGCGCCACCGCCTCACCCATCGCGTGCCAGATGGCGATACGCCCCTGCATGGCGGCCACGCTGGCCAGCGGCAGCACCCCGGTGCAGTCGCCGGCGGCGTAGATGCCGGGCACGTTGGTGCGCGACACGCGGTCGACGGTCACGTAGCCGCCGTCGCCGACCTGAACCCCGTACTCCTCGAGCCCGAGCGCCGCCGTGTTGGGCACCGCGCCGACCGCGATGAGCGCGTGCGAGCCCTCGACGACCTGCCCGTCGCCCAGCGTGACCTGCACGCCGGAGCCCGTGTTGACCACGGACTTGCCCCGGGACTGGCTGAGAATGGTCATGCCCCGCTCGCGGAAGACCCGCTCGATCGCCATGGCGGCGTCGGCGTCCTCGTGCGGCATGACCCGCTCGCGGCTGGAGACCAGTGTGACCTGCACGCCCATGGCCAGGTAGGCGCTGGCGAACTCGGCGCCGGTCACACCGGAACCGATCACGATGAGGTGCGACGGCAGTTCGGTGAGGTCGTAGAGCTGCCGCCAGTCGAGGATGCGCTCACCGTCGGGCTGGGCGGTGGCCAGCACCCGCGGGGTCGCCCCGGTGGCCAGCAGCACGGTGGTGGCCTCGACGGCGTAGGTCTGCCCATCCGACCACCCCGCCGCCGCCCCTGACCGGGCTGAAGGCTGAGCCTCGTGGGGCGTGACGAGCACCTGGTGGGTGTGGCCCAGCGTGTCCTCGCCCAGCCGGGCGTGGCCGTGCACGACGTCGACCCCGGCCTTGACCAGCTTGGCCTGGATGTCGGCCGACTGGGCCAGGGCCAGCTTCTTGACCCGCTCGTTGACCGCCACTGCGTCGACCGAGACGCCCTCGAGGCCGGCCGAGCGGACGCCGAAGCGTTCGTTGTGCCGATACCCCGTCATGACCTCGGAGCTCGCGATGAACGTTTTGGACGGCACACAGTCGGTCAGGACGCAGGCGCCGCCCGGGCCCTCGGCTTCGACGAGGGTGACGTCCGCGTCGAGCTGAGCGGCGACCAGGGCCGCCTCGTACCCGCCCGGGCCCCCACCGATGATCACGATCCGACTCACGAGGTTCCAACCTTCCGATGTGGCAACTGTGCCGACACGCACTCCTTGTATTCTCCACGACCGCCGTGTCCGGCTATCGTCATCGCCGTGCGTCATTACGCCGCGTATGGCTCAAACCTCGACCCGGCCCGCATGCGGGCCTACTGTCCGCACTCGCCCATGGTGGGCGTGGGGTGGATAGAAGGCTGGCGCCTGACCTTTGCCGGTGAGGGGGAAATCGGCAGCGAGGGCGCGGTCACGACGATCGTCGAGTCGCCCGGCGACCGCGTCTTCGTGTCGCTCTACGACGTCCACCCGTGGGATGCGTCACAGCTCGACGAGGTCGAGGGGGTGACCGCGGGCGCATACCAGAAGGTCACCGTGCGTGTATCGACGCTCGAGGGTGAGTTCAGCGCCTGGGTCTATGTCTTCGCCGGCTACGAGGGTGGCCTGCCCACGGCGTGGTACCTGAGCGAGATCGCCACCGCGGCCGAGAAGGCGGGCGCCCCCGACGACTACGTCGAGGAACTGCGCCGCCGCCCGACCGGCACGGCGTCACCCGAGGCCTAGATCCACTTCTGGTAGATGTTGGCCTCGTACAGCGGCTTCATGCCGACGGCGAGGTAGAGCCGGGCGGCCTGCGTCGGGTTCTCCATGTCGACGCCCAGACCCGCCTTGTCGCGGCCTTTCGCGGCATAGGCGGCGAAGGCGCGCCGCAGCAGGGCTTCGCCCAGACCCCTTTTCCGGTACGACCCCAGCACCGCCAGCCGCTTGACCCAGCCCTCGCCCGAGTCCTCGTCGTAGGACGACTCGAGCACCCCGGCGACCACGCCGTCCACCTCGGCCACGAACCACTCGTCGAAGACCGGCGCCGGGTCGTCGGCGACCTGCTGGCGCCAGCTGTCGAAGGACGCGCTGCGGTGGTCGGAGTCGAGAAAAGCCCGCTCGATCACGCTGTGGAAGGCGCGCAGGTCGTCCTCGTCGTCGGCCCGGACCGTACGCAGGGTGACGCCCGACGGCGGCGCCGGGGCCTCGGCCGGCACGCCGCTCAGCGGGATCTGCATGCGGGCGTGTTGCTTGAGGAAGGCGAATCCGTGCTCGGTCAGCAGGTCGATGTACGCGGTCTCGCTCGGCACCGCACCGGCCCGCACCTCGTACGTACGGTGGCCGAATTTGATCTTGCGCTCGTCGACCCGGGCCAGCATGAGCTCGAGCAACGGGCGCATGGCCGGAAGCCCGTCGCCGGGCCAGACGTACACCTCGATGAAGTCGCGGTTCTCGCCGGTCGCGTTGCCCGGATAGGTCCAGCCCACGATGCGCCCGCCGGCGTCGAGCACGACCCAGACGTCGCGCTCCAGGTCGGTGTTGGGCTCGGTCAGCGCCTCGCGCACCTCTTCCGAGGTGTAGTCGGGGTACCCCACGGCAGCGATGTCGCTGGCGTGCACCAGCGCGAGGATGGCCGGCGAGTCGTCGAGGGTGGGCCGGCGCACGCTCCAGCCGTCGGGAAGCTCAGTCACCCGGGCATCGGATCACGACCCGGGCCCGCCGGGCGAGCCCTTATTGGGCCAGCCGGTGCCGCAGCGATTCCAGCAGGCCGATGAGTTCGACCCGTTCACCCAGGTCGAGGGCCGCGTAGGCCTGCCCGGCCATCGCGTCGGCGACCGACTCGGCCCAGATCAACCGGCGGACGATCGGACCGGCCGGCGGATAGGGCGGCTGCCAGCCGAACGCGACGGCGCCGGTCTCGCCCTCGGGCCCGGCGATGATCGCCTGCAGCGGGGTGAGACCCCCGGCCCGTACGGCCACCAGCTGCACGCCGAGGCGGTGCTCGTGCAGCAGGTGCAGGAGCACCGCCGCCTGCGCACCGGGCGTCTGGTCGGGCACCGGCATGGCCCGCCACGCGGCGAACAGCGGCAGCCCGGCGTAGTCGACCGCGGCCACCACGCGCCGGGTCAGCTCGTGCAGGCGGGCCAGCCGGGGGAAGCCGCCGAGCTGCTCACTGCCCCAGGTGCACAGCTCGTGCAGGTGCCAGGTGGCGACCTCCATGGGCGCGGAGGTCTTGGCCGTCGCCTCCCAGCCGTCGATGACGGCCTCGGGCGCGATCATGCCGATCGACGCGGCGACGGTCTCGGGGCGGACCTCGCCGAGCGCGCCGGCCCGGGCCGAAACGTGGTACGCCCAGCCGGAGAGGCCCAAGAGCCGGGCTCGGCGAAGGGTCTGGGGCGACTCGGCAAAGGCGCCCACTATCGTCGCGAGTCCCGTCTTGGCAGTGGCGGCAGCCTGTTCGGGTGTCACCCGCCCGATTCTGCTCTCCCTGACACGTTCTGGAAAATATTCTTTCTGTTCCGGTGGACGATCCGGATCAATCCGATAAGTCTGATTCAAGATCCTCCAGAGCGGCTTGTACGTCACCGACCTGGCGCCGAGCAGCGGCCGCTTCCCGTTCGGCGAGGCGGCGGGCTTGCTTGCGGCGGGCCACTTCGGCCTGGGCTTCAGTACGTCGGCGTTCCAGTTCGGCCAGCTCGGCGTCCAGGTCCTCGACAACGTGACCAGCGTCACGTTCGGCCGCCTCGGCCTTCTCGAGCTGGGTGTCGGCCCGCTTCTCGGCCGACTGTGCGTTGGTCAGCTCGCGGCGCAGCTCCCGGCGGCGCTGCTCGAGCTCGCGGTGGCGCTTCTCCTCGGCCGCCCGCTCGCGGGCCGACTGCTGCGGGAACTCGACGACCTCGCCGCCCTCGCCGTCACCCTCGTCGTCGATCTCGTCGGCGGCCTCGTCGGTGACCAGCCGCAGCCTGGGCCGGGGCACCTCGCCGAACCCGGCGTAGGTGGCGGCCCGGATCAACCGGCCGGTGCGCACCTGGGCCGCGATCTCGGGCTCGGCCAGCGCGGCGGTCAGCGTGGCCTCGACCTCGCCCAGCGGCAGCTTGGCCGACCGGTCCTCGTCGCGGGCCAGTTTGCCGGCCGCCGCGACCAGCGCCGAGACCACCTGGCGGCGCTGGGCGGTCAGCTCGCGCAGGGCCGAGCCGTCGAGACCGCGCTGGGCGTCGCGCAGCGCGGAGGACAGCTCGACCAGCTCCTCGATCAGCTCGGGCCGGCGCAGGGCGAGCAGGTTGACCACCCAGGCGGCCACGGTCGGCTTCTTGAGGGCAGCCAGGCGCTTCGCGGTGGCTTTGTCGCCGGCCTGGCGGGCCTGCTCGATCGCGGCCGTGCGGGCGGCGACGAAGCCGTCCGGCGGGGACTCGTAGAGCCGCTGGATCAGCTCGTCGGTGGCGCTGGGCACGTCAGGCGATGCTAGTGCCGGGCGCGACGTGCGCGTACTTCGTGCCGCCGAGTCGTTCGAGATGCCCGTCCGACACCTTGGCCCCGGTCTCGGTGAGCAGATAGTCGTGCAGGGCGAAGGCCCGCCCCGGCTTGACCGCGCGGACGAAGTCGATGGACTCGGAAAGCTTCATCCAAGGAGCATTCAACGGCGCGAAAAGCGTGTCCACCGTCGTGTCCTCCGGCACGGTGAACGAGTCACCGGGGTGGTACAGATTCGTGGCCCCGTCGGCGATCAGGTAGCCCACGTTCGCGATGCGCGGGATGTCGGGGTGAATGATCGCGTGCTGACCGCCGTACACCCGGACCTGATAGCCCGCGGCCTCGAACGTCCCGCCGGGCTCGACCGCGGTGGCCACCTCGGCGAACTGCGGGTGCTGGCTCAGCACGTCGGCGTGGGCGAACAGCCGCAGACCGGGCCGCTTCCCGATCTCGTCGCCCAGCGCGTCGGGGTCGAGGTGGTCGAAGTGCTCGTGGGTGATGAGCACCGCGTCGGCGCCGTCGAGCGCCGCCCGCTCGCTGAACGCGCCCGGGTCGACCACGAGGACGCCCGCGCCCTCGACCCGCAGACAGGAATGGGTGAACTTCGTGATGCGCACGGGATCCCTCCGCTGCCGATTCGTAACCGCTCATCTCGCAGTCTGCCGGAACCGGAATGGCTCCGCCGCACGTCCCAGGGGCACACCGAAACGGGGTTGGGAGAAAGCATGCGCGCTTTTCGCTCGAGAACCACATATTTGCTCGGCACAGTCGTATTGACCGGCGTCCTGCTCGCTGGTTGCGGGTCCGGCGATTCGTCGGACTCGGCCGGCATGTCCGCGGCCGACGCCCCGGCCATGAACGAAGCGGCCCCGCAGAAGGCCGAGGGCGGCGGGTCGGGCACGCAGGCCGACACCCAGGCCAAGGCGCCCGACCTGCGGGTCGAGCAGCGCGACATCATTTATCGGGGCACCGTCACCGTACGGGTCGAGAACGTCGACGCCGCGGCCGGTCAGGCCGGGGGCATCGCCAAGACGGCCGGCGGCTTCGTCAGCGGTGACAACCGCAGCAGCGGCTCGGGCGCCGACACGGCGACGATGGAACTGCGCATCCCGGCCCCCAAGTTCGACGCGGCCGTGGCCCAGCTGGCCAAGCTCGGCACCGAGGAGCAGCGCCAGATCAGCACCGAGGACGTCACCGAGCAGACCATCGACCTCGACGCCCGGATCACCGTGCAGCAGGCCCGGGTCGACAGCGGCCGCAAGCTGCTGGCCCAGGCCAAGTCGCTCAACGACCTGGTCATGCTCGAGCGCGAGGTGGCGACCCGCGAGGCCGACCTGGCATCGCTGCAGGCCAAGAAGCGCAATCTGGCCGACCTGACGGCCCTTTCGACGATCACCGTGACGCTGCTCGACCCCGAGGCCGACGCGGTGGTCGAGGAGGGGCCGCCCGGGTTCCTGAGCGGGCTCGGCGCGGGCTGGGACGCGTTGCTGGCGTCGCTGCGGGTGCTGCTGACCGTGCTGGGCGCGTTGCTGCCCTGGCTCATCGCATTCGGGCTGCCGATCTGGGGCATCCTTTACGCCGTACGCCGTTACAACCGCACCCGCCGGGCCGCGCACCCGGCCCCGGCGTATGCGCACCAGCCCCCGCCGGCGGCGCAGCCCCCAGTGTCGGGACCGCCCGCGCAGCAGGACCAGCAGCCGTAAGACCTAGAACGCGGCCGTCGCCAGGGCGGCGAGGGCGGTGTGGACCATCACGCGGACGCCGTAGCCGATGCAGCTCTCGTCCACATCGAAGTCGCCCTGGTGCAGGTCGTGCTTCTCGTCCGAGCCGGGCACCCCGGTGCCCAGCCGGATCATCGCCCCCGGCACCTGGTCGAGATAGAACGCGAAGTCCTCGCCGCCCATGCTGATCTCGGCCTCGACCACCCGCTCGGCGCCGAGCGCGGCCCCGGCCGCCCCGGCGATCACCGCGGCCGCCATCCGGTCGTTGATCACCGGCGGGACGCCGCGGTGATAGCCCACCTCGACCTGGGCCCCGGTCGGTGCGACCACGTCCTTGATCAGCTGGGTGACCAGCTCGGGGGCCGTCCGCCAGGCGTCGCGCGAGAGGATGCGCACGGTGCCCCGGGCCACGCCCTCACCCGGGATGGCGTTGAACGCCTCGCCCGCGTGCACCGCGCCCCACACCATCGACAGGCCGGCCCGCGGGTCGACCCGGCGACCGAGCAGCGCCGGCACGTCCACGATGACCTTGCTCAGGGCGTACACCAGATCGGCCGTCAGGTGAGGCCGGGCGGTGTGCCCGCCGGGGCCGCTCAGCTTGATGTCGACCGTGTCGGCGGCCGCGGTGAACGGGCCCGAGCGCACCCCGATCAGCCCGGACGGCAGCTGCGGGTAGCAGTGCAGCGCGAAGATCGCGGCGACGTCCTTGAGCGCGCCCGCGGCGATCAGCTTGGGCGCACCCGACGGAACCGTCTCCTCGGCGCACTGGAAGATCAGCCGGACCCGGCCCGGCAGCTGACCGCTCTCGGCCAGCTGCTGCAGGGCCAGGCCGAGCCCGAGCATCACAGTGGTGTGCACGTCGTGACCGCAGGCGTGCGCGACCTTGGGCACGGTGGACTTGTAAGGCACGTCCTTGAGGTCTTGCAGCGGCAGCGCGTCGAGGTCGGCGCGGAACGCGATGACCCGGTCGCCCTCGCCGATGTCACAGAACAGACCGTTGCCCTCGGGCAGCATCTGCGGCGAGAGCCCGGCCACGGCGAGCTCGCGGGCGACCAGGGCCGCCGTCTCGAACTCGTGATAGGACGGCTCGGGGTGGGCGTGAATGTGCCGACGAATAGCTACGAGCTCCGCGCCACGGGTGGCGAGCCAGCGGTCGAGCTGGCCGGGCAGGGGCTCGGCGCCGGGCAGCGGCCCGGGCCACTCCGCTTGGGCCCCTTCGGGCTCCGTCAGAGTAGTAGTCACGTCGGTTTCCGCACTCTCGAAGTTTTGTCAGGTTTTTGTGACGCGCGACAGCTTAGACCGTTTTAGGTGACGCTGTGCAACGCCATTCCCGTGCCGAGTGGATAGCGCGCGGTGACAAAAGACCTGGGTACGGGAGCTGGTGGCTCCCATCACCCCTACAACCTGTTACGAATGTGGAGGTGACGCAGGTTCAACGGTGCCACGCGGTGGTCAGAAACGCTCGACCGGGTGGTGGACGCCCCACACACCGCGCAAGGTGTGGCACACCTCGCCCACAGTGGCACGAAGGCGCAACGCCTCTTTCATCAAAGGTAGGACGTTCTCGCTCCCACCGGCGGCCTTCGCCAAATCCGCCAGGGCGGCCTCGACCGCGGCGTTGTCACGCCCGGCGCGCAGAGCGGCCAGCCGGGCCACCTGGGCCGCCTCGATCGCCGGGTCGACGCGGAGCGGCTCGTAGCGTTCCTCCTCGTCGGCCGCGAACCGGTTGACGCCGACCACGACCCGCTCGCCGCTGTCGATCTCGTTGGCGATCCGGTAGGCCGAGGCCTCGATCTCTTGCTTCTGGAAACCCTGCTCGATGGCGTCGACGGCCGAGCCGTACGAGAAGACGCGCTCGATCAGTTCGGCCGCCTGCCGCTCCACCTCGTCGGTCATCGCCTCGATGGCGTACGACCCGGCGAACGGGTCGACCGTGCCGGTCAGGCCCGATTCGTACGCCAGCACCTGCTGGGTGCGCAGGGCCAGGCGGGCCGATTTCTCGGTGGGCAGCGCGATCGCCTCGTCATAGGCGTTCGTGTGCAGCGACTGGGTGCCGCCGGCCACCGCACCCAGGGCCTGGATGGCCACCCGCACCAGGTTGACCTCGGGCTGCTGGGCGGTGAGCTGCACGCCCGCGGTCTGGGTGTGGAACCGCAGCATGAGCGACTTCGGATTCTGCGCGCCGAATTCCTCACGCATGATCCGAGCCCACATGCGCCGGGCCGCGCGGAACTTGGCGATCTCTTCCAGGAGGGTGGTGCGGGCGACGAAGAAAAATGACAGCCGGGGTGCAAAATCATCGACGGCGAGGCCGGCCGCGAGCGCGGCCCGTACGTACTCGATGCCGTTGGCCAGCGTGAAGGCGATTTCCTGTGCGGGCGAGGCCCCGGCCTCGGCCATGTGATAGCCGGAGATCGAAATAGTGTTCCATTTCGGGATCTCGGACCGGCAATAGGCGAATGTGTCGGCGACCAGCCGCAACGACGGTTTCGGCGGGAAGATGTAGGTGCCCCGCGCGATGTATTCCTTCAAGATGTCGTTCTGGATCGTGCCCTGCAGCGCCGACCCGGGCAGGCCCTGCTCCTCGGCCACCAGCTGATAGAGCAGCAGCAGCACCGAGCCCGGCGCGTTGATGGTCATCGAGGTCGAGACCTGGTCGAGCGGGATGCCCTGGAAGAGCTGGCGCATGTCGTCGATCGAGTCGATGGCCACGCCGACCTTGCCGACCTCGCCGTGCGCGATCGCCTCGTCGGAGTCGTAGCCCATCTGGGTGGGCAGGTCGAACGCCACCGACAGGCCCATCGTGCCCGCGGCCAGCAGCTGGTGGTAGCGCGCGTTGGACTCGGCCGCCGTGCCGAAACCGGCGTACTGCCGCATCGTCCACGGGCGTTTCGTGTACATCGTCGGGTAGACGCCGCGGGTGTACGGGAACTCGCCCGGTTCGCCGATCGGGGCCTCCGGCGCCACGTCCCCGGGTTCGTACACCGGCTTGATCTCAAAACCCGACTCCGCGTTCACATCGGGAATCCTAAGGCTTCGTTCAACCCTGGAGCGTGAGGACTTTCGCACTCTGCGTCCGAATCCTTCGACACAATGCGATTTCACCGTCACCTACCGTCGAGTTCACCGGAACACGGCGACAGTGACTTTCAAATCGGGGCCGGGACACGGCAAGATAGCGGGGTTGGTCGAAGGCCCCCTAAACCCCCTCGGTGGCATCCTCAGTGACTCAGATTCCGACGTGGAGCGGTGGCAACAACGCTCCCACCAGCGGACGCGCAGCCCCGGGCACGCTCATCGGCGGGCGATACACCTTGCGTGCCGCGGTGGGCCACGGTGGCATGGGCACGGTGTGGCGCGCGGCGGACACGCTGCTGCGACGCGACGTGGCCATCAAAGAAGTCATCCTCCCGCCCGGCCTGGCGCCGAGCGACCGCGACGCGATGTACGAGCGGACCATGCGCGAGGCCCGCGCCGCGGCCGCCCTGCAGCACCCGGCCGTGGTGCAGGTCTACGACGTCGTCCATGAGAACGGCCGGCCGTGGATCGTGATGGAGCTGCTCGACGCGCGCAGCCTGGCCGACATGGTCATCGAGGACGGGCCGGTCCCCGCCCGCGTGGTCGCCAAGATCGGCATCGCGCTCCTCGGCGCCCTCGAGGTCGCGCACGCCCACGGTGTGCTGCACCGCGACGTCAAGCCGGCCAACGTGCTGATCTGCCAGGACGGCCGCTGTGTGCTGACCGACTTCGGCGTCGCCCGCATGCCCACCGACGTGCAGCTGACCACCCCCGGCATGGTGCTCGGCTCGCCCCACTTCATCTCGCCCGAGCGCGCCATGGGCAGCTCGTTCGGCCCGCCGAGCGACCTGTTCTCGCTGGGCGTCACGCTCTACACGGCGATCGAGGGCCGGCCCCCGTTCGACAAGGGCGACCCCATCGAGACCATGCACGCCGTGGTCGAGGATCCGCCGACCCCGGCCGTGCGGGCCGGCTCGCTCACCCCGGTGCTGATGGGCCTGCTCGAGAAGGACCCCGACCGGCGGATGGACGTGCAGACCGCCCGCACCATGCTGCGGCAGCAGCTGGCCGGCCCGCTGGCCAGCAAGAGCCCGCCGCACATGATGACCGACCCGTACTCGGTCGTCCCCGCGCAGCGCCCGCCGGCGGCCGCCCCGGCCGAGACCCAGCCGATCCCGCCGTCGAAGAACGGGCAGATCGGGGGCCGGGCCATGCTCGCGCCCGGCGAGTCCCTGACCGACCACCTCAACCGGGTGCAGCAGGGCAACGCGTCCACCCCGGGCAACGCCCGGCGGCGGGCCGCCGCTTCGACCCCGACCGGCCTGATGCCGGCCGCCTCGGGCGACACCACGAGCGTGCTGCCGCCGCGGGGGGCCTGGAACGGCGCCCGGGCCGCGCACGACCCGATGCCCGGCACGGTCGTCGGCGGTTCCGGGGCCAAGCGCAAGGCGATGATCGACAAGACGGTCGCCACGGTGCGCGAAACCACCGGCAAAGCGGTCACGACCTTCAAGAGCTGGCCGCAGAAGCAGCAGCTGATCGCCGGTGGCGGCGCGCTGGCTGTGGTCGTCCTGCTGATCGTGGTCTTCTCTCTGGTCGGCTCGGGCGGCGACGACCCCGTCACGCCCCAGGCCGGCCCCACCGGCAACTCCGCGGCCAAGCCGGCCGCGCTGCCGACCCAGCAGTACAACGACCGCGGCATCACGGTGGCCGTGCCCAAGGGCTGGACCAAGAAGTCGGGCGGGGTCTGGGTCGACTACGTGGACCCGGACGACGCCAAGCGCAAGGTCCGCATCCTGGTCGAGGACGCCTCGTCCAAGGCCACGCCGCAGTCGTTCCTGGGCGTCGCCGAGAACACGCTGCGGACCCGGTCGGCCAACTGCCCCAAGCCGTACGCGCAGGTGGGCCTGACCGACACCAAGATCGGCGGGCGCGACGGCGCTGTGCTCGAGTACACGTGCGGCACCGGCGACAGCGGCCGGCACGGGCTCTGGGGCGCGGTGATCGCGGGCGGCAAGGCGTACTCGTTCTTCCTCACCGCGAACGAGACCCAGTTCGCGGCCAGCAAGCCGATCTTCGACCAGATGATCAAGACCTACGCCCTGCAGGCCTCCTGAGCGGTCGCGGCGTGCTATCAATCCCTGATGGCGCCTGACGACTTGAAGAGCCTGGCCGACGCGTGGCTGGCCGACGACCCGGACCCGGCCACGCGGGACGAGCTGACCCGGCTGATCGCCGGGCTGCCCGGCACCGAGGCCGAACTGCGCGACCGGTTCGCCGGCCCGCTCACCTTCGGCACGGCCGGGCTACGGGGACGGCTGCGGGCCGGGCCCAACGGCATGAACCTGGCCGTCGTAACGCGGGCCGCGGCCGGGCTCGTCGGCTGGCTGGCATCGCAGGGTGGCCAGGGTCCGCTGGTGATCGGGTACGACGCCCGGCACGGCTCGAAAGAGTTCGCCGAGCAGACGGCCCGGGTCGCCACCGGGTCGGGCCGGGACGCGCTGGTCATGCCCGCGTTGCGGCCGACCCCGGTGCTGGCCTACGCCGTCCGCGCGCTCGACGCCGTGGCCGGCGTGATGGTCACCGCCAGCCACAACCCGCCCCAGGACAACGGCTACAAGGTCTATCTGGGCCGTGAGCTGGGCGGCCCGGCCGGTGACGGCGCCCAGATCGTGCCGCCGGCCGACGCCGGCATCGAGGCCGCCATCCGCGCCATCGGGCCGATCGCCGACATCCCGCTCGGCTCGACCGGCACGCTGATCGATGAAAAGACCGTCGAGGGGTACGCCCGGAGTGCCGCCGCCGTCCTCAGCGCGGACGGGCCGCGTGATCTCGCGGT
Source organism: Paractinoplanes aksuensis (assembly GCF_024137025.1). Classification (GTDB taxonomy): domain Bacteria; phylum Actinomycetota; class Actinomycetes; order Mycobacteriales; family Micromonosporaceae; genus Actinoplanes; species Actinoplanes aksuensis. The sequence goes on from NZ_JAMYJR010000018.1 coordinate 44,962, forward strand.
GGCGTACACACCGATGCACGGTGTCGGGGGCGCCACGCTGCTGGCCGCGTTCGCGGCCGCCGGTTTCCCGGCCCCGGCCGTGGTGGCGGCGCAGGCCGAGCCCGACCCCGAGTTCCCGACCGTCGCCTTCCCCAACCCGGAGGAGCCGGGCGCCATGGACCGGCTGCTCGCGCTGGCCGCCTCGACCGGCGCCGACCTGGCCATCGCCAACGACCCCGACGCCGACCGGTGCGCGGTGGCCGTTCCGACCGGCGACGGCGGGTGGCGGGCGCTGCGCGGGGACGAGCTGGGCGCCCTGCTGGGTGATCACCTGATCCGGCGGGGTGTGCCCGGGACGTACGCGACCACGATCGTCTCGTCGCAGCTGCTGGGCCGCCTGTGCGCGGCCCGGGGCGTGCCCTACGCCGAGACGCTGACCGGGTTCAAGTGGATCGTGCGGGCGGCCGACGAGCTGGCCTACGGCTACGAGGAGGCGCTCGGCTACTGCGTGGCGCCCGGCATGGTGCGCGACAAGGACGGCATCACCGCCGCGCTGACGGTGGCCGAGCTCGCGGCCGGGCTCAAGGCCGAGGGGCGCACCCTGGCCGACCGGCTCGACGAGCTGGCCGCCGAGTTCGGCGTGCACGCCACCGACCAGCTCTCGGTGCGGGTCGACGACCTGGCCGAGATCGGAGCGGCCATGACCCGGGCCCGGCAGGCGCCGCCGGCCACGCTGCTCGGAGCGCCCGCGAGCGTGACCGACGATGCCGCCAACAACGTGCTGACCTTCCGCACCGGCGCGGTGCGGGCCGTGATCCGGCCGTCCGGCACCGAGCCCAAGCTCAAGGCGTACCTCGAGGTGGTCGAGCCGGTCGGCGCGGCGGGCCTGGCCGCGGCCCGGGAACGGGCCGGCCGGGGCCTGGTCGAGCTGCGGCGCGAGATCGCCGCCGCTCTCGGCGTCTGATCAGGCCGGCCTGGGCGTGCCCAGCGCGGCCTGGATGGCCTTGCCCAGCGTCGCCACGACCAGCGCGACGCTGGGGCGGACGATCGAGTCCTCCAGGTTGCCGCCGGCCATGAAGCCGGCGCCCGAAGCGATCTGCTCGAGCCGCTCGTGGGCGCGCTGCACGTCCTCGGCCGGCAGCCGCAGGGCGGGCTCCATGCGGCACGAGACGAGCAGGGTGGCCAGGGCGGCGGTGCGCTCGTCGCACAGGGCCCCGGTGGTCAGCGCCTTGGCCAGCCGGTCCCGGATCTCGGCCTCGAAGGCCGGGTCGGTGGTCGGGTAGCGGTGCACGTGGATGACGCCCATCTGGGTCTCGTCGATGTCCTGGATCACGCCCCGGGCGACCAGGTCCTCGAGGACGCGGGCGCGCAGGCGGTGCCGCAGGCGCTGCAGCCACTGGGCCGGGGTGTGCGGCTCGTCGTCGGCCGCCTTGGCCAGCACGGCGTCGGCGATCGATTCACCGGTCGGCGTGGGGTCGATGACTTTCAGGTACCCGTCGACGTACGCGATCCGCCCGGCCAGCGCGAGGTCGACCAGCACGCCCGCGGCCATGCCCAGGTCGAGGCCGATGCGGGAGCCGGTCGCCTTGCCGGTCTGGTCGTCGTACGCGAGGAGGAGCAGTTCCTCGGCGAGTGCGATGGAGGTCATGGCTCGAAACGATAGTGTCCGCAGTCACGCAAACGGATCGCCAGGTCGGTTATATCCAGGTTGCAGGCGTTCCCCTAGAGTCGCTGCCGTGCAGGCGATCATCGCGACCCTCGGTTACGTGCTCTCCCCCGCCGGCGACGAGGTGCTGATGGTGCGGCGGGACACGCGGCCCGACGACCTCCACTACGGCAAGTACAACGGGCTGGGCGGCAAGCTCGAGCCGGACGAGGACGTGGTGAGCGGGCTGCGGCGCGAGATCTACGAGGAGGCCGGGATCGAGTGCGCGGCGGTCGAGATGGCCGGCACGATCTCGTGGCCCGGCTTCGGCCGCGGCGGCGCCAACTGGTTCGGATTCCTGTTCCGGGTCACCGCCTGGACGGGCACCCCGCTGACCGGCAACGACGAGGGCAGCCTGCACTGGGTGCCGGTCAAGGACGTGCTCACGGGCCAGGTGCCGATGTGGGAGTCCGACCGGCACTTCCTGCCCCTGGTCTTCGCCGACTCCCCTACCGTCTTCCACGGCGTCATGCCGTTCTCGGACGGCAAGGCCCTTTCGTGGAGCTTCGTGAATTAGAAGCGCCTCATGCCGCCGAACTGACGGTCGCCGGCGTCGCCGAGGCCGGGGACGATGTACTTCTTGTCGTTCAGGCCCTCGTCGATCGAGGCGGTGACCAGGCGCAACGGCAGGCCGGACTCCTCGAGGCGGCGGACGCCCTCGGGCGCGGCCAGCACGCAGCAGATGATCACGTCGGTGCAGCCGCGGTCGACCAGCAGCTGACAGCAGTGCAGCAGCGAACCGCCGGTGGCCAGCATCGGGTCGAGCACCAGCACCGGCTGACCCGAGAGGTCACCCGGCAGCGATTCCATGTAGGCGCGGGGCTCGTACGTGTGCTCGTCGCGGGCCAGACCCACGAAGCCCATCGACGACTCGGGCAGCAGGGCCAGCGCCGAGTCGGCCATGCCCAGGCCGGCCCGCAGCACCGGGACGATCAGCGGCGGGTTGGCCAGCCGGATGCCCTCGGTCGGGGCCACCGGCGTGCTGATCGGGTAGGTCTCGGTGGCGAACGAGCGTGCCGCCTCGTAGACCACCATCGTGGTCAGCTCGTGCAGGGACGCCCGGAAGACGCCGGAGTCGGTCTCGGCCTTGCGCATGGCGGTGAGCCGGGTCTGAGCCAGCGGGTGATCTACGACGAGTACGTCCACGCCGATCAACCTACCGGTCATTCAAGATCAACTGTCGGGGGCCCGCGTAGAATCCCTTTCATGACTGCGACAGCGACGTCAAGGCTGTCCGGCCGGCCCGATTCACCCGCCGATCTCCGGACCTTCCTGCACGGTCTGCCCGGTGTCGACAAGGTGGGCATCGAGGCCAGGGCGGCGGCGCTGGGCACCCGATCCGTGAAGACCAGCAGCAAGGCGCAGGCCATCGACCTGGCCATCCGCATGGTCGACCTCACCACCCTCGAGGGCGCCGACACCCCCGGCAAGGTCCGGGCCCTCTCGGCCAAGGCCCTGCGACCCGACCCGGCCGACCCCACCTGCCCGCCGGTCGCCGCGGTCTGCGTCTATCCGGCCATGGTGCCGACGGCGGCCGCCGTGCTGGCCGGTTCCGGCGTCCACCTGGCCAGCGTGGCCACCGCCTTCCCGTCCGGCCAGGCGCCGCTCGAGGTCAAGCTGGCCGACACCCGCGACGCGGTGGCCGGCGGGGCCGACGAGATCGACATGGTGATCAGCCGGGGCGCGTTCCTGGCCGGCGACTACGCCAAGGTGTTCGACGAGATCGTCGCGGTCAAAGAGGCGTCCGGCCCGGCCCACCTCAAGGTCATCCTCGAGACGGGCGAGCTCGGCACCTACGACAACGTCCGGCGCGCGTCCTGGCTGGCCATGCTGGCCGGGGCCGACTTCATCAAGACCTCGACCGGCAAGGTCCCGGTGGCCGCGACGCCGCCGGTCACCCTGCTCATGCTCGAGGCCGTGCGCGACTTCCGCGAGCGGTACGGGCGCCAGGTCGGCGTCAAACCGGCCGGCGGCATCCGTACGACGAAAGACGCGATCAAGTATCTCGTGATGATCAACGAGACCGTGGGCGACGACTGGCTCTCCCCCGACTGGTTCCGCTTCGGCGCGTCCTCGCTGCTCAACGATCTGCTGATGCAGCGAACCAAGCTCACCACCGGCCACTACGCCGGCCCTGACTACTTCACGTTGGACTGAGGCCGATGTTCGAGTACGCACCCGCGCCCGAATCCCGCTCGATCGTCTCGCTCGCGCCGTCGTACGGGCTGTTCATCGACGGCGAGTTCGGCGAGGCCAAGGACACGTTCAAGACGATCAACCCGGCCACCGAAGAGGTGCTGACCGAGGTCGCGCTGGCCGGCCCGGAAGACGTCGACCGCGCCGTCGCCGCCGCCCGCCGGGCTTTCGAGAGCTGGTCGGCCCGCCCCGGCTCGGAACGCGCGAAATACCTGTTCCGCATCGCCCGGATCATCCAGGAGCGCTCGCGCGAACTGGCCGTGCTCGAGTCGCTCGACAACGGCAAGCCGATCAAGGAGTCCCGCGACGTCGACCTGCCCCTGGTCGCGGCCCACTTCTTCTACTACGCGGGCTGGGCCGACAAGCTCAAGTACGCCGGCTTCGGCTCCGACCCGCGTCCGCTGGGTGTGGCCGGCCAGGTCATCCCCTGGAACTTCCCGCTGCTCATGCTGGCCTGGAAGATCGCCCCGGCCCTGGCCACCGGCAACACCGTGGTGCTCAAGCCGGCCGAGACGACCCCGCTCTCCGCGCTCTTCTTCGCCGACGTCTGCCGCCAGGCCGACCTGCCCCCGGGCGTGGTCAACATCGTCACCGGGGCCGGTGACACCGGGCGCTACCTGGTCGAACACCCCGACGTCAACAAGGTCGCGTTCACCGGCTCGACCGAGGTGGGCCGCCAGATCGCCCGCTCGGTGGCCGGCACCGGCAAGCGGCTCTCGCTCGAGCTGGGCGGCAAGGCGGCCAACATCGTCTTCGACGACGCGCCGATCGACCAGGCCGTCGAGGGGATCGTCAACGGCATCTTCTTCAACCAGGGGCACGTCTGCTGCGCGGGCTCGCGCCTGCTGGTTCAAGAGTCGGTCGCCGAGGAGCTGCTCTCCTCGCTGCGCCGCCGCATGGCCACGCTGCGGGTCGGCGACCCGCTCGACAAGAACACCGACATCGGCGCGATCAACTCGCGGGCCCAGCTCGACAAGATTGTTGAATTGTCGGAAATCGGTAGCGAGGAGGGTGCTGAGCGCTGGTCGCCGCCGTGCGATCTGCCCGACCGCGGCTTCTGGTTCGCTCCGACGATCTTCACCGGCGTCACCCAGGCCCACCGGATCGCCCGGGAAGAGATCTTCGGCCCGGTGCTGTCGGTGCTGACTTTCCGGACGCCGGCCGAGGCCGTCGAGAAGGCCAACAACACGCCGTACGGGTTGTCGGCCGGCATCTGGTCCGACAAGGGCTCGCAGATCCTGGCCGTGGCCGACAAGCTCCGGGCCGGGGTCGTCTGGGCCAACACGTTCAACAAGTTCGATCCCACGTCGCCGTTCGGCGGCTACAAAGAGTCCGGTTACGGTCGCGAGGGCGGCCGGCACGGCCTGGAGGCGTACCTTGCCTAAGTCTTCGACTCCGACCCGCCTGGCGGTGCGGAAGACCTACAAGCTGTACGTGGGCGGGAAGTTCCCGCGCAGCGAGTCAGGACGGACCTATCTGGTGGACGGCGACAACGTGGCCCTCGCCTCCCGCAAGGACGCCCGGGACGCGGTCGTCGCCGCCCGCGCGGCCCAGCCCAAGTGGGCCGGCGCCACGGCGTACAACCGGGGCCAGGTGCTCTACCGCATCGCCGAGATGGTCGAGGCCCGCCGGGCCGAGTTCAAGGCGCTGGGGGTGAGCGGGGCCGAGGTGGACGCCGTGACCGACCGCTGGGTCTGGTACGCGGGCTGGTCCGACAAGATCGCCCAGGTCGCCGGCAACGCCAACCCGGTGGCCGGGCCGTTCTTCAACATCTCGGCCCCCGAGCCGACCGGCGTGGTCGGCGTCGTCGCCCCGCCGTCGCTGCTCGGGCTGGTCAGCGTGATCGCCCCGGCCGTCGTCACCGGCAACACCGTGGTCGTGGTGGCTTCCAACCCGCAGGCCGCGATCACCCTGGCCGAGGTTCTCGCCACCTCCGACGTCCCGGGCGGGGTGGTGAACATCCTCACCGGTTCGGGCGCCGAGATCGCGCCCTGGCTCGCCTCGCACGACGACGTCAACGCCCTCGACCTGGCCGGGATCGAGGACGCCGACCTGGCCACCGAACTCGAACGGGCGGCGGCCGGCACCCTGAAGCGGGTCCTTCGCCCCGTTTCGGGCGTTGACTACACGGAGGACCCGGGCACGGGGGCCATGACCGCTCTGTTGGAGATCAAGACGGTCTGGCACCCGAAGGGTTTCTGACCGTTTCTCACCGGTCAATGGGGAAGTGCGGGGGACGGTCAGCCCTCGCCCAGGCGCGCCCACTAGGGTGTGTCGGCAGTATCACCCGTCCCCGTCAGTCAGATCGATCCCGGAGGTCACCGTGACCAGCCAGTCCGACGAGCCCGAGGCGTCCGCGCCCGTGGCCGCGAAGTCCGAGGCCGGACTCTCCGGGCGTGCCCTCTGGGACAAGGTCGGTGTCGAGCCGGTCGAGATCGCGCTGCCGGGCGGGGTCGCGCTGACCCTGCGGGCCTACCGCCAGGCGTCCACGCTGACCCCGACCGAGATCGAGACCGACGAGGACGACCCCTTCGAGGCCCGCAAGCGCGCCGCCGCCCGCGACGATGACGACGACGAGGAAGAAGTCATCGTCGACGAGGAGTACCAGGCGCTGCTGGCCGAGGGTGAGGTCGACAAGGACGCCAAGGCGGCCGACGAGCCCGACCCGGCCGACTTCGAGGACGAGTCCGCCGCCGATGCGGACGACGAAGAGGTGCCCGCCTTCCTCAGCCACAAGGGCCGCTTGATCGCCTTCAAGTCCCCCGAGTCGCTGGTCTCCTTCATTCGTTCGGGTGCTCCGCACGATCTCGCACAAATCGAGTCCTGGAGCACCCTGGCCGAGCAGGTACAGTCGACCGACGTCGACCCGCTGCCGGAAGACCGCTACGAGCTCGACCTCGTGGTCGAGAACCTGCGCGGCGGTCACGACACGTGGGACCTGCCACTGCTCATCGCGGCCGGCGAGGTGGCGCGTGACCTGGGTCACGCTCTCCGGATCAAGCCGGTGATCCTGGCACTGTCGCCCGGTTCACCGCTCGACGACCTGGACGAATCCCTTCGTTCCGCGGAAAGTGGCGGAATGGGTGGTTTCTTCGGTCGGCGCCGATTGAAGAAAATCGGTGCACAACAGGCAAGTCTCGGCTGGCGCTCGGTAATCGGCAAGATCTCTGCAGCTGTGGACTGGCGCGACTGACCCCTCAACAGGGACCATCATCTCTTGGCCATACAGCTGCCTCGGGGAGGAGGACGACGCCGTGGCGCTCGTGCGCGTGTACTGCGGTCTGGCGTCGGCGGATGAAGCGGTGCGTGGGGCCTCGGCCACACAGCTGACCATCGCCGTCGTGGATGACGCAGGACGACTGCTCGGCGTTCACGAGATAGGCGACGATCCCGGCGGTTACGCCGAGCTCGGCGCGCTGCTCGTGGAACGGACGAGTGGATTCACCGACGCCGCGGTCGCCGCCGACAGCGACGACCACCTGGTCACCTCCCTGCTCACGGCGGCCGGCCGGCCGCTGGTCGTGGCCGACGACGACACCGCCGACGACTTCGCCGAGCGGTTCGCCGACGACGACTCCGTCGAAGAGATGCAGGCCCCGCCCGCGGCCCGCCGGGCCGTCGGCCTGGCCCGCGCGCTCCAGGCGGGCGCCCTGGTCGCCGGCGCCCTGCCGGTGCCGCGCGAACTGGTCAGTTACAAGCCGGTCCTGGCCGCCCACGTCGCCCTGCTCAGCGGGCGGCACGCGGCCGCCATCGCGCTGCGCGAGGTGCTGCGCGAGCTCTACCCGGCCGCGCTGCGCGCCTACCCCGACCCGTCGCACCCGCTCGCGCTGTCCGTGCTCGACGCGCTGCCCGAGCCGGGCCGTCTCACGTCGCAGGGCGAGCCGTCGCAGATCGCCGAGCAGGTCGCGGTCGAGCTCACCCGGGCCGGCGCCGGCTCCGAAGACGAGATCATCGCCGCTGTCACCGCGCTCCAGGTCGCGATCAGCGAGTCGCCCCGCCGCGGCGGGGTCAACAAGTCGCTGGCCCCCGCGGCCGGCGAAACGGTGCGCCAGGCGGTGGCCTCGGTCCGCGCCTGCGACGCCGCCTGCGCGTCGCTGGTCGGCACGCTCGCCGCCCGGGCCGGCGCCGCCGAGGCGGGCCGCCGCAACCGCCGCGCCGAGGCCGCTCCGCTGCAGTCCGTGCCCGGCTTCAGCCGGCGCACCCGCCCCGAGCCCGCTGCCACCGGCACCGGCCCGATCACGCCGCAGCCGCTCACCACGCCACCGGTCGCGCCCAGCCCGGTCATGCCGCCGCCGCTGGCCCCCCGGCCGGTCTCGCAGCCGCCGGCCGCGCCCGCCGCGCTGTTCCCCAATCGCACGCCCGCCCCGGGCAACCGGCCCGTCTCGGTGCCGCCGCCCCCGCCGGGCATGACGCCGATCACCCCGGGTTCGCGCCCGGCGGCCGGCGCCCGCACCCCGGTCCCGCCGACCGGCACGGTGTTCCCGGCGGCGTCGGTGTCCCCGGCCGCGGCCGCGCCGTCCTCCGGCGCGCCCAACGGCAGCACGCCGGCCGACACCGGCCAGCCGTTCCGGGCCACCCTGACCAACGCGGCGATCAACAGCGTCCGCGCCGAGCGTCAGCGCACGGTCATACCGCCGCGCCCGACGACCCGGCCCTCGGCCCCCGCGGCCGACGCCACCGACTACTCGCTGCCCATGCCCACGCAGCGCCCCGGCCAGGAGCCCGCCGAGCCCGGCTCGCGCGCCAACTGGCCGCTACTTAACAGCAGCAGCGACGACTCGGCGACCACGCCCGCCGCCTCGACGAGCGCCCCGCCCGCCGACGGCCGGGTCCGCCCGCCCTGGCAGGACATGCCCAAGGAGCCGCCGGCCCTGCGCCTGGTCGAGCCCCAGCTGGCCAACAGCCTCGACACGACCGTCACCGACATGGCGCCGGTCACCGCCGAGCCGCCGCCACTGCGCCTGGTCGACAGCCGCAACGGCCGCCGCAGCCCGGGCCAGACGACGACGAAGCTGACGGCGCTCGACCGCAGCACCACGCCCCCGGTGCCCGCCGACAGCAACGACACCGACCTGCTGATCTTCGCGGCGGCCCGCTCGGCCTGGTTCACCGGCCACAGCGAGCAGCCCGACAAGCTCGACTGGACCAACCCGAACGACACCGGCTGGCGCGCCGCCGAAAAGGCGTCGACACCCGCGGTGGCGGCCGAGACGGCAGCCGGTCTGCCCAAGCGCGTGCCCCAGGCCAACCTGGTGCCCGGCTCCCCACTGCGCGACGAGCGCCCCCTGCGCATCGTCCGCGACGCGGCCAGCATCGCCGCCCACACCACGGGCTACTTCCGGGGCTGGCGGCGCGGCCAGGAAATCGGCGGCTTCGCCATGGGCGGCCGCCCGGGCCGCGAGGCCGCCGGCGGCTGGGACTTCACCCGCGACCGCGAGGGCGCCGACGATTTCCGCAACAGCAACAACAACGCGGGCTACGGCTCCCGCTAGTCCCTGAAGCATCCTCGGCCCGGTTGCCCGCTGCACGCGGAACAACCGGGCCGAATGCTGTTCACGACGAGTCTTCGACGACCTCGCCACGACGTGGCCCTTGGCCACCGGCGGCTTGGACTTCACCTGCGACCGCGAGGGCACCGACGATTTCCGCAACAGCGACAACAACGCGGGTCACGGCTTCCGCTGGACGCGCGTCACCCGTTCGGTCCGGCCGCTCCGCCCATGAAGCCGGGCCCGAGCGCTGTGTGCTGGTCTCGCCGGAGCCGGCACCTGCAAAGGTTCCGGCCGGCGCGGTCTTCATCTTCTCGGAGAAGGTGGAGCTTGATGGGGTCGCTGGACTTTTCCACAATCCCGCGTAATCCACAGGCAGGCCCCGGCCGGCCCACCCGTCCTCGCCAGCCACGCGATAATGGCTGCGGGGGCGTCCCCCTGGGTGGGTGGGCTCGGACGGGCCAACGATCTTGGTGGGCTGTTGCGGCGAAGTGGTTCGGCGCATGAGGCCTGCGCTTGTTCTATGCGCCTGGCTCACTACCCGCACCTGGGGACCGAATCAGGGTTCAGCTCTGGGACCACAGAGCCGAACAGGCACTTGTGAGCATTTCGTTTCTGGCCGCCTGTCTGATCGTGCGCGACGAGGCGGACGAGATCGCCGGGTGTCTCGAGTCGCTGGCCGGGGTGGTCGACGAGGTGCATGTCCATGACACCGGGTCGAGTGACGGAACGCCTCAGATCGCCTCAGAGCTTGGCGCGGCCGTCACTCTGGGCCGGTGGGCCGATGACTTCGCTGCGGCCCGCAACGAGGCTCTGGCGGGGTGGAGTGCTCTCTGGGTGCTGAGTGTGGACGCCGATCAGCGGTACACCGGGGACCCTCGGCGACTGCGGGCCTTTCTGGAGGGCAGCGCGGCCGACGTCGTTGAGGTCGAGGTGGACAACGCGCACGACGAGTTGCCGTACACGAACACCGCGGCCCACCTGTTCCGGAAAGAGCGGGTGCGCTGGGCGGGCCGGGTGCATGAGCGGCTGGTCGGGGCGGCGCCCGTCGTCGTCGCGGCGCCGCGGGACGCCATCGTGCTGGCGCACGAGGGTTATGCCCGGGCCGATGTGCGTACGGCCAAGGCGCTGCGCAACGCCGAGCTGGCCCGCCGGACCCTACAGGAGGCGGGCGACGACCGGCCCCTGATCGCCCGCACCCTGCTTGACCTCGGTCGCAGCCTGATCGGGGCGGGGCGGCGGCAGGAGGCGGTCGACACGCTGGAGATGTTGCGGGAGCTCTTTCCGGGTACGCCGGAGTGGCTGCGCGGCACCGACTTCCTGGCTCGGCTGGTGCTGGCAGCCGGCCTGGACGACGTCTGTCTCACTCTGGTCGGGCAGATGCGCGCGGCCGGAGCGTCCGGGCCCTACTGCGACTGGCTGGCCGCGCAGGCCCTGGCCCAGTTGGGCGACGTCGACACCGCGACCCGGCTGCTGGCCGGCGTGACCGAGGTGGTCGACACCGCGGGCCGCCGCCACGATCCGCGGGCTCTGGAGCAGCTCCGCACCCTGCTGGGCGAGCTGGAACTGGCAGACAGACCGGTCTGACTGTGTGGTCAGAGCGGGTGGGTGCGGTCCTGCCATGTGCAGAGGCAGACCCGGTTGCCCTCCGGATCGGCCAGCACCCAGAACGACGGCGCCTCCGCGTCGCTGACCAGGGTGCCGCCGGCGGCCAGGGCGGCGTCGATGCGGGGCTGGACCTGGGCCGGGTCGATCCAGACGTCGGGGTGCCAGCGCTGGCGCGGCTCCTCGTCGCCGGACTGCTGAAACCATAGTGCGGGCTGCAGACCGGCCGGGTCGGTGACGTCGACGTCGTCCGGCGTCATCCGCAGGATCGCCGCCCAGAACGGGATCACCCCGCCCCGTGCCGGGCTGTCCAGGGCCCACTCGATCCGGGACACGTCGACGGCCGAGCCGCGTAGTCCGAGCGCCGAGGCGACCGACGCGACGGCCCGGGCCAGGCGCACGTCCCGCGATGTCACGCCGCCGGCGTCATGGCTGGTCAGGCGGACGTCGACCGCGGTGTAGCGCAGGGTCAGGTCGGGGTGATGGTTCATCTGCTCGGCCACGTCGCCGATGGCGTTGACCAGGGCCAGGCCCGCGGCGAAGTCCTTGGTCTCGATCCGGGTGAACAGGCCGCCGGGCAGGTAGGTCCAGCCGTCCAGCTGCTCGGCCGCGATCTGCTTTCCGTCGAGCTTCGTCATGAGCCCATCCTCACCCGGTTGTTGCGAATGTGCTCGTACACGATCGACGTCCGGACGTCGGCCACCTCGGGGCGCTGGGTCAGCCGGTCGATGACGAACTCGTACAGGCTGTCGTTGTCGGGGACGGCCACGTGCACGATGAAGTCGTCGGTGCCGGTCGTCACGTAGAGCCCGAGCGTGTCGGGCAGGGTGGAGACCCACTCGCGGAACGCCTCGATGTTGCGGCGGGACGGCGGCCGGATCCGGATGGCGATGAGCGCCTGCACCGGCCGGCCGACGGCCTTGAGGTCGACGTCGAGGATCGCCCCGCGGATCACGCCGCGGCGACGCAGCGCCCGGGTGCGGTCGAGGGCTGTGGTCGGGGAGACACCGACGGCCGCGGCCACCTCGCGGTTGGTCTTCCGTGCATCCAACTGGAGTTCCCGCAGGATCGCCGTATCAAGTTCGTCCAGGTCCACCGATTCGGCCCTCATTCCGATACAAGTACGGATCTGTTGCCGTCGAACCTAACAGGTGCCTAGCATTCCGGTCGTAAGCTGCCTTTACGTACGGAGAGGAACCACCATGGTGGGATTTGCGCCGACCGAGATCGATCCGAGCGCGCCGACCCGCGCGGCCCGGCTCAAGTGGGTGGTCGTGGTCGACGCCGACCTGCCCGCCGGCCGCGCCACCAATGCCGCGATCTGCACTGCCGCCGCCACCTCGCAGGCAGTGTCCGGGCTGCTGGGCGACGACGCTATGGACGCGGACGGCAACGCGCACCCGGGTCTGCCCTGGGCCGGCTGCACGGTGCTCTCGGCCGATGCCACCACCCTGCGCACGATCCGGGCCAAGGCGGCCGCCCGGCCCGACTTCTTTGTGGCCGACATGCCGGCCGCCGCCCAGCAGACGCGCGTCTACACCGAGTACCTGTCGTCCGTGGCCGGCACCGCGGCCGAGGGCCTCGACTACTACGCGGTCAGCCTCGTCGGCCCGCGCAACCCGGTTGACAAGCTGATCGGCAAGCTTCCGCTACTCGCCTAGGGCCAACGCCTTCTGGATGTTCCACTCGGCCAGGTCGAGCATCCACTGCCGGTTGGGGAAATCGGTGCCGGCGATCCGCAGCGGCCCCTCGATCAGGGCAATCACCTGAGCGACCCGGTAGAGCTCGAGCCGCGCCGGGTCAAGATCGACGGGCCCCAGTTCCGCGTACGCCTCCTGGAAGCGCAACTGCAGGAACGCGTGCTCCCACTCGACGTCGAAATACGTGACTCCCTCGATGTCGATCATCACCGGCTCCCCCGCGGCCGACATGAACACGTGGTCGGGCCCCAGCTCCCCGTGGACCAGCACGTACTCCCGGCGCGCCTCGACCCGACCGCGCAACCCGCGCAGGTGGTCCTCGATCCGCGGGCCGGCCGCCGCCATCCGCTCGTCCTGCCCGACCACGGCCCTCAGGTGGGCCAGGGCCCGGTCCAGAACAACCTCTTCCGGCGTACGGGCCTGCGGGTTCAACGAGGCCGGCCGCCCCCACTCGGGCCCGAGGGTGGTGTGCATCCGCCGCAGTGTCCGCCCGAGCTCGCGCAGCGGCGCGCGGTCGTACTCCATCCGCGCTTCCAGCGTCTCGCTGCCCACGTCCTCGACGAGCACCCGGTCGCCGTCGGCGAACAACACCTCGGGCACCCGCACCCCGGCCCCGGCCAGCAGCGCCTGGTTGGTGAGGAACAGGTGAGCCCCGGAGGCATCGGTGAACGGATCGTCGGGCACGGTCACCGAGGGCGGCCAGTAGTCCTCGGCCGCGGCCCACACGTAGAGGACCACCGAGCTGTCGTCGTCGAGCCGGATCCGGTAGACGCCCTTCTTGGTGCCGCCGGTGAGCCGCTCGAGATGCGTCACCCGCCGGCCCCGGCCCAGTTGCTCGGCCACCAGGCCCGTTACGTCGTCGACGGTCAGAAAGGCACGCATGGCGAGCGATCCTGCCCACCCCGGCCGGCCGTCCACAACCGAATAATCGGCTGGAGACACGACGAAACCCCGCTCCGGCCTAGCGGAGCGGGGTTTCGACGGACTGTCAGGCGGGCGCTACGGCGCGAGTACGACGCATCGTCAGCACATACTCGACCAGCGAGATGAGGACGTTCTTCGTCGACTCACGGTTACGCGCGTCGCAGCTCACCACGGGCACGTCGCTCGAGATCGCCAGAGCGTCCCGAACGTCCTGCGCGTTGTGATACTGCATCCCGTCGAAGCAGTTGATCGCGATCAGGTAGGGAAGGCGACGGTGCTCGAAGAAGTCGATCGCGGCGAAACAGTCGGCGAGACGCCGAGTGTCCACCATCACGACGGCACCGATCGCGCCCCGCACCAGCTCGTCCCACATGAACCAGAAACGCGTCTGGCCCGGTGTTCCGAACAGATACAGGATCAGGTCGCGATCGATACTGATCCGGCCGAAGTCCATGGCGACGGTGGTCGTCATCTTCCCCGGAACCTGCCGGTTGTCGTCGACACCCACACCCGCCGAGGTCATGATGGCCTCGGTGGTCAGCGGGGTGATCTCCGAGACCGACCCGACCAGCGTCGTCTTACCGACGCCGAACCCGCCGGCGATAACAATCTTCGCCGACGTCACGCGCCCCGCAGAGGGACGGTGCGACATGTCAGAGCCTGCGAAGTCCACTCAGCACCCTTTCCAGCAGTTCCGTGCCTACCGCGTCGGTCTCGTCGTCCAGCGAGGTGGGCTCGTACACCGCGACAAGGCCATCAGAGGCCATGTCGGCGACGATCACTCGAGCCACACCGAGCGGCAGTTGCATGCGTGCGGCGATTTCCGCCAGCGACTGAACTCGGCCGCCGTCGCACATCTCCGCGATGTACTGATGCTCGCTTCCACCCTGTCCGCCGCGCATCATGCCAGATCGGCCGCGAACGGTTGTCTCGACCAGCGCTTCCAGCGCTATCTCAAGTTTTGGTCGGGTCCGACCACGGGTCACGGCGTACGGCCTGACCAGCGCGCCGGTCGGCTCATCGCGTTCGGGCATCGTCACCGCTCACCCCTTCCTCGGACCCTAGAAGTGTCTCTTGTTGTCAACTTTTTGAACAGCGGCCGAAGTAACCAGCCGGCTGCCCGTTCAGCCGAGGACTCACTCAGCCGAGAACGCCGGCCGCGGAACGCGGAGCCGGAGTGAGCGCCTCGCCGACCCGGTCGACCAGGAGGGCCATTTCGTAGCCGACCTGTCCGACGTCGCAGCTGCGCGCAGCCAGAACCGCGAAGGACGAACCGTCCGAGATGGACATCAGGAAGAGGAACCCGTTGTCCATCTCGACCACCGTCTGCAGCACGGCGCCACCCTCGAAGCACCGCGCGGCGCCCTGAGTAAGGCTCACCAGGCCGGAAGCGATGGCCGCCAGCTGATCGGCGCGGTCCCGGGGGAGGTCTCGCGACGCCGCCAGGAGCAGACCGTCAGCGGAGACCGCGATCGCATGTGCGACGCCGGGAACGCGGTCGGCGAAGTTGGCCAGCAGCCAACCGAGATCCTGCGTAGATGTCATGCCTCATGCTCCTTGCCAGCCTGCGAGGACTGCTGCCCTCCCGGAGTCTCCTCCGGGTTGGTCGATTCTTTGGTGCGACCGCGCTGCACACCCCGGTGGTAGGCGGACAGCAGACCGCGGACACCTTCGGGGGTACGACGCTGAACGGACGTGTCGTTCCGGTCAACACCACCGGGGACGAGCTGCGCCATCGGAGTGCGCTTGGGCAGACCCGCCGTGGTCGTGGATTCGACCGCCACCTCGGACGCCGCCTGAGCGGCCTGCCAGCCCGTGTCGGCCGCGGTCTGCCACGGGTTCGTGGCCACGCTGCCGTTCGCGCTGGAGCCGTTCGCAACGGCGCCGTTGGAGGCACCGACACCAACAGTAGCCGGGTCTCGGTCACGCGACTCGGGCGAGACGGCCTGCTGCGGCACACCGACCGTTCGCGACGGCTCCCCGGTGGGGATCCGCTGCGAGCTGACCGGCTCGTCGAGTCCGTTGGTCGACGGCTTGGTCTCAGCCGGACGGCCGGTGGTGAACCAGGCCGACTCGAGCTCCCGGAAGATCGGCAGCTCCATCGTCTCGTCGGCGAACTGGCCCTGGCCGTTGTCCCGCTGGCGGGCCGCGGCCTGCGCGGCGGCGATCTGCGCGGCCGCCGTGGCCTGAGCCTCGGCTGCCTGCGCGGTCGCGGCCTCGTGAGCCGCCTTGGCCGCCGCGGCCGCCCGCTGCGACTCCGACGGCAGGCCCGAGGTGGGTGCCGCGGAGACCGGCGAGGCCGGCGGGGCGGAGGACGGGATCGGCGCGGTCTGCGGGTTGGTCGGACGCTCGACCTGCGGGCGCTGGTCACCCCGCTGCTCCGGCCGGTAACGCGGGAGCTCGGCGGTCATGTCGAGCGCGGCCGCGAGGCTTTCCGGCACGTGCGGAGCGGGGTTCTCGCGCTCGGGGGCGACCGGCGGCCAGGCCGGCGGTGCGGCGGCCGTGGGCGGCGCCGAGACCGGCGGTTCCGACCCGGGCGGCGACGAGATGGGGCGACCACCGTACGGCGGGGCCGAGGGCACCGGCGGAGCGGAGACCGGCGGCAGCGGCGGAGCCGAGACGGGCGGGACGAACGGGGTGCGGCCCTGGGTCTCGGGGTTGGCCGGGAGCTGACGCGGGATCGTGGCGCCGAAGCCGGAGGTGTCACCGTCGGGGCGGAACGAATCGCCGTTGCGGCGGGGCAACCCGTCGGGACCGGCGAAGCCCTGGGGCGACGACGGCTGACCGGTGGGGCCGGAGGGCAGCGGCGGGATGGCCTCGTTGCTGCGCGGGCCGTAGAAGCCGTTGCTGCCGTTTCCGTTGCCGTTCCCGTTGGTGCCGTTGAGCGAGCCGTTGGAGCCGAAGCCGTTGCTCGGGGCGCCGGTGAGGTCGGACCATGCCGGCACCGAGTGCCCGTTGGTGCCCAGCATGCCGCCGGTGTTCATCGGCGGGTTGGGGTCGAACGGGCGACCGGTCGGGTAGCCACCACGGCCGCTGCCGCTTTCGAGCGCGAGCGGCTCGGGCATGCCCGGGCGGCCCTGCTCGTCGTAGCCGGCGCCGACCTGGGGACGGCCACCGGCCACCGCGTTCTGGCCCTGGCCCGCGGTGAGCACCGAGAGCGGCAGGCCGACCTCGGCCACCGTGCCCCGCTCGGTGTCGGCCGGGCGGAGCTCGACCTTGACGGCGTGCCGGTTGGCCAGCCGGGCGACCACGACCAGGCCCATCATGCGGGAGACGGCCACGTCCACCATCGGCGGGTTGGCGAGCCGCTCGTTCAGCTCGCGCAACTGCTCGCGGCTGATACCGATGCCGCGGTCTTCCACCGAGAGGAGCGCACCGTCGCCCAGCCGCCGGGCCTCGACGATGACCGTCGAGTTGGGCGGGGAGAAGGCGGTGGCGTTGTCGAACAGCTCGGCGACCAGGTGGACCATGTCGTTGACGGCGTGCGCCGCCACCTCGATGTCCCGGTCGATCATGCCGAACTCGATGCGCGTGTAGTGCTCGACCTCGGACTGCGCGGCGCGAAGCACGTCGATCAGGGCGGCCGGCTCGCGCTGGACGCGGGTCGAGTCGGCACCGGCGAGAACCAGGAGGTTTTCGTCGTTACGGCGCATTCGGGTCGCCAGGTGGTCGAGCTGGAACAGCTCGGCCAGACGGTCCGGGTCTTCCTCGCCGCGTTCCAGCCGGTCGAGGTGACCGATGAGCCGGTCGACCAGGATCTGGGAACGGCGGGCCAGGTTGACGAACATCGTCGCGACGGAGGCCCGCAGGGCGGCCTGCTCGGCCGCGGTGCGCACCGCCTCGAGGTGAACCGCGTTGAACGCCTCGGTCACCTGACCGAATTCGTCGCGGCTGCGCACCGGAAGGGGCTCGGCGATCTGGTCGGCCAGCTGGGCCGGGGTGAGCGATGAGGCCAGCTGCGGGTCACGCAGCCGGCTGACCGCGTGGGGCAGGCCGAACTGGGCCACCGAGAGGGCACCCTGGCGCAGCTCACGCAGCGAGCGGGCCATCGACCGGGCGACCAGCCAGGCGAAGAGGATGGCGAGCAGGAGCATGCCGAGCAGGATGCTGGTCTCGAGGAAGACCCGCCGGTTCACGTCGTTACGGAGGTCGGTCGCCTCCGCCACGATGTCGGCGTCCATCTTGACCTCGACCTTGCGGAACTCCGCCCCGTACTCCGTCATCGCCTTTTCCCAGTTGGCGGTGTTGAACGGGATGTTGCGGGTGTTCGCGCCCTGCAGGCTCAGCAGCGGCCCGGTGTAGTTGGTGGCGGCCGTGCCGGCCGTCGATTTGTTGATCTCATCGAAAGCGGCCACGTCGGCGGGTGAACCGACCGACCGGACCGTCGTGCCGGCCAGCTCGAAGCCGGTGTCGGCGACCAGCAGTTCACGCCGGAGCGACTCGGTCAGCTGGTTGGCCGCGATGACCTCGTGGCCGACGTCGCGCTGCTGGGCGATGAACTCCTTGGCCTGGGCCACGGCGGCGACCGACCGCAGGTGGTCGCTCAGCTCGGTGTCGCTGGCCAGCTGGGCCGCCGCGTCACGCACGCCGACCAGGTCGTCGATGAGCTTGGTGTAGCTCTCTTCCACCTCGTCGGCGCCGGGGCGGTTGTTGGCGACCTGACTGCGCTGAGCCGGCAGGTCTTCCAGGTTGCGGTCGAGACGCAGGAGCAGGGTGCTGACGTTCTCGGGGATCTCGTCGAGCGCAGCCTTCTGCTGGGAGTACGGAACCTTCGCCTTGTCGACCTCGGCCGTCTCGGCGGTGTAGGACTCCCTCGCCTTGATGAACTCAGGACTCTTCTTGTCCCGGATCGTCGTGACCATCATGCCGTAGGCGCGTTCGTTCTGGAGGTGGTCGACCAGACCACCCGCTGCCTCCGACAGCACCGAAAGGGTGCGCGCACGCTCCGCGTTGTTGGCTTCCTCGATGTGGTCGACCAGGCCGCTGACGCCGACGATGATCGTCGCCAGGGTAGGCACCAACATGATCAAGCCAAGCTTCGACCAGATCGGCAGGTCTCGCAGCCGATCAGCCGGGCGACGGAGACGCGACATGACGCCGGTCGCCGTCTTGGGGCGCTTGCTCACGTCACCGTCCTCCTGTTTCGGGCCCCGGCACTCGGCTTGCCGGGCGCCGCACACGGCCGACTGCCGCGTCGGGCCCCCGAGATTCCATCACGACGAGTGTCAAAGAGAAAGGGCCGCCGGACACGGACCGGTTGTGTGACGCAATGTTGGTCCGCCGGAGCGGGGACGTCGCCGGTCAATATCACGGGATGTATGGGGTCACTCTCTCAGCGTTACTCAGAGCGATCGATCGGCGTGGGGGTTACACCGAACGAACGCGCCCGATCGTAGAGGATCGCAGCAGGAGAGACGATGGCGCGGTCGCGAACGATCGGCAAGGTGAGATGCCCGATTTTGCAATGTTTGTAGGGACCATTCTGACCGAACGGACGATCAGAGCCGCCGAACCGGCAGAGTCGGCGGCCTCCGGGCGTTCTGTACCAACTTGATACCGCTAGCCGAGCAGCTTCGCGTAGCCCGGCTTGATCACGTCATTGATGATCGCCAACCGCTCGTCGTACGGGATGAAGGCCGACTTCATCGCGTTGATGGTCAGCCACTGCAGCTCGGCCCAGCCCCAGCCGAAGGCCTCGGACAGCAGCGCCATCTCACGGGACATCGATGTCCCGCTCATCAGGCGGTTGTCGGTGTTGACGGTCACCCGGAACCGCAGATCGTGCAGCAGGCCGATCGGGTGCTCGGCGATCGACGGGGCGGCGCCGGTCTGGATGTTGGACGACGGGCACAGTTCGAGCGGGATGCGCTTGTCGCGGACGTACGCAGCCAGCCGGCCCAGCACGACGTCGCCGCCGGCCACCGTTCCGGTGATGTCGTCGACCAGTCGCACACCGTGACCGAGCCGATCGGCGCCGCACCATTGGATGGCCTGCCAGATCGACGGCAGCCCGAAGGCCTCACCCGCGTGGATGGTGAAGTGGAAATTCTCACGCTGCAGATATTCGAAGGCGTCCAGATGGCGGGTGGGCGGAAAGCCGGCCTCGGCCCCGGCGATGTCGAAGCCGACCACGCCGGCGTCGCGGTAGCGCACGGACAGCTCGGCGATCTCTTGCGAGCGAGCCGCGTGACGCATCGCGGTCAGCAGCACGCCGACCCGGATCGGGGTGCCCTGAGCAGCGGCCTCGGCGGCGCCCGCGGCGAAGCCGGCGTTGACCGCGTCAACCACCTCGTCGAGTGTCAGGCCGCGTTCCAGGTGCTGCTCGGGCGCGTAGCGGACCTCGGCGTAGACGACGCCGTCGGCGGCCAGGTCGAGCGCGCACTCCTTGGCCACCCGGTGCAGCCCCTCGACCGTCTGCATGACCGCGACGGTGTGGGCGAACGTCTCCAGGTAGCGTTCGAGCGAGCCGGAGTCGGCGGCCGCGACGAACCACTCGCCCAGGGCGGCCGGGTCGGTCGTGGGCAGCTCGTGCCCCACGGCGGCGGCGAGTTCCACGATGGTGGCGGGGCGCAGCCCGCCGTCGAGGTGGTCGTGCAGCAGCGCCTTGGGCGCCGGAACGATGTCGGTGAGAGCGATGGCGGCCATCAGCCGAGCCTAGAGGCAGGGGACCAATGATCGACGGAGCATTGCCGTACCTGCGATGCCCGGTCTGCCGGCAGCCGCTCGAGCGGGTGGACCGGGCCTTGCGCTGCCCGCTGCGGCACAGCTTCGACATGGCCAAGCAGGGTTACGCCGACCTCACGGCGGGGCGGATGCCGCACGTCGGCGACACCGCCGAGATGATCGCCGACCGGGACGCCTTCCTGACCGCCGGCCACTACGACTTCATCGCCGACGCGCTCGCCGCCGCGGCGAATTCGGGCTTCGTCGTCGACGCCGGCGTCGGAACAGGGCACTACCTGGCTCGGGTGCTGGATGACGACTCGATCGGCCTGGGACTCGATGTCTCCAAGCCGGCGCTGCGCCGGGCCGCCCGCGCCCACCCCCGCGCGGCGGCGGTGCTGACCGACCTGTGGCGTCCGCTGCCCCTCGCCGACGGCGTCGCCGACGTCATCCTCAACGTCTTCGCCCCGCGCAACGGCCCCGAGTTCCACCGCATCCTGAGCCCGGGCGGCCGGCTGCTGGTCGTGACGCCCGAGCCGGACCACCTGCGGGAACTGGTGGGCGCCCACGACATGATCCAGGTCGACCCGGACAAGGCGGCCCGCGTCCAGGAGTCGCTGGGTGAGCACTTCGAGCCGGTGGAGGCCCGGCCCCTGCGCCGGGATCTGACTCTGGGCGCGGCCGAGACGCGCACCCTGATCGGCATGACCCCCAGCGCCCACCACGCTCGGGACATCGACGCCGCACCGGCCGTGGTGACTGCTTCCGTGCTGCTGACGGCCTATCGAAGGGTTTGAGCGCAACCGCTCACGCACGTGGAGCGAAGCGACCCTCGGCGGGAGCTGCGGTCTGCAACCCACCACCCCGCTACGACATAGAACTTGATCTTGCCTTTTTTGACGTCTCAGACCGAAAGATCGACTTCCTCCCATTCGGGGGGTTTGTCGTGATACGGCCCATGAAAGACGATTGCCCATTCCAGGGCCCACCGGCGCTGGCCGATCGCGTTGGCGTCGATCTCGCCCGGCAGCGGCCGGCCCATCTCTTGCGCCTGCTGGAACGCCCAATCCAGGCAGTAGTGCAGATCGAGCAGCACGGCCGCCTCGACGGGATCGCGGGGGGACATCAGCGACCGGGACCGCCACTGCCCGAATGTCTCGCCGGCCGGCAGATCAGGCATCTGGGACATCATCCGGTCCTCGGGCGGCGACGTCGGGTCGAGGTGCCGGCTCAGCCCCAGCAGCCAGGCCAGCGCGAACACCGCGTCGTGGTGCAGCACGAACGACCGGTGATCACCCTTGGCGCCGATCACGAACTGCCATTCCGGCGGGGTGACCAGGTCGACCAGGCGCGACCCGAGCAGCCAGCTCATGGCCGCCTCGGTCGGCATGCCGAAACAGCGGGCCACCACCACGTGCAGCACCGCCGCGCGCGCCTCCAGATCGGCCGTGGGGCGCAGCTCGACCGTGTCGCCCGGCTCCCACACCAGGGGGAAGCCGGGCGGCGGCTGCGGCAGCCCGAGCCGGGCCACCTCGTCGAGGCTGGCCTCCCGGACGGCGCGCGGGTCGGGTACTGCCTTCTGCATGGTGCGTCAGGCTATGCGGTCGAGCACCAGATTGGTAAGAGTGGGCGGTTCCGTACCGATGACAACCGCTTCGGCGGCCGTGTCGCGGGCCACCGGGATGCGGGCCGGGTCGTCGGCCCGCAGCTCGAGCAGAACGTCGCCGGTGGTCACCCGGTCGCCCGGCTTGACCTTGAGGAGCACCCCGGCGCCGAAGCTGACCGGATCCTCCTTGCGGGCCCGGCCCGCGCCCAGGCGCCAGGCGGCCAGGCCGATGCCGTACGCATCCACGCTGCTCACCACGCCGTCCGCGCTCGCCCGCAGCACCTCGGTCTCGCGCGCGACCGGCAGCGGCGCCTCGGGGTCGCCGCCCTGGGCCCGGATCATCGCGCGCCACGTGTCCATGGCCGCGCCCGATTCGAGCACCCGGGCCGGGTCGGCCGTGCTCCCGGCCGCGGCCAGCATCTCGCGGGCCAGGGCCAGGGTCAGCTCGACCACGTCGGCCGGTCCCCCGCCGGCCAGCACCTCGACCGACTCGGTGACCTCGATCGCGTTGCCGACGGCCCGGCCGAGCGGGGTGCTCATGTCGGTCAGCAGGGCGATCGTGGTGACCCCGCTGTCCTGACCGAGCCGCACCATCGTGCGGGCCAGCTCGCGGGCGTTCTCGAGATCCTTCATGAAGGCGCCCGAGCCGACCTTGACGTCGAGCACCAGCGCGCCCGTACCCTCGGCGATCTTCTTGCTCATGATCGAGCTGGCGATCAGCGGGATGGCCTCGACCGTGCCGGTGACGTCGCGCAGCGCGTAGAGCTTGCGGTCGGCCGGGGCCAGGCCGTCGCCGGCCGCGCAGATGACCGCGCCGACCTCTTCCAGCTGACGCTTGAACTCGTCGTTGCTGAGTGAGGCGCGCCAGCCCGGGATCGACTCGAGCTTGTCCAGCGTGCCGCCGGTGTGCCCGAGGCCGCGGCCGGAGAGCTGGGGCACGGCGACCCCGCAGGCGGCGACGAGCGGGGTCAGGGGCAGCGTGATCTTGTCGCCGACACCGCCGGTGGAGTGCTTGTCGGCGGTGGGCCGGGTGATCGCGGAGAGGTCGAGCCGCTCCCCGCTGGCGATCATGGCGGCGGTCCAGCGGGCGATCTCGGCCGGCGTCATGCCGCGCAGCAGGATGGCCATGGCCAGGGCCGACATCTGCTCGTCGGCCACCACACCCCGGGTGTACGCGTCGACCACCCAGTCGATCTGGGCGTCGCTCAGCGGATGCCCGTCCCGCTTGGCCCGGATGACGTCGACCGCGGCGAACTCAGTCATTGCTGTCCTCTTCCCATACGGCCGGGATGCCCTCGGGCGGGGCCCCGTCACCGGCCCAGGCCAGCCCGCCCTCGGCGTCCACGACGACGATGCGCGGGGTGCGTACGCGGCCCCAGGTCACCGCCTCGGCCGCCGTACCGAAGTTCGGGCCCTCCTCGAGCACGCCCTTCTCGTCGTCCGCACTGCCGCCGGACCGCTCCCAGTAGCCCGTCCAGATGGTCTCACCGCCGGCCAGGTCAGGATGCACGAAAACGGTGCCGCGCCCGCGCCATTTGGCCAGCTCGGTCGGCACCTCGGGGGCGGTGGAAGCCGCGTTGACCCGTTCCAGGTCTTCCAGGCCGAACGCGTGCGGCAGCAGCTCGGCCATGCGCAGGGGCCCGGTGTGCCACTCGACCAGCAGCTCGGGGCCGCCGTTCTCCCACAACAGCTGGCGGCAGCGGCCGCACGGCATCAGCGGGTTGCCGGTGGCGTCGACGCACGAGAACGCGACCAGGCGCCCGCCGCCGGTCATGTGCAGCTGGCTGACCAGTCCGCACTCCGCGCACAGGCCGACGCCGTAGGACGCGTTCTCGACGTTGCACCCGACGACCACCCGGCCGTCGTCCACCAGGGCCGCCGCACCGACCGGGAAGTCGGAGTAAGGGGCGTACGCGTGCCGCATCGCTTCGGTGGCCGCGGCGCGCAGCCCGGCCCAGTCGATCTCCATGGTTTCTAGCTTTTCACGTAGGGCACACCGTCGGCCGCGGGCGCCCGCACCCGGCCGACCAGACCGGCCACCGCGATGATGGTGGCGATGTACGGCAGCATGTTGAGGAACTGGTTGGGCACCGGGCTGCCGACCGCGCTGAGGTAGTTGGCCAGCTTCTGGGCGAAACCGAAGAACAGCGCCGCGCCCAGCGCCCCGTACGGCGTCCAGCGCCCGAAGATCAGGGCCGCCAGCGCGATGAAGCCGGCGCCGGCCGTCATGTTCTTGTTGAACGCCCCGGTCGAGACCAGCGTGAAGTACGCCCCACCGGCCCCGGCGACAACGCCGCCGAGCAGCACGTTCATGTAGCGCAGGCCGCGCACCCGGATGCCGACCGTGTCGGCCGCCGTCGGGTGCTCGCCGACCGCGCGGGTCCGCAGGCCCCAGCGGGTGCGGGTGAGGCCAAGGTGGATGACCACGACCAGCGCCAGCGCGAGCCAGACGAGCAGGTTGCTCTCGAACAGCACGGGTCCGATGACCGGGATGTCGGCCAGGCCGGGGATGCGCCACTCGGGCAGCCGCGGCGGCGAGTTGTACTTCAGCGCGTCGGGCTGCATCAGCCGCTCGTACAGGAAGCCGGTGACACCGAGCGCCAGCAGGTTGAGCACGATGCCGACGACCACCTGGTCGACCAGGAAGCGGATGGCCAGCACGGCCAGCAGCGAGGCGATGATGACACCGCCCACGACCGCGCTGATCAGGCCGGCCCACACGCTGGTAGCCAGCGTGCCGACCAGGGCGGCGCCGAACGCGCCCATCAGGAACTGGCCCTCGATGGCCACGTTGACCACGCCCGAGCGCTCACAGAGCACGCCGGCCAGGGCGCCCAGGATCAGCGGCAGCGCGAGTTCGAGCGAGCCGCTGATCGTGTCGACCAGGGGCAGGAATTTGCCCGCCACCTGCCAGCACAGGAACGACAGGACGAAGGCCACGATGCCCAGGCAGAGCAGCAGCGTCTGCCAGCGCTTGGCCACGCCGGCCAGCAGCGCGCCACCGGCGGCGACGGCCACGATGCCGAACAGGATCGCGCCGAACTGGCCGTTGATCGAGAGCGCGGCGCCCTCGGCGTCCTCGCTGATGGTGAAGCGGGCCGTCGCCGACTCGGCCAGCGAGCCGAAGATCACGGCGGCGATCAGGCCGATGAGGACCAGCGCGACACCGAGCCGGCGCTGGCGGTTCCAGAACCGGTCGGGCGCGGTCGCCTCGGTCAGGTCTTCCACGGTTGCCGTCGACACGCGGCTCACCAACCCTTCGCCATGGACGCGCCGAGCCGCGCGGTGCGCGCATCGCGGAGCTGGAAGATCGTTTTGACCAGGGCCGGGGCCGCGATGAAGATCACGATGAGGGCCTGGAGCACGGTGACGAGCTCGAGCGAGACGCCCACGTCGACCTGCATCAGGTTGCCGCCCGCGCGCAGCCCGCCGTAGAGGATCGCCGCGAACAGCGTGCCCCACGGCTTGTTCCGGCCGAGCAGGGCCACCAGCAGGCCGTCGAAACCGATGTTGCCGGCCACCTGACCGGTCAGCCGGTCGGCCGTGCCGAGCACCTGGACCGCGCCGCCGAGACCGGCCAGACCACCGGCCACGACCATCAATTTGATGTACGTGCCGCCGACGCTCATACCGGCCGTCTTGGCCGCCGGCGGGTTGGCGCCGACCGCCCGCAGCTCGAAGCCGAACGACGAGCGGTTGACCAGCCAGGCCACCCCGGCCGTGACGATCACCGCGAGCACGATGCCGAGGTGCACGCGCAACGGCTGGGGCAGGGCCGGCAGCCCGGCCGTGGACTCGATCGTCTTGCTGACCGCGTCCGTGCGGTCGGGGTCCTGCACGCCGCTCTGCAGGATCAGCCAGCCCAGGAAGAGCGTGGCCGTGTAGTTGAGCATGATCGTGGTGATCACCTCGTGGGCGCCGGTGCGGGCCTTGAGCAGACCCGGCACGAAGCCCCACAGGGCGCCGCCGATCAGACCCGCGGCCAGCGCGACGACCAGGTGCAGCCCGGCCGGCAGACCGATCGCGAACCCGGCCACCCCGGCCGTGAGGCAGCCGATTACCGCCTGGCCCTGACCGCCGATGTTGAACAGGCCGCCGCGGAACGCGAGCGCCACCGACAGACCGGTGAAGACCAGCGGAGCGGCGTAGGTGAGCGTCTCGGACAGCGGGTTGAGCGCCGTCTTCCAGTCGCCGGTGCCGTTGAACCAGGCCTGCACGGCGGCCGGGTCGAAGATCGCGCCCTTGAACAGGTCGGCGTAGGCCCGGCTGATCAGGTCCCAGCTGGCGTTCAACGCGTCGCTGGGCCGCGCGGTGAAGTACGAGAACGTCGAGAGCACCGCGGAGTCGGAGACGACGATCAGGATCGCGCCGATGAGCAGCGCCAGGAAGATCGACAGGATCGTCACCGTGACGGTGTTGGCCGACCAGAGGTTGTGCACGAAGAGGCCGAGGAACGACTCCTCTTTCTTCTGCTCCTCTTTCTTTTCGGGGGCTTCCGTGGTCACTCCGTGTCCTCTGCTTCTTGCGTGACGACGCCGGCCATCAGCAGTCCGATCTCCTCGCGGGGCATGTCCGGGGAGACGATGGCCAGGATCCGGCCGCGATACATCACCGCGATGCGGTCGGCCAGGCCGACCACCTCGTCCAGCTCGCTCGAGACGACCAGCACGGCGGTGCCGACGTCCCGCTCGTGGATGATCTGGTTGTGGATGAACTCGATCGACCCGACGTCCACCCCGCGGGTCGGCTGGGCGGCGATCAGCAGCTTGAGCGGGCGCGACATCTCCCGGGCGACGACGACCTTCTGCTGGTTGCCACCGGAGAGCGTGCCGACCGTCGACTGCGATGACGGCGTACGGATGTCGAACTGACTCACCCGCTCCCGCGCCGACTCGGCGATCGCCTTGGGGTTGAGCGCGAAGCTGTTGCCGAACGGCGCCCGGTCGTACAGGTCGAGCACCAGGTTCTCGGCCACGGTGAAGTCCTTGACCACGCCGTCCAGGCTGCGGTCCTCGGGGACGTAGCCGACACCCGCCCGCAGCACCTGCTTGGTGGTGCGGCCGGTCAGGCTCTTCTCCTCGAGCTCGATCGCGCCCGCGCGGGCCTCGCGCAGCCCCATGATCGCCTCGACCAGCTCGGTCTGGCCGTTGCCCTGCACGCCCGCGATGCCCAGCACCTCACCGGAGCGGACGACCAGGTCGACGTGGTCGACGGCCCGCACCCCGCGGTCGTCGTCGACGATCAGGCCGGAGACCTTGAGCACCTCGCGTCCGGGCTCGGCCGGGGTCTTCTCGACCTCGAGGCTGACGTCGCGGCCGACCATCAGCGCGGCCAGTTCGTCGGTCGGGGTGTCGGGCGAAACAGAGCCTTTAGTCCGGTTAGGGGCGGCGGCGGGGTGGTTGGATGGGACCACGGTGCGCCCGCGGCGGATCACCGTGATGCGGTCGGCGATGGCCTTGACCTCGCGCAACTTGTGAGTGATGAAGACGATCGACTTGCCGGTGTCGGCCAGCGACCGCATGACCGCGAGCAACTCGTCTGTCTCTTGCGGGGTCAGCACGGCCGTCGGCTCGTCGAGGATTAGCAGGTCGACGTCGCGGGTCAGGGCCTTGACGATCTCGACCCGCTGCTGGGCGCCGACCGGCAGGTTCTCGACCAGGGCGTCGGGGTCGACCGGCAGGCCGTAGCGCTGCGACGTCTCGAGCACGTCGCGCTTGTTGCGGCGGCGGTCGAGCCAGCCGAGCGGGCCGCCGCGCACCTCCTCGGCCCCGAGCGCGATGTTCTCGGCCACGGTGAACACCGGGACCAGCATGAAGTGCTGGTGGACCATGCCGATGCCGGCCGCGATGGCGTCCCGGGGACTGCGGAAGACCTTGGGCTCCCCGTCGACCAGGATCTCGCCCTCGTCCGGCTGCAGCAGGCCGTAGAGCTGGTTCATGAGCGTCGACTTGCCGGCGCCGTTCTCGCCCAGCAGGGCGTGCACCTCACCGGGCTCGACCGTGATGTCGATGTGGTCGTTGGCCACCAGGTCGCCGAAGCGCTTGGTGATGCCGCGCAGTTCGAGTCTCAGCGGAATCTCCCGACTTCGGCGCCTATGTGAAGTTCACCCGACAACTGGAACCGCCGCACGACCGCGAGGGATTCTCGCGGCCGGGCGGCGGCCGAATCTTACTTAGTGAATCCTCAGGCCGGAGCGCTGGGCGATTCAACCTTGATCGTGCCGGCGATGATGTCGGCCTTCAGCTTCTCGACCTCGTCCTTGAGGGTCTGGTCGACCTTGCTGTCGAACTGGTTGTACGGCGCCAGCGAGACACCGTTGTTCTCGAGCGTGCCCAGGTAGCCCGGGCTGGCGGCCAGCGGCTGACCGGTGGCGCCGGCGACGACCGCCTTCTCGACCGCGTCGGTGATGTTCTTGACCACGGTGGTCAGGAAGACGTCGCAGTCCTGCGCGGCGCTCTTGCAACCATCCTGGTCGACCCAGACGATCGAGACCTTGCCGCTGGAACCCTTGGCCACCTCGGCCGCACCGAGGCCGGTACCGCCGGCCACCGGCATGATCACGTCGGCCCCCTGGGCGACGAACGTGCTGGCCAGCGCCTTGCCCTTGGCCGGGCTGGCGAAGTCCTCGGCGAAGCTGCCGTTCTGCGCGGCCTTGTCCCAGCCGAGGACCTTGATGTCCTTGCCCTTGGCCTTGTTGTACTGCGCCACGCCGTCGGCGAAGCCGTCCATGAAGATGGTCACCGGCGGGATCTTGAGGCCGCCGAAGGTGGCCACCTTGCCGCTCTTGGAGTAGCCCGCGGCCAGGTAGCCGGCCAGGAAGGCGGCCTCCTGCGTGGCGAACTGCATCGGGTAGACGTTCGTGGCGCCCTGGATCGAGCTGTCGACGATGCCGAACTGCTGGCTCGTGTTCTGCGCCGCGACGGCCTTGGTCGAGTCGCCCATGAGGCCACCGACGGACAGGATGAAGTTGCACTTCTGGGTGACGAAGCCGCGCAGGTTGGGCTCGTAGTCGGCCTCGGCGGTCGACGCGACGTACTTCGGGTCGACCCCGGGCGCCTCGGTCTTGGCGGCCTGGAGCCCGGCCCACGCGGACGCGTTGAAGGACTTGTCGTCGATGCCGCCGGTGTCGGTCACCATGCAGGCTTTGTAGGCAGCTGCGGCAGCGCTCGAGCTGCTGCCGCCAGGGGTCTCGTCCGGCGCGTCGCTACAGGCCGCGGCGGCGAGCGTCAGCCCACCTGCCGCGAGAAGCGCAACGAGCCGGTTCCCACGTACTGGGCGCAAGACGCCCTCCTTCCAACGCACACCGACACTTGTCGGTGAGTCTTCACCGCGGGAGCGTAGCCGCAGGCCAGAGCGGGAGTGGCACTTTGGACCGTACTGTTGGCGCACCGTTATCTGCCCGCAACCGCGGAGCGCATGAGGCGTCGCATCCGTCCGTTAGTGCGGCAAATCATCGGCCTGCGTGGTAACCGGCCTGAAACCTTGCGGCCGGATCAGGATCTACGCCAGGCTTTTACGCCCAGAACGCCGACCACGGTGCCGATCGCCAGGGAGGTGACGATCAGCACCGCGTGGATGAGCAGGAAGGCGGTCGGCCGCCCGTCGGCGAAAGAGCGGTCGTCCTTCCAGATGGCCAGGCCGAACCGGGGCCAGATGACCCACGTCCAGACCCCGACCGCCGTCAGGAAGACCGCCCATCGTCTCGAGATGACCATGCCGGCAACTATCCCACCGGCTTGCTCGACCGTGCCGAGCCGGGACGCAGCTCAGACGGCCGCGACCAGGTCCGGCTCAGCCTCCTCGCGCTGCGGGCCCGTCACACCGTCCGACGCGAGCCCGCGGCGGCCGATCAGGGTCAGGAGCAGACCCCCGATTGCGTACGCCGAGAGCACCGTCACCGCGAAGGCCGAGCCCCCGCCGTCGAAGTAGGCGACCGACCGCAGCAGCGAAGCGCCCGCCCCGATGGGCAGCCACTGACCGAGCTCACCCCACGGCTGCGGCAGCAGTTCCGGGGCGGCCGCGATGCCGGCCAGCGCGTTGCCGACCAGGAAGACGACCAGCGCCCCCAGAGCCAGGCCGCCCTTGTCGAGCACCGCGGCCAGACCGGTCATGGTGGCCGCGACGGCCAGCGCGAACAGGCCCAGCGCCGCAGCCACCGCGAAGTAGCCGCCGGGCAGGATGTCGAGCCAGCCCTGCTGCACCGCGGCCGTGCCGAGACCGGCCAGGACGGCGTAGCTCACCAGCGCGACGAACCGGGCCGCCCGCTGCCGCACGAGCAGGAAGACCAGCACCCCGGCGAGCAGGCTGGTGATCGCCAGCGGCAGGAACCCGCCGGCGAAGCCGGCGCCCCGCGGGTCACCGGCGTCGAGCGGCACGACGTCGCGCACCGGCACCTGGGGGCCGAGCTGGGCCGCGGCCTGGGTCAGCAGCGCGGCCACGGTGGGCGAGGCGGCCGAGGCGATGTGCACCTCGGGCCCGGCCGGGGAGACGAGGATCGCCCCGTACACCTCACGGTCCTTGATCGCGGCGTCGGCGGCCGCGGCATCGGCCACCGGGTGCACGTCGAAGGCGCCCGGGTGCCCGGCCTCGAGCTGGGCGGCCACGGCGGGCGGACCGGCCACCGCGACGGGCAGGTCACGCGGCGCGAGGTTGGCCGCCGGACCGGCGAAGAGAGGGACGAGAAGCGCCTGGACGGCCACCACGATCACCGCGATGAACACGCCGAGGGCGAGGGGCTTGCGCTGCATGATTTCTCCTAAAACGAATGCTCGTTCTTTTATGTTCACAGCGTGCTCCTCGCCACGAGATCGTGTCAAGAGCGAGCGTTCGTTTTATGATGTGGGGCGTGCCACGTGTCTCCGAAGACCACCTGACCGCCCGCCGCGAGCAGATCCTCGTCGCGGCCCGCGCTTGCTTCCTGCGCAAAGGCCTGCACCACACCTCGATGCAAGACCTGATCAAAGAGGCCGGCCTCTCGGTCGGCGCCGTCTACCGCTACTTCAAGTCGAAAGACGAGATCATCGCCGCCATCGCCGAGGGCGTGGTGGGCGGCATCAGCCAGCAGATCGGCGAGTCGGCCGAACGGCGACTACCCCTGATGGATTCGCTCGCCCTGCTCCTCGACGTGATCGACCGGCAGTTGGAGCCGGACGGCGCCCTGCCGATCGCATTACAGATCTGGGCCGAGTCGACGATCGACCCGGCGATCAGGGCGATCGTCCACGAGCGCTACTCGGCGCTGCGGGCCAGCGTGCGGGTGCTCGTGTCCCACGCCGTCGAGAGCGGGGAACTGCCGGCCGACGCGGACATCGATGAGATGACCGGGGCGTTCTATGCCCTTGTGCCGGGCTACGCCCTGCAACGGCTGCTGATCGGCAACCCGGAGCGCGACGCTTTCCTGCGCGGCGCGAGCGCCCTGTTCGCCCGCCCAACCAGTTGATCGAACGCAGAGCCCACCCACCCTGGGGGGACCCCCGCCTCGCATCAGTGTGACGAGTTCTGCGGATCTTCGAGCCGGACGACGCCGCGCCCTGTGGACAGACGGCGAATGTGGACAACTCCCGGTGCGGGGTCGCGCAGTAGAGGTCGTCCAGGACCAGCCGCCGCAACCAGCGATTTGCTAGACGGTGGTGAGGCGGGCGGCTATGCGGGTCCAGCCCTCGCGTACTTCGGCCTCGGTGGGTGGGCGGCCGGGGCGTACGCGCCGGGTTTCGTACTCGTCCTCGAAGTCTTCGTCGTCGGGGGTTTCGACGGCGGCGCGGGCCAGGTCGATCTCGTCACGGATCGCTTCGGCGTCGGGGCGGGGCAGCAGGGGCTCGACGACGGCCATCAGCTGCTCGTCGGCCACGACCGCCTGGGCCAGGGCCAATGCGTGCGCTCGCTCGTAGGGGCCGCAGACCACGGGCTCCCAGTCCTCCTCGTCGCCGAGGGATCCGATCGTGATGACCCAGGGAAGCTCGGCCACCGGCGAGCCGGCCGGCAGATCCAACGTCACGAGTGTGCCCACGCGCCCATCATTCCGGGCCGGTGTGCCGAATCCAGGTATTTTGCCCCACGGGGGCAGTTTTATCGTCAGCTGACAGGTCTACGACCCGGCCGTGTGGACTGGTAGCGGCCCAGGCCGCGCCGAACAGCAGCAACTGGTTGAAGACGTACAGGTAGACCAGCACGCCCACGGCCGAACCGACCAGGCCGTAGGCGGGATTGCGTTGCACCAGACCCACGAACGACTTGCCGACGGTGTTCAGCAACGTGATGCCGATGCCGACTTGAAGCACCGGCGGCGCCATCCGGCGCACGGTCATGCGCAGCCGAGGTACTGCGGCCAGCAGCGCCGCGGCCAGCAGCATGTTCACGGCCACGGTGAGCAGCAGGCCGGCCGTGGAGCGGATGATCCCGTGCGTGATCCAGTCGATCAGCAGGTTCAGGCCGTACACGGCGAGCTGGGACATCGCCAGCAGCAGCAGGATGCCGAGCAGCACCAGCAGGTCGAGCGCCTGCCGGACGCCGATGTAGCCGGGCTGCTCGTTGAGCCGCCAGATCAGCCGCTGCGACGAGCGGATGGCCTCGACCCAGGCGATACCGGTGAAGGTCAGGCCCACGATGCCGACGATCCCGACCGTACGGCCGCTGTCGAGGATCGCTCCGATGTCGAGGAAGGGCAGATTGACCCGCAGGAAGTCGCGGACGATGTCGAACAGGTCGTCGTTGTTGTTGAGCAGGATGCCGAAGATCGAGTAGCCGATGAGCAGCAGCGCGAACACCGCGAAGAAGCCGTAGTAGGCGATCGCGGCGGCCAGCCGCCCGCCCTGCACGTCGATGTAGCGCACGACGGCCCGGCTCAGATGATCAAAATGCTTCGACCGGTGGCGCAGCCACATGACTCGGGTCTCGGCCGCCGCGTAGGCCCGGTCGATCGGATTCACGCGCCGACCGTAACCGAAGTCACGTCCGGCCGAGTGGATAGTCGCGCCGACGCCGCCAGGGCCCCTCGCCACCGTGCGAGAACAGCGTGAACGCGGGCACCGGGAACTTGGCCGAGAAGGCGGCCAGGTCGTCGAACGCCGCGTCGAGGGCCGCGGCCGGCACGTCCTGGGCGATGGTGACGTGCGGGTGGTACGGGAACCGGGACCCGCGATTGATGTCGGCCGAGCTCACGATCGCCTCGGCCAGCAGTTCGCACTCGCTGATGCCGACCGCGAGCGTCACGAAGACCACCTCGGTGATCGGCCGGAACGTGCCCGTGCCGCGCAGGTGGATGGTGAACGGCTCCTGCGCGGCGGCCACGGCCTCGAGATGCTTCTCGATGCGCGGCAGCGCCTCGGTCGGCACCTCGGTCGGGCCGAGCAAGGTGACATGGGCGGGCGTGTACGCCGCCTGCGGGTCACCGGCATCGGCCCGGCGCTGGGTGAGCTGCTCGCCCCAGGGCTCCGGGATGTCGATCGCGACGCCGATGCGCGTCATGGGTAGGCCTTCAGTCATGTTCAGGGGCGGCGGCTGGGGTGGTTGGACGGGGTCAGGCACCGCGGGCCGGGCTGAGGAACCCGATGTTCTGGTAGGCCTGGGCCAGCGTCACCGAGGCCACTGCGCGGGCTTTCTCGGCGCCGATCGCGAGCACCTTGTCGAGGTGTTCCGGGTCCTCCAGGTAGGCGCGGGTGCGCTCCTGGATCGGCTTGACGAAGTCGACCACGATCTCGGCCAGGTCTTTCTTGAGGTCGCCGTAGCCGCGGCCCTCGTACTGCTCGAGCAGTTCGTCTATGGTCCGCATGGTCAGCGCCGCATAGATGGTGAGCAGGTTGCTCACGCCGGGCTTGTTCTCCTCGTCGTAGAGGATCTCGCGACCGGTGTCGGTGACCGCCGACTTGATCTTCTTGGCCGAGCGTGCGGAGTCTTCCAGCAGCTCGATGATGCCGTTGGGCGAGGAGGCTGACTTCGACATCTTCGAGGTCGGGTCCTGCAGGTCGGTGATCTTGGCCGTGTCCTTGACGATGTAGGGCGAGGGCACCGTGAACGTCCGGCCGAAGCGCGTGTTGTAGCGCTGGGCCAGGTCGCGCGTGAGCTCGAGGTGCTGCCGCTGGTCTTCCCCCACCGGCACCTGGTCGGCCTGGTAGAGCAGGATGTCGGCCGCCTGCAGGATCGGGTAGGTGAACAGGCCCACCGTCGTCGTGTCGGCCGCCTTGGCCGACTTGTCCTTGAACTGCACCATGCGGCCGGCCTCGCCGAAGCCGGTGATGCAGCTCAGCACCCAGCCCAGCTGTGCGTGCTCGGGCACGTGGGACTGGACGAACAGCGTGCAGCGCTCGGGGTCGAGCCCGAGGGCCAGCAGCTGGGCGGCCGAGACGCGGGTGCGCTGGCGCAGGGCGGCCGGGTCGTGGCCCATGGTGATCGCGTGCAGGTCGACGACGCAGTAGTAGGCGTCGTGCGTCTCCTGCATCGCCACCCAGTTGCGAACGGCGCCGAGGTAGTTGCCGAGGTGGAACGAGTCGGCGGTCGGCTGAATGCCGGAGAGCACGCGAGGGCGGCGGGCGACATCGGACATGACGACCATTGTGTCAGCCTCGCGCAGCGCTCAACGACCCACCCGCGTCCCGGCGTTGCGTGTTCGAAGATGTTGACTTTTGAGCGAAGTTGGTGGAACTATGAAGTCCTAATCTGCGGAAGGGTACTGCCGTGAAACTGCTCGTCACGGGGGGCGCCGGCTATGTCGGCAGCGTCACCAGCCGGCTCCTGCTGGATGCCGGTCATGAGGTCACCGTCCTCGACAGCCTGGTCACCGGCTTCCGCGAGGCGGTCGCGCCCGACGCCACCTTCGTCGAGGCCGACATCCGCGACGCGGCCCAGGTGCTGACGCCCGGTTCCGGGTTCGACGCCGTGCTGCACTTCGCGGGCCTGATCGCGGCGGGCGAGTCGATGGTCAAGCCCGAGCTGTACTGGCACGACAACGTGGTGAAGTCGCTGGCCTTGCTCGACGCGGTGCGCGCCGCCGGGGTGCCGCGGTTCATCTTCTCCTCCACCGCCGCCGTCTACGGCAACCCGGTCGAGCTGCCGATCACCGAGTCCGCGGTCAAGGCCCCCACCAACACGTACGGGGCCACCAAGCTCACCTTCGACCACGCGCTCACCTCCGAGGCGTTCGCGCACAACCTGGCCGCGGTCTCGCTGCGCTACTTCAACGTCGCGGGAGCCTACATCCGCGACGGCCACGAGATCGGCGAGCGGCACGACCCCGAGACCCACCTCATCCCGATCGCCCTGCAGGTGGCCGCGGGCAAGCGCGAGAAACTGCAGCTCTTCGGCGACGACTACCCCACGGTCGACGGCACGTGCGTGCGCGACTACATCCACGTCCAGGATCTGGCCCGGGCCCACCTGCTGGCGCTCGACGCGGCCACGGCCGGCGAGCACCGCATCTACAACCTGGGCAACGGCAACGGCTTCTCCAACAAGCAGGTCGTCGAGGTGGCCCGCGAGGTCACCGGGGCCGCCCTGCCGGTCGAGATCGCGCCTCGCCGCGAGGGCGACCCGGCCACGCTGGTCGCGTCGTCCGAGCGGGCCCGCGAAGAGCTGGGCTGGGTGCCGCAGAAGAACACGCTGCAGGCGATGATCGGCGACGCCTGGACCTTCTACCGCTCGCACGTCGCATGATCGCCGACGACGCCGCGGCGGTCTTCCGCAA
Organism: Paractinoplanes aksuensis; assembly: GCF_024137025.1. Classification (GTDB taxonomy): domain Bacteria; phylum Actinomycetota; class Actinomycetes; order Mycobacteriales; family Micromonosporaceae; genus Actinoplanes; species Actinoplanes aksuensis. Next base: position 80,504 of record NZ_JAMYJR010000018.1, read on the forward strand.
GCAGTTCGGCGCCGAGCCGGCCGGGCTGTGGGCCGCGCCGGGCCGGGTCAACCTGATCGGCGAGCACACCGACTACAACGAGGGCTTCGTGCTGCCCTTCGCCCTGCCCCAGCGCACGATCGCGGCGGTCGGGCCGGCCCCGGCCGGCGAGTGGACCGTCACGTCGACGTTCGAGGCCGAGCCGGTCAGCTTCGGGGTGACACAGCCGGGTGAGGTCAGCGGCTGGGCCGCGTACGTGGCCGGGGTGGTCTGGGCCTTGCAGGACGCCGGCTACGAGGTGCCGGGCGCGCAGATCGCCATCGCCTCCGAGGTGCCGCTGGGCTCGGGCCTGTCGTCCTCGGCCGCCCTCGAGTCGTCGGTGCTGACCGCGCTGATCGACCTCGGTGGCCTCGACGTGCCGCTCGAGAAGCGGCCGTCGATCGCCCAGCGGGCCGAGAACGTCTACGTCGGCGCGCCGACCGGCATCCTCGACCAGTCCGCGTCCATCCGCTGTGAGGAGGGCAAGGCGCTGTTCCTGGACTGCCGGTCGTACGAGGTCGAGCAGATCCCGTTCGACCTGGCCGCCGAGGGCTTGGCCATCCTGGTCATCAACAGCAATGCCCCGCACCAGCACGTCGACGGGGAGTACGGCGCCCGCCGCAAGTCGTGCGAGGACGCGGCCCGCCTGCTCGGGGTGCCGGCGCTGCGCGACATCACCGGCGACCAGCTCGACGACGCCCTGGCCCGGCTGGACGACGAGGTCATGCGCCGCCGGGTGCGGCACATCGTGACCGAGGACGACCGGGTGCTGGCCACGGTGAAGCTGTTGCACGCGGGGCAGGTGCGCGAGATCGGCCCGTTGCTGACCGCGTCGCACGCCTCGATGCGCGACGACTTCGAGATCACGGTGGCCCAGGTCGACATCGCTGTCGAAACCGCCCTCGCGGTCGGCGCGTACGGGGCCCGGATGACCGGGGGCGGCTTCGGCGGTTGCGTGCTCGCCCTGGTCGACGCGGACAAGGCGGCCGAGGTCACCGCCGCGGTCGAGGAGGCGTACGCCAAGCAGGGTTTCACCCCGCCGACTGCATGGACCGTCACAGCGGGCCCGGGCGCCGGACGGCTTTAACGTCATGCCCACCGGGTATCCGGTGGGCATGACCTCAGCAAAAGAGCAGGAACAGGACGAGCCCAACGAGTTCGGCTTCGCCGGCGGCGCCACCGCACCAGAGCCGGTCAAGGAACCGGCCGAGGGCTACGGCGAGAACATCGCGGTGCCGGCCGGTGACCTCACCGGCGCGATCACGGAAGCCATCGAAGAGGCCACCGAGCGCGACAAGACCTAATTCGGCGCGGGCTGCGCCTCGATGGTCGGCCCCTTCACCACGGGGCGGCCGTCGACCCAGTCGACCCGGTCGAGCCAGAGCTGTCGGCCGGGTGAGACGCTGCCGACCGCGCTCGGCGGCCAGGCGTGGTAGAGCAGCCACGACTCGCCGGCCGGCGTGGTGACCAGGAAGCCGTGCCCGGGTCCGGCCGCAGCCGGCGACGTGTGCAGGATCGGGTTCTCCTCGGCCTTGACACACGGTCCGAGCGGGCTCTCGCAAGTGGCGTAACCGAGCGCGTACTCCTCCTTGTCGAAGGCGTTGGCCGAGTAGAAGAGATACAGCTTGCCGTCGTGGCGCACCATCTGCGGCGCCTCGATGACGTGGGCCTCCCAGCCGGCGTCGTTGACCAGCAGTTGCTTCGGCTCCCCGTCGATCTCGAGGCCGTCCGCGCTGAGTCGCGCGCCGTACAGGTACGTCGGTTGCCCGATCGCGTTGCCGTCGTTCTTCCAGTACAGCCAGCGCTCCCCCGACTCGTCGGTGAACGGGCTGGCGTCGATCGAGCCACCCTCGTCGGCCTGACAGATCAGCGGTTGCGCCGAGTCATCGACGAATGGCCCGCGCGGCGAGGAAGCCACGGCCACACCGATGCACTGGCGGTTGGTTGCCGTCGAGCGAGCCGTGTAATAGAGCAGGTACTTGCCGCCCGGAGCGGTGATGACCTCGGGCGCCCACGTATTGCCCCGCTCCGCCCAGGGGCCCACCTGCGGCAGGACGTCACCGGCGGGCGTCCATTCGACCAGGTCGGGCGAGGTCAACAGCGGCACGTTCTCGGTGGAGTTGTTGGTTCCGTACGCGTACCAGGTCGCATCGACGAGCAGTGCTCCCGGATCGGGGAAGTTGTCCGAGTACACCGGATTGGTGAAGGTCACACCCTGCCTCGCTTCCGACGCGTCCGATTTGTCAGCTGAAGGGGTGGCGGGCGAGTCGCCGGCCGAGCAGCCGCCCACCAGCAGCGCCGCGACCAGCAGCACCCGCCACCGCCTCACCACTTGTAGAACCGCAGGTAGTCGAACGACGCCGTGACCGCCGGCTCCGCGCCGCCGTGGGCGACGAGCCCGACCCGCGGGGTGCTGTCGGCGGGCAGCGTCCACACTCCACCCCAGGTCCAGCGCTTGCCGTCGCGGCTGACGCCGGCACGGTACTCGTGCTCGCCGTTGCGCGGGTCGACCCGGTGCGCGAGCCGCAACCACGTGGTCGTGAGCCCCGGCGTGCCGGCAATGGTTCCGCCGTACGAAAGAGCATTCGCGTACGGCATCTCCTTGCCGAACTCCACCTGCCGGGTGTTCCAGATCGCGACCGCGCTGAGCCGCGCGAACAGGTCGTCACCGGCATAGGCGATGAGCCCGGCCTGCTGATAGTTCCGGACGACGTCCTCACCCAGCGGCAAGGTCAACTTCGTCTCCGCGATCCAACTGCCTGTCGGGGGCGTGCGCAGGAAGATGCCCGCGTCGTTGCCGGTGCCCGTGAGGTCGGCCCCCTGCACCGGCCACCGCAGTTCTCCCCCGCTCACAGTGGCCGCCGGATCTTGGCGCACCCAGCTCCAGCCCGTCTTCGCCGCGGTGAACTCGTCACCGAAGATCAACCGGCCGGGCGCTGGGGTACGGGCCGGTTGCGCGTCGCGTTTGTCGGAGGCCCAGGCGCCGCTGTTCACCGTCGGCCAGCCACCGGGCCAGTCGAGCCGGTCGACCAGCATGGGCCGCTCGTTGATGCCGAACGGCTCGTCGAGGTACGGGTCGTTGCGGTCGATGGCGTGATAGACGAACCAGTCCTGGCCACGCCGGTCGGTGATCAGTCCGTTGTGGCCGGTGCCGACCCAGCGGTTGCCGTTGGGCGCGATCACCGGGGTGCCGCCGGCCCGCGAGGTGTTGAGGCTGAGGCCGTCGCGGTCAGTGAACGGGCCGAGCGGGCTACGGGAGCGGCCGACCGAGACCGAGTAGCCGGTGGTCGGGCCCGCGCAGCAGTTGGCCGACGACGCGAACAGGTAGTAGTAGCCGTTGCGGCGTACGACGTACGCGCCCTCGAACTTGTTGTCGATCGCGACCTGGGTCGGCGTACCGGTGATCTTCAGGCCGTCGGCGGTGAGTTCACTGACCCAGATGCCGCCGAAGTAGCTGCCGTAATACAGATACTTCTTGCCGTCGGCCGCGGTGAGCTGGGACGGGTCGAAGGTCCACCACCAGCCGCCACCAGGAGCCGCGCGCGGCGGCACGGCCGGTTCGGCCGCCCAGGTCCACGGCCCGGTCGGCTTGGGCGCGGTGGCCACCCCGATCGACGAGGCCCCGGGCGTGCCGGCCGTCTCGGTCACGGTCGCGTACAGCACCCAGCGGTTGCCGATCTTGCGGACGTCGGGCGCCCACAGCGAGGCGTTCGCGGCCGCGAAGGGCGGCAGGTCGCCGAACGCGTCACCGACGTACTTCCAGTTCTTGAGGTCGGTGGAGCGCGCGATCGGAATGCGGTGGGCGACCTTCTCGCCCTCACGCAGCGGGTCGGACGTGCCGAACCCGTAGTAGAACCCGTCGTCGCCGCGGACGATCACCGGATCGGCAAAAGTGTCGGCAAAACTCGCCGAGGCCGGGTTCCGCGCGCCGGCGGTGAGCGCGACCAGGGTGATGACCGCGGCCAGCACGGCTGTCAGACGTCGCATCGGTTCATCCCTTCAGACCGGAACGGGAGACACCCTCGATCACGTAGCGCTGCGCCACCACGAACAGCAGCAGCACCGGAATGCTGGCGACGAGCGCGCCCGCCATGATCACCGGGTAGTTGATCGTGTAGGCGCCCTGGAGGATCGCCAGGCCCGGCGGCAGCGTGAACTGCTCGGGGCTGAACAGCACGTAGATCGGCCAGATGAAGTCGTTCCAATTGGTCAGGAAGCTGATCACCGCCAGCGTGGCCAGGGCCGGTTTGGACAGCGGCAGCACGACGCGGGTGAAGATCTGCCACGAGTTGGCCCCCTCGAGCACGGCCGCCTCCTCCAGTTCCCTGGGCAGGCTCAGGAAGAACTGCCGCAGGAAGAAGACGCCGAACGCGCCGGCCGCCCCGGGGATGATCAGCGCCCACAGCGAGTCGAGCATGCCGAGCCGGTCGACCAGCAGGAAGTTCGGGATGATCAGCACGAAACCCGGGACGAACAGGGTCGCGATGATCATTCCGAAGATCAGCTTCTTGCCGCGGAACTCGAGCCGGGCCAGGGCGTACGCGGCCATCGACGCGATCGCCAGCACCAGCACGGCCTGACCGGTGGCGGCCAGCACGCTGTTGAGGAACCAGCGCAGCACCGGCGTCTGGTCGTTGCCCATGAGCGTGCTGAAAGCCCCCGTCGTGGGCTCGGAGGGAAAGACCGTGGGCGGCACCCGGGTCGCCTCGCTCGAGGTCTTGAACGTGGTCAGGGCCATCCACACCAGCGGCGCGACGAAGACCAGACTGAGTCCGATCAGGACGGTGTACCAGGCGATCGGCTTGACACGGCTCATGAGTCCTTCTCCCGGAACAGGCGGAACACGAGCAGGCTGATCACCAGCAGGCAGGCGGTGAGCAGGTAGCTCATCGCCGCGGCGCTGCCCATCTTGTAGTCGCTCAGGCCGACCTGGGCGATGTACATGATCGCCGTACGGGTCTCGGTGCCGGGCGCGCCCTGGGTGATCAGGTAGGACTGACCGAACATGTTGGCCGATACCAGCACCGTGTTGACCGTGACGAACAGCAGCACCGGCCGCAGCCCGGGCAGGGTCACGTGCCGGAACTCGGCCCACTTGCCGCCGCCGTCGATCCGCGCCGCCTCGTACAGCTCGCGCGGGATGTCCTGCAGGCCGGCCAGGTAGATGACCGCGTTGAAGCCGAGCGTCCACCAGACGGTCACGCCCACGAGCGTGACCCAGGCCCAGGGCAGACCCGTGGTCCACGGCGTGTCCCCGGGCAGCCCGATCGCGCCGAGCACGGAGTTGACCACGCCCAGGTTGGGGTCGAGCAGGAACCGCCAGAGCACACCGATCACGGCCACGCCGAGCACGTACGGCGCGAAATAGATCGCCCGGAACACCGTACGACCCCTGAAGTTGCGGTTGAGCAGCAGCGCGAGCATCAGCGGGATGACCAGCAGGAGCGGCACGCTGAAGGCCGTGAAGATGGCCGTCGCGGACAGGCTCTCCCACCAGAAGCTGTAGACGGCCGAGTTCGAGTCGAACAGCGCCTTGTAGTTGTCCAGCCCCACGAACGGCTTGCCGGGCAGCAGGTAGTCCCAGTCGTGCAGGCTGATCCACAGGCCGTACACCGCGGGCGCCAGCACAAAAGTGCAGAAGACCACGGCGTACGGAAGCAGGAACAGGTACGGCGTAAGCAGTGCGGTACGCCGCACCCGGCCGCCGGCGCCGGCCTCCTCGGCCTGCACCGGCGGCGTACGGGTCAGTGCGGTCTCAGCTGCCATACTTCTTGGCGTTCTGCTCCAGGAGCTGGTTGGCCTTGGCGGCGCCGTCGGCGAGCGCCTTGGCCGGCTCCTTGCGGCCGAGAACAGCCTCGTTGATCGCCGTGACCATGGTCGCCATGACGTCGGCGATGCCCGGCTTCGGCGGCAGGAAGTGCAGGTAGTCGATCTGGGTGCCGATGGCCGCCTGCTCGGGCAGGGCCTTGAACTCGGCGCCGTCGCGGATCTCGGCGCGGGCCGGCACCTGACCGCCGCGGGCCCACTCGATCGAGTGCTGGCTGATCCAGTTGATGAAGACCTTGCCCGCGGTCAGCTTGTTGTCGTCCTTGGCCTTCTGCTTGAACTGCACGAACTGGTGCGAGCCGGCCCACGCCGCCTTCTCTGTGCCGATCTGCGGCAGCGGCGCCACCCCCCACTCGAGGTTCTTGTCCTCCTTGAGCGTGTTGATGGTCCAGATGCCGTTCCAGTTGAACGCGTTCTTGCCGTTGCGCAGCGCGATGATGTCGGCGTCCTGGGCCACGTTCTTGGGGCTGAACCCGTTCTTGACGTGATCGGTCATCCAGGTCAGCGCCTTGACCCCCGGGTCCTCGGCGAACTGCGCCTTGGTCGCCTGGTCGTCGAACAGGCTGCCGCCGAACTGCCAGAGCAGCGACTGGAACTGCATGCTGCCGGTGAACTCGAACGGGGTCACCCAGTCGCCCTGGATCCCCTTGGCCTTCATCGACTCGAGGGCGGCCTGGTATTCGTCGTTGTTGGTCGGCGGCTTCTCCGGGTCGAGGCCGCCCTTCTCCATCACGGCCTTGTTGTAGAAGAAGCCGAGCGGGTGCACGTCGAGCGGGATCGCGTACCGGGTGTTGTTGTAGACGCCCGCGTTCCAGACCGGCGGCGAGAAGTCCTCGGCCTTGAAGTTGAGCGCCTTGGCCAGGTCTTCCAGCGGCAGGATGACGCCGCGGGCGGCATTGGTGGACACGTGGTCGACGTGCATGACCCCGACGTCCGGGCCGTTGCCGGTGGCGACGGCGGCCGGCGTCTTCTGGTAGTAGTCGGCCCACTGGTACGTGTTCATCGTGACCTTGATGTTCGGGTGCTCGGTGTTGAACTGGTCGACCAGCTTCTTCATGAACGGACCGTCACCGCCGGTGAAGCCGTTCCAGAAGGCCAGCGTCACGTTCGGGCCGGTGTACTCGGTCGGGGCGGCCGCGGCGTTCTGCCCGCCGCCGGTCACCTTCTCGTTGGGGCCACCGTCGCTGCACGCGCCGAGGAACACGGCGCCACCGGCGCCGGCGCCCAGAGCCATCAAATTACGGCGCGTGATACGGCCTTTAGTCGTTTTCAGGGTGGCGGGCGGGGCGGTCGGAGAGGTCATTTGGACTCCTCGGGAGTGAGGCACAGGGCGTGCCAGGAGACGGGAGGAAGGAGGATGTCTTCGTGCGGGGAAACAGTGGTCAGCTCGGGCCGGCCGGCGCTGAGCGTGAGGTGCTCGCGGAGCCGGTGGTGCGGGAACGCACGCAGATCGAGTGACAGCGGCACCGGCTCGGTGCCCCGGTTGACCAGGAAGACGGTGAGCGCGCCGGACTCCTCGTCGTGGGTGGCCACGGCGTCGACGGCCGGCACCTCACCGAAGCGGCCGGTGGTCATGTCCGGCGCGGTCAGGGCGGGGCGCAGCACGGTTCCCCGGGCCAGGCGCGCGGTATGCGCGAACGGGTGGAAAATCGTCTGCCGCCAGGCCCGGCCACCGGCCTCGGTGCGGATCGGCGCGATCACGTTGACCAGCTGGGCCTGGGCGCCGACGGTGACCCGGTCGGCGTGCCGCAGCATGCTGATCAGCAGGTTGCCGACCACCACGGCGTCCGTGCCGTTGTAGTCGTCCTCGATCAGGTGCGGCAGCTCCTCGATCGCCCGGTCCTCGGGCTCGGTGAACCGGGACTGGTACCAGACGTTCCACTCGTCGAGCGAGAGCTTGATCCGCTTCTGGCGGCGCAGCTTCGCGCGTACGTGGTCGGCCGTGGCCACGATGTTGTCGATGAATCCGTCGAGATCGACTGCCGACGCCCGGAAACTGGCCTCGTCGTACTTCTCGGGGTCGTAGTAGGTGTGCAGCGAGATGTAGTCGACCTGGTCGTAGGCGTGCTCGAGGACGGTCGACTCCCAGGCCGCGAACGTCGGCATGTCCGAGTTGGAGCTGCCGCAGGCGACCAGCTCGATGGTCGGGTCGACGCGGCGCATGGCGTGCCCGGCCCGGGCCGCGAGCCGGCCGTACTCGTCGGCGGTGAGGCTGCCGATCTGCCACGGCCCGTCCATCTCGTTGCCGAGACACCACAGCCGTACGTCATGGGGTTGCGCGACACCGTGCTTGCGGCGCAGGTCGGAAGCGGCCGTGCCCTCGGCCAGATTGCAGTACTCGACCAGCTCGGCCGCGGCCTCGACACCCCGGGTGCCCAGGTTGACGGCCATCATCGGCTCGACGCCGGCCAGTGACGACCAGCGCATGAACTCGTTGAGCCCGAACGCGTTGCTCTCGAGCGCCCGCCAGGCCAGGTCGAGCCGGCGGGGGCGGTCGCCGCGCGGGCCGACGCCGTCCTCCCAGCGGTAGTTGGAGACGAAGTTGCCGCCCGGGTAGCGAACGGTGGTCACACCGAGCTCGCGCACGAGGTCGAGCACGTCGGTGCGGAGCCCGTCGGCGTCGGCTGCCGGGTGACCTGGTTCGAAGATGCCCGTGTAGACACACCGCCCCATGTGTTCGACGAACGAGCCGAAGAGCCGCCGGTCGACGGGGGCGACCGTGAAGGCCGGATCAAGGGTGAGCTGCGCCACTACCATGCCAAGTTTTTACAACGTTGGATTCAACGTTGTAAAGAGACGACGGCCAAGATCCCGAAACAAATGCGAAACAGCGTCAGCCGGCGGTGCTCTCCCGCACCACGAGCCGGTGGTCCACACGCAGCTCCCGGGGCGCCCCGGCAGCGGCCGCCCCCTCCCCCAGCCGCTCGGCCAGCAGCTCGACCGCGAGCTGGGCGATGCGTGGCGCATCGGGCGCGACCGTGCTCAGCGTCGGCGTGGAGAACCGCCCGTCCTCGATGTCGTCGAAGCCGATCACCGCGACGTCGCCCGGCACCGACAGCCCCTGCGACAGCAACGTCCGCATCGCACCCAGCGCCAGCAGATCGTTGAAGCAGAACACCGCGTCCGGCCGCGAGTCCAGGTCGAGCAGCCGAGCCATCGCTGCCGCCCCGTCGGCCCGGTGGAAGCTCTCGGCCGGGATCTCGAGCGCCGGATCGACCGGCAGACCCGCCTCGGCCAGGGCCGCCCGATACCCGGCCAGGCGCTGGTGCGCGGTCACCGCCGACGGCCGGTTCTGCACGCCGATCGCGGCGATCCGCCGCCGGCCGAGGGCGGTCAGATGGCGCGTCGCGTCGGCCGCGGCCGCGGTGTTGTCGATCGCCACGTGGTCGGCCGGGCCGTGCCAGACCCGCTCGCCGAGCAGCACCATCGGGGTGCCGTCGCGCAGGGCCAGCTCCTCGCCGGCCAGCGCCAGCGGGCTGAAGATCAGCCCGTCGATGGCGTGCCGTCGCAGCCCCTCGACCAGGTCACGTTCGCGTTCGGCCTGGCCGTCGGTCTGGTCGATCAGCACCGTCCATGATCGACGTTCGGCGGCCTGCACGATGAGCCCGGCGATCTCGGCGAAATAGGGCGACTGGAGCTCGGGCACGGCCAGCGCGATCACGCCTGAGCGGCCGCTGCGCAGTTGCCGGGCGGCGATGTTGGGCACGTAGCCGAGCGCGTCGATCGCCGCCTGCACCCGGGCCCGGGTAGCCGGGGCGACGTGCACGTAGCCATTGACGACGTTGGAAACCGTCTTGATCGATACACCGGCCCGCGCGGCGACGTCCTTGAGCCCAGGTGGCACGGAGAAGGACTATACAACGTTGCAGGACTTAAGTCCGATCACCCGGCAGAGCTAAGGGGAGGCTAAAGGATCAGCGATCGAGATTACTGTGGCCGCATGTCCTTGAGCGCAGCGTGTCTGCCCGTGAAGGAGCCCGCCGTGCACCTCGAATCAGATGTCGACGCGTCAGTGGTCCTGCTGACAGTCGACGGCCGGTGGGACCGCGTGCTGTGGAAACTGACCACCGATCGGCTGCACAAATGCCTGGCCGAGCACCCCGAGGCGCTCATCGTGGACCTGTCCGACCTCGACGACCCGGGCGCCGAGAGCGCTACCACCTGGATGGCCGCCCAGCAGAAGGCGGCTGCGATGAACCCGTCGGTGCAGTTGGCCCTTTGCATCCCGCCCGAACTGCCGCTGGCCGACCGCATGCAGCGCCTGGGCGCCCGCCGCTACCTGCCCGTCTATGCCCGGGTGCGGCAGGCCCGGGTCGCCATCGCGGGCCGGTTGCCGCTCACCGAGCGGCTGGCGATCACCCTGCGGCCCGAACCCGACGCGCCCAGCATCGCCCGCAACCTGGTCGGCGACGCCTGCCTGTCCTGGGACAGGCACGAACTGCTGCACCCGAGCCGCGCGGTGATGTCCGAGCTGGTGAACAACGCCATCGAGCACGCCCGCACCGAGATGACGGTGGTGGTCAGCCTGCGTGGCGCCGGCATCCACCTCAGCGTGGCCGACGGTGTCGCCGCGCCGCCCCAGCTGCTCCGGATGAGCCGGGTGCTGCGGGGCCGGCCGCTCGACGAGCACGGCCGCGGTCTGCACCTGGTCAGCGTGCTCGCGACGGCCTGGGGCAGCCTGCCCACCCGCACCGGCAAGGTGGTGTGGGCGACACTTCAACCGCCCTTGCGGCAGCCGCGGAACTCCTCACCGCGGCTGCCGTCGAGCATCCAGAACGACGGGCCTACTGGGCCTCGATGATCATGCCGGCGGCCACCGTGCGGTTGGTGCTCTCGTCGATCAGGATGAAGCCGCCGGTGGTGCGGTTGCGCCGGTATTCGTCGGCCAGCAACGGCACCGTGGTGCGCAGCCGCACCCGGCCGATCTCGTTGAGCTGCAGCTGACCGGCCTGCTCGTCGCGGTGCAGCGTATTGACGTCGAGCCGGTACTGCAGACCGCGGACGACCGTGCGGGCCGTGCGGGTGGTGTGCTTGATGGCGTACTTGCCGCCGACCCGCAGCGGGGCCGTCTCGTCCATCCAGCAGACCATCGCCTCGATGTCCTGGGCGACCGCGGGCGCGTTGTGCGGGCGGCAGATCAGGTCGCCCCGCGAGATGTCGATCTCGTCGTTGAGCCGCACGGTGACCGACATGGGCGGGAACGCCTCGTCGACCGGGCCGTCGGCGGTGTCGATGGCGGCGATCGTGCTGGTCATGCCGGACGGGAGCACCAGGACCTCGTCGCCCGGCTTGAGCACGCCCGAGGCGACCTGGCCCGCGTAGCCGCGGTAGTCGGTCACGGTCGTCGACTGGGGGCGGATCACGTACTGCACCGGGAACCGAACGTCGACCAGGTTGCGGTCGCTGGCGATGTGCACGTGCTCGAGGTGGTGCAGCAGCGACGGGCCGTCGTACCACGGGCTGTTCTCGCTGCGCGAAGCGATGTTGTCGCCGTTCAGCGCGGACACCGGAATGATCGTCAGGTCGGTGATCTCGAGCTTGGCCGCGAACGAGGTGAACTCGTCGGCGATCTTGTCGTAGACCGCCTTGTCCCAGTCGACCAGGTCCATCTTGTTGATGCAGAGCACCAGGTGGGGCACCCGCAGCAGCGACGTCAGGAACGCGTGCCGGCGCGACTGCTCGACCAGGCCCTTGCGCGCGTCGACCAGGATCAGCGCCAGGTCGGCGGTCGAGGCCCCGGTGACCATGTTCCGGGTGTACTGGATGTGCCCCGGGGTGTCGGCGATGATGAACTTGCGCCGCGGGGTCGCGAAGTAGCGGTACGCCACGTCGATCGTGATGCCCTGCTCGCGCTCGGCCCGCAGGCCGTCGGTGAGCAGCGCCAGGTTGGTGTATTCGTCACCACGCGACGCGCTGGCCGCCTCGACCGCCTCGAGCTGGTCGGCGAAGATCGTCTTGGTGTCGTACAGCAGCCGGCCGATCAGCGTCGACTTGCCGTCGTCGACGCTGCCGGCGGTGGCGAACCGCAGCAGGTCCATGCGCGCTCCAGGCGCGGTCTCGGTGTCCGCAAGGACGGCCTGACTCATCAGAAGTAACCCTCTCGCTTGCGGTCTTCCATCGCGGCCTCGCTGACCTTGTCGTCCCCGCGGGTCGCGCCCCGCTCGGTGATCCGGGTCGCCGCGACCTCGTCGATCACCTTGTCCACCGTGTCGGCCTCGGAGAGCACCGCGGCGGTCTGCGACGCGTCACCGACCGTGCGGTAGCGGACCTTGCGCACCTCGGAGGTCTCGCCGTCGCGGAGCTTGATGAACTCGTTGACCGCGTAGAACATCCCGTTGCGCTCGACCACCTCGCGGTCGTGGGCGTAGTAGATGCTCGGCAGCGGCACCTGCTCCTTGGCGATGTAGTGCCAGATGTCGAGCTCGGTCCAGTTGGACAGCGGGAACACCCGGATCGACTCGCCCGGGTGGTGCTTGCCGTTGTAGAGGCCCCACAGCTCGGGCCGCTGGTTCTTCGGGTCCCACTGGCCGAACTCGTCACGGAAGCTGAACATGCGTTCCTTGGCGCGGGCCTTCTCCTCGTCGCGCCGGGCGCCGCCGAAGAGCGCGTCGAAGCGGTACTTCTCGACGGCCGCCAGCAGCACCGGGGTCTGGATCCGGTTGCGGGTGCCGTCGGGCAGCTCGCGCACGAGGCCGGTGTCGATCGCCTCCTGCACGCTGGCCACGACCAGGTTGAGCCCGAGGGTGGCGACCCGGGAGTCGCGGTATTCGAGCACCTCGGCGAAGTTGTGGCCGGTGTCGACGTGCATGACCGGGAACGGGATGCGGGCGGGGGCGAACGCCTTCTCGGCGAGCCGCAGCATCACGATCGAGTCCTTGCCGCCCGAGAAGAGCAGCACGGGACGCTCGAACTCGGCCATGACCTCGCGCATGACGAAGATGCTCTCGGCTTCGAGGGCATCCAGATGCGAGACGCGGTACGGCTTCGTCTGGCTCATCTGATGGGCTCCAGACCTCTCAAGGGGGATTGCGGCTACGTTGCCCTTAGACAACCGTCATTCTGACGGAAGGTGACGCTGCAGCGCTGCAAGCAACCGAGGAGCGAGATCCTTACGGCACACCACCAGGTCCGGCAACTTAGGGTCGGCCTCGTTGTATTTCAGCTCAGATCCGTCGATTCGGCTAGCGTGCAGCCCGGTGGCCAATGCCACAGCGACCGGCGCGGCCGAGTCCCACTCGTACTGGCCACCGGCGTGCACGTACGCGTCGGCCTCGCCGCTGATCACCGCGGCGATCTTCACGCCGGCCGATCCCATCGGCACCAGCTCGGCCCCGATGTCCTCGGCCAGGGCGGTGACGAAGGCCGGGGGCCGGGTGCGGCTGGCGGCGATCCGGATCGGGCCGGCCGTGGCGTCCAGCGGCATCGGCGGGTACGCCGGTGAGTGGTCGGTGGCGATCGTGCGGTGCTGGGCCGGCATGGCGACCGCGCCCGCGGCCAGGCAGGACGGGCTCGCGCAGTCGGCTGTCCAGAGCGCCACGTGCACAGCCCAGTCGGTGCGGCCCTCCTCGGAGAACTCGCGGGTGCCGTCGAGCGGGTCGATGATCCAGACCCGCGAGGCGCCGAGCCGTTCCGGGCGCACGGTGGCCTGCTCGCCCTCGCGCCAGGCGTCGCGGGCGTGGTCGTCCTCCTCGGAGAGCACCGCGTCGGCCGGGCGCCAGCGGGCCAGTTCGGCCCGCATCAGGTGGTGCGCGGCCTTGTCGCCGGCCGCCTTGAGAGCTTTGCCGTCGGCGTAGCCCATCTCTTCGCGTACCTGGAGCAGGGTCTGCCCCGCCCGGTCGGCCAGCCACCGGGCGAAGGCCGCGTCGATCACCGGCGGAGTGCCGCCGTCACTGCTCTCCCGCTGGGAGTTCACACGGGCCGACGTCTCTGTCCGCTCGCCCATCTGTTTGCAGCTCCTTACGAATCAGTACGCCCCGGACGAGCGCACCACTGCGGTCATGGTGCGCAAGAGGATGACCAGATCCAAACTCAGCGTCCAGTTCTCCACATAGCGCAGGTCCAACCGGACCGCTTCCTCCCACGGCAGGTCCGAACGTCCGGAAACCTGCCACAGGCCCGTCATGCCCGGCTTGACGGCGAGCCGGCGCCGCACGTCGTCCGCGTACGCCGCCACCTCAGAGGGCAGCGGCGGCCGCGGTCCGACCAGCGACATCTGCCCCAGTGCCACGTTCAGCAGCTGCGGCAGCTCGTCGAGCGAAAAGCGACGCAGATAGCGCCCGACCCGGGTCACCCGCGGATCGTCGCGCATCTTGAAGAGCACGCCGTCGTGCTCGTTGAGATGCCGCAGCTCGGCCAGCCGCGCCTCGGCATCGACATACATGCTCCGGAACTTGAAGATGCGGAACAACCGGCCGTCGCGACCCACCCGCACCTGTCGAAAGAGTACCGGCCCGCGGGAAGTGCACCGCACACAGAGTGCGAGGCCCAGCAGGAGCGGACCGAAGATCATCAATAGCGCGAGCGCGCCGATCCGGTCGAACACCTCTTTGACCAGCCTCGATCCGCCGTGCAGACGCGGGTGCTCGACGTGCAGCATGGGCAGCCCGTCGAACGGCCGGATCGTCGTCCGGGCCCCGGCCACATCGACCAGCGCGCTCGCCACGACCAGGTCGACCTCGTCGCGTTCGAGCCGCCAGGCCAGCCGCCGCAGCGCCGCGCCGTCGAGCTCGGGGCAGCTCAGCACCACCACCGTGTCCGCGTCGGCCTGCTCGACCGCGCCCGCCACGTCCTCGAACGTGCCGTAGACGGCCAGCCCCTGCGGCCCGCCCACTCCCACGCCGTCGTGCCCCGGCGGCAGGCACGCGCCCACCACCTCGAGCCCGTGGTAGCGCTCGCGCCGCAGCTGGCGGGACATGCCGATGACCGAGAGCTCGTGCCCGACCAGAATCACCCGGCGCAGGCTCTCGCCCCGGGCCCGCGACAGGTGCAGCCGTTTGCGCAGCGCGAACCGCAGGACGATGGCGGCGCCGATCGCCGTGGGCAGGGCGGCCAGGACGTAACTGCGGGCCAGATCAAGGTCCAGCGCGTACGACACCAGGGCCACCCCGGCGATCAGGCCGACCCCACCGCGCAGCACCCGCTGGTACTCGTCCGTGCCGACGAACAGATACCGCCGCTCGTAGGCCCGCGACACCGCGAGCACGGCCAGCAACAGCGCCGGCAGCAGGAGCGAAAGCACTACGTACGCCCGGTTGTAGCTGGTCACCTCGTCGCCGAAGCGCAGCCCGAAGGTGACCGCCCCGGCGGCCGTGCCCGCCATCAGGTCGCACAGCACCAGCGACCACACGTACTGGCGTTCCCAGCGCTGCCGGCGCGACATCGCGGCATGCCGGCCCCGCACCCGCACGAAGGGCCGTGCGGCCGGCCGGGTCGCCGCCGACTTGCTCGGACGATCCGACCAGTGCCGGTCGATGGCCTGGTTGCGGGCGACGTCGGTCTTGCCGCCGGCCGACAGCGGCGCCGCGTTGTCGGGCTTGCCGGGCGGCGGGTCGAGCCGGTTGGGCGAGGTCACCCGGCTCGGAGCCGGCCGGGTCGGCGTCAGGTGCATCGTCGTTCCGGCCGGCGGCGGGCTCATCGGCACGATCGGGGCCGGGATCCTCGTACGCATGGGCCCGGCATTGGCCGGTGGATGGTTGGCCCATCCGTAGTTCTCCGGCGCGTGCACCGGAGGTTTCACCGGGCGGATCGCCGGTAGCAGCACGGTCGGCTGGGACAGCACCGCCTCATGCGCGGACAGCTTCTGCTGCACCCCGAACCTCCCCCAAACGCCGGTCGCTTTTGCACCGAACCGGTGCATACGTCTGACCAACGGTCGGACAGTCGAGAGCGTCACGGGATCGCAGGACGGACAAATCCGCCCAAACGATCTAAACGTTTCGACTCCGCGGCATCAACCGCCGTGGTATTTGTTCTGCGCCCACTCCACGCCCTCGAGCACGATCGCCTCGACGACGTCGGCCGCCCGGTCGACCAGGAAGTCCAGTTCCTTGCGCTCGGCGCCGGCGAAATCGGAGAGCACGTAGTCGGCCGGATCCTGCCGGCCGGGCGGGCGGCCGATGCCGAACCGCACCCGCGCGTACTCCTTGTCGGCCAACGATTTCGACATGGAGCGCAGCCCGTTGTGGCCGCCCTCACCGCCGCCACGCTTGGCCCGAATCTGTCCGAACGGCACATCAAGCTCATCGTGCACGGCAATCACGTTCGACACAGGGACTTTGAAGAACTGAGAGAGCGAGACCACAGGCGCGCCCGACAAGTTCATGTAGGTCAGCGGCTTGAGCAGCACCAGTTTCGGGCCACCACTGTGTTGACCAGAGCTCACCAGTCGCCCCTCGGCCACCTCGCCCTGGACGCGCTTGGCCCGGCCGAACTTCGCGCCGACCCGGGACGCCAGCAGGTCGGCCACCATGAAGCCCACGTTGTGCCGGTTGCCGGCGTACTCCTTGCCCGGGTTACCCAGACCGACCACCAGCCACGGCGACTCGTCGCTCACAGCCCACTCCTCCAGACACCCATCCGACCGCCCCGCCCGCCACCCGAACCCGACTGAAGGCTGAACACACGACGGGGAAAGTGCCCACAAGGCACTTTCCCCGGTCTTCGTTCGTACGCCGACTAGGCGGGTCCTACTCCTCGGTCGCGGCCTCGGCGGTCTCGCCCTCGGCGGCAGCCTCGCCGCCCTCGGCGGTCTCGCCCTCGAGCTGCTCAGCGGTCTGCGCCTGCGAGACGATCGCGAGCACGAAGTCGGGCTCGACGGCCAGCTCGGTGCCGCTCGGCAGCGTCACGTCGGCCGCGGTGATCTGCGAACCCGCCTCGAGGCCCTCGATGGACACCTCGAAACCGGACGGCAGGTGCATGGCCTCGGCGACCACGGCCAGCGTGTTCGACTCGTTGACGACCAGGGTGTTGCGGGCGGCCTCGCCGACCAGCGTCACCGGGACGTCGACCTGGACCTTCTCGCCACGCTTGACGATGATCAGGTCGACGTGCTCGTAGGTGTCCTTGATCGGGTCGCGCTGGATGGCCTTGGGCAGGGCCAGCGTGGCGCCGGAGGCGCCGGCGATGTCGATCGTGAACACGGTGTTGAGGCCGCCGTGCCGGATGGCGGCGGCGAACTCACGGGCCGGCAGCGCGATGTGCTGCGGCTTCTCGCCGTGGCCGTAAAGCACGGCGGGCACCAAACCGGCCCGGCGCGTGCGGCGGGCACCACCCTTGCCGAACTCGGTGCGGGGCTCGGCGCTGATCTTTACCTCGGACACGGGGAAACTCCTGAAACTCTTGGATCGGGCTGCGACTCAGTCGGCGTGCTTGCGGTGCGGCAGTTATGTGGCTGGCGGCCGCCGTCGGTGCTGGAGGCCGTCGTCGGCGCTGCCGGGCAAGGGGCGCGCGGGGCACAGGCCCGGAGCACCGCGTCGATCACGGTGCCCCCGAAATGGCTGCGAACCTCAGCAGACCGCGGGGCACCCTCGCCGTGGCAACCGCACTATCTTACCTACTGCGCGCGCGTACGAATCAGCGGGTCCGGCGCGGTCCGGCACTGTGCGCGAACTTCACCCGCTCGATGCCCCCGGCAGCCCCACAAATCCGGCAAACGGCCACGCCGGCGCGATGTGCGAATCACAAAACCGCGAAAAGCGAGATTGCCGGCCCGGCCGCCTCACCCGAACCGGGGCAACTCCGCTCCGCCCGAACCCGAGCAGCTCAGCTCAGTCCCCCGAACAGGGTTGTCACCGAGCCGTCGTCGAACACCTCGCGGATGGCCCGGGCCAGCAGCGGCGCGATCGACAAGACGGTGATCTTGTCGAGGCGCTTCTCGGCCGGCAGCGGCAGCGTGTTGGTCACGACCAGCTCACTGATCTTGCTGTTCTTGAGCCGCTCGGTCGCCGGGTCGGACAGCAGCGCGTGCGTCGACGCCACGATCACGTCGGCCGCGCCCTCTTCCCACAGGATGTCGGACGCCTTGGTGATCGTGCCGCCGGTGTCGATCATGTCGTCGACGATCAGGCAGACCCGGCCCTCGACCTCACCGACGACGCGGTTGGCCACCACCTGGTTGGGCTTGAGCGGGTCGCGGGTCTTGTGGATGAAGGCCAGCGGGCAGCCGCCCAGCCGGTCGGTCCAGCGCTCGGCCACCCGCACGCGGCCCGAGTCGGGCGCGACCACGGTCAGCGGACGGCCCGCGTACTTCTTCTCGACGTGCTCGGCCAGGATGTCCATCGCGAACAGGTGGTCGACCGGGCCGTCGAAGAAGCCCTGGATCTGCGCGGTGTGCAGGTCGACCGTGAGGATCCGGTTGGCGCCGGCGGTCTTGAGCAGGTCGGCGACCAGGCGCGCCGAGATCGGCTCGCGGCCGCGGTGCTTCTTGTCCTGCCGCGCGTACGGATAGAACGGCAACACGACTGTGATCCGCTTGGCCGACCCGCGCTTGAGCGCGTCGATCATGATCAGGGTCTCCATGACCCAACGGTTGACACCTTCGGTCATCGACTGCACGACGAACGCGTCCGAGCCGCGCACTGAGTCCTTGAAGCGGACGAAAATCTCACCGTTGGCGAACTCGTACGAGTCGGCGGGGGTCGGCGCGACGCCGAGCACCTGGCCGATCTCTTCCGCCAGCTCCGGGAAACCCCGACCGGAGAAAAGCATCAGAGACTTGCGGTTCTCCGCGACGATGCTGCCCATCGGCTCGCTACTCCCGTTGGATCGAGGGGGTGGGGATGTGATTCGAGTGAAGTATCCCCCGCGGCCACCTTCGCGCCACGTTCCGCGCCCGCCGGGTGGGATGCCTCACCCTCGCGGGATCATTCCAGCTCAGAGTGGGTCGTTCACGCGGCCGGTGCGCGTCGGATTCCCGTCAGTTGACTCAGACGGCCGTGCTGACCTCGCCGCCCTCGTCCTTCCGGGCGATCGCCCGCTCGGCCGCCTCGGCCGACACCGTGCCGGCCCGGCGCCGGGTCACCCAGTTCTCGACGTTGCGCTGCGGCGCCCGGGTCACGCCCAGGCTGCCGGCGGGCACATCCTTCTGGATCGCGCTGCCCGCGGCCACGTACGCCCCCGGCTCGATCTCGACCGGCGCGATGAGCACGGTGTCGGAACCGACGAACGCGGCCTCACCCACCGTGGTGTGACTCTTGGTGACGCCGTCGTAGTTGGCGAAGATCGTGCCCGCGCCGATGTTGGCCTTGGCCCCGATCGTGGCGTCACCCACGTACGACAGGTGGGGAACCTTGGCCCCGTCGCCCAGCTCGGCGTTCTTGGTCTCGACGAAGCCGCCGACCTTGGCCTTGCGCCCCAGCCTGGTGCCCGGCCGCAGGAACGAGAACGGCCCCACTGTCGCCTCGGCCCCGATCTCGGCCCCGATCGAGTGGGTCCGCAGCACCACCGCGCCCGCGCCCACCGTGCTGTCGATAAGGGTCGTGTCCGGCCCGACGATCGCGCCCGCGGCCACCGTGGTCTCGCCCAGCAGCTGCGAGTTCTGGTCGATCTCGGCGTCCGGCTCGAGCCGCGCGGTCACGTCGATCCAGGTGGTCGACGGGTCGAGGATCGACACGCCCGCACGCATCCAGGCCTCGTTGACCCGGTCGCGCATCAGCGCCCGCAGGCTCGCCAGCTCGGCCCGGTCGTTGCAGCCCAGCGTCTCGTCGGCGTCCGGCGCCACGAAGACCCCGACCGGGTGACCCACCGAGGCCAGGATCCCGAACACGTCGGTGAGGTATTCCTCGCCCTGGTCGTTGTCGGTCGACAGCTTGGACAGCGCCTCGCGCAGGGAGGCCGCGTCGAACGCGTAGATGCCGGCGTTGATCTCGCGGATCGCGCGCACCTCGGCCGACGCGTCCCGCTCCTCGACGATCCGCTCCAGGTTGCCCGCGGCGTCACGCACGATGCGGCCCAGCCCCGACGGGTTGCCCACCTCGGCGGCCAGCACGGTCGCGCCCCGCGCGCCGGACTCGTGCGCCTCGATCAGGCTGCTCACCGTCTCGGCCCGCAGCAGCGGCACGTCGCCGTTCAGCACCACGACGGTGCCGGTCACCTCGGGCGCGGCCTCGAGGGCCAGGCGTACGGCGTGACCGGTGCCGTTCTGCTGGGCCTGGAGCACGGGGGTGGCGGCCGGGGCGACCTCGGCCAGGTGGGCCTCGACCTGCTCGGCCTTGTGCCCGACGACCACGATCGTCCGGTCCGCCCCGGCCGGCGCCGCCGCGCTCAGCACGTGCCCGACCAGGGTGCGCCCGAGCAGCGGGTGCAGCACCTTGGGGGTCGCGGACTTCATCCGCTTGCCTTCACCGGCAGCGAGGACGACGACGGTACGAGGGGCCTGACTCACGCGGTACTCCTGTGCTCGCAGTAGTCACTGAAGAAGGGGCGGCGACGACTCAGCCACAGACGCATTGCTCCCGGAAGAGGATTCGAACCCCTATAAACGGCACCAAAAGCCGCGGTCCTACCATTAGACGATCCGGGACCAATCAGACATTCGCCCATCGGGCCATGTCCACCGGTCATATCTTAGCGGCACCCCGGCGCCGCCCACCCGCCCGGCGGCGAGAGGCCGGCGCCACACTCGTCACCCCAGGGCAACTTCACGGCGCCGGCCCCTCGCCGGTCGGCCTCAGGCCGCGTTCGGCAGCGGCACGGAACGCTCCCGCGCCGCCTCTTGCTCATGGCGGACCGCCGCCTGCTCGTCACCACCCTCACGGGCGATCGCCGCCATGTGCTCGTGGAACTGGGCGGCTGTCTCCTGCGATCGCCGCGCCTGCTCGTGCAACTCAGCTCGTGCCTGTTTCAGCTCCTGCCGGTTCCGATCCTCGACCCACGTGCGCAGCTCGTCGTAACTAAGCGCCATGACTACCCCCTAGTCGCTCGTCTAGTTCGCCCAGCGTACGCGCATCCGCCAGCATCCGATCGATGTAGAACCACTCGTTCGATCGATACGTCGCGATCCCTGTCCATCTGCGCGACAACCTCGATTCGAGCAAACTCGAACTTTGCGCGCTCTTCCGAATTCAACTGACCACTCCTTCCTGACCGAGTACATCCTGATGTACCTACATAATTACGCTGAGACGAAGAGGTGTAAGCCCCAAGGTGTGCCAAGTGCCGCTGGCTCGAGGTCAGGCTGCTCGGCGCATGCTGGATGCATGGTTGGCTGCACCCTCCGGCGCCACGGGGCAATGGCTTCACAAGGGACCTGGCAGGATGGCTGGGTGACGGATCCTGGCGAGGGCGACGGCAAACAGCGGCGGGTCCGACCGGCGACGGCCCCGCGGGTGCGCATGTCGGCGGCCCAGCGGCGGGAGCAGTTGATCGCGATCGGCCGTCAGCTCTTCGCCGAGCGGGGATACGACGCCACCAGCGTGGAAGAGGTCGCCTCGCGGGCCAAGGTCTCGAAGCCGGTGGTCTACGAGCACTTCGGCGGCAAAGAGGGGCTGTACGCGGTCGTCGTCGACCGTGAGGTGCGGGCGCTGCTCGACCGGATCACCACCGCGCTGACCGCCGGCCACCCCCGGGAACTGCTCGAACAGGCCGCTCTGGCCCTGCTCGACTACATCGAGGACGAGCCGCACGGGTTCCGGGTGCTGGCCCGCGAGTCGCCCGTGTTGTCGCCGGCGGGCACCTTTTCGAGCGTGATGAACGACGTGGCCCACCAGGTCGAGCACATTCTGGGGGCCGAGTTCAAGTCCCGGGGGCTCGATCCGAAGTTCGCCGAGCTCTATTCACAGGCCCTGGTCGGCATGGTCGCGCTGGTCGGGCAGTGGTGGCGCGAGGCCCGCAAGCCCAAGAAAGAGATGGTGGCAGCCCACCTGGTCAACCTGGCTTGGAACGGCCTGTCCAACCTCGAAGCGAAACCAACCCTGATCACCCGCAAAACCCGCTAGGCAGGGCCGAGCCGGGTTGGGCTGGGCTTCTCGAACAGCGCGGCTGCCGTGACGACCCGCGCGCCAGTGCGGGGTATGGGGCTGGAGAAGCTGTCGGCCCGGGCCGGCGTGTGCCGGCCGGTGCCGGACCCGACGACCAGGCGGCCCTGGTCGAGGCGTCGCGGATCGCCGAACTGCAGCACGCCGAAACCGCTGGCCCCGCCCCGGCCGGACACGCCGGGCCGAGGTTCTGGTGAGACCGCGCAGCTAAGGCCGGGCGGTCGTCAGGAAGTGGGGGCGGAGGCGCGGGACCCGTGCGCGGCCCGCGACTCGCCCTGCGCCGCCTCGGGGGTGCCGATCTTGCCGTAGAGGCCGGCCGTAAGCACGACCAGGCCGAGGGCGGCCAGCACGATCACGTTGACCATCGAGACGTTGAGGACGTTCGCGTCGGTCTGGATCAGGGCCATTGTGATCATGGCGTAGCCCGCCAGCACCCACCCCAGCACCAGCGTGACCCGGTAATACACGTTGCGGCCGAGCACCACCGCGGCCAGCAGCACCACGCCCAGCAGCAGCGTGAGCCACGCCGCGGCCGGGTTGGTGCGCAGGCCGAGCACCCAGTCGGAGCCGCGGTGGAAGAACGGGTCGCCGGCCGTCACGCCGAGGCCGATGGCCCCGACCAGCGTCAGGTAGACCCCGGTCAGGAAGGCCAGAGCGCGGAAGACGGGACGCAGGGGGTGGTTGAGGGGGTAGTGCGCCATCAGGCCGGGCGGCCCTCGCGCACCTGCCGCGGGGCGCCGACCTGGGACTGCGGGGCGACCTTGAGGTAGAGCCCGGCGGTGATCAGCGCGAGACCCACGAGGTAGGTCGCCACGACCGTCGCGATGGTGAAGCCGAAGAAGTTGGCGTCGGTGCGGCTGGTGGCCAGCTCGTAGCTGCCGATGACCAGGACGGCCCAGCCCAGGTATTTGTTGGCCTCGACGTCCAGGTTGCGGCCGAGCGCGGCGGTGGCCAGCACGATCGCGCCGACGGCGAGCGCGATGATCGACCACAGCATGTTCGAGCCCTGGCCGAGCACGCGGACGTCGCTGGCGCCGGTGAAGCTCTCGCCGGACGTCTGGATCAGCCCGATGACGCCGAACGCGACCAGGTAGGCGCCGACGAGGAAGCTCAGCGCCCGGTACAGAGGCCGCAGCGGGTGGTTGACCGGGGTGTGCGCCATGGTGTCCGTCTCCAAGTCAGGTGTTGTACCCGCCGATTCTCGCGTATTGCCCCCAAGCGGCGCAGGCACACCCCCCGGATCAGCTTCCGGGCACCTGCTCGGCCAGCTCGAGCCAGGCCTCCTCGACCTCGCCGCGTTCCTGCTGAACGGCCTTGAGCTGGGCGTCGAGCTCCATGATCTTGTCGTAGTCGCTGCCGTGCTCGGCCAGCTTCTCGTTGATCTTGACCACGCGCTCGTCGAGCTTGGCCAGCTGCCGCTCGAGCCGGGACAGGTCTTTGCGAGCCTGCCGCAGGTCGGCCGCCGAGAGGCCGCTCGCGGCCTCTTTCGGTACGCCCGGAGCCACCGGCCCGCCGCCGTCAGTGCGCTCGGCCGCGCGGGCCAGGTATTCGTCGATGCCGCCGGGCAGGTGCACCAGCCGCCCGTCGCCGAACATGCCGTACGCCGTGTCGGTGACCCGCTCGACCAGATAGCGGTCGTGGCTGGCCACGATCATCGTGCCCGGCCAGGAGTCGAGCAGGTCTTCCAGCGCGGCCAGGGTGTCGGTGTCGAGGTCGTTGGTGGGCTCGTCGAGCAGCAGCACATTGGGCTCGGTGGCGAGCAGGCGCAACAGCTGCAACCGGCGCCGCTCGCCGCCCGACAGGTCGCTGACCGGCGTCCAGATGCGCTTGTCGGTGAAGCCGAACACCTCGGCCAGCTGACCGGCCGACAGCTCACGGTCGCCCAGCTTGACCCGGCGGGCCACCTCTTCGACCGCCTCGAGCAGGCGCAGGTCGCCCGGCAGCTCCTTGAGCTCTTGGGACAGGAACGCCGCGCGCACCGTCGAGCCGGTGACCAGCCGGCCGCCGTCGGGCGTGGTGACGCCGGCCAGCAGCCGCAGCAGGGTGGTCTTGCCGGCGCCGTTGGCGCCCAGGATGGCGAACCGGTCGCCCGGCCCGACCTGCCAGGTCAGCCCCTCGAGAATCCGCTTGGGCCCGGCGTCGAGCGTCACGTCCTCGAGGTCGTAGACCTGTTTGCCGAGCCGCGTGGTGGCCAGCCGCTGCAGGCTCACCTTGTCGCGCACGGGCGGAACGTCGGCGATCAGCGCGTTGGCGGCGTCGATGCGGAACTGGGGCTTCGACGTCCGGGCCGGCGGGCCCCGCCGCAGCCAGGCGATCTCTTTGCGCAGCAAATTCTGCCGGCGAGCCTCGATGACGGCCTCGACCCGCTGGCGCTCGACCCGGGCCAGCGTCCAGGCCGCGTAGCCGCCCTCGTACGTGAGCACCTGCTGGTCGGCGACCTCCCAGGTCGCCGTGCAGACCGCGTCGAGGAACCAGCGGTCGTGGGTGACGACCACCAGCGCGCCCCGGCGGGTCAGCAGGTAGCGCGCGAGCCAGTCGACACCGGCCACGTCGAGGTGGTTGGTGGGCTCGTCGAGGATCAGCAGGTCGCTCTCGCGGACGAGCAGCGCGGCCAGCGCGACCCGGCGGCGCTCGCCACCCGACATCGGGCCGACCGGGGTGTCGAGGCCCAGGTAGCCCATGCCGAGGCCGTCGAGGATGGCCCGCACACCGGCGTCACCGGCCCACTCGTGCTCGGCCCCCATGCCCTCGGACAGCCAGGCCGTGCCCAGCACGACGTCGCGCACGGTCGCCTCGGCGGCCAGCGAGAACGTCTGGGGCAGGGTGGCCACGCGCAGGTCGCGCCGGTGGGTGACCCGGCCGGAGTCGGGATCCTCACTCTTGGCCAGCATGCGCAGCAGCGTCGACTTGCCGGCGCCGTTGAGGCCGACGATGCCGATGCGGGCGTCGTCGTCGAGTCCGAGAGAAACGTCGGTGAGCAGCTGGCCGGCGGCGCCGTAACCCTTGCTCACCCGGTCCAGGTTGATGATGTTCGCCACGATGCTTCCTAGGTTACCCGCGCCCCCGGCATCGGCCCCCGCGCGGTGACCGCCTCGCGGCACACCCCCGCGGCGTTGAGACCGGCGGCGACCTGGCCCGCGTGGGCGGCGTCGGTGGCGAGGAACACGCAGGTCGGCCCCGAGCCGGAGACCAGGCCGGTGACCGCCCCGGCCTCGCTGCCCGCCTTGAGCACGTCGGCCAGCTCGGGCCGCAGCGCGAGCGCGGCCGGCTGCAGGTCGTTGCCGAGCGCGGCGCCGAGCACCTCGGGGTCGCGCTGGCGCAGGGCCGACATCAGCTCGTCGGCGTCGCCCAGGGGCTTCGGCGGCCAAGAGCCGGCGCGCAGCTCGTCGAGCTTGCGGTAGACCTCGGGGGTGGAGAGCCCGCCCTCGGCCACCGCGACCACCCAGTGCCAGGTGGTGGGCCGGGCCAGGATCGGGCTGATCGCCTCGCCGTGCCCGGTGCCGAGCGCGGTGCCGCCGTGCAGCAGGAACGGGATGTCGGAGCCCAGCGTGGCCCCGATCTCGGCCAGCTCTTCGCGGGCCATGCCGGTGCCCCACAACAGGTCGCAGGCGATCAGCGCGGCCGCGGCGTCGGCGCTGCCCCCGGCCAGCCCACCGGCCAGCGGAATGGTCTTGCGCAGGTGCAACCGCGCGTAGGCCGGCACCCGGGTGCGGGCGGCCAGAGCCTTGGCGGCCCGGATGATCAGGTTGGTCTCGTCGAGCGCGAGCGTGCCCGTGCCCTCGCCCTCCATGGTCAGCGTGAGCGTGTCGCCGGCCCGGGCCGTCAGCTCGTCGAACAGGCTGATCGCGTGATAGACGGTGTTGAGCTCGTGAAACCCGTCGGCCCGGAGCGGACCCACACCCAGGTGCAGATTGATCTTGGCCGGCACCCGCACGCGGACCGGCCCGTGATGCCGCCGCGGCTCGTCGTCATCCGGTCCCCACGCCTCGGTCACGGAGTGACGTCCCCGATCTGCAGCTCGAACGGCTCGCTCAGCACCGGAACCGACCCGGCTGGCGCTGTGGTCATGAGTCCACCTCCTCGGGCTGCCTTTCGGACGGGCTGAGCTTACCGCCGGAGGGCGACAGTTTTGCTGCCCCGGCGATCGCGGCGAATTGCCCCACGGTCAGCGCCTCGCCGCGGGCCTGGGGGCTGATCCCGGCCGCGACCAGCACCTTCTCGGCCTGGGCGGCGCCACCGGCCCACCCCGCGAGCGCGGCCCGCAGGGTCTTGCGGCGCTGGGCGAAAGCGGCGTCGACCACGGCGAAGACATCCCTTCGGTCGACACCGGGCGGAGGGTCGTGACGGGCGAAGGCGACCAGGCCCGAGTCCACATTGGGCACCGGCCAGAAGACGGCCGGGGGCACCTTGCCGGCCGCCCGGGCCTCGGCATACCAGGCCAATTTGACCGAGGGCACCCCGTACACCTTGGAACCCGGACCCGCGACCAGGCGGTCGGCGACCTCTTTCTGCACCATCACCAGGCCGCCGCGCAGGGTCGGCAGTTCGGCCAGCAGGTGCAGCACCACCGGCACGGCCACGTTGTAGGGCAGGTTGGCCACCAGCATCGTGGGCGCGGGGTCGAAGTCGGCCCCCTTCACGTGCAGGGCGTCGGCGTGGTGCACGGTCAGGTGGGGCGCGGTCACCGTCTCGGGCAGGGCCGCGGCCAGCCGGGGGTCGATCTCGACCGCGTGCACGTGCCGCACCGCC
This sequence comes from Paractinoplanes aksuensis, assembly GCF_024137025.1. Lineage (GTDB taxonomy): Bacteria > Actinomycetota > Actinomycetes > Mycobacteriales > Micromonosporaceae > Actinoplanes > Actinoplanes aksuensis. Next base: position 107,068 of record NZ_JAMYJR010000018.1, read on the forward strand.
CCGGCCAGGCCCAGCGTCAGCGAGCCGAGCCCGGGGCCGACCTCGAGCGCCACGTCGCCGGGGGTCAGACCGGCGGCCGCGACGATGCGCCGGATCGTGTTGGGGTCGTGCAGGAAGTTCTGGCCGAGCTTCTTCGTGGGGGCCACGCCGAGCCGGGTCGCCAGTTCCCGGATCTCCGCCGGGCCGAGAAGAGCGTCAGCCATGGCTGTTGAGCCTAGTCGGGGTACCCGTGAGGGCGTGACGCAGTCAGCTCCAGGGTCCGAAGACGCGCTCGCCGTTGGCCGAGATCGCGGCGCACAACTCGTCGAGGTCGCTGCCGCGGGTCTCGGCCAGCGCCCGCACGGTCAGCGGGATCAGGTACGACGCGTTGGGCCGCCCCCGGTGCGGCATGGGGGTCAGGTAGGGCGCGTCGGTCTCGACCATGAGCTGCCCGGCCGGTGTGAGCGCGGCCGCCTCGCGCAGGTTGCCGGCGTTGGCGAAGGTGACCGTCCCGGCAAAACTCAGATAGAACCCCCGGCGTACGCACTCGGTGGCGAACGCCGCGTCGCCGGAGAAGCAGTGCATGACGACCGTCTCGGGCGCGCCCTCCTCGTCGAGCACCCGCAGCACGTCCTCGTGGGCGTCCCGGTCGTGGATGATCAGCGCCTTGCCGTACCGCTTGGCGATGGCGATGTGCCCCCGGAAGCCGGCTTCCTGGGCCGCGCGGCCCTCTTCTCCCGTACGGAAGGTGTCGAGACCCGTCTCCCCGATGCCCCGCACCCGCGGCTGCTGCGCGAGCGCCTCGATCACCCGCAGCGACTCGTCCAGATCGGACAACAGCGGCGCCTCGTTCGGGTGCAGCGCGACCGCGGCCAGCACCGACGGGTGGCGCGCGGCCAGCTCGGCGCCCCACCGCGAGGACGACTCGTCCACGCCGACCTGCACGATCCGGTCCACCCCCGCTTTGGCGGCCGCGGTGATCAGGGACTCGACCGGGTCAGCCGACCCGCCGCCGGGCACGCCGGCCTCCTGCACGGTCAGGTCGAGGTGGGTGTGGCTGTCGAACACGGGCACGGCGAGCGGCTCGGGCGGCGCCGGGAACTCGCCGGCGCGGCGGCGGGCCTTCTCGCGGCGGGACTCCGAAGGTGACGATGACATGTGAGACATTCTGCACTTCGACCTCGTGGACACCGGTTGTTCACCTGACATCCACTGCTCTTGGCTAAGTTCCGCCGGGTGACTGTGACCGGCGAGGACAGCATGATCGACACAGATCCGCTCGAGCCTCCGCTCTCCGCCCCGCTGCGGCGCGACCTCGGCTGGGCCCAGGTGCAGTCGATGAGCCAGTCGGCCAACTACCGCGACGATCCCGTCCTGCGCCAGATCCGGGCCACGGCAGCGGTCCGCCGGGGCACCCGCATGGTCAAGATTCTCTCGCCGGCCCAGGTCTCCGGCCATCTGGGCGGCTGGCTTCCGTACGGCTTCTGCTATCGAGCCTACGACGTCGCGCACCTGAGCGACCCCCGCGACCTGGCCCTGCTCGGCACCGACGGGGTCACCGACTCCGAGGTGGCGTTCGCCCTGCGCTGGCGGGCCGTCGACCCGCTCGACTACGAGGTGCCGGGCGGCCCGGCCCAGCCCGGTCTGGCCATGCTGCAGGCCCACAACCGGATCGGCGCGATGATCCTGGGCACCGGCTTCACGCCCAGCACCGGCGAGCTGATCCCGGAATACGTCACGGCCGGGTTCGCCGACCTGCCGATCCCGGCCAACTCGCAGATCATCGCCCATGTGCCGGGGGGCGAAGAGGTCATCCTGTACACGTACCAGCCGGAACAGAACGGCTGGCTGCGGCTGGCCGGTCCGCGCTGGCGCGGTCTGCTCGACAACCTGCCCGGGGTCAGCCCCGACCGCGAGTACGTGCCCTGCACGACCACCGGTTCGGCCCGCCTGGTCGGTCAGATCAAGGGCAAGGAGTACGAGGCGGTGGCCGACCCGCCCGAGGAGTTCCGGGTGCGGGCCCTGACCCGGGCCGCCCGCTATCCGGTGTCGACGCTGAGCCGCCGGGCCGAGCAGACCCTGTGGCGGGGCACGCCGTGCTGGGTGCTGCAACGCGACGAGGCCTGGGCCCGGCTGCGGCTGGTGCGACCGGACAACGATTCGCTGCAGCACACGGGCGCCCGCTGCTACGAGCGCGGCGTCTATGAATCGTGGGCCCCGGTGGGCGAGCTGATCGACCACCACATCGCCGATATCCCGTACGCCCTTTAGCCGTCAACGCCGAAGCCGGCGTCACCCCTCGCGGGGTGACGCCGGCTTCGCGCTGTTGTTACCGGCTCAGCTGATACGCCGCGTGTAGACGAACGGGTACGAGGACTCGGGGATCGAGTTCAGGTTCCCGGCCCAGTCCCCGGCGATCGCGATGATGCCGAGCTGCCCCTTGGGGGTGTTCTTCAGGGAGGTCGAGAACTTGCCCTTCGACGGCTTCACCATGACGACACACGCGTCAGGCGTGTCGTAGGTCGCGTCGAGCCACTTCTTCTTGGAGGGCGCGTAGCAGGAGGCCGAGTTGCTCTTGATCACCAGGGTGACCATGGCCATTTCCTTGATGCCGGAGCCGGTGTCGGTCGCGGTGCCCTTGACCGACTTCCACGACGAGGCCTTGCTCGGCTTCGAGGGCGCGGTGACCTTGACGACCGGGCGGGCGGTGTCGTTCTTCAGCGCGACCTTGCCCGCGACCTGCGGGGTGGCAGCGCCGTACTTGTTGTAGACCGTCACCTTGATGGTCTTCGTGCCCGGCGTGACGATGTACTTGCCGTCCGGGGTCGAGTAGTAGTGCCGCGTGATCTTCTGCTTCTTGGGCTTGGAGATCACCGTGGCCCGCCCGTCGCCCCAGGCCACCGTGATCTTGGTGGCGCCGGCCGGCACGCTCTGCAGGTCCCAGATGAACTTCTGACCGTGGAAGACCGAAGTCCGGTTCAGCTTGTACTTGACCGACTGCGGCACGACCGTCGGGCCGACCGACTTGACGACCCGCTTGTTGCCCGCGGCGTCGGTCAGCGTCAGCGTGATCGGCTTCTTGCCCGACGACTTGTACGTGTGGGCGACCGTCTTGGCGGTCGGGTTCACGGTCGAGCTCGTGCCGTCACCCCAGGTGACCACGCGCTTGATCTGCGCGGGGGTGCTGACGTTGTCCTTGATGCCGCTCAGGGTCAGCGTGATCGACTGGCCGGGGTAGACGCTCCACCGGTTCACCCCGATCGCGCCCGTGGGCGCGGTCTTGTCCACCGGCGGCGGCGGGGTGGTCGTGGTGGGCGGCGGCGTCGTCACCGGCGGCGTGGTCGCGGGCGGCGTGGTGACCGGCGGCTCCGTGGTGGCCGGCGGCTCGGTGGTGGCCGGCGGCGTGGTGGCCGGCGGCTCCTCCGTCGCCGGCGGCGGCGTGACCGGCGGCTCGGTGGCCGTCGGCGTGGTGGTGGGTGGCTCCGTGGTCGGCGCCGTCGTGGTCGGCTCCGAGGACGGGTCAGCGAACGCCGGCGCGGCGAAACCGCCGCCGCCGATCAGGAACGCACCGCTGACGACGACCGCGAGCAGCGGGCGCGAGAGGCGAGACTTCAAGAGAAAGCTCCTTCGAGGGGATATAACCGCACGAAGGGGACGCATAGACACGAGCGCGATAGAACGACGCCGTATCGATGAAACGCTGGTGTTCCCCCGTGGAGCGCGAACGCTACCGGATCACTGTTACGTGAATCAATCCCATAAATGAACACAAGACCCGTCCACACCGGAGGGTATGAACGGGTCTTGGCCGATCGGCTGATGTCACTCCGCCAGGCGGGCCAGCTCTTCCTCGACGACCGAGGGCTCGAGCTTGCGGAAGACCGGCTTGGGCGCGGCCAGCGGCGTGCCGGCCACCAGCGGCACCGATTCCCAGCGCGCGCCGACCGTGTAGTCGCCGGTGAGCACGGGATAGGACGGGCCGCCGTCGAGGTCGTCGACCTGCTCGATGCTCGGCATCGGCGCATGCACGCCCTGACCGCCGAGCAGCTCGAACACCTTCTGCGCGGAGTGGGGCAGGAACGGCGTCAGCAGCGTGTTGGCGTCGCTGACGACCTGGAGCGCGACCGCGAGAACGGTGCCCTGGCGGGGCTTCTCGTCCTCGGCCTTGAGCTTCCACGGGGCCTGCTCGGAGAGGTATTTGTTGGCCTCGGCGACCACCTTCATGGCCTCGCCGATCGCCGCCTTCTGCCGGTGCTTGCCGATCAGCTCACCGACCGTGGCGAAGCCGGCCCGGGCCACAGCCAACAGGGCTTCGTCGTCAGGTGTGAGTTCGGCCACGGCCGGGATGGCGCCGAAGTTCTTGGCGGCCATCGAGATCGACCGGTTGACCAGGTTGCCCCAGCCCGCGACCAGTTCGTCGTTGTTGCGGCGGACGAACTCGGCCCAGGTGAAGTCGGTGTCGTTGGACTCGGGACCGGCGACCGCGATGAAATAGCGCAGCGCGTCGGCGTCGTAGCGCTCGAGGAAGTCGCGCACATAGATGACGACCCGGCGCGACGACGAGAACTTCTTGCCCTCCATCGTCAGGAACTCGCTCGAGACCACCTCGGTCGGCAGATTGAGCCGGCCCAGCTCGCCCGGCTCGCCACCCTTGTCGCCCTCGCCGGAGTAGCCCAGCAGCAGCGCCGGCCAGATCACCGAGTGGAAGACGATGTTGTCCTTGCCCATGAAGTAGTAGCCCAGGGCGTCCTTGCCCTCGCCGTCGGCCGACCACCACTTGCGCCAGGCCTCGGGGTCGCCGGAGCGGCGGGCCCACTCGATCGAGGCCGACAGGTAGCCGATGACCGCGTCGAACCAGACGTAGATGCGCTTGTCGTTGCGGTCGCGCCAGCCGTCGAGCGGGATCGGCACGCCCCATTCGAGGTCGCGCGTGATGGCCCGGGGCTGCAGGTCGTCGAGCAGGTTGCGGCTGAACTTGAGGACGTTGGGCCGCCAGTTCTCCCGCTGGTCGAGCCAGTTGCCGATGGCCTCGGCGAAGGCCGGCAGGTCGAGGAAGAAGTGCTCGGTCTCGACGAACTCCGGGGTCTCACCGTTGATCTTGGAGCGCGGGTTGATGAGCTGCTCGGGGTCGAGCTGGTTGCCGCAGTTGTCGCACTGGTCGCCGCGGGCCGCGTCGTAGCCGCAGATCGGGCAGGTGCCCTCGATGTAGCGGTCGGGCAGGGTGCGCCCGGTCGACGGGGAGCGCGCGCCCAGCGTCGTGCGGGCCACGATGTAGCCGTTGCGCTCGAGCGCGGTGAACAGCTCTTGCACCACGGCGTAGTGGTTGCGTGTGGTGGTGCGGGTGAACAGGTCGTAGCTCAGGCCCAGACCGTGCAGGTCTTCGACGATCACTCGGTTGTAGCGGTCGGCCAGCTCGCGCGCGGTCACCCCCTCGGCGTCGGCCTGCACCTGGATCGGCGTGCCGTGCTCGTCGGTGCCCGAGACCATGAGCACGTCGTGGCCGGCCATCCGCATGTACCGGCTGAAAACGTCGGAGGGCACCCCGAAGCCGGAGACATGACCGATGTGGCGCGGGCCGTTGGCGTAGGGCCAGGCGACCGCGGCGAGAACGTGACTCATGAGGACTAAGAGTAGTGAGCGGCCGGGCCCGCCAGCGAACGGATTGGTTCAGCCCTCGGCGAGATACTCATTTATCACGACACGCCCGATTCAAAACGCTCCGGTCGCGCGCCCGCGTAGTCCAATGGAGCCGTGTCCGGAGATACGCCACAACCTGGGGAAACACCTCGCAGCGAGGGCGACCCGTGGTCGTTCGCCGATCCCGACGCGGCCTGGTGGCGCGGCGAGACCGACCGCTCGGCCGGGGATCCGATGCCCGCCCCCGCCCGCCACCCGCGCCGACGGCCCGCCCAGGCCGCCGAACAGGCCGCGGGCGGCACCGGGGTGCTGCTCCCGCCCGAGTCCGTGCCGCGGACGGGAGTCGCAGCTGAGGCTCACGCGGCCGGCGCCCAGGACGTGGCGGCCGAACTCGCCGTCGACCCACTGGTGGCGGACCCGCCGGCGGTCGAGCGCGACCACGACCGCCCCGACCCGCACCGGTACGACCCCTTGCGCCCCGCGGCCGGCCATGTCGCCCGCGCATCACCCGAAACGGTGACCGCCGACGCCCCGGCCACGCCCGCCCCCGTGGCACCGTCGCCCGTCGCCGCGGCCGCGCCCACGCCTGTCGCGGTGCCGCCCAGCGCCGTGACCGCACCCCCGCAGCCTCCCGTCGCGAGCAAGCCGGCCGCGCCGCGCCCCGATGCGGATGCCCGGACCAAGCCCTGGCCCCCGATGAACGCGGGGGCCGTGCCACCGCCCGCTGCGAAGGCTGCGGCCATGCCACCGCCTCCGCTGAAACCGCCGGTCGCGGCGCCGAAGGCCACGGTCACCCCGCCGCCGGACGACGTGATGGTGCTGCCCGAGCCCAACCTGCACCACCGCCCGACCGTCCCGCTGGACCGGCCGATGCCCGCGCGGCCCCGCCAGGGCGGCGCCCGACCGACCGAGCCGTTGCCCCCGCCGACCGGATCACCGTCCACCGACGCCCGCCTCGAGCGCCTGGAGAACTCCTCGTTCTGGCGCGACCCGGCCGACGACACGATCGAGGTGCCGCCGGGCCAGGAACCCCCGCCCGTGCTCACCCGCCCCCGGCACCGGGGCACCGGGCGGGCCACCCGCAAACCGACCGGCCGTCCCGTCTCGGCCCAGGTCTCGCTGGTCGCGCTGGGCCTGGTGGCGGCGTTCTTCGCCTGGGTCAGCGCCGAGCCGTTCTGGCTCGCGGTCGGCCACGGCGACCAGGGGTACGCGACCACGACCCGCTGCACCGGCGACGGCGTCACCCAGCGTTGCGCGGGCCGGTTCGCCGACGCCGACGGCCGCTACACGATCACGCAGGTGCGCCTGCTCGGCGTGGAGGGACAGGCCCGCCAGCCGGGCGCGGTGACCCCGGCCCGCATGGTCAGTCCGGACAGCCTGCAGGCGTACGTCGGGGGAACCGGCGCCCTGCTGCAGCTGCGCTGGATGCTCGGCTTCGCACTGGTGCTGCTCTGCGGTTATGCCATCGCGGGCGTGACAAAAGCGCGCCGGCTCGACACCGCCCGGGCCCGCCGGGCCGCCGTGCTGCTGAGCCTGGCCGGCCCGCTGGCCCTGCTGGCCGGCTTTCTGGCCGCCGCTTACTGACCGTGGACCAGGGCATAGACCTCACGTTTGCGGATGCCGTGCTCGTCGGCCACGGCCTGAATGGCGTCCCGGCGCGATGACCCGGCCGCCTCACGCTCCGCCACCGCGGCCCGCAGGTCCTCGTCGGCCGGGCGCTCGGCCGGGCGCGGTGGGGCGCCCCCGACGACGACGGTGATCTCGCCGCGGGGCTCCTCGCGACCGGCCCAGGCGGCCAGCTCGGCCAGCGTGTCGCGCCGGATCTCCTCGTACGTCTTGGTCAGCTCGCGGCAGACCGCGGCCGGGCGCTCGTCGCCGAAGGTGGCCGCGGCGTCGGCCAGCATGCCCGTGATGCGGTGCGGCGCCTCGAAGAAGACCAGCGTGCGGGGTTCGGCCGCCAGCTCCCGCAGACGCGAGCGGCGGTGGGAGCCCGTACGCGGAAGAAAGCCCTCGAAGACGAAGCGGTCACTCGGCAGCCCGGAGAGCGCGAGCGCCGTCGTCACCGCGCTCGGACCCGGCGCCGCGGTGACCGGATAACCCGCGTCGAGAGCGGCCCGCACCAGACGGAAGCCGGGGTCGGACACGCTCGGCATCCCGCCGTCGGTCACCACCGCCACGACCGCGCCGCCGGCCAGGGCATCGACCAGTTCCGGCGTACGCCGCTCGTCGTTGCCCTCGAAGTACGAGACGATCCGGCCGGTGACCGTCACCCCCAGGTCGCGGGTCAGCCGGGCCAGCCGCCGGGTGTCCTCGGCCGCGATCACGTCGGCGGTCGACAGCACCTCACGCAGCCGGGCCGACGCGTCGCCGACGTTGCCCAGCGGGGCGCCGAGCAGAACCACCCGGCCTTTCTCTGACGAGTCCACCGGGAAAGTCCATCACACGCCCGGGCCCGGTGACGGCAGGCGTCACCTTCCAGCCGCACGCCCTACGATCGCGGGGTGACTACGGCGCCCACGACGGAGACTGAGCTCACCCCGGAACCGCCCGCGGCGGCCGAGCCCGGGGGTGTGCGCGGCGTCCCCGAGATCGTCCGGCGCCGGTTGAGCACGCTCGACAACTGGCTCAACCCGCACTCGTGGCTGGTCACCGCCGTCGTCGTGGCGATCGCGGCGATCCTGCGGCTCAACGGGATCAGCAACCCGAAGGGCTACATCTTCGACGAGGTCTACTACCCGACCGACGCCTGGGACATGCTCCAGCACGGCGTCGAGTGGGACGAGAAGACCAACAGCGCGGCCTACGTCGTGCACCCGCCGCTGGGCAAATGGCTGATCGCGCTGGGCGAGCTGATGTTCGGCAACACCGAGCTGGGCTGGCGCTTCCCGGCCGCGATCGCCGGCACGGTCATGGTCCTGATCCTGGTCCGGGTCGCCTACCGGCTGTTCCATTCGGTGCTGCTGGCCGGGCTGGCCGGGATGCTCATGGCCCTCGACGGCTTCCAGCTGGTGCTGTCGCGCACCTCGCTGCTCGACATCTTCCTGGCCACGTTCCTGCTGGCCACGTTCGCGGCGCTGGTGCTCGACCGCGACCACTACCGCCGCCACCTGCTGCGGGCGCTCGAGAACGGGTACGACCCCGGCCAGACCCCGTACGTGCCGCGCGCGGTGCCGGGGTGGCTGCTGGTCGCCGGCGTCCTGTTCGGCCTGGCCTGCGGCGTGAAGTGGAGCGCCCTGTTCTTCGCCCCGTTCCTGGCCGGCCTGGTCATCGCCTGGCGCACCCAGGCCCGTCGCTCGGCCGGGGTCCGCGGGCCGTTCCTGGCCGGCATCATCGGCGACCTGGGCTGGCTGTTCCTCAGCTTCGGGCTCACGTTCGTGATCTACCTGTCGACCTGGACCGGCTGGTTCGTCACCGACACCGGCTACTTCCGGCACTACCGCGAGGCCAACGGGCTCAGCGAGCCGCCGTTCCTGGGCGCCCTGCTCAACCTGTGGCACTACCACCACGAGGCGTACACGTTCCACAGTGGCTTGACCGAGCGACACGTCTACCAGTCCTGGCCGTGGCAGTGGCTGCTGCTCGGGCGGCCGGTCGCGTTCTACTGGAACAACAGCGGCGACTGCGGGGCGTCCAGCTGCGCCCGCGAGATCCTGCTGCTGGGCACGCCGGTGCTGTGGTGGTCGTTCCTGCCCGCGCTGGCCGGGCTGATCTGGTTCGGCCTGGCCCGACGCGACTGGCGGGCGTGGGCGATCCTGGTGCCGGCGGCGGCCGGGCTGCTGCCGTGGTTCTACTACGCGGTCAAGGACGGGCGCACGATGTTCTCGTTCTACGCCCTGCCGGCCCTGCCGTTCCTGATCCTGGCCGTGGTCTACGTGCTGGGGGCGATCATGACGCCACCGCAGGGCATCGTCGCGGGCTCGTCGCGCACCGATCGCCAGCTGGTGGGCACGGTGGTGGCCGCAGCCTATCTGGTGCTGGTGGCGATCTGTTTCGCCTACTTCTATCCGGTCTTCGTGGGCCAGACCATCCCGTACGAATCCTGGTCGAACCGCATGTGGCTGGGCGGCCGCTGGATCTAGTCCGTCCCACCCGAGCCGTCGCCGTGGACATGGTCCACGCGGCGGCTCGATGCTTTCCAGGCTCAACCGGCACGGGAGCAAAGCTGGAAAAGAAAGAGCGCGCCCCGATCGCCTGCCACGGGGGAAGCGGGCGATAGGGGCGCGCAAGATGAAGCTTAACGACCTCTGATGACGGATTCAACGGGTGGCCAGGGGAATTTCAAATTTCGATCACGCACAGGACCGACAAGTTGGACATAATGGTATATTCTTATTAAGGCGCACAATTAGGGCCATGAATAAGCTTCGCCATTTTGCCTCTTTCATTGTCGTTAATGCGACAGGAAAACAATGGGGAAATCGGCGTAACCTTCGGCCCTTCGTCATCCCCGTGCAGCTCAGAGATCTGTCCCCGGCCGTGGCACATATGACGTGCTATCTGGTCAAACGCTGGGCCTCATCATTTCGGTTGATTTCCGGGAAACGATCATCCGTCACTCCCGAGGGTGAGTAATAGCAAGATCGCCAATTATCTTTTTAAGCTCGCCGCGTGACTTCGCAGGAGCCTGAAAACCCGCATTTCGTTGCGACCGACGTTCTCGCGACCGAGGTGATCTCTGTCGAGATGCCCGCCCCGGTCTTCGTCGACAGCACCGGGCGCCGCAGCCGGTTCTTGCGGCGGATCGCGTACGCCTTCGGCGTGCTGGTCATGCTGTACGGCGGACTGATCAGCGTCAGCCTCGCCGGCGGACCGGTCCGTTCCAGTGCCGTGCTGCCGCTGCCCGGACTCGAGCCCGAGAAGAAGGAGACGCCGGCCCCCAAGCCGCCCGCCCCCGCGCCCAGCCCCACCCCGACGCCGACCCAGGTGGCGCGGGCCCTCTCCGTCGCCGATCCGCTGCCCCGCCGCACAACCGCGCGGCCGCGGACGCCCCGCCTGGAGTCCACCCGGACTCCGGCCGCGACCAGGACGCCCACGCCGAGCAAGACGACCAGCACCACCAAGCCCAAGCCGCCCACGACCACGAAGATCCCGGAGTCGACCACCTCGCCCAAGCCGGGGCCGGTCGTGGTGATCCCGCCGCCGGGCGGGGACACGCCCACCACTCCGACCACCACCCCGACGACCGAGCCGGTCGTCCCGGTGCCGCCGGCGCCGCCCGGCTCGGAGGGGACCGGCGGGACCGGCGGCGGGACCAGTGACGACGGCGGCGGCGGAACCGGCGGCGCCGGTGGCGGAACCGGCGACCCGACGAGCCCGAGCCCGACCGGCTCGGGCTCGTCCGCCTCCGGGGGCAGTTCCGGCTCCGGTTCAGGCAGCAGCGGGTCGGCCGGCAGCGGAGGGTCGGCCGCCGGCTCGTCCACCGAAGAAGCCACCGCCTCGGCCGTCGACCTCGTCATAGCTCGCGATGAAGACCTCACTTCCAAGGTGCTGCAGTGACCCCCCACACCCCCGCTCACAAGGCCCCGGCGCCCAACACCCCGCCGCCGATGCCGAGCAGCCGGCAGCGCACCCGCGGCCGCGGCCCGGTCCGGCGCCGTCTGCTCCCCCGCCCCCGCGTGCTGCTCGGCACCCTGCTGGTGTTCGTCTTCGTGGCCGTCCTGGTCGTCCAGGCCTACGTGAACGCCGAGTTCAAGGGCGACCACGTCGAGACCGAGGTCGGCGACAACGTGACCGTCCCGGCCGAGGTTCTCAACGGCGGCCCGGTCATCAACACGACCGGCGGTCAGGAGAGCACCAGCCGCATGCCGGCCAAGACCATCGCCCTCACGTTCGACGACGGCCCGGATCCGACGTGGACGCCGCGGGTTCTCGACGTGCTCAAGAAGCACGACGCGCACGGCACGTTCTTCGTGGTCGGCTCCGAGGTGTCCCGGCATCCGGCCCTGGCCAAGCGGGTCACCGACGAGGGCAACGAGCTCGGCCTGCACACCTTCACCCACCCCAACCTGCAGCTGCTCGCCCCCTGGCGGCGCACCCTGGAGCTGTCGCAGACCCAGGTCGCTATCGCCCGGGCCACCGGCGTGCACACCAACCTGGCCCGCTTCCCGTACTCGTCGAAGAACGCCGCGATCGACGACGAGAACTGGAAGATCATCAAGAACGCGGGGCGGCAGGGCTACCTGGTCGTCGTGAACGACACCGACAGCCAGGACTGGCAGCGGCCCGGCGTCGGGCAGATCGTCAAGAACGCGACCCCGGCCGGTGAGGCCTCGGCCGTCATCCTGTTCCACGACGCCGGCGGCGACCGGCAGCAGACCGTCGACGCGCTCAACCAGTTCATCCCGATGATGAAGGCGCGGGGCTATTCGTTCACGACGGTCACCGAGGGCCTCAACCGCACGATCGAACAAAGCAACACGGCCGCGGCGAAGGGGGCCGAGCCCGTACCGAAGCTGGCCGAGAATCCGGAGGCCGCCGGCAGCGACGTCTGGCGCGGCAGCGCGGTGATCTGGACCGTGCGGGTGGCCGACGGTCTGGTGTGGGTGATCGCCATCCTGTTCCTCGTCGTCGGTGCGCTCACCATCGGCCGTACGGCGTTGTTGCTGTTGCTGGCGACCCGGCACACCCGGCAGCGCCGCAAGCCCGGCTGGAGCTGGGGTCCGGTCGTGACCGAGCCGGTGTCGGTGATCGTGCCCGCCTACAACGAGAAGGAGGGCATCGAGGCCGCGGTGCAGTCGCTGGCCGGCGGCGACTACCCGCACATCGAGGTGGTGGTGGTCGACGACGGCTCCACCGACGGCACGGCCGCCCTGGTCGAGCAGATGCGACTGCCCAACGTGCGGGTCGTCCGCGTGCCCAACGGCGGCAAGTCGAACGCCCTCAACACCGGCATCGCGCTGGCCCGGCACGACCTCATCGTCACGGTCGACGGCGACACGATCTTCGAACCGGACTCGATCCGCAAGCTCGTGCAGCCGTTCGCCGACCCGACGGTGGGCGCGATCGCCGGCAACGTGAAGGTCGGCAACCGCGAGAAGATGGTCGCGGCCTGGCAGCACATCGAGTACGTGATCGGCTTCAACCTGGACCGCCGCCTGTACGAGGTGCTCGGCATCATGCCGACCGTGCCCGGCGCGATCGGCGCGTTCCGCCGCGAGGCGCTGGCCCAGGTCGGCGGGATCAGCGACGAGACGCTGGCCGAGGACACCGACGTCACGATCGCGATGCTGCGGGCGGGCTGGCGGGTGGTCTACACCGAGGACGCGAAGGCGTGGACCGAGGCGCCGGCCACTCTGGAGCAGCTCTACCGCCAGCGTTACCGCTGGAGCTACGGCACCATGCAGGCGATGTGGAAGCACCGCCGGGCGCTGTTCGACAAGGGCCCGTCGGGTCGCTTCGGGCGGATCGGCCTGCCCTTCCTGGCCCTGTTCGGCGTGGCCCTGCCGATGCTGGCCCCGGTGGTCGACATCATGCTGCTGTACGGCCTGGTCTTCTGGGAGCTCGAGGAGACCGTGGTGGCCTGGCTGGGCATGCTCGCCCTGCAGCTGTTCACCGCGGCGGTGGCGTTCCGCTTCGACAAGGAATCGCTCAAGCCGCTGTGGCGGTTGCCGTTGCAGCAGTTCGCCTACCGGCAACTGATGTATCTGGTGCTGATGCAGTCGGCGACCACGGCCCTGACCGGCGGCCGGCTGCGGTGGCACAAGCTGCACCGGGCCGGGCTGGGCCCGCGGTCGGCCACGGTGCCGCCGCCCCCGCCCATGCCCGAGGTCGCGCCCGTCATCGACACCTGGCCGTCGACCCTGGGCCAGGGCCGGCCCGACCTGCACCCGGCGGCGGGCCGCGCGGTCGCCCGTCCGGCCGTACCGACCCAGACCGTCCGCGACCTGAACCCCGAGGACCTTCCGTCAGCCGGCTCGCCCCCGGGTGGCGGCTCCGGCCCGGTCTACACCGGGTAATGCGTCGGCCCGCGCCTCGCTCGAACTGCAGCCGAGCGAGGCGCGGGCCGATGTGTCCTACGCCGCGATCAGGTCGTCGAGCATCGCGGCCGGGTTCAGGTCGGCCGACGGGAACACCACGTGCAACGAGGTGCCGTCACCGGGCCGGTCCGACAGCGCCACGGTCGCGTGATGCGCGTCCAGGATCTTCTTGGCCACGGCCAGACCGCGGTCGGGCCCGGGCACGGTGGCCGGGTTGGCGATCGCGCCGTAGTACAGGTGCGGGAACAGCTCGGGTCGCATCCCGTCCGGCAGGTCCATGTCGTCGAGGCGCACCGCCGGGCCCGACTCGATGTCGGTGCCGACCCGCACCCGCCCACCCGACGGCGTGTACTTCACCGCGGCGAACAGCAGATGGGTGAGCACCTGCTCGAGTCGTACGGGATCGGCGATGATCGGCAGCGTGGGCCCGTCGGCCTGGTTGAGGATCCAGATCTGTTTGGTGGCGGCGATCGGGCGCACCGCCTCGACCGCGCGCCGGGTGATGCGGGTGAGGTCGATCTGGCGCATGTGCAGGCTCTCGGCCCCGAAGCCGGTCTCGGCCATCTCGGTCAGGTGGTGCAGCAGGTCGGTGAAACCGCGGATGTGCCCAGCGGTAGCCCGCGCGACCTGATCGGCCAGGTCGGCGTCGTGCCGGCCGGTCCGGCCCAGCTTCTCGAGGTACGCCGCGACCACCCGCAGCGGCGCCCGCAGATCCCCGCCGATCAGCCCGGCCAGGTCGTCCTTGCGCCGTTCCAGCTCCTGCAGCCGGGCCGTGGTATTGGCCAGCGCGACCGCGTGCCGTCGCAACTCCATCTGCGAGGTCACCTGCCGGGCCAGCGCGCGCAGGGCCTGCAGTTGCTCGATGTCGAGCCGGCGCGGCTGATCGTCGACCACGCACAGCGTGCCCAGCGCGAAGCCGTCGGTGGTGACCAGCGGCGCCCCGGCGTAGAAGCGGATGCCGTTGGCGCAGTCGACCTGCGGGTTGTCGGCGAACCGCGGGTCCTTGGTCGCGTCGGGCACGACGAGCAGGTCCCGGCCGAGGATCGCGTGGGCGCAGAACGAGATCTCGCGGTCGGTGTCGGTCTCGTCCAGGCCGACCCGGGCCTTGAACCACTGCCGGTCCATGTCGACCAACGTCACCAGCGACATCGGGGTGCCGCACACGTTCGATGCGAGCGCGACGATGTCGTCGAAGTCCTGTTCCGGCGCGCTGTCGAGAATGTCGAGGGCGTACAGCGCCGCGAGCCGGTCGGTCTCGTTGTCGGGAAGGGGAGCTTTCATGAGGCACCTCCGAAGGCTTGCTTCAGAGGTACCACACGAAAGTAGCAATACCGACTTTTGGTACGGGCCCTCAGGCGGTCAGCGAGCCCGCCGGGCGCCACTGCTTCAACGGCTGGGTCGCCACCGGCCAGCCCAGGTGGGTGCGCAGCTCTTCCGGGGTGCACAGGATGTCGGCGCCCAGCTCGACCTCGGCCACCTTGCGGGCCGCGATCGGGTCGGGGTCGTAGCCGTACACCTCGGGCCACTGACGCCGCAGCCGGGGCTCGCCGCCGAACGTCGGGTCGGCGTTCTCGAGCACCATCGGGTCGCCGTAGACCGCGCCCTGGGCGCCGGCCAGCAGGCCGTACCAGATCGCGCTGCACAACCGGTTGGACACGACCCGCTTGTGACGGCGCAGCTCGGCCAGCTGGCGGACCAGGAAGTCACGGTCGTGGTCGCGCCACCAGAAGCCGCGGTAGCCGTGGCAGATGACCCGGAAGCCGGCCTTCTCGTACAGCCGGCGGATCGCCTTGACCTTGTGCTCGTTCCAGTACAGGCAGACCGTCAGCGGGCCGGTCTCGTGCGCCTTGATCTCGTCGATCAGCCGCTGGTGGTCACCCATGACCTCCTGCCCCTCCCAGCCGTGGAAGGGGTAGAAGATGGTGCCGTCGCGCTTCGACTCGTCGACCGGCGTCTCGTCCATCTCGAGCAGATAGGCGAAGGGCGAGCCGACCGCGATGACGTCGCGCCGGCCCTGCGACCAGGCCCGGCGGCGCAGCTGGTCGGACCAGACCAGCAGGCGGCTGCCGTCGACGAACGGGACACCGGGGGCCATGCCGTCGCCGATGTTCCACCCGTGCTGCAGGTAGCCCTGCATGCGCGGCGGGTGCATCCAATCGTCCAGCTGGGCGTAACGGGCAAGCAGGTGAGCGTGACCGTAGTAGTAGTTGGCGTGGTGCATACCCTCATCCAGACAGCGCAGCGGTGGGCGATACGTTCAAGCCGTTCGGCGAGCGATTGTACCGATCCGAAGAGACCACCAACCAACGGCGTGAGGGCAACTGATGAATGACCAGGCGGGGCCGGTCGTACCGGTCCGGGCGCGGGGCGCCTACCGCCAGTCGGCGCTGGTTCTCGGCACGGCTCAGCTCGGCGGGGCGTACGGCATAGCCAACCGCACCGGAATGCCGGACGACGACGCGACCGCGCGCATGCTGACCGCGGCCCGCGACCTCGGCGTCACCCACGTCGACACGGCCCGGGCCTACGGCGACAGCGAGCGCCGGCTCGGGGCCGCTCTGCCCGGCCTCGACCTGAACGTCATCACCAAGATCGGCCCCGGCGCTTCCGTGGGCGAGAGCCTGGCCACCAGCCGGGAGGCGCTGGGGATCACCGGCCCGCTGACCGTCCTGCTGCACCGCGCGGCCGACGTCCCCGCCGGGTGGGCTGACCTGCGGCAGCGCCTCGCCACGGGCGAAGCCGACCGCATCGGGGTCTCGGTGCAGTCCCCCGACGAGCTGCGCCAGGTGCTGACGCTGCCCGACCTCGGCTACATCCAGCTGCCGTGCAACATCCTCGACAAGCGGTGGCACTTTGAGGGCGATTTTTCCGACATAGTGGTCACCGTGCGGAGCGCCTATCTTCAAGGCCTCCTCGCCGCCGGCCGCGATGTGACCTGGCCGCACCTGCCCGACGCCGAGCGCGACGCCGTCGTCGCCACCCTCGACCGCCTGGCCGCCGAGTTCGGCCGCGAGGACCGTACGGATCTCTGCCTGGCCTATCTGCTCTCCCTGCCCTGGGTGACCTCGCTGGTGGTCGGGGCCGAGACCGAGGACCAACTGCGCCGCAACACCGACCTGATCAGCCGCAAGCCGCTGACCGACGCCGAACGGGAGCACGCGCTGGCCGCGCTGCCCGAGATGCCGGTGCAGCTGCTCGACCCGAGCCGGTGGAACTCATGATGACCCTGGAAGACCTTTTCGGCCTGCGCGGACGGGTGGCCGTGGTGACCGGCGCGACCGGCCGGCTGGGCCAGGTCATGGCCGAGGCGCTGGCCGCCGCCGGGGCGACGACGTATCTGGTCGGCCGCGATCAGGGCCGGCTGGAAGCGCTGGCCGACAAGCTGGGCCCCAGCTGCCACGCCGCCCGCTGCGACGTCACGGTCGACGAGGACGTGGCCGCCCTCGGGGCCCGGCTGCATGAGGACCATGGCCGGCTGGACGTGCTCGTGCACAACGCGCACGTCGGCCAGGGCGGCTCCCTGCGCAACGCCAAGCCGTCCGACTACCTGGCCGCGGCCGATCTCGCGCTGGGTGCCCTCCAACGCCTGCTCGACGCGACCCGCGACCTGCTCGAGGCCGCCTCCTCGGACAGCTCGCCGTCGGTCATCACCGTGGCTTCCATGTACGGCGTGGTCAGCCCGAAGCCGCACCTGTACGACAATCCCGAGGCCGGCAACCCGCCCTACTACGGCGCCGTCAAGGCCGGATTGGTGCAACTCACCCGGTACGCGGCGGTCGAACTCGGGCCGGCCGGCATCCGCGTCAACTGCGTGACCCCCGGCCCGTTCCCGGGCGACGGCGGCGACCCGGCCCTGCTGGCCCGCCTCGCCCAGCAAACGCCCATGGGCCGCGTCGGCGACTCGGCCGAGATCGCCACGACGGTGCTTTACCTGGCTTCGCCACGCTCCAGCTACACCACCGGCGCCAACATCGTCGTGGACGGCGGCTGGACCATCTGGTGACCTGATCCGCGTCGACCGCTGCCTGCTCGCCCTTTCAGGCCGCCGCGTTCTTCCGCTCCCGCAGCCGCACGAACACGAGCATGGCGATGTTGACCGCTCCGAGAATCAGCACGGCCGCATCACCGGTGTCGGTCGACCGGTCGATGGAGAACGGCTCCCCGTCCGACATGAGCGTGTTGACGCTGGTGAACAGGACGTTGTTGGCGACGTGGAACGCGACCGGCGCCTCGATCCCACCGCTCATGATCGCCATCAGCCCGGTCGAGGCGCTGATGAACGCGTAGTACCCGAACAACCAGGGATCCGAAGACCCGTGCAGCAGCGCGAACCCGAGGCTCGACACCACGAGACCGAGCACCAGAGCCGGGCGAACCGCACGCACCCACGACGCGGCGGCCGGCAAAGCGGCGCTGTGGAACATCAACTCCTCACCGAGCGCCTGCAGCGGCGTGGTCAGCAAAGTCAGCACCAGAATGACGACCGTCGTGCCGGACACCCCGAAAGCGATCCACCCCGGAGAGTCCGGGGCGACCAGCGCCACCACCCCGATCCCGACGGCCACCAGCACCGCGGCGCCAACCAGATACTCCCCCAGCCGACGCCGGTCGAAGACCCGCGGCGAACTGATCAGCCGACGCCAGGGCACCCCGGCCAGCCGAGCCAGCAGCAGAATCGCCACCACACCGGCGGCAATGGTGGCCAGGTTCACGGCCAGAAAATTCAACGGCGTCAGGGTCGCCGACATCGGGTCATCGCTGCCCTCGATGACCCCGACCAGCTGATACCCCAGAACCTGAAACACCAGCAACGCCACCGGCGGCACAAGAACGACCAGAAGCGGCTTCCACCAGCTCATACGCAGATGCGCGCCAAAGGGCCGCGCATCGTCAGGGACTGCGCCCATCAAGATTTCCTTAGGACTCGAGGACAATGCCTCGCGAGTGGAAACCCTGTTCCCAGGCCAGGGTCAAGCGGCTCAGCTGACTCCCACGATCCGAAGGTGCCCTTCACACTCAATAGGTCGCAACGCGGGCTTCAGGACACTCGACCCGAGCAACCACCCACCACCCACCACCCACCAACCGCAACAGACCGCAACGCGGGGCTTCAGGGCACTCGACCCGAGCAACCACCCACCACCCGCAACAGACCGCAACGCGGGGCTTCAGGGGCACTCGGCCCGAGCAACCACCCACCAACCGCAACAGACCGCAACGCGGGGTTTCAGGGGGCTCGGCCCCCTGAGCAGAAATGCGAAACGGCCCCCGGTTCGCGCTTACCGCGAACAGAGAGCCGCCAGACGTGGAGCTGTGGGGATTTGAACCCCAGACCCCCTCGATGCGAACGAGGTGCGCTACCAGACTGCGCCACAGCCCCTTACCAGCCCTCGGACAGCTGTCCGGGGAACCGCAGCAAGGCTAACAGGTTGTCAGCCATCGCCGCGAACCGACCCCTCTTATGCCGTGTGGTGTCGGCCGCCCGCCTCGTAGGCACGGCCGCGCAGGCCGCCCACCCGGCGGTAGTACACCGACGGCGCGGCAGCGGGCGGCTCGTCGCGGTCGAGGCCCATCGCCGTACGCCGGGCCGCCTCCCTCTGGGCCGCCAGCTGCTTCTGCTTCTCGCGGCGGTCGCGCGCCCGCCGGGCCTGTTCGCGGCGGACCATCGCCTGCTGGGCGGCCAGCCACGCCGCCTCGCGGGCCTCGACGCGGCGCCGGCGGCGGTCGGCCAGGGCTCGGTTGCGCAGGTGGACCAGGTCGAAGGCCAGCAGCATGCCGGTGACGGCGAAGCCGATCCAGAAGCCGGGGCCGACCGCGGCCACGCCGACCAGCTCGATGATGTTGAGCAGCAGCAGGGCCGCGAAGACCCGGCGCCGGCGGACGACCGCGGGGGTGTGCCGGCGTTGCGGCGCCCGGCGGACGGGGCGGCGACCCGGCGTGACCAGACGCAATCGGCGCTGCTGCTTCGGCAGAGCCGGAGAGACCGTAACCGTGACCAGCCGTCCGGGGTTGATCGGTCGGCGTCCGGGCACAGTGCGTCGACGGCGGTGGCGCTGCAGCACCCTCGCCGTGGACGACGCCCGCTCCGCGGCGAGCCGCTCGGTGGCGTCGTACCGGCGAACGAGCGCCGGCGCGAGGGCGAGCAGTCCGGCCGCGGCGAGGACGGCGAGGAGCACCGAGGTCGGCACCCTCACCCCTCCCGTCAGCTACGGGCGGTCCGCTTTACACGTCTCCGGTGGCGGACCGCAAGACCCAATCTCCCCGAGGCTACGGGCGCGAGCTGCGGAAACACGCTCGACGCGCCGGGCGTGTCGGGGTTGAGGATCAATAGGCACACGGGGGTCAGGCCCGGACGCGGCGCCAGCGGGCCATCAGGCCGCCTTCGGCCGCGATCTCCTCGCTGGTCAGGGCATATCCAAGATGATCACGCCAGGTGCCGTCGATGTGCATGTAGCGCTGGTGGTACGCCTCCTCGCGGAAGCCCAGCTTCTCGACCACGCGACGGGACGGGTGGTTCTCGGGGCGGATGTTGACCTCGATGCGGTGCAGCCCACCGGGGCCGAACGCGTGGTCGACGGCGAGCGCCAGCGCCGTCGGGATCACGCCGCGGCCGGCGGCCCGATGGTCGACCCAGTATCCGGCGTACGCGGAACTGAAGGCTCTTCGCACGATGTTGCCGAGGTTGAGATGGCCGACCAGCCGATCCTCGTAGAGGACCGCGAACGGCATGCTCTCGCCTTTACGGGCGGCCCGGCGCATGTCTTGATAGACGTAGCCGTAGGCCCGGGTCGAGTTCATCTCGGACCACGGGCCGGGTGGGGCCGACTCCCAGGGGGCGAGCCACTTCTGGTTGGCGATGCGCACCTCGGACCAGGCCCGGCCGTCGCTGCGTTTGTAGGGTCGCAACACCACCGGACCGTCCGCCAGCACGGCGGGCCATCCGGGTGTGGACCCCAGCATCATCGCCTCCGGTCGAGTAACAGCACGTCAACGGTCGAGCCGGCGGCTGCCGTGGTGACCCGTTCGCCGAGCACCAGCAGTCCGTTGGCCTCGGCCAAACCGGAGAGAGTGTACGGCCCACCGGCCAGCGGTTGCACCGTATGTCCGCCGCCGCGCCGCTCGGCCACGTGGGCGGGCCGGAATTCGCGCAGCCCGCCGGGGGACGACACGGTTTCGAGCAGGTGGGCCTTGACGCTTTTGCGGAAGACCGGTTCGGCCCCGGCCAGCAGCTGGATGACCGGGCGGGCGAGCACCTCGAAGCCGATCAGCGCGGCCCCGGGCTCGCCGGGCAGGCACACGACCGGCACCTCTTCGCCCCCGACCGTACCGAAGCCCAGGGTGGCGCCGGGGCAGAGCGCGACGTCGGTGAATTCGACGACGCCGCGGCCGGGGTCGCGGCGCGAGAGCACCCGGCGCAGCATGTCGCCAGGGCCGGTGCCGGTGCCACCGGTGGTGATGATCAGGTCGGCCCGCAGCGTCTGGTCCTCGAGCAGGCCACGCAGGCCCTCGGGGTCGTCGTCGCAGATTCCTATTCGGTACGCCAGGGCGCCCGCCTCGACCGCGGCCGCGGTCAGCGCGTGCGAGTTGGCGTCGACGACCTGCCCGGGCTGGCTGGGCCGGCCCACGTCGACCAGTTCGTCGCCGGTGGCCACGACCACGACGCGGGGGCTGGGCCGGACGACGACGTGACCGATGCCCGAGGCGGCGAACGTGGCCACCATGGGCGGCGTGACGTAGGCCCCGGCCGGCGCCAGCACCTGCCCGGCCGCGATCTCGTCACCGGCCCGGCGTACGCCCGATCCCCGCTTCGGCGCGTGCAGGATCTCGACCGCGGCCATGCCCTGGTCGGTCCAGTGCACGGGCACGACCACGTCGGCGCCGATCGGCAGCGGCGCGCCCGCGGCCACCGAGAAGCACGTTCCTGGGTTGAGCCGCACCGGCCGCCAGCTGGCCGCGCCGAGGTCGCCGACCACGTTGAGCCGCACCGGCCGCCCGCCCTCGAACCGCCCGAAGGACGGGTGCGAGCCGACCCGCCCGGCGCCGGAGAGGTCTTCCCAGCGGGCCGCGTAGCCGTCGATCGCGGCCTGGTCGAAGGCCGGGAACGGGTGCGGCGCCAGCACGTCGTTGGCCAGCACGTTGCCGTGGGCCTGGGTCAGGTCGAGGTCGAGCGGAGGCAGCGCCCGGAGCCTGCGCAGCACGCTGCCCAGGTATTCGGCGAGAGGCTTCAGCTCGTTGGCGGCCGCCTCGGCATCGGCCGTGGCCGTCATCCCCTCGCACCGCCGGCGACGAACTCGGCCAGCCAGCTCCGGAACTCCTCGCCCAAGTCGTCGCGCTCGGCCGCCAGCATGACGACGGTCTGCAGGTAGCCCAGCGGCATGCCGGTGTCGTAGCGGTGGCCGCCGTAGATGATGGCGTGCACGGGAACGCCGTCGGCCAGCAGTTGCGCCATCGCGTCGGTCAGCTGGATCTCGCCGCCGCGGCCAGGCTTGGTGTTCTTGATGGCCTCGAAGATGCTCGCCGGCAGGATGTAGCGGCCCAGGACGGCCAGGTTGCTCGGTGCGTCCTCGGGGTCGGGCTTCTCGACCAGGCCGGTGACCTCGACCACGCCGTCGTCCGACGGGGTGACCGCGGCGATGCCGTAGCGCGACGTCTCCTCGGGCTTGACCTCGCCCAGGGCCAGAACAATTCCCCCCGTACGGGCCTGAAGCTCGATCATGGCGGGCAGCAGCGGCTTGTCCGGCTCGACGAACTCGTCGCCCAGCAGCACCGCGAACGGCTGGTCGCCGATGTGCGCGGCGGCGGTGCCGACGGCGTGCCCCAGGCCCAGCGCTTCGCCCTGACGGACGGTGTAGATGTCGGCCAGCTCGCTCGTGCGGCGCACGGCGGCGAGCCGCTCGAGGTCGCCCTTCTTCTCGAGCCTGTCCTCGACGTCGGGCCGGCGGTCGAAGTGGTCGACCATCGACGTCTTGCCCCGGCCGGTGACCAGCAGGACGTCAGTGAGGCCGGCGGCGGCCGCTTCCTCGACGATGTACTGCAGCACGGGCCGGTCGACGATCGGCAGCAGTTCCTTGGGCACAGCCTTGGTGGCGGGCAGGAACCGGGTCGCCAGGCCGGCGGCTGGGATGACAGCCTTCACCGCCCGGCGGCCGGACTCTTGCTCGTTCGAGGTCATCAAGGTCACCGCACCTTCGCTCAGTCGTGCCCGTGGTATGCCGCGAGACTAGCGGCCACGACGGTGTTGCGGCGGTCGTGGCCCGCTGGGCACCGCCGTTGTCGGATCAAAATCTCCATCTTGATCGCCTGGTGAAACCCCTGACTTCGTCACATCCGCGGGCTCGGCCAACCGATATGTGTCGCGTCCGGCGTTTTTGGCCGCGTACAGCGCCCGGTCGGCCGCCCCGAGCACCTGCGGCGAATTCTCGCCGTGCTCCGGATAGACCGCCACTCCGATGGACACGCTGATCGGCACCGGGATGCCGTCCACGATCACCGGGCGTTCCCGGACCGCCGCGCCCAGCCGTTCGGCGACGATCGCCCCGCCGTACGCGTCGGTCTCGGGCAGCAACACTACGAACTCCTCGCCACCCTGGCGGAAGGCCACGTCGACCTCGCGCAGACCGACCCGGATGCGCCGCGCGAACTCGCCCAGCACGGCGTCGCCGGCGGCGTGCCCGTACGTGTCGTTGACGTCCTTGAAGTGGTCGAGGTCGAGCACCAGCACCGCGAGCATGCGCCCGAAGCGGCTGGCCCGCTCCACTTCCCGGCGCAGCGATTCGCGCAGGTAGCGGTAGTTCCAGAGGCCGGTCAGGGGGTCGGTCAGCGAGAGCCGCTGGGCCTCCTCGTGCATGCGGACGTTGTGCACGGCCACCCCGGCCTGCCCGGCGAACGTCCGCAGCGTGCTCAGGTCGGAGTCGTCGAACGTGTCGCCGCCGACCCGGTCGTAGAGGGCCAGCACGCCCAGCGTCTCGGGGAACGGGGCCGGATCGCCCGGTTCTTCGGGCACGCCCGGCGCACAGATGGGCACCGCCACATAGGTGCGGCAGGGCGGTTCGGACGAGGCGAGTTCGCCCCGGCCCCGGCGGGGTTCCCCGGTCGCGGCGACGCCGCCGAGAACCCCCTCGCCCAGCGGCAGGCGCTGCTGCGGCAACTCGGCCTCGGGCACGTCCCAGCGTCCGGCCAGGCCCAGCCCGCACTGCGCGACCAGCTGGCCCGACGAGTGGTCGATCAGCAGCACCAGGCCGGCCCGGGCGCCGGTCGCGGCCAGCGCCGTGCGCAGGATGACCTGCAGGATGCGGTGCAGGTCGTGCGTACTGGACAGGGTCTCGCCGAGGATCGCCAGGTGTCCCCGCAGCTGGTCGCGGCTGGCCGTCAGGGCCTGCACGTAGGCCTGCAGCTCGCGGGTCATCCGGTTGAAGGTGGCGGCCAGCCGGCCCAGCTCGTCGGGGTGCGGGATGGGGACGCGGGTGTCGAGCTCGCCGTCGGCCACCCGGTCGGCGGCCCAGGCCAGCTCGCCCAGGGGCCGGGTGGTGGAGTGGGCCAGCCGGCGCGCCACCAGCACCGCGGCCAGGGCGACGGCCAGCACGACGGCCGGGAGGACGGCGTACAGGAAAGCGGGTTGGTGTGATGGCACGGTGACCGTGAGGAAGAGGGGCTGGCCGGGCTGAGGGGTCAGGCGCCGGCCCTCGTCGGCGGGCTGCTCGGGCGACGTGAAGGTGACCTCGGCGCCGGCCGCCGCGGCGAGCCGGGTCATGAAGTCGTGGTCGGTGGCCTGGGCCGCGACGACGGTGAGGTCGCCGGTGACGGCCCGGGCGGCCACGGCGTTCGAGCTCTGGCCGGCGACCTCGGTGGCCGGGGTCGCGCAGTCCTGCCAGCCGTCGAGCTCGTCGGTGGCGCCGGGTGGACGGGGCGGCGGCGTGGTCGCGACGATCCTGATGTCGGTGGCCAGACCGCGGGCGATGAGCTGGCCGACCACGTCCCAGCGGGCGTCCGGCGGCACCACGGCCACCGCGTCGGCCGCGGCCTGCAGCTGGCGGCAGGTGGCGGCCAGGCCCGTGCGTACTGTCGTGGCGGCGTGGTCGAGCCGCTCGGCCGTCCGGTCCCGGCTCACCGTGGCGACAGTGACGGCGACAAAGATGGACCCGAGCAAGACCGGACCGAGAACGACCACCAGGAACGCAGTGGTGAGCCGGCCACGTAGCGTCACGCATCCTCCCGGCTGTGGCCCTCTTTGGAGCGATGCTGACATAGTGTGCACCGTTTGCCGCTTTTCACAAGGGGGGTGTTGCATGTCCGATTCAACCCGTGACGCGGAAGGATCTCGGTCGGTCAAGATCGCGCTCCGCAATCGGCTCCTCACTTCCCGTCGCTCTCTGACGTCCAACGAGTTAGCGGCGGCGGCCGCACAGGTTCAACGGCAAACCCTTTCCCTCGTACGTCGTGAGGGGGCGGCCGTGGTGGCCGCGTACGTGCCCATCGGGTCCGAGCCGGGCGGGCCGGGGCTGGTGGAGGCGCTCGCCGCTCAGGTCCGCGTGCTGCTGCCCGTCCTGCAACCCGACGGCGACCTGGACTGGGCTGCCTTTTCGTCGCTCGTCGCGGGGCCGCGTGGCCTGCTCGAACCGGTCGGGCCGCGGCTCGGGGCGGCGGCGATCACCACCGCCGACCTCGTGCTGGTGCCGGGGCTGGCCGTGGATCGCTCCGGTGTCCGGATGGGCCGCGGCGGTGGCTCGTACGACCGGGCGCTCTCGCGGCTGCCGGCCTCGGGCGGCCCGTTGGTGGTCGCGCTGCTGCACGACGGCGAACTGGTCGACACGGTGCCGGCCGAGCCGCACGACCGCCCGGTTCAGGCGGTAATCACCCCGGGCGGGGGCCTGACCGTTTTTGCCGATCGGCCGGTGTGAGCGCTCAGACGCCGGTCCGAGTGGACGAAATGACCTCCGATGGCGCAACATTGGCACTCGGAACTGGCGAGTGCCAGCCGACAGATCCGGAGGAGCCGTGCCTACCTACCAGTACGCCTGCACCGAGTGCGGACATCAGCTCGAAGCCGTGCAGTCGTTCTCCGACCCGGCGCTGACCGAGTGCCCGGACTGCGCCGGCAAGCTCCGCAAGGTCTTCAACTCGGTCGGCATCGTCTTCAAGGGCTCGGGCTTCTACCGCAACGACTCCCGCTCGGGCAACGTGAGCGCCGAGAAGTCCGGAACCAACGAGACCGCCAAGAAGTCCGAGACGTCGTCCACGTCGTCGAGCGACTCGTCCTCGTCGTCGTCCACCCCGTCGACGTCGTCTTCGTCCACGTCCTCGTCCACGTCGTCGTCCAGCTCCTCGACCACCTCGTCGTCGAGCTCGAGCAGCGGCACGAAAGCTGCGGCCTCGTCCTGACCCACCTCGCGGTTTGTCGCACCGAGGTTGTCCACAATTCCGCTCTGTCCACAGGCCCGGGGCGGGCGATCTTCCGTTCCGCCTAACGTCCGCCTCGGCGCCGCTGGACCGCGACGCCGGAGCGGAAGGGGCCGACGATGGGCCGAACCAGCAAGTCCCGGCTGGGCACGGCCCTGCCCGCGGCGCCGGAACCGACGGGCGGCGACGGCCGTCTCGATCCCGTGCGCTGGCGCCGACCTGCCCGCGGCCCGCTGCTGCGCCTCGCGGCGGTCGCGACTCTGCTCGGCATCGCCGCGCTGACGGCGTGGTCACCCCCGCCCACCTGCGACCCGCCGGCCTACACGGTTTCCGTCTCGGGTCCCGCGTCGCCGCCGGCGTCACCGGTCGTTCCCACCGGCAGCATGGGCGTCCCGGTCCGGCTGTCCGACCCGGCCGCGCTGGCCCTGGTCGCGCCGGGCAACCGGGTCGACCTGCTGCGCCACGACGAGGCCGACGGCAGCACCACGCCGGTGGCCGAGTCTGCTCTGGTGCTGCGGGTGACTGCCCCCGACGATCCCACCACCGGTGGTCTGCTGCTGGCGCTCGCTCCCGTCGACGCCCCGCGCGCCGTGGCCGGGCCCGGCCAGAGCTTCAGCGTCTTGATCCGCCCGGGCTGAGCCGCGGGTCACCAGTGGGGCGGGCGGTCCTCCAGCAGACGGTCGTCGTTGTCGTACGACCGCTCGCCCCAGCCCCGCTCGGTGTCGTCACGAGTCTGGTCGGGCAGGACGGCCGCCTCTTCCGAATCGAAGTCGACCTCACGCTCGGCGTCGTTGTCGCGCTCGGGCTCATCCAAGATGTCCACGTCTACGAGCGTAGGCCCGCGCCGCTGCCGAAGTCTTCCCCCTTCGGCTGTACCGTCGATGAACGTGACCACCCCCACGGGCGTCCCGGACGACGCGTACTGGCAGCGACCGGACCCGAACACCCCCGGTGAGCCCGACCGGCCCGCGCCCGAGCCCGCGCCCGGCCCCACCTATCCGGGTCCGCCGCGGACGCCGCCGCCGTCGGCCCACTGGCGGCCGCCGACGATCGCGAGCCCGCCCCCGCCCCGCAGCCTGCCGCCGCAGGACATGGACGCGCTCGACGAGTCCGAGGGGTCGGCCCGCACGGTCACCTACGGCGTGGGGCTGGTGGCCGCGGCCATCGCCCTGATCCTGCTCTGCCTGCTCTGCGCCCGCTTTCTCTTCTAGGGCATGGAAAACGCCCCGGGGTGCGAGACCTCGGGGCGTTTCGACGATTTTCTAGTAGGTGCCCCAGACGGCGTTGGCGCCCGAGTCGCCGGTCTGGAAGACGTACCAGCCCGAGAGCGCGGCCAGGACGATCAGCGCGACGGCGCCGCCGATCTCACCGGGCATCGGGAGGCGGGTGCTGCCCCGGCGCCACGTCAGCGCCACCATCACCAGGCTGACCAGGCCCAGCCCGAGCGTGAACCAGGCGGTCAGCGTGCCGAAGCCCATGTGGTCGTCGAGGATCTCCTTGCCCGCGCCGCTGATCCCCTGGTCGAGCAGGCGGTCGTAAAGCTTGCTGCCGGAGGCCATCGCCACGAAGGCCGACGCCGGCGCGACGATCGCGAGCAGGCCGAGCGCCCAGCCCATCTTGGGCCGCCAGCGGGGCACCAGCGCGTAGACCACCGCCCCCAGCGCCAGCAGCGGGACGAAAACGACCGCCGCGTGCAGCACGAGCACGTGCACCGGCAGGCCGTTGATCTGGTCGAACACGACGCCTCCTCATGAACTGGTCGAGCCGCCAGCCTAGAGATATCTGACGACGCAAGCATTCCTTCGTATCCGCGTACACCTGTCGGCGGGTCCCGGTTCACCGTTTCCGCCGATCTTGACCAAGTAGCGCCCGACCAGGTTCCCAGACTCCGCCCGTGGTTGGGGATTGCGACGATCCGTGTTGTCATTGAGCAATGTCCACCGGCGAGAAACTGCTGCGCGAGCACGGCCTGCGGGTCACCAAGCCGCGCCTGGCCGTGCTCGAGATCCTCGCCGCGGGCGGCCACCTCGAGGTGGACGAGATCGCCCGCCGGGCCCGGTCCCGCCTCGACTCGGTCTCGACCCAGGCCGTGTACGACGTGCTGGGGGCCCTCTCGCGCGCCGGTCTGGCCCGTCGCTTGGAGCCGGCCGGCAGCCCCGCCCGCTACGAGGCCCGCGCCAACGACAACCACCACCACATCGTGTGCCGGGGCTGCGGCGAGATAGCCGACGTCGACTGCACGGTCGGCGACCGCCCGTGCCTGACCCCCTCTTCCTCGCACGGCTTCGAGCTCGACGAGGCCGAAGTGACGTTCTGGGGCCTGTGCCCCGCCTGCCAGACCCGCCGCGCCACCGAAACAGCCTGACCAGCGGCCCTCGCCGCCCTGCCGCAAACCATCAGGCCCTCACCGCCCGACCGACACGCACTGGGTGCCCTCACACCCCCTGCCTGAGCGGCTCATACCGGCCGCGCTCGCCGGGTGAATCCGGGTCACCGCCGGAAATGAAACTGAACGAGTTCAACTTTCGCGGCATTGCGTGGCACTGTGGAAGGCATGAGCGTCGACGTCGGGTTGTTCGGGCCGGATTCGGTCACCTGGAAGCTCCACCGGGAACCGATCCTCCTGCTCGGTGGCCTTCGGTCCCTCTACCTGCAGGCCCTGCACCCGCGAGCCGTCGCGGGCGTGGCCCAGAACTCGGGCTATCGCGCCGACCCGTGGGGCCGCCTCAACCGCACCTCGGACTACGTCGGCACCGTCATCTACGGCACCACCAAAGAGGTCGAGCTGGCCTCGAGCCGCCTGCGCCGCCTGCACTCGCGCATGACCGGCACCGACCCTCGCACCGGCGAGACCTTCCGCATCGACGAACCCGACCTGCTGCGCTGGGTCCACGTGGCCGAGGTCGAGTCGTTCCTGACCACAGCAACCCGAGCCGGGCTGAAGCTGACCCCGGCCGAGGTCGACCAGTACTACACCGAGCAGCTCAAGGCAGCCGAGCTGGTCGGTCTCGACCCGTCGACGGTGCCCGCCACGGCCGCCGAGGTGGCGGCCTACTACGAAGCCATGCGCCCCGGCTTGTCACTCACCAAGGAGGGCGCAGAGACGGCCGCCTTCCTGACCGTGCCCCCGGTGCCCGACTTCTTCGGCAACCGCGCGCTGCGCCTGGGCCTCACGCTGGGCCCGCCCCGCTGGGCTTACCTCGGCGTCGCCGGCACCGCGATCGGGCTGCTCCCGCCGTGGGCCCGGCGCCTCTACGGCGGCCTGGGCTGGCCCACCACCGACGTCACCGCCGACCTTTCGGTACGCGGCATGCGCCTGCTGTTGACCACCGTGCTCAACACGCTGCCCAGCCGCTACCGCACCGCCCCGATGCGCCAGGCCGCCCTGACCCGAGCCGGCGTCACCGACAACTAGCCGCCCGGCCCGCGCCGACAGAGACGACGCCCCAGCGGCCGAGCCACGCCCGACGCCCGCCGCGCCGCGCGAAGCCGCGCCACGCCACGCAAAGTCACGCCACGCAAAGTCACGCCATGCCGCGCCGCGCGAAGTCGCGCCACGGCAAGCCGCCGCGCTGAAAGTCAGGCCGTGGGCGTCAGGTGTTCCACCGCGGTCCACGGGTCTTTGGCGGGGACCTCTTGGCCGGCCGGGCAGGTTTTGCGGAAGTCGCACCACGAGCAGAGCGCCCCCGGACTCGTCGGGAACTCCACATCGGGGTCCGCCCCCGCGGCCACGGCCTTTTCGGCGGCCATGATGTCGCGCGCCGTGTCCTCGGCCCGGCTGACCTGGCGGGCCAGCGACTCCTCGGTGTGCTCATGGGTGACGACGGTGGCGGTCGGCAGGTGGTGCAGCTCGACCCGGTAACTCGGCCGCCGGAAGACGCGCTGGGCCGCGTACGCGTAAAGGGCCAACGCCTGCGACCCGCGCGCGTCATCGGCGTCGAGCCCGGACCGGCCGGTCTTGTAGTCGACGATCACGGCCTCGGGCCCGTCGGGACCACGCCGCGAGTCGATGCGGTCGGCCCGGCCGTTGAAGGCCAGCACCGCCGTCTTGGTGGCGACGACCCGCTCGACGCCCAGCGGCTCGTCGGCCGGGTCGAGGCCGTTCACATAGGTCTCGAGCCAGCGCAAGGCTGCGCGGTAGGCCGTGCGCTCCTGGTCGACGTCGCGGTAGCCCTCGCGTACCCACGTGGCCTTGAGCAGTTTGGGCAGGGCCTCGGGATCGCGGCTGTCGGCGGGCACGCCGTACCAGTTCTTGAGGGCGGTGTGGACACTCGCGCCCAGCGAGTTGTGCGCCCACGGCGGACCCTTGGCCGGGGTGGGCCGGTCGACGTAGGAGTAGCGATAGCGCCGGGCACAGTCGGCGAACGCCCCGAGCTTGCTCGGCGTGCACACGAAGAGCCGCTCGGGCATGCCGGCGAAACCGAGCTGCTCGGGAACCGCGTTGCGGGGTCTGGTGGAGGGCACGGGACAATCCTGCCAGCCGGGTACGACAGAAATTCCGTCAGCCCTGGGCGATGTAAAGCTGGACGAAGGCGTCGATAGCGTCCGCGATCAGCTGCACGGCGATGGCCGCCAGCAGCAGACCCGCGATCCGCGTGAGCACCTCGATGCCGGCCGGTCGCAGCAGCTTGACGATGCCGCCCGAGAAGCGCAGCACCAGCCACACGGTCAGCATGACCAGCAGGATGCCGATGCCGATGACCAGGTATTCGTCGACCCCCTCGGCCCGGCGCACGAAGAGCATGGTGGCCACGATCGCGCCCGGCCCGGCCAGCAGCGGCGTGCCGATCGGCACCAGGGCGACGTTGCTGGTCCCGCCCTGTTCCGACGGCTCGTCGGCCTTGCCCGTGAGCAGCTGCAACGCGACCAGGATGAGCAGCAGACCGCCCGCCCCCTGCAGCGCCGGCAGCTCAACGTGCAGATAGTCGAGCAGGGTCTGCCCGGCCACGGCGAAGCCGACGATCACCCCGAGGGCGAGCAGGACGGCCTGGGTGCCCGCCTTCATCCGGGCCCGCCCGTCCATCGTCCCGGTCAGGGCCAGGAAGACCGGCACCATGCCGGGCGGGTCGACGATCACCAGCAAGGTCACGAAGACTTCGCCGAGCAGCTTCAGATTCACCCGATCACGGTAGGTGCCGGGCCCGCCTCGACGCAGTTCGATGCGGCCAGCGTCACCCCAGCACGGGCACCCCGGTCGCGGCCGAGACGATCTTCTCGTACGCCTCGGGGTCGGTCAGATAGTCGCCGAGCTGCACGGTCTTGTGGGTGCCGTGGAAGTCGGACGAGCCTGTGACCACCAGACCGAGATCGCCGGCGAGCGCCCGCACGTGGGCCCGTTCGGCCGGTGAGTGATCCTCATGGTCGGCCTCGAGCCCGAACAACCCGGCGTCGGCCAGCTGGATGATCAGCTCGTCGGGCACGACCCGCCCCCGCACCGTCGCTCGCGGGTGGGCGAAAACGGTCACGCCACCCGCCGCCCGCACCGCTCGCACGGCCTCGAAAACATCAAGATCTGATTTCGGTACGAAGTAACGGGCCCCCAGCCACCGCGACGCGAACGCCTCGTTGGTGGTGCGCACGAGCCCGGCCCGGATCAGCGCCTGGGCGATGTGCGGCCGCCCGACCGACCCGCCCGCGGCGTACCCGTGCACCTCGGCCCAGGTGATCGGCACCCCGTCGGCGGCCAGCTTGGACACGATCTTCTCGGCCCGCTGCTCCCGGTCGACCCGCATGCGGGCCAGGTCAGCGGCCAGGCGTGGCTCGGCCGGGTCGAACAGGTAGGCCAGCATGTGCAGCGCGATCGGCCACTGCTCGGCCCCCAGCCAGCGACAGGACAGCTCGGCCCCGCGCACCAGCCGCAGCCCGTCGGGCCGCGCCTCGGCCGCCGCCGGCCACCCGCCGGTGGTGTCGTGGTCGGTGATCGCCATGACGTCGAGCCCGGCCGCCGCACCGGCGCGGACCAGCTCGGCGGGGGTGAGCGTGCCGTCGCTGGCCGTGGAGTGGCAGTGCAGGTCGATTCGGGTCACCGCAAAACGTTACCGGCCTCGGGCCACAACCGGCCGCACCCCCGGCACGATCCCTTCGTCACAGGTTGTCAGGCGTCGTCGCCGTCGGTGTCCTTGCCGAGGCGGGCCTCGACCGCCTGGGGCTCGTACATCTCCTCGACCACGCGCAGGTAGAGCTCGTTCGGGTTGGGCAGGTGCTTGACCTCGCGCAACGCCTGGTCCTGACCGGCCGACTCGAGGACGAACGTGCCGTAGCTCAGCAGGCGGCCGAGCGCGGACTGCTCGTACTTCATGTCGGTGACCCGGAGCAGGGGCATCATTGCCACGCGGCGGGTGATGATGCCGTTGACGACCATGACCCGCTTGTTGGTCAGGATGAACCGGTCGAAGTACCAGTCGAAGACTTTCCAGGCGACCCAGCTGATCACGCCGAGCCAGATCAGGACGGCCACCGTGACCAGGCCGTTGATGTCTTGCCGGGTCAGGAAGCCGGCCAGGTAGCCCAGGGCCAGGGTGGCGCCGGCGCCGATGCCGAGCGGCGTGGAGAGGTGGATCCAGTGTCTCTTCCACTCGCCGCGGTAACGCTCGGTGGGGAAGAGATAGCGGGCGACCAGTGTGGTCGGTTCGTCCTCGAGGGGCAGCACCCGGCGCGGGCCGCCACCGCCCTCGGGGCCCAGGCCCACGAGCTCTTCCTCGGTGAAGACGGGAGCTTCGTACTCGTCGCCGACGTCGTCGTCGCGATAGGCGGTGCTGCGGCCGTAACCGGCGCTCTCGGAATAGCCGGCGTCGGGCGAGTAGCCCGCATCGGGTGAGAAGCCGGGACCGTCCGCATAGGCGCGACGCCGCCGCGCGTACTCCGGGTCCTCATCGAACGCCGGGTCGTTGAACCCGAAATTCTCGTCGTCGTCCCGAGGGCGACCAGCACCCTCGCCTCGAGGCTCGTTCGGCTCAGCTGGACCACCCATGTGGTGATGCTAAGCGACCAGGTTCGTGAAGAACGTGCCGAAGCCCCGGGCAATATCGGCGATCGTGCCTCCGAGGGACTCGAAGACCGATGCCGCCGAGTTGGGGTTGAAGGCGATGAAAAAGATCAAGAACGCGATACCAAGCCAGGTCAGAACCTTCTTGATCATGGCGGGCCTTCTCCTGTGGGTGCGGGTGACGGTCAGCGCCGCGGCAGTACTGACGGTATCAGCTTCGTCGCTCGGTGTGAACAATGTGGCCGAAAAGCCGATTCCATATCCGCAGGTCAGGGGCCAACTTGGCTAGTCAGGCGGCAACCCGGCTAGGCCTTGCCCTGCAGGTACGGCGACGGCGCTCCGTACACAAGCTCGGACGGAACGCCCTCACAGAGGTCGTGCAGGACGACGTGCTCCGCGAGGAAGTAGCCCGCGCTTGCCGGCCACGCTACCGCATAGAGCCACATTCCTTTCGCCTCACTCACGTACGCGCTTCGATCTTCCGGGGACTTGACGCACCACAGTGGAGTGGGGTGGCCGCCGGCGCGGATCTTGGCGTGTGGTCCAGGGTGGCCGTTCCCGGCGGTGAGCGCCTCGGCAATGAGGTGACCAGGGTCGATGCCCGGAATACCGCCGAATCTGGTGCCCAGCCCGACGCCCGGCTGCTCGGCGATGAGCACGACGTCGGCCGGGCCGCCGCCGAGCGGATCGGGGCCGCTGCAGGCGAGGGCGGTGGCGCGTACACCCGTACGGTCGTCACCCGCCCAGCCGACGCCGGTGACCATCCATCCGGCGGGTAATGGCCACGGGCACCAGAACGGTGTTTTCTCAGCCGAACCGGCCTGCCGGCGCAGCATGCTGTCGACGATGTCGGCGTTGATGTGTTCCGCGACGTGGAACGGCGGAACCTCGCCACAGTTGTCGCAGCGCCAGTCGGTGTGCATCAGGTCGGGCTTGCGCACCTGTGCACCGCATCTGGGGCAACTCACTGTGACACCCACGCCTCCTACCGTGCGGCCCGCGGCAGGCCGCGTCAAGCGGATCCGCAGAACCCGGGCCTATCAGCGAGATTCACCCGGGCGGGGGCCCGGCGTGGGCGCGGATCCAGGCGTGCATCGCGATGCCGCTGGCGACCCCGGCGTTGATCGAGCGGGTCGAGCCGTACTGGGCGATCGAGAAGAGCTCGGAACACGCCGCGCGGGCCGGCGCCGAGAGACCCGGCCCCTCCTGCCCGAAGAGCAGGACACAGCTCTTCGGCAGGGTGACGGTCTCCATCGGCCGCGAGCCCGGCAGGTTGTCGATGCCGATCACCGGCACGCCGGTCTCGGCGGCCCAGGCCACGAACTCCTCGATGGTGGGGTGGTGACGCACGTGCTGGTAACGGTCGGTGACCATGGCGCCGCGCCGATTCCACCGCCGCTGACCCACGATGTGCACCTCGGCCGCGAGGAAGGCGTTGGCGTTGCGCACCACGGTGCCGATATTGAAGTCGTGCTGCCAGTTCTCGATGGCCACATGGAAGTCATGCCGGCGGGTATCCAGGTCGGCGACGACGGCCTCACGGCGCCAGTAGCGGTAGCGGTCGACGACGTTGCGCCGATCGCCCGCGGCCAGCAGCTCAGGGTCGTAGCGGGGGTCGTCGGGCCGTTCGCCCGCCCAGGGGCCCACTCCGACTTCGGCGGACTCGTCCTCGGCGGCAATCATGGGCGGTTACGCTACCCAACCGGGCCCCCGGGCCGTCTCACCGGGCGCAGAACCGAGGGGGGACGCAATGAGCGGCGGGGCCCTCCCCGGCACCCGCCGCCCACGCTCTGATACGGCAGAGTCTGCCTTACCCTGCGTATCCACGTGAAGGTTACTCGCATGTGACACAGCTCACATTTAACAATCCTTCCTATTACGTACGGTACGAAGGATCTCCGAGGTCAACCGCCTGACCGGCCGACCGCTCCCGCCATGTCGTGATTCAGGGCACGAAACGGGCGTTACAACTTGGCTCGTTACGGTGAGCGCTCTCTTCACTAATCGTTACGATGAGTTGCCCGAGGCCCACACCGCGTCCCGATTCGTGCTCCAGACCACGTGTTGTCCGGGGTTCCACCGGGAATGGCTGGGGTGAACTATGGGTTTCACCGCACGAATGCCAAATTCCCGTGGACGGAGACATCATGGCGACGACTGCGCTGACCGCTGAGAACTTCGACGAGGTCACCGGCAAGGACGGCATCGTCCTGGTCGACTTCTGGGCGAGCTGGTGCGGGCCGTGCGTCCGCTTCGCTCCGACCTACGAGCGGTCTTCCGAGAAGCACACCGAGATCACCTTCGGCAAGGTCGACACCGAGGCCGAGCAGGCGCTGGCCGCGAAGTTCGACATCCGCTCGATCCCCACGATCATGGCGATCCGCGACGGCGTGATCGTCTTCTCGCAGCCCGGCGCTCTTCCCGAGTCCGCGCTCGAGAACCTGATCGAGCAGGTCGAGAAGCTGGACATGGACGACGTCCGTCAGCAGCTGGCCGCCCACAGCCACTGACGCGCCCGTTTCACCTCGTCAAGGCCCGCGAGCCGGTTCGGTTCGCGGGCCTTTTCGTGCCCTCGGCGAGCCGCCGGCGACACGCGGGAAGGTGACTGGACAAGCGGATCGAACATGTGTTCGAATTCCTGCCATGCGATGGTCCAACCTGTCGGCCCCGACCGACGGCGACTCGCTCCTCGACAGGGCAGCGCCGGCGGCACCACCCCTGCCGCTGGCGCTGCCCGGCGCCGCGGTGCGCACGTTCGACACTCCCGGCTTCGCCGGCATGACGTTCTACGAGATCCAGGCGAAAAGCCTGATCAACCGGGTTCCCGGCGCGTCCCGAGTGCCCTTCGAGTGGACGATCAACCCCTATCGGGGCTGCTCCCACGCCTGCGCCTACTGCCTCTCGGGCGACACGCCGATCCTGCTGCCCGACGGCGCCACCCGGCGGCTGGCCGAGCTGCGCCCCGGTGACGCGGTCATGGGCACCATGGGCGCCGGTTCCACCCGCCGCTACGTCGCCACCACGGTGCTCGACCACTGGTCGACCACGAAGGCCGCGTTCCGGGTCACCCTGGCCGACGGCACCCGGCTGGTCTCCAGCGGCGACCACCGGTTCCTCACCGACCGCGGCTGGCGGCACGTCAGCCCGGCCGAGCCCCACCAGCCCGCGCTGGCCGTGGGCGACCTGATGTTCGGGGTCGGCCACTTCGCCGAGCCACCCAAAGAGTCGCCCGACTACCAGTCCGGCTACCTCTGCGGGCTGATCCGGGGTGACGCCGGCCTGGCCCGGGGCGAGGGCGTCCGCGGGGGCGAGCCGCCTCGGGGCGGCGACGCCTGGGCCCGCGCCGACAGCTATCTCGAAGACGTCCCGCTGCACGAGGCGCTGCGCTGGCCCGAGCTCCCCACCTCCGACTGGTATCGCGGCTTCCTGGCCGGCGCGTTCGGCTCGGTCGGCCAGGCCGACCGGCTGGCCGTCAGCTTCGCCGGCGCCGACCGGCTGTTCCTGGCCCGGGTGACCGAGGCGCTGACCCATCTCGGCCTGCCCAGCCGCACCCCGGTGCGGGTTCGGGGCGGCGGCGGTCCGGGCGTGGTCGAGATCGACCGTGACCTGTGGGCGGCTCTGCGCTTCCGCCACCTCACCGGCGTCGTCGGCGCTCCGCTCGACGCGTCCGGGGTCGGGGTGCGGGCCGGGCGGCAACTGGCCGTGGTCGACATCGAGGATCTCGGGCTCACCCTGCCGCTGTTCGACATCTCGACCGGCACTGGCGACTTCGTCGCCGACGGCGTGGTCAGCCACAACTGCTTCGCCCGCCACACCCACAGCTATCTCGACCTCGACACTGGCCACGACTTCGACAGCAAGATCGTCGTCAAGGTCAACGCGGGCGAGCTGATCCGGCGCGAGCTGGCGGCGCCGCGGTGGTCGGGCGCCCCGATCGCCATGGGCACCAACGTCGACGTCTATCAGCGCGCCGAGGGCCGCTACCGGCTGATGCCCGAGATCCTGGCCGCCCTGCGCGATCACGCCAACCCGTTCTCGATCCTCACCAAGGGCACGCTGATCCTGCGCGACCTCGAGTTGCTGACCCAGGCCGCCGCGGTGACCCGGGTCGGTCTCTCGTTCTCGGTCGGCTTCGTCGACGAGCAGGTCTGGCGGGCGGTCGAGTCGGGCACGCCCAGTCCGCGCCGCCGGCTCGACGCCGTGCGCCGGCTCACGGATGCCGGCTTCGACATCGGCGTGCTGATGGCGCCGATCCTGCCCGGCCTCACCGACTCCGACGAGTCGATCGACGAGACGGTCGCGGCCATCGCGGCGGCCGGCGCCACCAGCGTGACCCCGCTCCCGCTGCACCTGCGGCCCGGCGCCCGCGAGTGGTATGCCGCCTGGCTGACCAGCACCCGCCCCGAGCTGGCGCCGCGCTATCGCGAGCTCTACGGCAACGGCTCCTACACGCCGCAGGTCTACCAGCGCGAGGTCACCGCCCGGGTGCGCATGGCGGCCCGGCGCCACGGCCTGCATCGGGCCGGGCCCAGCGAGGCCCGCGCGATCGAGACCCCGACGGAGGTGCGGGACGACCGGCAACTGACGCTGCTGTGACTACAGTCGATCGCATGAGGGATGCACAGCAGATCCTGGCCGAGGCGAACGTCATCGCCGTGGTCGGCGCGTCACGAGACCCGTTCAAGCCGGCCCACACGGTCCCGCTCCAGATGCTGCGGCACGGCTGGCGGATCATCCCGATCAACCCGTTCGTCGACGAGGTCTTCGGGGTCAGAACCGTCCCCACGCTGGCCGACCTCGACGAGCCGGTCGACCTGGTCAACGTGTTCCGGCCCGCCCACGACGCGGTCGAGGTGGTGCGGCAGGCGGTCGCGATCAAGGCGCCGGCGGTGTGGCTGCAGAGTGGCATCTTCTCGGCCGAGGCGCGGCAGATCGCCGAAGAAGCGGGCCTCGACTACGTCGAGGATCGCTGCCTGGCGGTCGAGCGTGCCGTGGGCAGCTTGACCAAGCTGTCCTGAGAACGACAGTCTCATAACCATCGCAACCTGCGGACACGTACACCTATCGTGTTCTCTTCGGCGCCCCGGCTAGTACGGTGCCCGGGGAACGAGGAGGACTTGATGACTTACCCACCCGGTGGCACGCCGGATCCATATCAGCCGCAGCAGCCGTACGGGCAGCAGCCGCAGTACGACCCGACCACGCCCTACACGCCCGAGCCGCCGCCGTCGAGCGGCCAGCCCTACGGGTCGCAGCCGTCCAGCGGCCAGCCGTACGGGCAGCCTTACGGTGCGCCCTCCAGCGGGCAGCCGTACGGGTCGCAGCCGTCGAGCGGGCAGCCCTACGGGCAGCCGTCGTCCTACGGGCAGGACGCGTACAAGCAGCCGTACGGGCAGCCGGGCTACGGCGGGGGCTACGCTCCGCCCGCCACGACCAACACGATGGCGATCCTGTCGCTGGTGTTCGCGTTCGTCTTCTCGCCCGCGGGCATCGTGATGGGCCACGTCGCCAAGAAGCAGATCCGGCAGACCGGTGAGCAGGGCGACGGCCTGGCCACGGCCGGCCTGTGGCTCAGCTACATCTTCACCAGCATCTACGCGTTGATCTGTGCGTTCTACGTCGTCGTCGTGGTCATCGCGGTCGGCAGTTCGAGCACCAGCCCGTAAGCCCCGCGCCGGTCGGCCGGTCGGCCGGTCACCCGGCCGACCGCGCGACGAGCCGTGGATCAGCGGAACTCGGCCTCGCGCACGCTGTTGCCGCCATCGACCACCAGCATCTGGCCGGTGATGTACGAGGCGGCGGGCGAGCAGAGGAAAGCGATAGCGGCCGCGACCTCGTCGGGCGTGCCGGGGCGGCCGATCGGGGTGCCCAGGCCCTGCTTGATCTCGGTCACGGTCGAGGCGGCGGTGTAGATCGTGCCCGGCGCCACGCAGTTGACGTTGACGCCGTCGGCCACCAGCTCCATCGCCAGCGCGCGGGTCAGACCGACGACACCGGCCTTGGCCGCCGCGTACGCCGCCTCGGTCGGCAGCGCGTTGACCGGGCCGGCCGTGGCGGCCAGGTTGACGATGCGCCCCCAGCCCTGCTCGGCCATGCCGCCCTGGAAGGCCCGGCTGCACAGGAACGCCGTGCTGAGGTTCCGGTCGATCTCGGACTTCCACTCGTCATACGTGAGCTGAGAGACCGGCCGCAGGATCTCGGGGCTGGCCCGGCTGGTCAGGCCCGCGTTGTTCACCAGCACCTCGACGTCGCCGAGCTGGTCGGAGACGGCGTCGGCGAGCGCGCCCACCTCGGCCTCGTCGGTGAGGTCGGCGACGAAGCCGGTGATGCTCAGCTCGGCCGCCCGTTCGTGGATGCGCCGGGTGGTCGACACGATCGCCACCCGCGCCCCGAGGTCGCGCAGGCGGCGCGCCGTCGCATAACCGATACCGTCCGGACTGCCGGCCCCCGTGACCAGGGCAACCTTGCCGTCCAGCCGCAACGTGACCGGCGCTTCCTGCGGCTCCGCAGCCTCCACCTGGACCTCCACCTCTCGTACGGCCTCCGGCCCGGCGCCGGCGCAGGCCGCGGCCCGTCCCGTACGCGAGACCGGGCGGACGTCGCAGCCGGCGTGACGCAGGCCCCGGGCCATCCTCTCAGCCCGTTTCCACCCGGTCAGCCCCAGGGACGCCATTCCCACCTTCACTCATGGTTTCGCCCGAAGGGCCGACCCCACCGGTGAAAAGGGGTCAGTCGTGGCGCGGGGTGGCGGTCGGGTTGGTCAGGGGCCGGACCGGGGCCTCCTGGGTGAACAGCAGCGGGGCGTCGGGGCCGTAGCGGGCCGGGATCTCGGTGCGGGCCTTGGCCAGGTCCTGCGTGCCGATCTCGACCCCGGCGCCGTCGTGGCGGGCGCCGACCGAGACGATGCGGATGCCGTTGTGGGTCCAGTAGGCGAGGTCGGCCAGCACCCGGTCGTGCCAGACGGCGAGATCGACGGCCGAGCGCGGGGCGTCGCGCACGATGATGCATGTGTCCTGGGCGGCGCGGCGGATGAACTCGTCGAAGGCGGCCGACGGAACGCGGTAGACGATCGCGCGAGTGTTCTCTTGATCGACCTCGAGACCGGCGAAGCTGGCGCTGAACTCGGCGCGACCTGCGTTGTCGATCCGGTCCATGGCCGCCTGGAGTTTGGCCGGGGTGATCGGCATGGCCACGCCGGCCACGGCCATCTGCTCGGGCAGGCGCAGGAATTCGCAGCCGGCCGTGCTCCAGCCGCCGGTCAGGCCGGGACCGTCGGCGGACTGGTCGCCGGCCGAGTCGGCACAGCCACCGATCACGAGGACCGCCGCCAGCACGGCGAGACAGATGATCCGGAATCGAGACTTGTGCATCGCATTCCCCCTCTCTACCCGGCACCGGCTCCTGCCGCCAGACGCGCGTCCGTCTGGCTCAACGACCGAAAGCCCCGAACCGCGCAAATGGGAAGGAGTCAGTCGGGGAGGGCGGGGTCGACGGCCAGGCGGGAGGCGCGGGTGGCGCCGAGCAGGAAGACGGCGACCCCGGCCAGGAGCAGGGCGATGCCGGGCAGCGCGGCCAACCGCGGCTGCTGATCCAGCCACACCCAGGCCAGGAAGGCCGCGCCCGGCACCTCGATCAGGCCCAGGACGGCGACCATGGTGGCCGAGGTGTGCTCGAGGGCGTAGTTGAACATCGAGTGCCCCAGCAGCTGGGCGCCGACCACCAGGCCCAGGATCGCCAGCCAGGTGCGGTTGTCGTAGCCACCGAGGTCGAGACCGGCCACCAGACACACCACCAGCAGGATCGCCGCACAGACGCTGTAGCAGATCCAGGTGTACGTGGTCGTGCGCAGCTCGGTGCGGGCCTGCTCGCCGAGCGCCGTGTAGACGGCCGCGAAGACGCCGCCCAGCAGCGCGAGCACATCAGCGAACACGGCCTGCGTCGAGACACCGAAGTCAGCCCCCGTGGCCCACGCGGCACCGGCCACGGCCAGCCCGATGCCGATCCACCCGGCGAGCGGCAGGCGCCGCCCCTGAGCGGCCGCGATCAGGCCCTGCCACACGGGTTGGGTCGCGACCAGGGCCGACGCGGTCGCCACCGAGCCGAGCTGGACGCTGGGCATCCAGGTCGCGAAATGGGCGGCCAGCGCCACCCCGGCCAGCACGCCGAAGACCTTGGCCCGGCGGGACGCACCGGTGATCTCGGAGCGCCGCGGCCCGTACGTGATCGGAGTGAGCACGGCGGCCGCGATCGCATTGCGCCAGAACGCGATGGCCAGGGCCGGAGCGGCCGCGAAGACGATCAGCGGGGCCGACGACGAGACCGCGAGGACGGCGACGGTCAGAGCCAGAACCGTCGGCAAACGGGTCGATGAGCGCTCATTCATCCCCGGCAGTCGCTTCTTGCGGACTGGTGCGCCACAGTTTGCGACCCCCTATTGAACGGAAAGTGATGGTGTCGTTACAGTCACCGAGGTTTCCCGCCCCTTTCACCCCCCTCTATGTCCTGGGAGGCGTTTCGCCGTGCCCGCATACCGTGCGGTCGTGTTCGATTTTTTCGGCACGTTGACCCGATCTGTCCAGCGTGGCCCCCAGCATGCGGAGATCGCCCGATCTCTCGGCGCCGACCCCGAGGCGGTCAACGGGGTGCTCGACCGCACGTTCCGCGCCCGGGCCCGGGGCCGCTACGGGTCCGCCGAGGCCACCCTACGGTTCGTGATCGAGCAGGCCGGTGGTCGCCCCCGCACCGACCAGCTGCGGGCCGGTGTCCCGGCCCGGATCGACGCGCTCAAGGCCGACACCAGGCTGCGCGACGACGCGGTGAGCGCACTCGACGCGATCAAGCGCCGGGGCCTGGCCACCGCGCTGATCAGCGACTGCACGCACGAGCTGCCCGCGTTCCTGCCCAGCCTGCCGGTCGCTCCGCTGCTCGACACCACGATCTATTCCGTACGCCTGGGAGTCTGCAAGCCGGATGCCCGCATCTACCTCGCGGCGTGCGAGCAGCTCGGCGTGGCCCCCGACGAGTGTCTGTACGTGGGCGACGGCGGCAGCCACGAACTGACCGGCGCCGCCGCCGTGGGCATGACCCCGGTCCGGCTGGCCGCCCCCGACCTGACCAACCACCTGGTCTTCGACGCCGACACCAACTTCGCCGGCCGCACAGTCCGCTCCCTCACCGAGCTGGTCGGCCTGGTCGACCGCTCCCGCATCGCCGACCCCCGCCAGCGGGCCGCGGTGTAAGGCGGCGCGTGCGAGGATGGCGCGGTGACTTCCGCGGTGCTCGAAGAGGCGCTCAAGAAGGCCGCGCTGGCCTGGATCGCCGTCGGCGACGGCCAGCCGCTGGCCCTGTGGGTGATGCCGCTCGACGGCACGTTGCTCGTGGTCACCG
Source organism: Paractinoplanes aksuensis (assembly GCF_024137025.1). Classification (GTDB taxonomy): domain Bacteria; phylum Actinomycetota; class Actinomycetes; order Mycobacteriales; family Micromonosporaceae; genus Actinoplanes; species Actinoplanes aksuensis. The sequence continues at coordinate 149,428 of NZ_JAMYJR010000018.1, forward strand.
GCCCGGGCGAACAGTTCGCCCCGGGCCTGGCCGAGGCCACCCGAGCCACCGTCCGCCTGCGCGGCGACAACGGCGGCCTCATCGTGATCACCGAGGCCGCCGTCACCCGCTTGGCCCCCGGCAGCGAAGAGTGGGCCGAGGTCACCCCGCAGCTGGCGGCCAAGCGCCTGAACGCCTCGGGCACGGCCGACGAGACGGCCGATCGCTGGGCGGCCTCGGGCTGCGCGGTCGTCCGCCTGACCCCGGTCGAAACGAAACCACCGGTCGCCGCGCCCGACCTGCCGACCGACTCCGGCGCCGCCGAACCCCGGGAGACACCGGCCCGCGTCGAAACCCGCCGCCCGTTCCGCCTCCACCGCGTCAAGCGCCGCTGAAAGCCTGTGGATAACTCCCTCACCGCTGTGGATAACCCGTTTTCCCGCTGACCCAACATGGGTCATCACCGTGCTCGCGGCGAACCCCTTGAACCCCACGTTGTCCTCTGTTGCGGTCGGTGCTCCGCCGTCGTCGGCGCGGGACATCGCCAGTGGCGGCTTCGTTACTGGGGATCAGCGTGTTCCGGGGGATCGAAAGTCAGCGTCAGGGTGCTGCGGTAGGCGGCGCTGGGGGCGGATTCGGCGGGGCGGTCGACGGGTTCGCTGTCGGCGGGCCAGAAGCGCACTGCTCGGTAGGCGTAGCCGTCCTGGTGGGCTGGCTCCCACTCCAGGAGGACTGGCTGACCGGGCGTGAAGTGGGGGGCGCCGGCGACCGCGGCGGCGCTGAAATGAGCCCAGCAGCCGCCAGGGCACTGCTCCGAGTCGATGACGCCCCAGCCTTCGTCGTCATCGAAGAATCGAATTGTCCCCGGATCGGCCATGGGCGAATCGTAGAACGGTCGCCTGGTCGGTGGGCTAGCCGATGAACGGTGGGATGTGGATTTCGCCCTTGGCTATGGGGCACACATGGCCGGCAACGGTGGCTGAGGTGGCGGCGCCTGCGGTGGCGGTCACAGTGCAGGTCAGCAGGGATGGGCGTCTCATTTCGAGGCCCTGGTGCACGCGATAGGGCGAGGTGCCGTCGGAGGGCAGCAGGCCCGCGGCGACCAGCCAGACACCCAGGCCCAGGGCGGCTGAGCCGGTGGCGGGGTCCTCGGGGACGGCGCCGCCGGGGACGAAGACCCGGGAGTGGGCTTCCGAGGTTTCGGCCGACCATGAGAAGACGCAGAGGTCGGTGATGCCCGCTCTTTGCGCCGCGGGCTGGTCGATCCGCACGTCGGTCAGGGCCTCACGGCGTACGGGAAGGAAGGCCCAATCGAGGCCGCACCCGGCCCATCGGGGTGCGCCCTCGGCGTACGCGTCGGCGGGTAGGCCCGCCAGCTGCAGCAGGAGCTTCGGGTCGAGCGACTCCCCCAGGCGTGGGGTTCCGCCGGTCAGGGTGGCCGAGCCGGATTCGGTCACGGTGATCGGCAGGAGGCCCGCGCCGCACTCCTGGACCACCTCTCCCGGGGGAAACAGGCCGCGCCTCATCGAGGTGACCGCGGCGCCGACACTCGGGTGGCCGGCGAACGGCAGCTCGGCCTCGGGGGTGAAGATGCGGGCCCGGTAGGTGGCCTTCGGATCCGTCGGCGGGAGCACGAAAACGGTCTCGGCCAGGTTGAACTCGCGGGCCAGGGTATGCATCTGGTCACCGGCCAGGTCGGCGGCGTCGTAGACCACGGCGAGTGGGTTGCCCGCGAACGGGCGATCGGTGAACACGTCGACGATCTCGTACGCCACTCCTGACATGTCCGGACCCTAACCTAGGCTGGACCGGTGACCATGGGGACGAGGGTTTATCTGGCTCGGCTCGCCGGGCTGCCCGTGTTCGACCCCAACGGCGACCGGGTCGGGCGGGTCCGGGACGCCGTGGTGCGTCTGCGGACGACGAACCGGCCGCCGCAGGTGGTGGGGCTGGTGGCCGAGATGGCGCTGCGGCGGCGCATCTTCCTGCCCATCGGGCGGGTGACGTCGATGGATGCCGAAGCGGTCGTGCTGGCCAGTGGCGTGCTCAACCTGCGCCGGTTCGAGAAGCGGCCGAACGAGCTGCTGGTGGTCGAGGATCTGCTCGATCGCCGGGTGACCGTCCGGCCCGAGAGCGGTGACGGGCCGGACACGCCGAGCACCGTGGTCGACATCGGCATGGATCTGAACCGCAACAACGAGTGGCTGGTGACCCGGGTCGCCGTGCGGGGGCTGACCGGGCGGCTGGCCCGGCGCGGTCACGTCTTCCAGGCCGACTACGAGCGGGTCCGCGGGCTGATCGGGCCGACCGACACGCAGGGCACCTCCAACCTGCTGGCGCTGCTCGAGCAGATGAAGCCGGCCGACATGGCCAACGCCCTGCAAGACCTGCCCGACGCCCGCCGCAACGAGGTCGCGGCCGCGCTGAGTGACCGCACGCTGGCCGACGTGCTGGAAGAGCTGCCCGAGCACGACCAGGTCGAGATTCTCGTACGCCTCGACCGGGAACGCGCGGCCGACGTGCTCGAGCGGATGGACCCGGACGACGCGGCCGACCTGCTCGGCGAGCTGCCCAAGGCCGAGCAGTCGGTGCTGCTCGACCTGATGGAGCCGGACGAGGCCGATCCGGTTCGTCAACTGCTGGAATACCGTCCGGGTACGGCGGGCAGTGTGATGACGTCGGAGCCGGTAATCATGACGCCCGACTCGACGGTGGCCGAGGCGCTGGCCCGCATCCGTGAGCCCGAGCTGTCGCCGGTGGTCGCGGCCCAGGTCTTCGTGGCTCGCGCTCCCTCGGCCACGCCGACGGGAAAGTATCTCGGCATGGTGCACTTTCAGCGCCTTCTGCGCGAACCGCCCGCTTCCATCCTCGGCGGCCTCGTCGACTCCGACCTCGAGCCGTTGCGCCCCGAGACCTCGCTGGCCGAGATCACCAAGCGGATGGCGACGTACGACCTGGTGGCGATGCCGGTGGTCGACTCCACGCGCCGGTTGGTGGGGGCGGTGACGGTCGACGACGTGCTCGACCACTCGCTGCCGCGGGACTGGCGTGACCGCGACCTGACCGAGAACGACGAGGTCGTGCTGTGACCGATCCGCGCCGCGAGCGTCCCGACCGTCTCGACCAGCCCGTCGAGCCGGGCCGGGTGCGGCTGCCGCGCTTCGACCCCGAGGCGTTCGGCCGCTGGTCCGAGGGCATCGCCCGATATATGGGCACGGCCCAGTTCATCGTGTGGATGACGCTGGTCATCGCCGCCTGGTTCGCCTGGAACACGCTGGCTCCGGCCGGGTGGCGCTTCGACCCGTACACGTTCACGTTCCTGACCTTGATCCTGTCGTTGCAGGCGTCCTACGCCGCGCCGCTGATCCTGCTGGCCCAGAACCGGCAGACCGACCGCGACCGACTGGGCATGGAGGAGGACCGCCGGCGGGCCGCGATGCAGAAGGCCGACACCGAATACCTGACCCGCGAGATCGCCTCGCTGCGGATCGCGCTGGGTGAGGTCGCGACCCGCGACTTCCTGCGCTCGGAGCTCACCCGGCTCGCCGATGAGCTGGACGAAGCCGCCCACCGGCGGGAGAAGCGAGCCCGCTCGGAGTGGGAGGAGGATCGCAAGGTGTGGGAAGAAGATCACTGATACGCCCGACGTAGCATGGGCGACATGTCCGCACCTGCCTCCACCGTCGAGGACGCGATCCAGGCCGCTCTGGCCACCGTCGACGACCCCGAGATCCGCCGCCCGATCACCGACCTCGGCATGGTCAAGGGCTTCACCGTCGCCGAGGGCACGGTCCGGGTCGAACTGTTGCTCACCGTGGCCGGCTGCCCGCTGCGCGACAAGCTCAACAACGACATCACGGCCGCCCTCACGGCGATCCCCGGCATCACGTCGGTCAGCGTCGACTTCGGGGTCATGGACGAGGAACAGCGCAAGGCCCTGCAGGTCACGCTGCGCGGTGGCGGCGCCTCGGCGGAACCGGTCATCCCGTTCGCCCAGCCCGGCTCGCGCACCCGGGTGTACGCGGTGGCCAGCGGCAAGGGCGGGGTCGGCAAGTCCAGCGTGACCGTCAACCTGGCCGCGGCCCTGGCCAAGCGCGGGTTGTCGGTCGGGGTCATCGACGCCGACATCTACGGCCACTCGGTGCCCCGCATGCTCGGGGTCGAGGGCCGCCCGACCCGCGTCGAAGACATGATCATGCCGCCGCAGTCGCACGGCGTGAAGGTCATCTCGATCGGCATGTTCACCGCCGGCAACGCCGCGGTCGTATGGCGCGGCCCGATGCTCCACCGGGCCCTGCAGCAGTTCCTCGCCGACGTCTACTGGGGCGACCTCGACGTGCTGCTGCTCGACCTGCCCCCGGGCACGGGCGACGTGGCCATCTCGCTGGCCCAGCTGCTGCCGAACGCCGAGATCCTGGTCGTCACCACGCCGCAGACGGCCGCGGCCGAGGTGGCCGAGCGGGCCGGCGCGATCGCCATGCAGACCCACCAGCGGCTGGTCGGCGTGGTCGAGAACATGTCGTGGCTCGAGCTGCCCGACGGCTCCCGCATGGAGGTCTTCGGGGCCGGTGGCGGGCAGAAAGTGGCCGACTCGCTGACCACCACGGTCGGCGCCTCGGTGCCGCTGCTGGGGCAGATCCCGCTCGACACCCGGGTGCGCGAGGCGGGCGACGCCGGTGACCCGATCGTGCTGGCCGCGCCGGACGCTCCGGCGGCCAAGGCCCTCGACGCGGTGGCCGACAAGCTGGCCGTCCGCCGGGAGTCGCTGGTCGGCAAGCCGCTGGGTCTCATGGTCAACGCGCGCCGCTAGCCGCAGACGAGTACGGCCCTCGCCCATTCCGGGCGGGGGCCGTTTCACGTGGTGACGAAAACTTACGTGGCGTCGAGGTCGAAGCGCTGAGTCGGGGCGACCGCGGTGGAGCTGGACGACGTCGAGCGGTTGTTTTTGATGTCGGCCGCCTCGGCCACTTCGGAGAGATCGCTGCGCACGCCGTTGAGGTCTTGCTTCACGTCGTTCATGAGGCTCTGGAGGGGCTGGCGGATCGCCGCCTCGTCCTCCTCGCTCAGCAGGTGTTTGCGGATGAACGCCTTGGGGTGCAGGTCTTGCAGCTGCAGGTCGGTGCCCAGCTCACGGTTGAGGTCGGTGGTCGCGTTCTGGGCCATGGCCCGCAGCCCGCGCAGCATCCGCAGGCCGTCGCCGATGACCTTGGGCAGACGCTCGCCGAAGATGAGCAGCGCCAGCATCAACAGCGCGCCGATCTCCCACCAGTTCAGATTCTCGAACACGTGGCCTCCCAGGTTCCCGCGCCCAGCCTACGCACGCGAGGTGTCCCGCGGCCATCCGCTCGGCAATCAGTTGGAGTCGGCGGCCAGCGTCACTGAGGCGGTCTGCGTCTTCGTTCCGCGACGGTACTCCACCGGGATCGTCGTGCCGGGGTCGTACTTGCGGACCAGGGCGATCAGGTCGGTGCCGTCCTCGAGCAGGTGCCCGTCGAGCTTGGTGACCGTGTCGCCGGCCTTGAGCCCCGCGGCCCCGGCCGGGCCGGACGGCTCGACCGAGCGCAACCGGGCCCCCGACGTGCTGGTGCCGCCGGTGGCCACCTCGGCCCCGATCACCGTACGGCGGGCCTTGCCGCGGTCGATGATGTCGATCGCCACCCGTTCGGCCTGGTTGATCGGGATGGCGAAGGCCAGGCCGATGTTGCCGGCCTCGGTCTCGCTGCCGCCGACCGAGCGGATCACCGAGTTGACCCCGATGACCTGACCGGCCGCGTTGACCAGCGGACCGCCCGAGTTGCCCTGGTTGACCGCGGCGTCGGTCTGGATCGCCGCGTAGTAGCGGGTAGTGCCCGCGTCGCCGGCCTCGATGGGGCGGTCGACCGCGCTCACGATGCCGGCCGTCACCGTGTTGACCAGGGCCAGCGGGGAACCGAAGGCGAGCACCGGGTCACCGACGGCGATCGACTCGGAGTCGCCCATCGCGACCGGGGTGAGGCCGTTCTTGGCGACTTTGATCACAGCGACGTCGGACTGGGGGTCGCGGCCCACCAGCTTGGCCGGAGCGGTGGAGCCGTCGCTGAACGACACCGACATCGTGTCGTCGGCCCCCTCGACCACGTGGTCATTGGTGATCACATAGCCGTCCGCGGAGACCACGAAGCCGGAGCCGATGGCGCCGGTGACCCGGACGGTGACCACGCTCGGGAGCACCTTTCCGGCCACGCCGGCCAGCGAGTCGGGGGCCCGGTTGGCCGCGGCCGGCGGGTCTTGGGCGGTGGCCCCGAGCTGGCTGCCACCGCCGGTCGCGACGCCGCCGCGGACCGCGAAGACATAGCCCAGCGTGCCGCCCAGACCGCCCGCGAGCAGGGCAGTGATCAAACAGATGAGCAGGATCGGGGTGTACGACCGGCGGGGCGCGTCGGGGTCGGCCACCGGCTCGGGCGGCGGGCCACCGGTCGACCGGGCCGGTTGCAGGACGACCGCGGTCGGCGCCCACGGGTCGCGCCAGGGGTCGGCGAGCGCGTCGGACCACCAGGGTGAGCCTGGCGGGACGGGCTGGCCCGGTGCGGGCGGCGGAGCGGGACGCGCGTTCCAGCCGTCGGTCACGTCGGTGCCTCCACTCAATTCCTCCCGATCCCCCTCCAGGATGACACGGATCCCGGACGACGCCCTGCCCCGGCCTGTTTATGCATAGACGGCCCGGTGCATCCCCGGCGAGCACCGTTCTAGTCTTCTACCCGATGTACGCGGCTCGCTGCCACGTCGTCACCGAGTGCCCCGGAGGTTCGTCATCGTCCCGTCAGCCCGCCCGTTCGGCCCGTCGACGGGCCAGGCCATGCAGTTCGCCGAGGCGTACGCCAGCGAGGACATCGTCCTGGCGACCGCTCGCAGCCTCGCCCTCGAGCTCGGACTCGACAGTGTCAGCCCGGCCTCGGGGTCGGTGCTGCGCCTGCTCGCGGCGGCCGGCAGCGCCAAGGCGGTGGTCGAGATCGGCACCGGCACCGGGTCCAGCGGTGTCTGGCTGCTGCGCGGCATGCGGGCCGACGGCGTGCTGACCACGATCGACGTCGAGAACGAGCACCAGCGGATCGCCCGCCGCATCTTCGTCGAGGCCGGCTTCGCCCCGTCGCGCACCCGGATCATCACCGGCCGCGCCCTGGACGTGCTGCCCCGGCTGGCCGACGGCGTCTACGACCTGGTGTTCGTCGACGCCGACGTGACCGAGTTCGGCGCGTGTGCCGACGCCGCCCTGCGCCTGCTCCGGCCGGGCGGGGTGCTGCTGGTCAACGGGGCCATGGCCAACGGCCGGATCAGCGACCCGGCCGCCCGCGACGTGGACACGCTGACCGTGCGCGAGACGCTGCGGGCGGTGCGCGAGTCCGAGGAGTGGATCCCGGCCGTGGTGCCCTCGGGCGCGGGCCTACTGGCCGCCGTCAAGCGCTGAGAGGTAGCGCAGCAGCATCCGTACGCCCCAGCCGGTGCCACCCCGGGTCAGCTCGCCCTCTGTGCTGTCGGTCCAGGCCGGACCGGCGATGTCGAGGTGGGCCCAGCGGTCGGCGTAGGGGCCGGTGAACTCGCGCAGGAACAGCGCGGCCATGCCCCCGCCGTGGGTCGGCGAGCTGTGCCGGTCGGCCACGTCGCTGCGCAGCAGTTCGCGGTAGTCGGCGGCGAGTGGCATACGCCACATCCGTTCGCCGGCCTCGGCCCCGGCGTCGCGCAGAGCGGTGGCGAGCGCGTCGCTGTCGCTGTAGAGCGCGGCGATCCGCGGGCCGAGCGCGACCGGAGCGGCCCCGGTCAGGGTGGCCAGGTCGATCACCACGTCGGGATCGAGCTCGGCCGCGTAACCCAGCGCGTCGGCCAGCACGAGCCGGCCCTCGGCGTCCGAGTTGGTGGTCTCGCTGGTGGTGCCGTCGTAGTGGGTGATCACGTCGCCGGGGCGGTAGGCCGAGCCGCTGACCGCGTTCTCGGCCAGCGGCAGCAGCGCGGTGATGCGTACGCAAAGGTCGAGCTCGGCCGCGGCGAGGGTGGCGGCGGCGACCGCGGCCGCGCCGGCCATGTCGTTCTTCATCCGCTTCATGCCCTCGCGGGTCTTGATCGAGATGCCGCCGCTGTCGAACGTGATGCCCTTGCCGACCAGCACCACGTGGGTCGTCGCCCCGGGCGGGGCCCAGGTCAGCTCGACCAGGCAGGGCTTGAACCGGGAACCGCCGCCGACCGCGCGCAGCCCGCCGAACCGGGCCAGCTCGGCCCCGGCCCGCACGCGGACGCTCGTGCCGGGACGCTTGGCCGCGGCCCCGCTGACCTCCTCGGCGATCCAGTCCGGGTTCTTGATCGAGGGCGGGGTGTTGGTGAGGTCGCGCGCGAGCCACGTCGCCCGGGCCGCCACCTCGGCCTGGCGCAGAGCTCCGGCGTACGCCGGGGAGTCACCCGTGACGAGCTCGACCGCAGCCGTCCGGGGCTCCTCCTGGGCATCCCGGTAGCGATAGCCGCCCAGCCACAGGCCTTCGGCCAGCCCGCGTACGGAAGCCGCCCCGCCCAGGAGCACCTGAGCCTCTTCGTCGCCGGGCAGTTCCCGCGCGAGGGCGGCGCCGGCCGTCCGCCAGCCCGCCTCGTCACCCGCCCCCACGTGCGCCAGCAGCACCTTGGCCGGGCGCCGCAACGGGCGGGGAAATTCCTGGACCGTGCCCGCCGGTCGGCCCGGCGAGGCCAGCTCGGCAATCTCGGCACCGAGTTCGCCGCCGGCGTGCGACAGTGGACCGGACGCGCCGATCGGCACGACCCGGGTCCGGTCGTCGTCGAGGCGGTCGGTCAGCCGGATCGGATACACGAGAGCGTGACCTTTCTCGAAGACGTGGAAAGCCCGCCGGTCCGGGCGGTACCGTACCGGCGGGCTCGCGGTGAAACGTCAGCCGGCGATGGACTTCAACGCATCACCCAGAGCGCTGGCCTCGTCCGGAGTCATCTCAACGACGAGACGGCCACCACCTTCCAGCGGGACACGCATGACGATGCCCCGACCCTCCTTGGTGACCTCCAGCGGACCATCGCCCGTCCGCGGCTTCATCGCCGCCATCTTGTCTCCCCTCAGACCCACATCAGGGTGTCGGTGGGTTACCCCACAGCCACTTCTTACGCCGTGTGCTCAGCCCCACACGGCGTCAATACTTCGTTTCCGACCGGCGGCCGAGGGCCATTGCGCGTGCTGACGCGACCCGGCCCACCGTGCCGATCAAACATTTTCCCTGATGAACACCGGCGAACCCAAACCCAGCCCGGGCGGATGTGACAGCGTCTAGCATATCGTCTTTCGGGCTGTCACAATGTGCGGTCATGCAGGCGCGGTCGGCACTCTTCGACCTGTACGGCGACTACCTCCGCCCCCGAGGCGGCCGCGCGCCGGTTGCGGCCCTGGTCAGACTGCTTGCGCCGCTCGGCATCGCGCCGCCCGCGGTGCGCACGGCGATCTCTCGCATGGTGCGTCAGGGCTGGCTGCACCCTATGCGGCTGGTGTCCGGACCGGGCTATCTGCTCACCCCGAAGGCCGCCCGCCGGCTCGACGAAGCCGCCGCCCGGATCTATCGGACTCACCGCTCAGGCTGGGACGGAAGGTTCGATCTGATCCTGGTCCAAGGGTCGCTGGGCAAGCGGGAGGCGGGCCGGCTGGCCTTTCTCGGCTACGGCCCCCTGGGCGAGCACGCATGGGTCGCGCCCCGGGCCGCCGACGAGGCCGACGCCGTGCTGACCGAGGCCGGAATAGGGTACGAACGGTTCAGCGCCAGCCATGCCGCCGGGTCGCCCGGCGCGGCCGAGGTGGTCGGGCGGGCCTGGGATCTGCCCGAGCTGGCCCGGTCGTACGAGCATTTCGTGGCCGACCTGCGGCCGGTGGTCACGTCGGTCAACGCCCGCAGCAGCGACGAGGAGGCGTACGCGGCCCGCTTCCACCTGGTCCACGCGTGGCGCTCGTTCCTGTTCCGCGACCCGCAGCTGCCTGCCTCGCTGCTGCCCCCACGCTGGCCGGGCGTGAGCGCGGCCGGCTTCTTCGACCGCCACGCGACTCGTCTGCGCCCGGCCGCGGACCGTTACGTCGAACGATGCCTGCAGTCAGTGAGTCGTAACCGTGTGGGATTCTCAGAGCCATGACCGACTCCCTGCTTGTGGACCGCAACGGTGCGGTAGTCACGCTCACGCTCAACCGCCCCGACGCCATGAACGCGCTGACCGTCGAGCTCAAAGAGGCGCTGCGCGACACGCTGGCCTCGCTCGAGAGCGACAAGTCGTGCCGGGCGATCGTGCTGGCCGGCGCGGGTAAGGCGTTCTGCGTCGGGCAGGACCTGCGCGAGCACGAGCAGCAACTCGAGTCGGGCCGCACCGACCTCGACACCGTGCGGGTGCACTACAACCCGATCGCGCAGCGGCTGGCCAGTATGCCCAAGCCGGTGGTGGCGGCGGTGCGGGGCATGGCGGCCGGCGCCGGGGCGTCGTTCGCGCTGCTGGCCGACTTCCGGATCGGCGGGCCCAACACGTCCATCCTGATGGCCTTCGCCAACGTGGGGCTGGCCGGCGACAGCGGCGTCTCGTGGTCGCTGCCGCGGATCGTCGGGCACGCCCGGGCGCTCGAGCTGTTGCTGCTGGCCGAGCCGGTGCGGGCCGAGCGGGCGTACGAGATGGGTCTGCTCTCGCAGTTGGCCGAGGACGACGAGCAGGTGCTGCCGGTCGCGCACGCGCTGGCCGAACGGCTCGCGGCCGGGCCGACGGTGGCCTACGGGGCGATCAAGCGGGAGCTCTCGATCGGGGACGCCGGCACGCTGTCGGACGCGCTCGCGGCCGAGGCCCAGGCCCAGGCCATCTGTGGCGCCACCGCCGACCACAAGGCCGCGGTGTCGGCCTTCGTGGCCAAGCAGAAGCCGGTCTTCGAGGGCAAGTAGCCCCGCTGTTCCTGCCCGCCGGGCCCCGCCGGGCCCCGACGCTCCGGCGCGCCGTCGCGAGGCCCGGCGGTATGACGGTTTTGGGATCGTCACATCCACGAACTTCAATGCCTACGCTCCTCCCCTACGCGTCCTACCGGGCGCGCTCGTTGGTGGGGAGGACCGGATGGTCAAGTGGCGGATCTTCGTGGGCACGGCGCTGACCGCGCTCACAATGGCGGCGTGGGGTGCCACCGCAGCGCCCGCCGTGGCGGCACCGACCGCACCGGGTGACGGCGTGGCCGGCCCGTCGGTGGTCGGCGGCAGCCGGGCCGCGCAGGGCGAGTTCCCGTTCATGGTGCGGCTCTCGATGGGCTGCGGCGGCGCCCTCTACAGCCCCACCCTCGTGCTCACGGCCGCGCACTGCGTGAGCCGCACCGGCAACAACACGTCGATCACGGCCACGATGGGCAGCGTCGACCTGCAGTCGAGCAGCCGGATCACCCGGACCTCGAACTACGTGTACCGGGCGCCCGGCTACAACGGCAACGGGGACGACTGGGCCTTCATCCGGCTCTCCAGCCCGGTGACGACGCTGGCCACCCTGCCCATCGCGACCAGCACGGCGTACGACTCGGGGACGTTCACGATCTCGGGCTGGGGCGCCGCCCGCGAGGGTGGGGCGCAGCAGCGCTACCTGCTGAAGGCCACGGTCCCGTTCGTCAGCGACAGCACCTGCAACTCGTCCTCCATGTACGGCGGCGACGTGATCGCGGCCGAGGAGATCTGCGCCGGCTACACCTCGGGCGGCATCGACACCTGCCAGGGCGACTCGGGCGGCCCGATGTTCCGCCGCGACGCGAGCAACGCCTGGATCCAGGTCGGCATCGTCAGCTGGGGCGACGGCTGCGCCCGCCCGAACAAGCCCGGCGTCTACACCCAGGTCAGCTACTTCTCCTCCGCCATCCGCAGCGCCGCCTCTTCCTTGGGCGGCTGACAACCTCGGCGGGCGTGGGGGCTGAACAGATCGCTACCTGAGCGGCAAACGCCCGCTGACAGACCGGGCGCCGGGACGAGCACCGTCCCGGCGCCCGGCCCACTGCGTTCTGAGCCAGCTATCGATGGGGTGCCGACCGGACGCCCTTACCGGCCATCCGCAGACCAGTCCTTGAAGGTGGGAAGTGGGTGGTCCCGCGGGCCGGGCTCGTTCCCCCCACCCGCTTCGGCCAGGCCCGTTCGCCCGCCATGCCCGCAGGTGGCCGTTGGGCAGCCGTCACATGCGGGCAGCCGTCACAAGCGGGCAGCCGTCACAAGCGGGCAGCCGTCACAAGCGGGCAGCCGGATTCTGCGTCGAAGCGAAGCTCAGTCCTCGTCTTCTTCTTCGGGGTCCTGGTTGGCTTCCTCGCCGAGGACGAAGGCCTGCATGGCCAGCTCGTTGCCGGAGGGCCAGACGTAGGTGGGGAGCTCGACCGGGCCCAGCTCGAGCATGTGCGACCAGAACTGGCGCACCGCCTCAGCCGGGGTCTGGGCCTCGATCGGGAGGGCGACGCTGACCAGCCACGTCTTCTTCTCGGCGACGGCCGTCGCGCCGCCGATGGCCCCCGCGAGCCGCCGGAACACGACAGGATCGACCGGCGCGATACGCACGTCGTGTTCGTCGAGGTGCAGCTCGTCGGCGGGCACCGGCTGGTCGAAGGCACGCCGCAGGTAGGCCAGCGCCAGCTCGTCGCCGTCGGCCTCCACCGCCTGGGCCAGGGCCACGACCTCACCGCCGACGACGAGGAGCACCTCATCGTCGGGCTCGATCGGGCCCGCGCCACCCGACACGTTCACCGTGTCGTGGTGGAAGAGCCGCTCGGTCGCCCATCGATCCGCCGGAATGATCACCGCCCACTGCGCCATACGTTCCATCTCATCACGCGTCCCGAACGAGCCGTCACGCGGCTGGGAAGGGCAGCCTTACCCAGCCGGTACGGCCGCCTCACCCGCGCACAACCGCAGCCTCACGCCCTATGGCCGCCACCCTCGCGCGGTCACGGTCGGCAGCCTCACGCCCCCGATGGCCGCCGCCTCACGCGACCGGGTCGGCACCGAGAGGTGGGACCCAGCAGCCGGCCACGTGGTCGTCGACCATGCCGGTGGCCTGCATCAATGCGTAGGCCGTGGTGGGGCCGACGAAGCGGAAACCTCGTTTCTTCAGGTCTTTGGCCATGGCTTTGGACTCGGGTGTCTGCGCCGGCACGTCGGCCCGGGTGGCCGGGCGGGGCGGGCGTGGGGACGGCGCGTAGGACCACAGCAGCTCGGACAGGCCACCGGGCAGGTCGGCCGCGACCCGGGCGTTGGCCAGCGCCGCGTCGACCTTCATGCGGTTGCGGACGATGCCCGTGTCGGCCATCAGGCGGGCCGCGTCGCGCTCGTCGAAGGCGGCCACCGCGGCGATCGAGAAGCCGGCGAACGCGGCCCGGAACGCCGGCCGTTTGCGCAGGATCGTGATCCAGGCCAGACCGGACTGGAACGCCTCGAGGGTCATGCGCTCGAAGAGCCGGTCGTCGCCGTGGACCGGGCGGCCCCACTCGTCGTCGTGGTAGGGCACGTAGTCGGGCGTGCTGCCGCCCCAGAAGCAGCGGGCCCGGCCGTCGTCACCGACCACCAGGCCGGATTCCAGCAAACCGGACGCCGAAGGGTCTGTCATGGCGACCAACTTAGAGCGGGGGTCCGACAGAAAATCAGGGCAGGCGGCCCTCTTCGACCAGCCGGCCGAACTTCTTCAGGGCGCCGGTGAAGCCCAGCTTCGAGCCCGGCCAGACCACCGGCCAGGCCAGCTTGCCGACCGGGCCGCCCGGCAGGTGGAACCACTCGTGCAGCACGACCTGGGTGCGGTCGCCCGACATAGCGGTGCAGCGCATCGTGCCGGGCCCTCGCAGCACCTTGCCGCAGTGCACGACGCCCACCTCGTACGGTGGATTGACCTTGACCACCCGCAGCTCGTCGCGCAGCACGGCCGGGCCGAGCGCGGTCACCGCCTCGACCAGGCTGCCCTCGCCGCCGTCGCCCTCGACCACCCGGACCCTGGTCAACGGGATCCAGTCGCCCTGCTTCTCCCAGTTGAGGAACGCGGCGAAGACCTTCGGGGCCGGCGCGTTGACGATCACCGTGGCGGTGACCTCGCCGGTGCCGGGGCGGGCGGCCTCGCCGAGCCCGTCGACCGGGTCGGTCGCGCTCACCGCGGCTCCGCCGATTCGGACGTCGGAGCCGCGGACGAGACCGAGGACGAGGACGCCGTGGCATCGGCCGGAACGGCGTCGTCGGGAACGCGGTTGACCTCGATCTGCAGCTCGGGCTGGGCCGGCACGGTCACCTCGGCGGGGGCGATCGCCGCCTCGCGGGCCTTGCGGAGCACGTCGGCGTCGGCCGTGCGGCCCTCGCGCAGCGCCGCCACCTCGGCCTCGAGCACACCGATGAGCTCGCCCTTGTAGCCGATGTCGTAGGCCGCCCGCTGCAGCGCCTGGTCGACCTGGGACATGCGGTAGCCGCGCCAGGCGGTGTCGAACTTGGTGCGGGCGACGTCCTGCTCACCGAGCGGCCGGTCGCTGGGCAGGGGCACGGCGGCCCCGTCCGGCTCGACGGGCGTCAATGCGTTGTCGCCGCCACCGATCATCACGGTCACGCCGAACACGATCGCGGCCACGACCAATGCCACGACGATGAAGAGGAGAAGCTGGCCCATGCGCTGAATGTTGGCATGTCGGACAGCGCGTGGCGAGTCCGCCACCCCGACACGCCCGGGGCCGGACCTCTAGGTCCAGGTCAGGATCTTTTTGCGCCAGGCGTACAGGATGCCCAGGGCGAGGACCGCCACGAACACCCCCATCTCGGTCACGGTGGCCCAGCCGAAGCCCGGAAGGTCGAAAACGACAGCCCACGGGAAAAGAAAAACGGCCTCCACGGCGAAGAGCACATAGAGGTACGCATAGACGTAGTAGCGGATCTGCGCCTGGGCCCAGTCGCCGCCCACCGGGTCGATGCCACTTTCGTACGCCAGGAATTTGCCCGGCGGCTGGGCCGGAGCGGCCGGGCGCAGCAGCTTGTTGGCCCCGAAGGCCCCCACGAAGACGAGCACGCCGGCCGCCGCGACCAGGCCCAGCGTGGCGTAAGAACCGAGATACCCGTCCACGATCGTTCAGGGTAGCCGGATAGTGGACTCCTGTGGTTCAGCCAAGCCTCACCTGGCTACTGTGGTCAACGGCCTGCCCCCGCCCGTAAGGAGCGGCGACGTAGGCTGGAAGTGACGAAGCGGGCCGGCCCATCGATGTGCTCTCATCCCCCGCCGGCCGGCCCTCATGGGAGGTTGCGAAGTGTCCGCTGGAGCGAAGCGAGTCGAACAGCTGGACCGGGTGGTCATCCGGTTCGCCGGCGACTCGGGCGACGGCATGCAGCTGACCGGTGACCGATTCACCTCGGAAACCGCCCAGCTGGGCAACGACATCTCGACCCTGCCGAACTTCCCGGCCGAGATCCGCGCACCAGCCGGCACCCTGCCCGGTGTCTCGAGCTTTCAGGTGCATTTTGCGGATTACGACATCCTGACCCCGGGCGACGAGCCCAACGTGCTGGTCGCGATGAATCCGGCCGCGCTCAAGGCCAACCTGGCCGACCTGCCGTCCGGCGCCGACATCATCGTCAACACCGACGAGTTCACCAAGCGCAACCTGGCCAAGGTCGGTTACGCGGTGAGCCCGCTCGAGGACGGTTCGCTGGCCGACTTCGCGGTGCACCCGGTCGCCCTCACCTCGATGACGGTGGGCGCGCTGGCCGAGCTCGGGGTGGCCAAGAAAGACGGCGAGCGCGCCAAGAACATGTTCGCGCTCGGCCTGCTGAGCTGGATGTACTCGCGCCCGTTCGAGTCGACGCTGCGCTTCCTCGAGACCAAGTTCGCCAAGCGCCCCGACCTGGTCGCGGCCAACAAGGCGGCCTTCCAGGCGGGCTGGAACTTCGGCGAGACGACCGAGAGCTTCACCGTGCGGTACGAGGTGAAGCCGGCCCGCATGAAGCCGGGCACCTATCGCAACATCACCGGCAACCAGGCGCTCGCGCTGGGTCTGGTGGCCGCGAGCGTGCGCAGCAAGCTGCCGCTGTTCCTGGGCGCCTACCCGATCACCCCGGCCTCCGACATCCTGCACGAGCTGTCCAAGCACAAGAAGTTCGGCATCACCACGGTCCAGGCCGAGGACGAGATCGCGGCCATCGGGGCGGCGGTCGGGGCCTCGTACGGTGGGGCCCTGGGGGTCACCACGACGTCGGGGCCCGGGGTGGCGCTGAAGGGCGAGACGATCTCGCTGGCCATCGCGCTCGAGTTGCCGCTGGTCATCGTCGATGTGCAGCGGGCCGGCCCGTCCACCGGCATGCCGACCAAGACCGAGCAGGCCGACCTCAACATGGCGCTGTTCGGCCGGCACGGTGAGGCTCCGCTGTCGGTGATCGCGCCCAAGTCGCCGTCCGACTGCTTCCACGCGGCGATCGAGGCCGCCCGCATCGCCTTGAAATACCGGACGCCGG
Organism: Paractinoplanes aksuensis; assembly: GCF_024137025.1. Lineage (GTDB taxonomy): Bacteria > Actinomycetota > Actinomycetes > Mycobacteriales > Micromonosporaceae > Actinoplanes > Actinoplanes aksuensis. The sequence continues at coordinate 165,867 of NZ_JAMYJR010000018.1, forward strand.
TCATCCTGCTCTCCGACAACTACGTGGCCAACGGCTCCGAGCCCTGGCTGCTGCCGTCGGCCGACGAACTGCCGGACATCTCGGTCGAGTTCACCACCGAGCCCAACGGCGACGACGGGCGCTTCCTGCCCTACCTGCGCGACCCCGAGACCATGGCCCGGCCGTGGGCGATCCCCGGCACGGCCGGTCTCGAACACCGCATCGGCGGGCTGGAAAAGGCCGACAAGACCGGCGACATCTCGTACGACCCGGCCAACCACGAGTTCATGGTGCGCACCCGGGCCGCCCGCATCGAGGCGATCGAGGTGCCTGACGTCGAGGTCGAGGACGCCGACGAGAATGCGCGCGTGCTGGTACTGGGCTGGGGTTCGACGTACGGCCCGATCGGCGCGGCCTGCCGGGCCCTGCGGCAGCGCGGGTTGCCGATCGCCCAGGCCCACCTGCGCCACCTGGCGCCGTTGCCGGCCAACCTGGGTGAGGTGCTGGCGGCGTACGAAAAGGTCGTCATCCCCGAGATGAACCTGGGCCAGCTGGCCCACGTGATCCGCGCGAAGTACCTGGTCGACGTGGTCCCCTTCAACCAGGTCAGCGGCCTGCCCTTCACCGCCGCGACGCTGGAGAACATGCTCGAGGACGTGGTCAAGAATGGCTAGCCCCACTATCCCGATTACCCCGGTCAAGCTGACGGCCAAGGACTTCAAGTCCGACCAGGAAGTGCGCTGGTGCCCGGGCTGCGGTGACTACTCGATCCTGGCCGCCATGCAGCGGTTCATGCCCGAGCTGGGCATCGCACGCGAGAACATCGTCTTCGTCTCGGGCATCGGCTGCTCCTCGCGCTTCCCGTACTACATGAACACGTACGGCATGCACTCGATCCACGGCCGGGCGCCGGCCATCGCCACCGGGCTGTCGGTGTCGCGGCCCGACCTGTCGGTGTGGGTCGTGACGGGTGACGGTGACGCGTTGTCGATCGGTGGCAACCACCTGATCCACGCGTTGCGCCGCAACGTCAACCTCAAGATCCTGCTGTTCAACAACCGGATCTACGGCCTGACCAAGGGGCAATACAGCCCGACGTCCGAACTCGGCAAGATCACGAAGTCGACGCCGGCCGGCTCGGCCGACTCGCCGTTCAACCCGATCTCGCTCGCGCTCGGGGCCGAGGCCACGTTCGTCGCCCGGACCATCGACTCGGACGCCAAACACCTGCAGTCGGTGATGCGGGCGGCCGCCGAACACCAGGGCTCGGCGTTCGTCGAGATCTACCAGAACTGCAACATCTTCAACGACGGCGCGTTCGAGCTGATCAAGGACTCGGGCACCCGCGACGACCACCTGATCCGCCTCGAACAGGGCGAGCCGATCACGTTCGGCGCCGACCAGCAGTTCTCGGTGACCCACCCGGCCGGCAGCTTCGGGCTCAAGGTCGAAGCGGGCGGCGAGGCGCTGGTCCACGACGCCACCGTGGACGACCCGGCGTACGCGTTCGCCCTGTCGCGCCTGTCCGGGTCCGACCTGAACACCACGCCGATCGGGGTGTTCCGCAACGTGCAGCGTCCGTCCTACGACGAGCTGATCACCAAGCAGCTGGTCGACGCCAAGGCGCAGGCCGACGGCACGCCCGAGCAGATGCTCGACGGATTGCTCGCCAAAGCCGACACCTGGACCATCCTCTGAGGAGCTGAAAGCGGTAGGCTGTCAGCCCTCATCGATGCCTGGGGGCCGGCCATGACCGAACCTGAGCTCAACACCGAGGTCGCGCATTCGGCTCGGGTGTGGAACTACCTGCTCGGCGGCAAGGACAACTTTGCCGCCGACCGCGAGGCGGCCGAGTACGCCCTGGCCCTGATGCCCGAGCTCGTGCAGTCGGCCCGGGCCAACCGCGAGTTCCTGGGTCGCGCGGTCCGCTTCCTGGCCGGCGAGGCGGGCGTTCGCCAGTTCCTCGACATCGGCACCGGGCTGCCCACCGCCGACAACACCCACGAGGTGGCCCAGGTCGTCGCGCCCGACAGCCGGGTCGTCTACGTCGACAACGACCCGATGGTGCTGGTCCACGCGCGGGCGCTGCTGACCAGCACCCCGCAGGGCGCCACCGACTACATCGAGGCCGACCTGCGCGATCCGGCCGCCATCCTTCGCGCGGCGGCCGGCACGCTCGACTTCGACCGGCCGATCGCGATCATCCTGTCCGGCATCGTCAACTTCGTGGTCGACGACGCCGAGGCGACGGCCGTGGTGCGGCAGCTGGTCGAGGCGGTGCCGGTCGGCAGCTACCTGGTCGTCTCGCACCCGACCACCGAGGTCAACGGGCCCGCGGTCGAAGAGTCGATGAAGCAGTGGAACGAGAGCGGCGCCGCGCCGATCACCGCCCGCACGCGGGACGAGATCGCCGCGTACTTCGCCGGCCTCGACCTGCTCGATCCCGGCGTCGTGACCTGCTCGGCGTGGCGGCCCGACCCGGCTCGGCCCCAGATCACCGACAAGGTCTCCGAGTTCGCCGGGGTCGGGCGGCTCACACAGCGACGTTGACGTCGCTGGTCTCGTCGCGGATGTACACGATCATGTCGCCGGTCTCGATGGTGACGACCTGCTCGCCGCCCAGCGGCAACACTTTGCCCCGGCGGATCAGCGCCACGACCAGCGTCTGCAACTGCCGCGGGTTCTGGCCCACCTCGGCCCGCTCGGCGCTGCGCATGGCCAGCGCCATGCCCTGACCGGGGGTGAGCAGGTCTTCCACCACGTCGATGAGCGGCGGGGCGGTGGTCGTGAGGCCGAGCAGACGGCCGGCCGTGGCCGACGAGACGATCACGTGGTGGGCGCCGCTCTGCTTGAGCAGGGCCGCGTTCTCCTGCTCGCGGACCGAGGCGATGATCCGCACCTGGCCCGCCGTGAGCTGGCGGACGGTCAGCGAGATCAGCACCGAGGCCTCGTCGGTGTCGGTCGCGATGATGACCGCCTTGCAGTTCTTGACGTCGGCGTCGAGCAGCACGGCCGAGCGCGTCGCGTTTCCCTCGATCACCACGAGGCCGTTGGCCTGGGCCTGGCGTACGCCGTCGGGCCGGCTCTCGACGACGACGATCCGCGCCTTGGTGTAGCCCGTCTCGAGCAGGGCGGCGACCGCGGCCCGGCCTTTGGTGCCGTAGCCGCAGATGATGATGTGGTCCTTCAACTGTCGCCTCCACCGGCTGACAAGCAGGCTGTTGCGGTACTGGTCGGTGAGCACCTCGAGGGTGGTGCCGACCAGGATGATGAGGAAGAGCACGCGGGCCGGGGTGATGAAGAGGATGTTGACCAGCCGGGCGTGCGGGGTGAAGGGCGTGATGTCGCCGTACCCGGTGGTGGAGAGCGACACGACCGCGTAATAGAAGCAGTCGAGCAGGGTCAGCCCGTCCTCGTTGACGTCCCGGTAACCGTCCCGGTCGACGTAGATGATCGTCACCGTGACCAGGACGAGCAGCAGCGCGAGCGCCAGACGAATGGCGAGCGCGCGGAGAGGGCCCTTCCGGACCCTCGGCAGATGGATCATGAGATGCCCCGCACGGTGACACCATAGCGATCGTGCCTGGGCCGACCACCCAGGACATCACATTAATCATCGTTCAGGAACATCAAATCCGTCGTTCGGCACGCTTCGGAAAAGCGGCATCGATACCGTTGCATGGGTCGTACCCCGGTTCGAAAACTGCGGAGATGACCCGACGCATCGCTCTTGTCCTCGCTCTGGTTCTGGTCCTCGTCGCCCCGGCCGGGTCGGCGCAGGCCGCGGCCGCCGCCAAATCGGAGGTGCTGGCCGGCTGGACCCAGCCCACGGCGGCCAGCTACGCCGCCTGGAACGCGGCCCGGCTCGACCGGGAGCCTTGGAAGGAGTACGGCTTCGACTGGTCCACCGACGACTGCTCGGCCAGCCCCGAGCGGCCCCTCGGCTTCAACTTCACCCTGGCCTGCCGGCACCACGACTTCGGCTACCGCAACTACAAGGACCTGGGTGACTTCCGGGCCAACAAGGCGCGGGTCGACGACACCTTCTACGCCGACATGAAGCGAGTCTGCGTGCGCCACCACGTCGCTGTCCGAGCCGCCTGCTACACCGTGGCCTGGACGTACTACCAGGCCGTACGCGTCTTCGGCTCGGTGACCGCGGTGCGCCCGGCCGACCTCGACCGGGCGGCCACGCTGATGCGCGACCGTTAGCCGCGCAGGGTCTGGGCGAAGCGGGCGGCGCCGTCTTCGAGATCCGGGTGCTCGACGGCCAGGGCCAGCGCGACGATCCGGTCGAAGCCCAGGCCCACCCCGTCGGCGTAGGCGACGTCGAAGGCGGCATCACCCAGGGCCGTACGCAGGGAAAGTTGCTGGGTCGACCAGAAGCGCCCGAACATCTCGGTTCGCCGAGCCCCGCGCGCCGCCTCGGCCCCGCCGAACAGGACCGCGGCCGTGGTCGGGTCACCACCCAGCGAACAGCGCACCGCGATGGCCGCCACCGCGTCGGCCGCCGCGCCGCTGAACCCGTGCCGCAGCCGCGAGCGCAACGCCACCACCAGGTGATCGTGGGCCGCCACCAGGTCGCCCCGGCGCAACGCGACCATGCCCAGCAGCCAGTCCACGGTCCGCTTGCCGCGGTGCTCGGGGCAGCTCGCCTCGGCCTGCCGGGCCCCGCCCAGCAACTCGGCGGCCGGAGTCAGCTCGTCCCGCCGCCACAGCAGTTCGGCCAGGGCGATCACGGCCGGCAGGGCCGCCTCGGCCACCCCGCACCGCTCGGCCTCGGCGATCACGTCGCGGCACAACTGCTCGGCCTGCTCGTAGTGCCCGGCCTCGATCAGCGTGCTCCGGTGCCCGGCCAGCGCCCGCACCAGCAGCGCGTGATCCTCCTCGGCCCGGGCGATCCGCTCGGCCCGGTCGAGGAACCGGGTGCGCTCGGTGCGGTCGTCGGCCAGACCGGCGTGCACCAGGTGGGCGTACCCGAGCACGGCCGGTTCGACGTCCACCCCGTCCAGCCGCTGGTAGAGGCGGAGCAACAGGTCGCGTCCCTCGGCGGCGTCGCCGTGCTCGCGCCACCACGGGTCGAGGGCCAGCGCCAGCCGCAAGCCGGACCGGACGCTGCCCTTGCCGGCGGACCAGCGCAGCGCCGTCTCCCACTCGGGCACGAAAGGCGCGAGCTCGGTCAGCGACGTGGTGCGGAGCTGACCGTCGGTGTCCACGGCCACGGTATCCAGCGTGTGCATGGCCCAGGCGACGTGCCGATCCCGGGCTGCCCGTTCGTCGCCGGCCGCGGTGAGGCGCCGGGACGCGTACGCCCGGACCTGGCCCGACAACCGGTAACGGGGGCCCGGCACCAGCTCGATCAGGGACTTGTCGGCCAACTCGGACAGCGCGCCCAGCGCCTCGACGCCGCACCACTCGACCGTGCCGAGATCAACCGTGCCGGCGAAGACGGCCAGGCGGCGCAGCAGACCGGCGGCCGGGGTGCTGAGCGTCCGGTACGACCAATCCAGGTTGGCCGTGAGGCTGCCGTGCCGGTCGTCGTCCCCGGCGTTGATCGGGTCGAGCGCGGCCAGCGGATCGTCGAGCCGGGCGGCCAACTGCTCGGCCGACAGCGAGCGCAGCCGGGTCGCGGCCAGCTCGGCCGCCAGCGGTGAACCCTCCAGCCGGGCCGCGACCTGGGCCAGATCGCCGTGGTCCTCGACCGGCGCCGGGCGGCCGCCCCGAGCCTCGGCCGTGCGCTCGGAGAGCAGCGCGAACAGGTCGGCCGGGGACAGCGGCGGCAGGTTCCAGACGATCTCGCCCGGCACGTTGAGCGGCACCCGGCTGGTGACCAGCACGTCGAGTCGAGGGCACCGAGCCAGCAACCGGCGTACGAGCGTGGCGCAGGCGGCGGGGGCGGCATCCGCGGTCTCGAGCACCAGCAGCATCTGCCGGTCGGCGCAGTGGTCCAGCAGCGACTCGAGGATCGCGCGGCCCGGCTCGGACCGCACCCCGAGGGCCGCCGCCACCGCGGGCACCAGAGAATCGGCGGCGACCCCGGCGTCGACCGTCCAGATCCCTTGCGCGTACGCCTCCAGCAGCTGCCCGGCCGCGGCCAGCGCCACCCGCGTCTTGCCCGAACCGCCGGGGCCGGCCACGGTGACCATCCGGTGCCGGTCGACGAGAGCGGTGAGCTCGGCCAGTTCGGACCGGCGACCCAGGAAAGCAGTCAGAGGGGCCGGCAGGTTGTGGGTGGCGGCGCCGGGCGTACGCGGGGCCGGGAAGTCACGGTCGAGGCCGGGCGCGAGGATCTGGAACAGGCGCTCGTCATCGTCGAAGCCACGCAGGCGGTGCGGGCCCAGGTCGAGCAGGTCGACCTCGGGCTGCATCGGAACGGCGGAGTGCGGACCGGGCACAGTCAGGGCAAAGGGGACGGGAGCGCCGGACGTCAACAGGGCCAGCATGGTCGCGCCCGAGCAGAGGATCTGTCCGCCGTGCGCGGCCGCGGCGACCCGGGCCGCCCGATGCACCTCGACGCTCGCGTACTCGCCACCGACCGGCCGGGCCGGACCGGTGTGCATGCCCATGCGGACCTTGGGCGCGACGTCGGCACATGGCCAGGCATGTGCGGACAGTTGCCGTTGAGCCTCCACACAGGCCGCGATGGCGTCGCCCGCATCGTGGAACGCGATGAAAAAACTGTCACCCTCAGTGAATAGTTCGACACCGTCGAAGTGACACAGCGCAGCTCTCATCACGCTGCGGTGATCGCCGAGGACCGAGCCGTAGTTGTCGCCGAGCATCCGGGCCAACCGCGTCGAGCCCTCGATGTCGGTGAACACAAAGGTCACCAGCCCACTCGGCAGCTCGGTCCGTCCCGACACGGTGGAACCTCCGCCCCCTTTGGGAAGTCGCGTCTCATGCTGACGTATCACAGCGTCACCGGCCATCGTAGAAACGGACAGTGACCGTCTTCCCGCCACGGCCGACCCCGGACGGAGGACATCGCCGACTTCGTACAGCACTACGCGTGACGTAACGAAATAGATCGAGCCGGGTCACGCCGCAGTTGGACAGTTCCGGCCGACCGTTCGGCGGTACCCGCAGGAGGCACCCGCCGAGCCGGCCCGCCGGGGCGACGACTAGCCGTTTCGCGCGGCTAGATCATCATATTTCTGGCCAAGCCGCGGGCAGTCGCACTGCCGGTCCGCCAAAGGAGAAAGATCAGCCCGGGTGGGGCGTCCGAACTCGAAAGAGGTCGCCCGTTCCCACGATCCGGGAGTGGGCCCGCTGATCCGCGTTCGACGGGGCCGGTCGCCGCCGGTGCACCGACCTCAGCACGCCGCCGCCGACCTCGAATCGGTGCCCTGTTGATCATCGATGTCTGGGGTGACGGGGCAACGGCAGGGCGCCGGGCCGCTGGCCCGGCGGCTTTCGCCAGGTTGATGCGCGTGCGCTGCTACGACGGGCGGGGCCGCTCAGCAGGCGCAGGCACCGCCGCAACAGCCGCCGCCGGTGGGAGCGGAGGGGGCGCCGCTGCCACGACCGGTCATGGCGACGGCCGACAGCAGCTTCACCGTGTCGGCGTGGCCCTGGGGGCACGTCGAGGGGGCGGAAGCCTCGCTCATCGGCCGGACGACCTCGAACGTGTCGCCGCACGCGCGGCAGCGGAACTCGTAACGCGGCATGCAAGAAGAGTAGGGCCTCCGGAGCGGAGAGAAACAGCCAGTCGGCGCGTGGGCGGGAGTTATCCACAGGCATCAACGCGACCCCTCGTGGCGGGCCTCGGTTGGGTAGTGTCGTCCGCGTGGTGGAGCGGCAGGAGAAACCGGTGGCAGGGCCCGAGCTGAGAGCTGCGGCTCCGCATCAGGGCGGGCCGCTGGCGAGTTCCGGCGCGGCCCCGATCCCCAGCCAGACCCCACCCTCCGCCGCGGGTCTGACGCCAGCCGCGAGCGCAGCGCCGGGTAAGCCGTCGCCGGTCGCGGCTCCGGACGAGGGCAAGAGCGAACAGCGACCGACCGTTCCGGCACAAAGGACCCCGTCCGACGGCCCACTACGGACGACGGCTGCGGACCCTGGGGCTGAAGAAGTAAAAGCCGACAGCGACCCGAAAAACATGGGCAGCACGGCGGCCAGCGCGACAACTACGGGTTCAGCGAGCGGCACGTCGACGCCCGACGTGCCAGCGGCGGGCGGCGCGGCGGCCGGTGGCACGTCCGCTCCGACCAGCGGCAGCGCGGCGGCTGCTGGCGCACCCGTCGGCGCGGCCGAGCGCAGCAAAGCTGCGGGTGGCGCGGCTGCAACCAGCACGGCCGCCGGCGGTGCGGCGGCAAGCGGTACGGCAGCTGGAGGCGCGGCTGCTGGGGGTGCGGCTGCAGGTGGTGCGGCGGTTGTGCGGTCGCCGGGGCGGTTGCGTCGGGCGGCGCCGGTTCGGGTTGTCGGGCGGGTCGGGCGTAGCACCGCGGCCTGGGCCAAGCGGCCCAGCGGGCGGCTCATCGTGCCCGCGGTCATCGCCACGTTGCTGCTCGGCGCGGCCGGGACGGCCGGGGCCTATCTCGTACCTGAGGCTCTTCAGTCGGCGCCCTCGCCCAGCGCCACGCCCGGCTTCCTGGCCGGTGGGGTGCCTTCGGAGGGGCAGTCGGGAGTCAGCGGGCTGCCCGGCACCGACCTGAACGGGCTGCCCGGCACGATGCCCGACGCCACGAGCGGGCTGCCGGGCGCCGACCCCAACGGGCTGCCGGCCGGTCAGCAGGGTGGGCTTCCTGGCGCGCCGCTGCCGACCGGGCAGGTCGGGGCGACGCTCGGGCCGACGAACGGCGTACAGACGGGGGCGCGGCCGGCCGACGCCCTTGCCGGGTGGGCGGGGCCGATGGGCACGCGGCTCGGCATCCCGGTCGTCGCCCTCCAGGCCTACGGCTACGCCGAACTGGTGCTGCAGCGCACCACCCCGGCCTGCCGGCTGAGCTGGACCACGCTGGCCGCGCTGGGCAAGATCGAGTCTTCGCACGGGGCGGCCAACGGGGCCGTGCTCTCCACCGACGGCACGTCGATGCCGCCGATCTTCGGGCTGCCGCTCGACGGCAAGGGCGGGCGGCAGCTGATCCCGGACACCGACCGGGGCGCCCTCGACCAGGACACCACCTATGACCGCGCGGTCGGGCCGATGCAGTTCATCCCGGCCACCTGGAACACCTACAAGGTGGACGCCGACAACAACGGCGTGGCCGACCCGAACGACATCGACGATGCGTCACTGACCGCCGCCACCTACCTCTGCCAGGGCGGACGCGACCTGTCCAAGCCCGAGTCGTGGTGGGACGCGATCCTCTCGTACAACGCCGTCCGGCCCTACGCCCAGAAGGTCTCCGAGGCTGCCAACGACTACGGGCGGCGGTCCCGCGGCTGATGCCGAATCGTGCACGCAGAGTGACAGTACCTACACATTTACGGTCGGAGCACTTCCCAGACGGTGCGGTTACCGGCAAGCTGTACGGGTGAGGGTGCGTGAGTGGGATCCCCGGACCGCTTCGGCGGCGGAGATCCGGTCGCTCGTGGCGACGGTCAACTCGGTGCTTGCGGCCGACCTCCCCGACGACCCACCGTGGATCGACGGTCAGGTCCGTGACTACCTCGCCGAGACCATGCCGGGCGAGCGGCGGATCAGCTGGGTCGCCGAGGACGATCGGCTGCCCGAAGGCGAGAGCGAGATATTCGCCCACATCAGCATGCTGCTGCTCGGCGACATCGGGGTGCTCGAGGTGATCGTGCAGCCCCACCTGCGCCGGCGCGGGCTGGGCCGGCAGCTGGTGGCGGTCGCGGTGCGCCGGGCGTACCTGGAAGGCTTTTCGAGCATCGGGGTCGAGGCCATCGGCGGCACCCCGGCCATCGCGTTCTACGAGGCGCTGGGTTTCGAGAAGGAGTATGTCGAGACCCGCAGCGTCCTCACGTTGTCCGGCGTGGACTGGCCCGCCCTCACCGTCATGTCCAACAGCATCGGCGCCGGCTACCGGGTCGAGTTCCACCCCGGCGGCCCGCCCGACCACCTGCTCGAGGCGTATGCGCAGGCCAAGCTCGAGGCGCCCGACGACGATGACGACCTCGACCTGGCGCCCCGCTCGTCCGACCCGCAGCGGCTGCGCGACTCGCTCGACACGCTGCACAAGCGCGGCCTGAAGCCGTACATCGTGCTCGCCCTGCACGACGAGAGCCAGGTCGTGGCCGGTCTGACCGAGGTCGTCGTCCCGGCCCACCATCCGGAGCGGGCCGACCAGTACGACACGATCGTCGTCCGCGACCACCGCGGTTACGGCATCGACCGGGCGATCAAGGCGCGCATGCTGTTCGAGCTGCGGTCGGCCGAGCCCGAGCTGCGCGAGGTGCAGACCTGGAACGCGCAGCACAACGAGTCGATGCTCAAGGTCAACGCCGAGCTGGGCTATCAGGCCGACCGCGACTGGTACGAGTACGGCGCCGACGTCGCGCAACTGGTTCAAAGCTTGGAGTCCATCGACTAAGCTCAACTTCCTGCGACCGGACGCCGAGCCACCGGTCCGCGTGGAGGCGCCGTGCTGGGTCACCGGTTGTTGCCGCTGGTCGCGTTGGTCGGTCTACTCATCCCGGGCACGGCCCAGGCCGCGGAAAGGGTCGCCGACGAGCCGCTGACCGTCGGTGCCGTCCAGGGCACCGCGGCCCGGTCCCCGTACGCCCCGGCCGCGGGCAACGGGTCGAGCGCGGCCAAATACTCCGTCCAGGGCGTCGTCACCCAGCTCACCCTCGCTCACACCAGCGCCGGTGTCGCCCAGCACGGCTTCTTCCTGCAGAGCCGCAAGACCGCGACCGACGGCGACCCGGCCAGCTCCGACGGCATCTTCGTCTTCCTCGGCACCTTTACGACGCTGATCGGCGACTACACGCCCCGGGTGGGCGACGAGATCATCGTCAACGCGCGGGTGGCCGAGTTCTTCAACCTGACCCAGCTGAGCAGTGCCGAGTGGGTCACCACGGTCGCCACCGGTCTCGACGTCGCGGCCGAGGTGCAGGTCGACGACGCCGTTCCACCCGCCGACAAGGCCACCGCCGACGTGTTCTGGGAGCGGCACGAGGGCATGCAGCTGCGGGTGCGGGCCGGTTCCGGCGTCGTCTCGAACACCAAGACGTTCGCCTCCACTCAGGACGCCGAGGTGTGGCTGGTCGATCGCGACGACCCCCGGCTCCAGCGGGCCGACCCGTACGCGCGAAGGGTTTTCCGCGACGCCCATCCGCTGGACGGCCAGGCCGACGGCAACGGCAGCCGGATCATGATCGGGCCAATGGGTGTGAAGGCCGCGGGCGGAACACTGCCGCCGGCGCGCACCTTCGACACGACCACCGGCGACGCCGTCGGCGGCCTCTATTACGCCTTCAACAAGTACGGCATCCAGGTCGCGACGGCCGCCTTCCGGGCCGGCGCCGACCCGGCCGCCAACCATCCGCCGCGCCCGGCCGACCGGCAGCGCGAGCTGGCCATCTCGACCTTCAACGTCGAGAACCTGTACGACTTCCGCGACGACCCGAACGACGGCTGCGACTTCACCGGCAACACCGGCTGCCCGGGCGTCAACCCGCCGTTCGACTACGTGCCGGCCGACCAGGCCACCTACGACAACCGGCTGGCCCGGCTGGCCCGTCAGGTGACGGCCGACCTGCACAGCCCCGACCTGATCCTGGTCCAGGAGGCGGAAGACCAGGACATCTGCCAGGTCACCGGCCGGGCGCTGGTCTGCGGCCCGGCCGACAACGCCGACGGCAAGCCGGACACCCTGCAGGAGCTGGCGCTGACGATCGCCCGTAACGGCGGACCGGCGTACGACGCGGCCTCCGACCGTAGCGGCGCCGACGCCCGCGGCATCGTGGCCGGGTTCCTGTACCGCACCGACCGTCTGTCCCTGGGTGCGGCCACGCCGACCGACCCGGTGCTCGGCGCGGCCCCACAGGTGATCTATCGCGGCACTCCCCTGCCGGCCAACACCGAGGTGTCCAACCCGAAGACGCTGAACGCGGTGCTGCCGGCCGACGTCGACCGCACGACCGGGGTCGACGGCAGCAACGTCTATACCCGGGCCCCGCAGGTCGGGCTGTTCGAGGTGCGCTCGGCGCCGGGCTCGTCCGATCGGTACCAGCTCTGGGCGATCAGCAACCACTACTCGTCGGGCCCGGAGACCCGGGTCGGCCAGCGGCGGGAGCAGGCGGCGTACGGGGCGGCGATCACCGACGCGATCGAGGTGGCCCACCCGAACGCGCGGGTGGTGCTGGGCGGCGACCTGAACGTCTTCCCGCGGCCCGACGACCCGACCCCGGCCGCGCCCGGCGACCAGCTGGGCCCGTTGTACGCCACCGGCCTGCACAACCTGTGGGACAACCTGGTCGCCAAGGCCCCGTCGTCGGCCTACTCGTACGTGTTCGACGGGCAGGCCCAGACGCTCGACCAGCTCTTCGTGAACGACGGGCTGTACGGCGACCTGATCGACATGCGCGCGGCCCACGTCAACGCCGACCATTCCGAGAGCGCCACCCGCGGGCTGAGCGATCACGATCCTCAGGTGGCGCGGTTCGAGGCGCGGGCCGGGCTGTCGGTCGGGGACGCGGCCGTGGTCGAGGGCCACTCCGGTCGTACGCCAATGATCTTCCCGGTCACCCTGAGCCGGCCTCTGACCAGGGATCTGACGGTGTGCGCGGCCACGGTTCCGGGTACGACGACCCTGCCCTACGCCGACTACGACCCTTACCTGGGCTGCCGGGTGATCCCGGCCGGCGCGACCGGCGTCGACTTCCCGATCCAGGTGCGCGGCGACCGGCTGCGTGAGCGCGACGAGCAGCTCACGCTCGAGGTGGCGGCGCTCTATCCAGTACGCATCCTGGACGGCACCGCAACCGGCACCATCCGGAACGACGACTAGTAGCGGTTGCGCAGCAGCTGGGCGACCTCGGTGGCCCAGTACGTGAGGGTGATCTGCGCGCCGGCCCGCTTGATCGAGGTCAGCGACTCGAGCATGACCCGCTCGCGGTCGATCCAGCCGTTGCGGGCGGCCGCCTCGACCATCGCGTACTCGCCGCTGACCTGGTAGGCCGCGACCGGCACGGTGACCCGCTCGCGGATCGCGGCGATCACGTCGAGGTAGGGCAGGGCCGGCTTGACCATGACGATGTCGGCGCCCTCGGCCACGTCCAGGTCGACCTCGCGCAGCGCTTCGCGCAGGTTGGGTGGGTCTTGCTGGTATTGGCGGCGGTCGCCCTGCAGCGTCGACTCGACGGCCTCACGGAACGGGCCGTAGAAGGCGCCCGCGTACTTGGCTGAGTAGGCCAGCACCGCGACGTCCTGGTAGCCGGCCTTGTCGAGCGCTTTCCGGACGACGCCGATCTGACCGTCCATCATGCCCGACGGGCCCACCATGTGGACGCCGGCGTCGGCCTGAGCCACGGCCATCTCGGCGTAGATCTCGAGGGTGGCGTCGTTGTCGACCGAACCATCGTCGGCCAGCACACCACAGTGCCCGTGCGAGGTGAACTCGTCCAGGCACAGGTCGCCCATCACCACGGTGGAGTCGCCCACCTCGGCGATCAGGTCGCGGAGGCCGACGTTGAGAATTCCTTCCGGGTCGAGCCCGGCCGAACCCGTCGCGTCCTTGTGCTCGCTCGTCGGCACGCCGAACAGCATCAGCCCGCCGACCCCGGCGCTGACCGCCTCGTGGGCGGCCTTGCGCAGGGAGTCGCGCGAGTGCTGCATGACGCCGGGGAGCGAGCTGATCTCGCGCGGCTCGGTCAGCCCCTCCTTGAGAAAGAGGGGCAGGATCATCTCGGCCGGGGCGAGGCGGGTCTCCTCGACGAGCCGGCGCATCGCGGGCGAGCGCCGCAGCCGGCGCGGGCGGACGTCGGGAAAGGACATCGCTACTCCCTGGTCCGGTGCACCGGCGGCGGCCGGCGCACCGGGTTCGATCAGCGGAAACGCAGTGCTGTAGGGCCCTGGACCTTGGAGCCGCGACGCTGCTTGGCCGGCATCGCGGCCAGCTTCTCGCGCAGCTCCACCGCGTACGACGCCAGCGCCTCGACCAGATCCGGCACGGAAGCGTGCTGGGGCTGGACGTCGACGCGGAGGCCGAACTCGGTGGCCGTCTCGGCGGTCTTGGGGCCGATCACCGCGACGACCGTGCGGGCGTGCGGCTTGCCGGCGATGCCGACCAGGTTGCGGACGGTGCTGGACGAGGTGAACAGCACCGCGTCGAAGCCACCCGACTTGATCGCGTCGCGGATCTCGGCCGGCGGCGGCGCCGCGCGGACGGTCCGGTACGCGGTCACGTCGTCGACCTCCCAGCCGCGCTCGATGAGCCCGGCCGCGAGCGTCTCGGTGGCGATGTCGGCCCGGGGCAGCAGCACGCGGCCGACCGGGTCGAGGATCTCGTCGTGCGGCGAGAACTCGGCCAGCAGGCCCTCGCTCGACTGCTCGCCGGCCGGGATCAGCTCGGGCTGGATGCCGAAGTCGCGGACCGCGGCCGCGGTGGCCTCGCCGATGCAGGCGATCTTCACGCCGCCGAAGTGGCGGGCGTCGAGACCGTGCTCGTCGAACTTCTCCCAGACCGCGCGGACGGCGTTGACCGAGGTGAAGACGACCCAGGCGTACCGGCCGTCGACCAGGCCCTTGACCGCGCGTTCCATCTGGGCCGGGGTGCGCGGGGGCTCGACCGCGATGGTCGGCACCTCGCACGGGATGGCGCCGTAGGCCCGCAGCCGCGCGCTCATCGCGCCCGCCTGCTCCTTGGTGCGGGGCACCAGCACCTTCCAGCCGTACAGCGGCCGGTTCTCCCACCAGCTCATCGCGTCGCGCTCGGAGACCTCGGAGCCGACCGTGAGGACGACCCGGCCGGTGAAGCCGAGGGCGGCGGCGACGAAACTGTCGACCGTGGACGTCGTCGTGTACTGGGTCTCGCCGGTGCCGTCGCCGGTCACCGCGACCGCGATGCCGGGTTCGACACCCGCGGCGAGCAGGCCGTCGCGGACGGCGGCGAGGTCGCCGGCGTCGACGGCGACCGCGAACGAGCCCTTGAGGGCGGCGGCGGCCAGCGCGTCGAAGTCGAGCGCGGTCACGTCGCCGACGTCGGCGGTGACCCGGACGCCGGGCAGGGGCACACCGGCGTACGTGGCGACACCCTCGGCCTGGCCGAGGCCGGGCACGACCTCGAAGTGGACGGCGGTGCGGGCGATCGCCTGCACCTCTTTGACCACGGACTCGTGGCCGAACGGGTCACCGGCCACGAGGTGCACGGCCGACAGACCGGACTTGGCTGCGGAGAGCAGCACCTTGGCCACGTCTCCGGGCGCGCCCTCGGCCGGGCTGAACTGCGCGTCCGCCTTGGCCTCGGCCCGGATCGCGGTGAGCAGGGACTCGGGCACACCCCGGTCGTAGACCACCTGGTCGGCATCGGTCAGCGCGGCGTGCGCGCGGCGGGTCAGCAGCTCGGGGTCGCCGGGTCCGGCGCCGACGAACGCAATGCGTCCTGCTGGCTTGCGGGCGGTGCGGGTGGTCATTCTGTGCTCCCGATCAGGGTGTCGGCGCCGTTCTCGAGAAGATCGGCGGCCAGGGCCTTGCCGATCTCCGCCGCGTCGGCGGGCGTTCCGGTGCGCGACAGCCGGATGGCTCGAACCCCATCCGGGCTGATCACCGCACCGCGCAGGTAAATCTCGTCACCGTCCTCGCCCTCGGCGAGCTCGGCGTGTGCCGCAACCGGGGCGGAGCACCCGGCCTCGAGCGTGGCTAGCATCGCCCGTTCCGCCTGAACGGTGGAGCGGGACGGTGCGTGGTCGATCGCGGCCAGCAGTTCGACCAGGTCAGCGTCGTCGGCCCGGCACTCAACGGCCAGCGCACCCTGAGCCGGGGCGGGCAGCATGAGCATCGGGTCGAGCGTTTCGGCGATCTCGGCGGCCCTGCCGATTCGCACCACGCCGGCCCGGGCGAGAACGACGGCGTCCAGATCGGCCTCGGGTCCGTGAACCCGGGCGATCCGGCTGTCGATGTTCCCGCGGATCGGCGTGACCTGCAACTCTAGGCCCAAAGCATGCAGTTGCGCGATTCGGCGCACCGCGCCGGTTCCGATCACGGAGCCGGGCGGGAGCTCGGCCAGCGTCTTGTTGCCCTGGGCGATCAGCACGTCGCGCGGGTCTTCCCGGGGCGGGACGGCCGCGATGTGCAGGCCCGGGTGGGCAGCCGTGGGCAGGTCTTTGTACGAGTGCACAGCGAAGTCGATCTCACCGGCGAGCAGCGCGTCGCGCAGGGCGGAGACGAACACACCCACGCCGAGCTGGGCCACCGGGGCCGAGGAACGGTCGCCGGTGGTGACGATGCGCACCAGCTCGACCGGGCGGCCGGTGGCCGCGGTCAGCGCGTCGGCAGTCTGCTGCGACTGGGCGAGCGCCAGCGCGCTGCCTCGCGTGCCAAGGCGCAGGGGCGTACTCACGCCGGTCCTCCGATCTCAGGAACCGCAGCGGCCGGTGTGGCATGCGGCACGTCCAGGTCGAACAGCTCGCGCAGCAGGGCGGCGTACTGGTCGCCGCCGGGCTCGGCGGCGAGCTGGCGCACCCGCACGGTCGGCGAGTGCAGCAGCTGCTGGACGACGCGATGCAGCGTACGGGAAACGTCGGCCCGTTGCTCCTCGCTGAATTCCGACCGGCGCGAGTAGAGCTTGCGCAGCTCGGCCGTGACGACGTCCTCGGCCCGGGTGCGCAGCGCAGCCACGGTCGGCGCGATGTCGGCGCCGCGCAGCCAGCCCAGGAAGTGATCAACCTCGCCGGTCACGATCTGTTCGACGGCGGCGGTCTCGGCCGCGGCCGGCATCGAGCGGCGGGTCGCGGCCAGGCTGTCGATGTCGATCACGGTGACGCCGGCGATGCCGGTCGCGTCGGGGGCCACGTCACGCGGAACGGCCAGGTCGAGCACGACCAGCGGGGCCGCCGCCTCGAGCCGGGCCCGGGTGAGCACCGGCTCGGTCGACGCGGTGGCCGAGACGACCAGGTCGGCCTCGGCCAGGGCGGCATCCAGCTCGTCGTACGGGACGGCGACCGCGCCGTACGCCTCGGCCAGCCGGTCGGCCCGCGCGGCGCTGCGGTTGGTGATCCGCAGCGGGCCGACACCGGCCCGGGTCAGCGTGGCCACCGACAGTGCACCCATCGCGCCCGCGCCGATGACCAGCGCCCGCTTGCCGTCCAGATCGCCCAGCGCGGCCTCGGCCACATCGAGGGCCGCAGTCACGACGCTCTGCCCGGCCCGGTCGATGCCGGTCTCGGCGTGGGCCCGCTTGCCGACCCGCAGGGCCTGTTGCATCAGCTCGTGGAGCAGGCGGCCGGCGGTGTCGGCCTCGCTGGCCGCGTGGTAGGCGTCGCGCAGCTGGCCCAGGATCTGCGACTCGCCCACGACCATCGAGTCGAGGCCGCTCGAGACCTTGAACGAGTGCAGCACCGCCGCCTCGTCGTAGTGCACGTAGAGGTGACCGGCCAGTTCGGTGGCCGGGATGCCGGAGACCTCGGAGAGCACGTTGCAGATGTCGCCGAGTCCGCCGTGGAACGTGTTGACGGCCGCGTAGATCTCGACCCGGTTGCAGGTGGAGAGGACGACGGCCTCACCCACGAACGGCTGGGCCACGAGTTTCTCGAGCAGCCCGGGCACCGCGTGGTCGGCGATCGCGAGCCGTTCGAGCGTGGCGACGTCGGCGGTGCGGTAGGACGCACCGACGCTGAGGAGATTCACGACCCGACCGCCTCCTGGTTGCCCGCCGGAGCGGACCGGCCGCCCGGCAACGCGGTCAGCGATGCCTTGCGATGTTCATGGAAAGAGAGAATCTGCAGTTCGATGGCGAGGTCGACCTTGCGCACGTCGACGTTGGCCGGGACCGAGAGCACACACGGGGCGAAGTTCAGGATGCTGGTGACGCCCGCGTCGACCAGCACGTCGGCCACCGCCTGGGCCGCGTCGGCCGGGGTGGCGATCACGCCGATCGCGATGTTCTCCTCGACCGCGACCCGGCCCAGGTCCTCGATGTGCCGCACGAGCAGGCCCTGGATCTCTTCGCCGACCTTGGACGCGTCGGCGTCGAAGAGCGCGACGATCTTGAAGCCGCGGCTGGCGAACCCGTCGTAACCGGCCAGCGCGTGACCGAGGTTGCCCAGACCGACGAGGCAGACCGCCCGGCGCTGGTCGAGGCCGAGAACGTACTCGATCTGCTCGATCAGCAGGGCGACGTCGTAACCGACGCCCCGCGTGCCGTACGACCCCAGATGCGAGAGGTCCTTGCGGAGCTTGGCCGAATTGACCCCCGCGGCCGCGGCCAGGCCCTCGCTGGAGACAGTGTCCCCACCGGCCTCGCCCAGGTTGTGCAGGGCGCGAAGGTATTCGGGCAGCCGTGCGATCGTCGCCTCCGGCAGATCCGGGAAGGCGGTGACGGCACCGGCGCGCTCGCCAGGGCCATTGCCGGGCGTGCTTCCGTGACGCTGCTGGCTCATCTGACTCCGTGCCGACGAGGTGGCAAAAACTTTGCGAGCCCTCGTGCGCCTGGCTGAACCGGCTGTGCTACCGGGGCTCTCCGGAATCAAAGAGTAGGCGCTTGTGAAGGTGTGCACAAATCGCGATCTTGGTGGTGCGGGTGGACAAAGATCATCTGGCGTGTTAAAACCCCGCCACCGACCACCCTGCTACAGCGTACGGGCGAGGGTGACGGCTTCGACCAGAGTGTCCGCGACTGGACGGCCCGAGGCCCGTAGCCGCGACGGATCGGTGAAACCACCCGCGTAAAGGACGATCTGCCCGCCCACGGCGTCGGCCGCGGCCGCGTCGTCGAGGGAGTCGCCGATCAGCACGACCTGCTCGCCCGACAGCCCCAGCCCGTCCAGGTGCTCGGCCAGGTGACCGGCCTTGAGGTGCCCGCCGAGCTCGGCCCGCAGCCCGTCGACCCGGGTGAAGATCCCGGCCAGTCCGTACGTCTCGACGGCCGGCACCAACTCGCTGTGGAACCACATGGACAGCAGGGACTGCGAACCCGGCCATTCCTTGAGCGCGGCCGAGGCGTCGGCGGCCAGCGTCATGTTGGTCAACCCGAGCCGGTACGCGTCGTGGAAGATCCGGTCGAGCCGGCCGAACTCCTCGTCGTCGACCGCCCGTTCGAGCACCTCGGCATAGAACTCGGCCACCGGCCGGCGGAACCGGCTGCGGTGCTCGTCGGCGTCGACGGCCCGCCCACCGACCGCCGCAAAAGCCTCGTTGGTCGACGAAACCACCAAACTGAGGTCGTCGAGCAGGGTTCCGTTCCAGTCCCAGACCAGGTGAGTACGCGCCACGGCGAACAACCTACAGCCGGGGCTCCCCCGGTTGTCGCGCCAAATCCCCGAGCAGCCGTGACTCCTCGACCCGCCAGTAGCCGTGCTCGGCCCCGTCGAGCAGCACCACCGGCACCCGGTCGCCGTAGTCGCGTTCCAGCTCGACCGACGTCGCGATGTCGACCCGCACCCACTGGCCAGGAATGATCCGGTCGAGGACGGCCTCGGCCTCTTCGCACAGGTGACAGCCGTCTCGGCTGATCAAGGTCACGCGGCTCATGTCAGCAATTCTCTCTTGCGGACCTTGCCGGTGGCCGAGTGGGGAAGCTCACGCACCAGCTCGACCGAGGGCAGCTTGAACCGGGCCAGGTGGGCCGCGCAGTAGACCTGCAGCTCGGCCGGGGTCGGCGGCGGGTCGATGGCGGCCACCACGAACGCGTGCGGCCGCTGCCCGGACTCGCCGTCGGGCACCCCGAGCACGGCCGATTCGGCCACCCCCGGGTGCCCGGCCAGCACCCGCTCGATCTCGGCCGGATAGACGTTGAAACCGTGCACCAGGATCAGGTCGTCGACCCGGTCGACCAGGTGCAGGTCGCCGTCGCCGTCGGCATAGGCGATGTCCCCGGTGGCCCACCAGCCGTCCGAGCCGGGCCCGCCGTGCCCGTCGGGCCAGTAGCCCCGGAAGAGGTTGGCCCCGCGCACCACGATCTCGCCCGGGTCGGTGCCGGCCACGTCCTCGACCGAGAGGTCGAGCTCGGCCAGGTCGGCCTCGGGGGAGATCGTGCCGTCCTCCCAGAGCACCTGGCCGGCCGGGGAGATCAGCCGCAGCGAGACGCCGGGCAGCGGTCGCCCGATCGAGCCGGGCTTGCCCCGGTCGCTGACCGCGGTGGTGGTGAGCACCGGCGCGGTCTCGGTCAGCCCATAGCCGACCAGCACGCTCTGGCCGGTCGCGGCGCCGAAGCGGGCCATCTCGTCGGGCACCAGCGGGGCCGCGCCGCACACGGCCGTCCGCACGGTGCGCAGAGCGATCTCGGCCCCCGGCTGGCGCGACCACGCCGAGTACATGCCGGGGACGCCCATCACCACGGTCACGCCACGTTCGGCGATGACGGCCAGCGAGGCGGCCGGGTCGAAGCGGTCGACCAGCACCCCGGTTGCCGCGTGGTGAGCCACCGAGCCGAGGCCGGTGTTGAGCCCGTAAGCGTGAAAGAGCGGCACCGCGAGCAGCACGATGTCGTCGGCCCCGACCACCGGCGGGTCGATCGCGTCGAGCTGGTCGTGGTTGGCGGCCAGGGCGGCGTGGGTGAGCATCGCGCCCTTGGGCCGCCCGCTGGTCCCCGAGGTGTAGAGCAGCACGGCCAGGTCGTCCGCCGCCACCTGGGGCAGCTCTGCGGGCGGCGCGGCCGGATCAAGGTCGAATTGCGGGCGTACGCGACCCGGCCCGTCCTCGTCGGCCACGATCAGCTCGGCGCCGGAGTCGGCGACGGCGAACTCGAGCTCACTCGCCGAGTAGGCGGGATTGAGCGGCACGGCGACGCGCCCGGACCGCAACACGCCGAAATAGGTCACCACGAACTCGACCGAGGTGCCGAGGACGATCGCGACGCGGCCGCCCGGTGGCGCCAGCGCGGCGATCCGATGGGCCGCCGCCGTTACCCGTCGATCAACGTCGGACCAGGTCAGAGTGGTTTCGCCGGTGATGAGCGCGGGACCGGCGGGCCGGCGCGCGGCGGCCTCGGCGACCGGATCGCGGGCTGCTTCGTCCACGAGGCACGAGTCTGGCACAAACATCCACGGAAGTGGACGGCGGACAGCTTGTCCGTCGTCCGGGTACCCGTGCCGGTCATCGTGGCAGACGTTCCTTGTGTCTTGTCTGCGCCACTTCGTACTATTTTCGCGCAGCGCACACGGTGTGCGACGCCGTGTGATCGGAGTCCGTGATACTTCGCGTCTGAGTAACGGACTCCAAAACCCTGGGTGAGGTCGGTCGGCAGTTTCGCGGGCCACTTCACCCCTTTTGCTATGAGTTTCCACCCCTCATCCCGAGGAGGCCGCTGTGCCACAAAAAGCACGGAAACACTGCGAATCCCAGTCTGGCGGGACGGATCAGCAGTCGGAGCAGAGCCGCCGGGTTGAGGAGGCGCAGTGAGTCATGTTTACGCCGGGGATCCGTACGGCCGTTCCCTCGCCGACGGGCTGACGGGTCTGCGCCGCTCGGTCGACGACATGATCGTCAACACCATCCGCGGTGACGGGCCCAAGCGGACCCGTAACCGCCCCCACATCAACGAGTCACCCGGCCAGCGGCTGCCACCCAACGGCAACGCCAAGCCGATGCCGGGCAGCGGGCGGGTGGCCGTGCCCGGCCGTCCCGCGATGCCCGCGCAGCCCACCGCCGGCCAGCGCAGCAACCTGCCCGAGGCGCCCGCCGTGGGCGAGCAGACCGTGGTCGTTCCGTCGCAGAGCACCACCGGTCCGCAGCGCGACGCCGAGCCCCCCAAGTACCCGGCCCGCCCCGACCCGGGTGACGCCGCGGCCGAGGTGTGGGCGCTGGTCGAGCGGGCCCAGGCCGGTGAGTCCGAGGCGTTCGGGCTGATCTACGACCGCTACGTCGACACCGTCTTCCGGTTCGTCTACTTCCGGGTCGGCAACCGGCAGCTGGCCGAGGACCTGACCTCGGACACGTTCCTGCGCGCGCTCAAGCGGATCGGCAGCTTTACCTGGCAGGGCCGCGACCTCGGGGCCTGGCTCGTCACCATCGCCCGCAACCTGGTCGCCGACCACTTCAAATCCGGCCGCTACCGCCTCGAGGTCACCACCGGCGACGTGCTCGACGCCGACCGCGAGGCCCGCGGACCCGAGGGCAGCCCGGAATCCTCGGTGGTCGACCACATCACCAACGTCGCCCTGCTCACCGCGGTCAAACAGCTCAACCCGGAACAGCAGGAGTGCATCGTGCTGCGGTTCCTGCAGGGCTTCTCCGTGGCCGAGACCGCCCAGACCATGGGCAAGAACGAAGGCGCGATCAAGGCCCTGCAGTACCGGGCCGTCCGAGCGCTGGCCCGGCTCCTCCCGGACGGATTTCAAGGGTGACGCGACTCTCGCCTATTACCCGATGTGAGCTGTTGGTCCCCGTAACCGGGGACGCGTGTCGCGCGTTTGTCCGAGTGCGACCCCGGACGGCCCTGCCGGCCACCGGCATCGTCGCGACCGCCGGCGATGCAGCCGGCGAGACATTCACGAGCGAGGGGAGGTGCCCGCGGTGAACTTCGACTTCTTCGACCGGCGGAGCGCCGAGCGCTTCGCGGAGCTTCTCGACGAGAGCACCGGCGGCCGACGGCACCACAGCCGCGGCCCGGCCGATGAGCAGCTCGCCGAGCTGGTTGCCATCGGCAGCAGCCTGTCCGCCACCCGTCCGGCCGCCCGGGTCGAGCCCGAGTTCCGCACCGGGCTGCGGGCCATGCTGGTCGCCACGGCCGAGCGGGACGGCATCGGCCACACCGCGAGGGCCGCCGACACCGCGCCCGAGCCGGTCGCAGCGGCCCGGGGTCGCCTGCGGCAAGGGCTGCTCGGCCACGGTGGCCGCATCCGGGCCCGGGGCGCCATCGTCATCGGAGTGGCCGCCGGCGCGCTGGCGGTCTCCGGAATCTCCGCGGCCAGCGAGAACGCAGAACCGGGCGACGCCCTGTACGGGGTCAAGCGCTCGACCGAACGGGCCCAGCTGGCCATGGCCGGCTCGGACGTCACGCGGGGCCAGCTCTCGCTGGACTTCGCCCGCACCAGGATGGCCGAGGCCGTGGCCATGCCGGGCAACGACGCCGGCTTCGGTGGCGTGCTCGACGACATGGACGCCGACACCCGCAAGGGCGTCAAGTTGCTGACCACGTCGGCCGTGGCCCGCAAGGACAGCAAGCCGCTGGCCACCATCGACACGTTCGCCGAGCAGCAGCGCCGCTCGCTGACGCCGGCCCTGGACAAGCTGTCCGCCACCAACCAGGAGAGGGCGCTGACGTCGATCGGGCTGCTCGACTCGGTGAGCAAGCGGGCCGAGAACCTGCGGACCGGGCTGGGCTGCGACACCGCGGTCCCGTCGGGCGCCGACCGGCTCGGGCCCAAGCTGAAGGGCTGTGCGGGCGGCGACGACTCGGACGCCGAAGCGCCGCCGGCGCGGCCGTCCGGGCCGAGCGGCAAGCAGACGCCGCGGACGACCGGTCCGGACGACGCCAAGGCGCCCCGCGCGAGCAACCCGGCCGTCGCGCCGTCGGTCTCGGCCGACGCCCAGGTGCCGACCCAGAAGCGGTCGCCGTCGCTGGTGCCGGACCTGCCGCTCGGCGGCACCCCGATGCAGTCCCCGCCGCCGGTCGACGAGGATCCGCTGCAGCAACAGCAGGAGGTCCCGGCCGAGGAGCAGGATGACCCGCTGGGCGGCTTGCTCGGCGGCATCTTCGGAGGCAACTAACCCGACTGAGACATGGCGAGGGGCCTCGGCGATATATGGCGAGGGGCGGTGCCGGGATTTCCCCGGGGCCGCCCCTCACTTTTCACTATAGGCGCACCAGACGTCACCCAACAGCACCGGCGTCTCAGAGGCCGAACGGGTCGGGCCGCTTCTCGAGCAACTCCAGCAACGCGGCCTGAATGGTCTCGCGGACCTGGTCGGCCAGGTTGTAGACGACCATCGGGTCGTCGGCCAGGTCGGTCAGGTGCTCGGTCGGGATCGGCGGGCAGAACTGGATCAGCCACTTGCTCGGCAGCGGCACCAGACCCAGCGGGCCGAGCCAGGGGAAGGTCGGCGTGACCGGGAAGTACGGAACCCCGAGCAGCCGGGCCAGCGGCTTGACGTCGGCCAGGATCGGATAGATCTCCTCGGCGCCGACGATCGCCACCGGCACGATCGGAGTTCCCGTACGCAGCGCGGCCGAGACGAATCCGCCGCGCCCGAAGCGCTGGAGCTTGTAACGGTCGGCGAACCGCTTGCCGATGCCCTTGAACCCTTCGGGGAAGACACCGACCAGCTCGCCCGTGCTCATCAGGCGCTCGGCGTCCGGGTTGCAGGCCACGGTCGCGCCCGACTTGCGGGCCAGTTCGCTCACCACCGGCATGCGGAAGACCAGGTCGGCCCCGAGCAGGCGCAGATGCCGCTCCTGCGGGTGGCGGTCGCGGATGGCCGTACCGAGCATCAACGCGTCGAGGGCGAACGTCCCCGAGTGGTTGGCCACGACCAGGGCCCCGCCGTCCTTGGGCACGTGCTCGATGCCGAAGACCTCGGTGCGGAACCAGTCGTGGTAGAGCACCCGCAGCAGCGGCTGGAACACGGCGTCGTTGAGTTCGGGGTCGAAACCGAACTCGTCGACCTCGTAGCTGCCGGCGAAACGGCGGCGCAGGAAGGCCAGCCCCCGGGCCACGCGCTGGTCCCAGAGGTCGATGGGGTCGGGCTGCTCGTCCGGGGCGGGGTGGTGACCGTTGGAGTTCATTGACGGCACCTCCGGGATCGGGCGTCGGCCGTTGACCCGGACCGGCTCGGCCCGCCGGGGCAGGGTGAAGTCGGCGTGCCCCGGCAGCATGCCCCGGAATTCGTCCTGACTCAACGCCGGTCACCCCCGCTCGTGGCGCCTGCCCGCACCCGGCGGATGCCGTCGAGGATGGCCTTCTCGGCCGCGGCGAGCCGGTCGGCGGTGATCGACGAGCCGTTGGCGTGGCCCTTGATGAAGTCGTCGAACGACTCGGCCGTGGTGCGCGGCGTGAAGCCGAACTCGGCCACCAGGCGGGTCGTGTCGACCACGCGGCCGTGCACGAACAGGTCGATCTGGTCGAAGCCGATCTGGCCGATGCCCACGTTGCGGGCCACGCCGACCAGGGTCGAGAGCGTGCCCTCGGGCAACGGCACCGAGATGCGCCCGGCCCGGCGGATGGCCTGGGAGAGCGCGAGGATGCCGGCCCCGGCCACGTTGAAGGTGCCCGGGTGCTCCTCGACGATCGAGCGGTGCAGGATCTCGAGGGCGTCGTCGACGTGGACGAACTGGAGCCGGGCGTCGCGGCCGAGCACGGTCGGCACCACCGGCTGCGCGAAGTAGCGGGTGAGGGTGGTGTCGGCGGTCGAACTGATGAACGGCGCGAACCGCAGCACGGTGGCCGCGACCTCGGGCCGGCGACGGCGGAAGCCGCGTACGTAACCCTCGATGTCGAGGATGTCGCGCGCGAACGAGCCCCGGGGCACCGCCCGCGGCTCGGTGTCCTCGGTGAAGACACCGGGGTCGCGGAAGGACGCGCCGTAGGCGGCCGTGGAGGAACGCACCACGAGCTTGCGCAGCCGGGGCGCGGCCTGGGCGGCCGCGAGCAGCTGCATCGTCCCGATGACGTTCTGCTCTTTCATAGCGGCCCGGCCGTGGTGCGGGTCGGGCGCGCTGGTCACCGCGAGGTGCACGACGGCCTCGGCGCCCAGGTCAGCCAGGGCGCCGGAAGCCGCGCGAGCGTCGGCCCGGATCAGCTCGACGTCGGCCAGCAGCTCACGCAGAGCCGTGGGCGGTTCGTGCGGATCCAGGCCGACCACGCGGTCGACCCGTGAATCGGCGGCGAGCCGAGCGGCCACCCGGGCGCCGAGATATCGGCTGACTCCGGTGACCACGACGACGCGGGGTGGAGAGGTCACGTCGGGCGCACCTTCCGAGGCGTGCGGGTGCGTGTTGGGGCAAGTACCTGCCCGGCCGGGGGAATCCCCGGCCGCAGGTTACTTACCCAACTTGCGACGCTGGACGCGGGTCTTGCGCAGCAGCTTGCGGTGCTTCTTCTTCGCCATACGCTTGCGGCGCTTCTTGACCACGGAGCCCATACGAAAAGCCTCTCGAAACCTGGTGGCTCGGAGCGGGCACGCCTGGTGCGACGGCCCGATTCCGATCTGAATCGACAGCCCCCGGCGCTACCACAGCCGGGAACCAACCGCACCAGCGTACCGGCCCGTCCGGGGCCGAACCAAAACGACCCCGGTCCTCGTCCTACGCGGTCTGCGAGAAGGCCCCGCGCAGGTACTCGTGGACGGCGTGCTCGGGCACGCGGAACGACCGCCCGACCCGTACGGCTGTGAGGTCACCCCCGTGCACCAGCCGATAGACCGTCATCTTGGAAACCCTCATCAGCGCGGCCACCTCGGCCACGGTCAGGAACCGCACCTCCGAGAGCCGTTCCTCGGTCTGGGCTGGACCCGTCATGTCGGCGCACCGATCCTTTCTCCAGGCACAAGCCGCGGCGACCCGGGAAGGTCAAGCGACGCGGCGGAGAACTTGTGTCATCAGAACGGTATCGATACTTCTGTGACCAACGCGATGCGTTCCGTGAAAGTGGCAGGAAAAAGTCAAGGCCGACACGCCGGATCTGGTGGGTTATAGACCGAATTGTTGCGGATGAGGCGGCTAGCGGCCGACCAGGCCCCGCCCGACGACGGTCACATTGCCCGGACGCTCGGCCAGCCGGCGCACGAGATAGCCGTACCACTGCTCGCCGTACGGCACGTAGACGCGCACGACGTTGCCGCCGGCGGCCAGCCGGGCCTGCTCCTCGGTGCGTACGCCGTGCAGCATCTGGAACTCGTACTCGTCGGCGTCGCGGTCGAACCAGCGGGCCCGGTCTTCCGCGATGGCGATCAGCCGCGGGTCGTGGGTGGCCACCATCGGGTAGCCCTCGCCCGACATCAGGATGTTGAGGCAGCGTACGAAGGACTTGTCGATGTCCAGAGGCGACTGGAAGGCCACCGACTCGGGTTCCGCGTACGCGCCCTTGCAGAGCCGCACCCGGGAGCCGGCCGTGGCCAGCTCGCGGCAGTCGCCCTCGGTGCGGCGCAGGTGGGCCTGCAGCACGGCGCCGGTGCCCGGGTGATCCTTGCGCAGGTCGGAGAGGATCTCGAGGGTCGAGTCGGTGAGCGTGTGGTCCTCCGCGTCCAGGGTCACCGTGGTGCCGGCCTCGGCGGCGGCGGCGCAGACGGCCTGAGCGTGCTCGTAGGCCAGTTTCTCGTCGAGCCGCTGGCCCAGGGCCGAGAGCTTGATGCTGACCTCGGCCGCGGGCGACAGCCCGGCGCCCTTGAGCCGGCCCAGCAGCGCGCGGTATTCGTCGCGTACGGCCACCGCCTGCTCCACACTGCGGGTCTCGGCCGAGAGGTGCTCGAACGTGACGGCCAGACCGTCGTCGGCCAGCTCGCGGCCGGTGCGCAGCGCAGCTTCGACGTCGTCACCGGCGACGAACCGGCGGGCAGCGTTCTTGCTGAAGGGCGCGGCCGAGGCGAGGCGGCCCAGACGGTCCGAACCGGCGGCGGCCAGGAGCAGGTGACGGAGCATGACCCGAGCGTATCGTCCGGAACACCCGGTATCGCGGGAGTGTCACCGGCGTAGTCAGCCACAACGCTTATGTCCGTGGCGCTCGGTGGCGGCTACCTTTGTCGGGTGAACTTCGATGCGTACGCTCGCACCGCGGTCGACCTCGTCAACGCGGAGTTGGGCGATCTCGCCGGGCTGCAGGCCCTGTTCGTCGACGAACAGGCCTGGATGCGTGACGAGGTCGCCGAGAAAGACGTGGCCGTGTTCCGGCGGGCCCAGCGCCGCCTGCGCGACGTCTTCGAGTACGGCACGTCCGGCCGCGACGGCGAGGCCGTGAAAGAGCTGAACGCGCTGCT
This sequence comes from Paractinoplanes aksuensis, assembly GCF_024137025.1. Classification (GTDB taxonomy): domain Bacteria; phylum Actinomycetota; class Actinomycetes; order Mycobacteriales; family Micromonosporaceae; genus Actinoplanes; species Actinoplanes aksuensis. The sequence goes on from NZ_JAMYJR010000018.1 coordinate 193,816, forward strand.
CGAGGTGTTCCCGGTGCAGCCGCGCATCTCGGGCCACGACGCCGCCGACTGGCACATGCACGTGACCAGCCGCGGCTCGTCGATCAGCGCGGAATACCTGGCCGGCGCGACCTGGGGCCTGTCGGTGTGGTTGTGCGAGTACGGCAGCGCCCGCTTCGGCATCTGCGCCGACGAGCGCTGCGGCAACGTCTATCTCGACACGTCGTCCAACAACTGCCGCCGCTTCTGCTCCGAGCGCTGCGCGACCCGCTCCCACGTGGCGGCCCACCGCGCCCGCAAGCGCGCGCAGTCGCTTACGCCCGCGTAATAGCCGGGGTCGCGGATTCCGCGGGCGCCAGGTGCTTGCGCGCGAACTCGAGGGACTCGCGCAGGTCGGCCTCGCGCTCGGCGCGGCTGGACGCCTTGCGGGTCGAGACCTCGAGGGCGACCGAACCGGTGAAGCCGCGGGCCGAGAGCGAGCGCAGCAGCTCGGCGCAGGGCTGGTTGCCCCGGCCCGGCACCAGGTGTTCGTCACGGCCCTCACCGGTGCCGTCGCCCAGGTGCACGTGTTTGAGGCCGGCGCCCATCTTGTCGGCCATGCCGAGCGCGTTGATGCGCGACGCCGCGCAGTGCGACAGGTCGAGCGTGTAGGCGTCGAAGCCGGTCTCGGTCGGGTCCCACCCCGGGGTGTACGGCACGAACCAGCGGCCCGCCATCTTGACCGGGAACATGTTCTCGATCGCGAAGGCCAGGTCGGGGTGCTTCGCCTGCACCTTGGCCAGGCCGGAGGCGAAGTTCTTGGCGTAGTCGCGCTGCCAGCTGAACGGCGGGTGCACGACGACGGTGGGGGCGCCGAGCGTCTCGGCCAGCTGGGCCGCGCGGTTCAGCCTCTCCCACGGGTCGGGACTCCAGACCCGCTGGGTGACCAGCAGGCAGGGGGCGTGCACGGAGAGCACCGGCAGGTTGTAATGGTCGGACAGACCCTTCAGCGCACCGGCATCCTGGCTGACACGGTCGGTCCACACCATGACCTCGAGCCCGTCGTAGCCGGCCGAGGCGGCCAGCTCGAACGCGGCGGCCGTCGGCTCGGGGAACACCGACGAACTGGACAGAAGCACGGGGACGCGGGAGCTCACGAGGTCAAGGGTAGACCCGATTGTCGCGTACGCCTTCTCCTCGACCGGGTATATGCGGTGATACCGGGCGTCGACTCGGGGACCGCCCGCCCGCGCGCGTACGCTGTCGCAGGTGAGCCGCCGTGAACCGATCCGCATCACCCTCGACGCCACGGCTGCCGCCCGCGCGGCCGAGGTCGACCTCGACTTTCCTCGTGAGTGGATCGAGTTCCTCGACCCCGACGACGAGAAGCACCTCGTACGGGCCGATCTGACCTGGCTGCTGTCCCGGTGGACCTGTGTCTTCGGCTCGGCCTGTCACGGCATCGTGGCCGGTCGCGCGCAGGACGGCTGCTGTTCCCACGGCGCGTTCTTCACCGACGCCGACGACGAGAACAGGGTGAAGGCGGCCGCGGCCAAGCTGACCCCCGAGACGTGGCAGCACTACCGCAAGGGCTTCAAGAACTACACCGAGATGGACACCATCGACGGGGCGAAACCGGCCCGGCGTACGGCCGTCCAGTCCGAGGACGGGCCGTGTGTCTTCCTCAACGACGCGAGCTTCTCGGGCGGCGGCGGGTGCGCCCTGCACGCCCAGGCGCTGCGGGACGGCGTACACCCGCTGGTCTACAAGCCGGACGTGTGCTGGCAGTTGCCGGTGCGCCGCGAGCAGGACTGGATCAAGCGGCCGGACGGCACGAAGCTGCTGCAGTCGACGCTGACCGAGTTCGACCGGCGGGGCTGGGGCCCGGGCGGGCACGACCTCGACTGGTGGTGCACGTCGTCGCCCGACGCGCACGTGGGCAGCGACCCGATGTACGTCTCGTACGGGCCGGAGCTGACGGCGCTGATCGGCAAGGGCGCCTACGAGCGGCTGGCCGAACTGTGCGATGCCCGCCTCAAGTCGGGCCTGGTCGCCATGCACCCGGCCACCGTGGCCGCCGCCAAAGCCGCGGCGCCGAAGAAGCGCGGCGGACGTGAGCCCGCCGCACCCCCGAATTCTTAGGGCTCGAACTTGTAGCCGAGGCCACGCACCGTGACGATGTAGCGCGGCGCCGACGGCTCGGGCTCCACCTTGGACCGCAACCGCTTGACGTGCACGTCCAAAGTCTTGGTGTCGCCCACGTAGTCGGCGCCCCAGACCCGGTCGATCAGCTGGCCGCGGGTCAGCACCCGGCCGGCGTTGCGCAGCAGCAGTTCGAGCAGCTCGAACTCTTTGAGCGGCAGCTGCACGCCGGAGCCGTCGACGGTGACGACGTGACGCTCGACATCCATCCGGACCGGGCCGGCGGCCAGCGTCGGCGTCGAGACCTCGGCCGCCTCAGTACCCTGGCGGCGCAGCACGGCGCGGATGCGGGCGACCAGTTCGCGCGGCGAGTACGGCTTGGTGACGTAGTCGTCGGCGCCGATCTCGAGCCCGACGACCTTGTCGATCTCGCTGTCGCGGGCGGTCACCATGATGATCGGAACGGCGGAGCGCTGCCGCAGCTGGCGGCAGACCTCGGTGCCGGACATCTCGGGAAGCATGAGGTCGAGCAGCACGATGTCGGCACCGGTCCGGTCGAACTGCGTCAGCGCCGAGGTCCCGGTCGGGGCGACCGACACCTCGAAGCCCTCCTTGCGCAGCATGTACGACAGGGCGTCGGAGAACGACTCCTCATCCTCGACCACGAGCACGCGGGCCAATGTGGTTCCTTCCATCTTCCGGCTGCCGGGACTAGCGTCCGGCCGCACCGGACTCGATCTCAATTGCCGTCGGTAACGGCAAGGGGGCTTCGGGGGGTCGCGCCGGTAGGCGCAAGGTGAACGTCGAACCGTCGCCCAGGGTGCTGGTCACGTCGACCCGGCCCCCGTGATTCGTTGCGATGTGTTTGACGATGGCCAAGCCGAGCCCTGTTCCCCCGGTGGACCGGGAGCGGGCCTGGTCAGCACGGTAGAACCGCTCGAAGATGCGGTCGACGTCGTGCGGGGCGATGCCGATGCCCTGGTCGGCCACGTCGATCTCGACCCAGTCGTCGCCGTGGCGCAGGGTGAGCTCGACCTTGGTGTCGTCGCCCGAGTAGGCGATCGCGTTCTCGACCAGGTTGGTCACCGCGGTGGCGATCTGGCTGTCGCTGCCGAAGACGACGGCGCCCTTGGGCCCGCTGTAGACGACCTCGATGCCCTTGGCCGAGGCCGTGGTGCGGGTGCGGTCGATGACCTCGGCGATCACCCAGTCGAGCGGGACCGGCTCGGGGGTCGGCAGCGGCTCGGCGCCCTGCAGGCGGGTCAGCTCGAGCAGCTCGCTGACCAGCCGGCCCATCCGGGCCGACTCGTGGTGGATGCGCTCGGCGAACCGGCGCGCGGCCAGCAGGTCTTCCGACTGTTCGAGGTCGGGGTCGGTGGCCTGCAGCTCGGTCGCGTCGAGCAGCGCCTCGGCCAGCAGCTGGAGCGCGCCGATCGGGGTCTTGAGCTCGTGGCTCACGTTGGCCACGAAGTCGCGGCGGACCCGGGCCAGCCGGTGCGACTCGGTGACGTCGGCCGCCTCGATGGCCACATGCGTCGCGTTGAGCGCCACGGCCCGCAGGTGCAGACCCAGCGGCGCGGCGGCTGCGCCGGCCCGGCCGCGCGGCAGGTCGAGCTCGACCTCGCGGCGGACACCGGTGCGGCGGACCTGGCCGGCCAGCGTACGAAGAATGGGGTGAGCGGCGATCGTGCCGGGCGCCCCGCCGGACCGCAGCAGGCCCATCGCCCGAGCGGCCGGGTTGACCAGCACCGGGTGATCCTCGGCGTCGAGCACCACCACACCGACGCGCAGCGAATCGAGGCTCTTGCGGCCCAGCCCCTTCATGCCGTGCTTACCGGCGTGCTGGTCTTCGGCGTCGGTGTCGATGGCGCGTCCCCCCTTGTGCTGGTCACCGCTCGACAGCTCCGGCGACTTGCGACCCCGCATGATCAGCGCCCCGACAGCGGCGCCGACAACAAGCGCGAGCACTATCAGAGGGATGCCATAGGCCAGGTCCACGCTGCGATCGTAGGGTCATTGTTTACCTGGCTACTAGCATCAGCCGGACAAATCGGGCGCGCGTCGAATAATGTTCACCACTGCGTCCGGCGTCGTTCATCGCCGTTCACGCGACCGCCGCCGGGCCCGCATAGTTTGAAGGCCAACCACGGTCGTGCCCTGTCCAACGGGACGGCCCCACCGAACCCCGGGACGAGGACATGCGCGAGGAGTTCCAAGCCGATCTCAACGAGGTCAGCCGCCTGATGGTCACCATGGCGGAGGCCGTACGAGAGGCGATGCGCAAGGCGACCAAGGCCCTGCTCACCGCCGACCTCAATGCGGCCGAGGCCGTCATCGAGCGCGACCACGAGGTCGACGAGCTCAACAGCCAGGTCGAGGCCAAGGTGGCCGACACCATCGCCCGCCAGGCCCCGGTCGCCTCCGACCTGCGGATGGTCATCACGGCCCTGCACATCTCGGCCGATCTCGAGCGGATGGGCGACCTGGCCGAGCACGTGGCCAAGACGGCCAAGCGGCGGCACCCGTCACCGGCCGTGCCGGCCGAGCTGCGTCCGGTCTTCCAGGGCATGGCCGAGGTGGCCGACCAGATGGCCGAGAGCATCGCCAACCTGCTGGCCAAGCCCGACGCCGAGCTGGCGGCGAAGCTCGAGCACCAGGACGACGAGATCGACGAGCTGGAGCGCAAGCTCTTCAAGATCATGCTGGACGACGACTGGCCGTACGGCGCGGAGACCGCGATCGACGGCGCGCTGCTGGGCCGCTTCTACGAGCGGTACGCCGACCACGCCGTCAACGTGGGCGAGCAGCTGGTGTACCTGATCACCGGAGAGCCGGTGGCCGACCAGGGCTGAGCTGGCTCGCCAGGTCGGGGCTGAGAGCCGGGACGCCACGGGGGCGTCCCGGCTCTCGCTTTTGTTCTAGCGACCCTGGTTGGCGACGGCGGCGGCCGCTTCCTTGGCGGCCTCGGGGTCGAGGTACTCGCCGCCCGGCTTGAGCGGGCGCAGGTCGTCGTCGAGGTCGTAGCGCAGCGGGATGCCGGTCGGGATGTTCAGCTTCGAGATCGCCTCGTCGGAGATGCTGTCGAGGTGCTTCACGAAGGCCCGCAGCGAGTTGCCGTGGGCGGCGACCAGCACCGTCTTCCCGGCCCGCAGGTCCGGCACGATCTCGTCGTACCAGTAGGGCAGGGCCCGCACCAGCACGTCCTTGAGGCACTCGGCCTTCGGCTTGGCCTCGGACGGCAGGAAGGCGTACCGCGGGTCGTCGAACTGGGAGTACTCGGAGCCGGCCTCGATCGGGGGCGGCGGGACGTCGTAGGAACGCCGCCAGAGCATGAACTGCTCCTCGCCGTACTGCTCGAGGGTCTGCTTCTTGTCCTTGCCCTGCAGGGCGCCGTAGTGGCGCTCGTTGAGCCGCCACGACCGCTTCACCGGGATCCAGTGCCGGTCGGCGATGTGCAGGGCGATCTCGCTGGTCCGGATCGCGCGGCGCAGGACGCTGGTGTGCACCACGTCCGGCAGCACGCCGCTCTCCTTCAGCAGTTCGCCGCCGCGGCGGGCCTCGGCCTCACCCTTGGCGTCGAGGTCGACGTCGACCCAGCCGGTGAAGAGGTTCTTGGCGTTCCACTCGCTGTTGCCGTGCCGCAGCAGCACCAAAGTCCCAGTCATGCCCTCCATCCTGCCGCAACGACCTGAACAGCAAGCGGCGACCCCATTGAAACCCGCTTGCGCCACGTCCTAAGTTGTAAGGGAAGGAAGCGTGATCACTCATTACGGGGGACAGGGTGCGGAGTTGGTTCGACCAGGCCGTGGGCGGCCTGCCGCGGCAGTTCTGGCTGCTCTGGACCGGCACATTGATCAACCGCCTCGGCTCGTTCGTGGTGATCTTCCTGGCCATTTATCTGACCAGCGAGCGGCACTTCACGCAGAGCCAGGCCGGCCTGGTCATCGGCCTCTACGGCGTCGGCGGCGCGCTCGGCACCACGGTCGGCGGCGTGCTGGCCGACCGCTGGGGCCGCAAACCCACGATGCTGACGGCCCAGTTCGGGGCGGCGGCGCTGATGCTCGCGCTCGGCCTGGCCGAGAGCTACGGACAGATCCTGGCCGCCACGTTCCTGCTCGGCCTGTTCAGCGAGGCGGTGCGGCCGGCCTTCTCGGCGATGATGGTCGACGTCGTGCCCGACCGCGACCGGGTGCGGGCCTTCTCGCTCAACTACTGGGCCATCAACCTCGGCTTCGCTCTGGCCGCCGTCGGGGCCGGCCTCGCCGCCAAGGTCGACTACCTGCTGCTCTTCGTGGTCGACGCGGGCACCACCCTGGCCACCGCCCTGATCTGCCTGATCTTCGTCAAAGAGACCCACCCTTCCCGTACGGCGTCCCGGATGCCCCGGGCACAGGCCGGCGGCATGATCACCGTGCTCCGTGACCGCGTCTTCGTCACGTACCTGCTGATCTCGGTCGGCGGCATCGTCGTCATGATGCAGCACCTGTCGACGCTGCCGATCGCCATGACCTCCGAGGGCTTGTCGGCCGCGACGTACGGCTGGGTGATCGCGGTCAACGGCGTGCTCATCGTCGTCGGCCAGCTGTTCATCCCCAAACTGATCGACCAGCGCGACCCCGCGCGGGTGCTGGCCCTGGGCTCCCTGATCATCGGCGTCGGCTTCGGGCTCAACGCGCTGGCCCACACGTCCTGGTTCTTCGCGCTGAGCGTGATCATCTGGACGCTGGGCGAGATGATCCAGTCACCCAGCAACGCGACGACCGTGGCCGCGCTCTCCCCGGCCGCGCTGCGGGGTCGCTATCAGGGGCTGAACTCGCTGTCGTGGTCGGCCGGAACGGCCCTGGCCCCGATCGCCGGCGGCTTCACTCAGCAGCACCTGGGCAACACGGCTCTGTGGATCGGGTGTTTCCTGGTGTGCGCGCTGGTCGCCATGGGCCACCTGTTGGCCGGACCGAGTCGTCGGCGACGCATCTCTACTCTGAGCAGCGCTCCGGCCCTCCCCGAGCCCATCGCCGACGTTCCCGCCATCGCCGAGCCGGTGGCCGACCCGCCCGCGAAGCTCCCCACGCGCTAGTCTCGCCACTGTCAAGAAGGTTGCCAATAGGGAGTGCGGCCCGTGCGGGCATGGCTGCGTGACACGGCCGGCGGCCTCTCCGCCACGTACTGGTACCTCTGGACCGGCTTGCTGATCAACAAGGTCGGCGGCTTCGCGGTCCTGTTCCTGTCGCTGTACCTGACCTCCCAGCGTGGCGCCGGCACGGCCCAGGCCGGCCTGATCGTCGGTACGTACGGCATCGGCGGGCTGATCGGCACGTTGGCCGGCGGCGTCCTCACCGACCGCTGGGGACGGCGGCGCACGCTGTTGGTTTCGCATTTCGCCACGGTTGCTGCTCTGGTGGCGTTGGCTTTCAGTGCGCAGTTGGCGTTGATCGCTGTGCTGTGTGCGCTGCTCGGGGTGGCCCAGTCGATGGCTGCGCCGGCCTTCGTCGCCGCGATCATCGACGTCACTCCGGCTGAGAAGCGGTCGCGGGCCTTCAACTTGCAGTTCTGGGCGCTGAATCTGGGTCTGGCCGGAGCGTCGCTGCTGGCCGGCCTGCTCGCCCAATGGAGCTACCAGGGCCTGTTCCTGATCGACGCCGCCTGCACACTGGCCACGGGCTTGCTGATAGCCCGCAAAGTCCCCGAAACGCTGCGGCGGACCACGGCCCTCGCATCGGACTCCTCCGCCTCCGCTCCCAGCTCGGCCGCTGCACCTGCTTCTCCCGCCGCCCCCGCCGGCGTTCCGGCCGACGCTGCCTCTACCGGCGCTTCCGCCGCTGCCTTTACCGGCGCTTCCGCTGCTGCCCCTGTCGGCGCTTCCGCTGCCTCTGTCGGCGCTTCCGCTGCTGCCCCTGTCGGCGCTTCCCAGTCGGCGTCTCGCAGGCCGGGCGGGCTCGGGACGGTGCTGACCGACCGGATCTTCCTGGTCTTCGTCGGGCTGACCCTGCTGCAGGCCCTGATCTACACACAGGCGAGCACGATCGTGCCCCTGGCCATGCAGGCGGACGGTTTGAGCCCGGCCGCCTACGGCTCAGTGGTCGCCCTCGGGGGCGCGATGATCGTGCTGGGCCAACTCTTCGTCCCCCGCCTGATCGACGGCCGCCGCAAGGCCCGCGTACTGGCCCTGGCCCTGCTCCTCAACGGCGCCGGCTTCACGGTCCTGGCCGCAGCCGACCACGCGGCCCTCTACCTGACGGCAGCCGTGATCTGGACGCTCGGCAGCATGCTGGCCGCACCCCCCAACGCCGAGATCAACTCCGAACTGGCCCCGCTGGCCCTGCGTGGCCGCTACCAGGCAGTGTTCTTCTTGACGTTCCCCGCCGCATCGTTCCTGGCCCCGACACTGGGCGGAGCCGGCCTGCAATACCTCGGCAACGCGCACTGGTTCGCAGTCGGCGCCGTGGGCGCAGTCGCCGCCGCCCTGCACCTCCTGGCAGGCCCCCCGCGAGAGCGCCGGGCGGCCGCGATCCGTTCCGAAACTTCAGCCACCGCCGACGTGCGCTGACATCAGCACCCCGATCCCGGCCTCAAGGCCGCTGATCTTCCGGGGTGCCACCGCCTCCCCCGCCCGCCCTTGGGAAGAGGTGGTGACAGTACGCGACGTCAAATCGGGTCCGGGTCTTATCCACAGGGCGTCTGGTCACGCCCGCTCAGCAGCAGGTCGTGCGCCCCGGTCAGCTGACGAGAAGCTGCGCAGGCAACGTCTGCTCGTCCACAGGCCCAAGGCGTCCACAGATCGGCACGACCGGACGGCACCAGGCAACAAAAAAAAAGACGACCCGTGGGTCGTCCGTTGGCACCGGCGGCGGCGGACGACGCCCATCCCCATAGGCGTCGCCCGCACTAACCGCCGGTCTCGGGTCGCGCCGTCCCCCAACGGCATATGCCACCCGTCCCCAAACGCCGGCCGCGGCGATCGTTGCCGATCAACCAGTTCCCCGAACTAACGGTCCGACGTCCATTGATTACGCTAGTTGGGGCAGTCAAGGCAGACAAGCCAACTGGCTGTCCGCCATCTGTCTGCACCATCACAGTCACCCACTATTGGCCGATCGGCGGATGACCTGTCCCACATTTGGGGCGGACAAAAGCGGCAGTCCGGACTTTCGCCATTCGTCGGGGTGGTCGAGCTGGAAGTCGGCGCTCCTGGTAGATGAAGCGGCCCAGCTGCCACTACCGGCCGACGTCGTCGCCGGACGGGCGGAGGCAGCGGCGGACTTCACCTTTTGTTCATCGGCAATTTCCGATCACCGGAGAGCTACCCCGGGGGAGGAAGCGCCGATACGGCTAAGAGGACGAATCCTCCGTCGGGGCGAGGTGTTTGAACGCCTGCAGATTGGCCACCGACTCGCCCCGCTTCACGCGCCATTCCCACTCGCGCGTGATGGACGAACCGAAGCCGATCTCGAGCATCGTGTCGAACGACTCGTCGGCGTACGTCAGCACGACGCCCAGCAGCCGGTCGAGCTCGTCCTCGTCGAGGCCGCTCAGCGACACCCGCCCGGTCAGGTACACGTCCCCGGCCGCATCGATCGAGAACGACACCCCGTACATGCGGGCGTTGCGCCTCAACAGCCACGCCCACAGTTCCTCGTGCCGTTCGTCGGGGCGGCGCATCACGAACGCCTCGATGCGCAGCGCGTGCTCGCCGACGATCAGGTTGCACGCCGTCTTGAGCTTGTGGGTGCCGGGCAGCGTCACCACGTACGCGCCGGGACCGGTGGACTCCCATTCGAGTTCACGGTCGGTGAGCGCCTTCTCGATCAGGTCGGTCACCATACGTACGTCTCCAGGCGCTTCGCGATCAACGCGCGGTGCTCGGTCACCGCCTCACGGTAGACCTGCACCAGATTTTCGGCAGTGCGGTCCCACGAGAAGTCGGCGGCGTGCGCGACCGCGCCGGCCGACAGCTCGCGCCGCAAGGACGGTGAGGCGAGCAGGTCGTCGAGCACCCGCGCCCACTCCTCAGCGTCGTGGCCGTCGACCAGAACCCCGCTCAACCCGTCCCGTACGGCCGTCACGAGCCCGCCCACGGCGGCCGCCACCACCGGCGTACCGCAAGCTTGGGCCTCCAGAGCGACCAACCCGAACGACTCGTTGTAGGAGGGGACGGCGACCAGGTCGGCACTGCGGTACAGCGCGGCCAGCCCGGCCCCGTCCTGCGGCGGCAGGAAGACCACGGAGTCGCTGACCCCGAGCGATTCGGCCAGCTCGATGAGCGCGGACGGCCGCTCGAGCCCGGAGCCACTCGGCCCGCCACAGATGACCAGCATGGTGTCCGGTTCGCGCATCCGGGCCAGGGCCGAGATCAGCACATCGGGCGCCTTGAGCGGCTGGATCCGGCCGACGAAGGCGATGACCTTGCCCCGCTCGGGCAGGCCGAATCGGGAACGGTCGCGAACACCGGGGCGGAACCGCTCGAGGTCGACGCCGGGCTGGACGACGGTGACCCTGTCCGGGGCGGCGTCGTAGTAGGCAACCAGATCTTGCGCCTCGAAGCGGGTGTTGGCGACCAGCCGGTCGGACTCGGCGATCACCTGTTCCTCGCCGATCACCCGGGCCTTGGGCTCGGGCCGGTCACCGGCCGCGATCAGCCTGTTCTTGACCTTGGCCAGCGTGTGCGCGGTGTGCACGTGAGGCACGCCCCAGCGCTCCCGGGCCAGCCAGCCGACCTGGCCCGAGAGCCAGTAGTGCGAGTGGATCAGGTCGTAGCGGCCCGGCGGGTGCGCCGCCTCGGCCCGCAGCACGCCGTTGGTGAAGGCGCACAGCTGAGCCGGCAGCTCTTCCTTGGAGAGGCCCTCGAACGGCCCGGAGGTCACGTGCCGGACGGTCACCCCGGGGGCCATCTCGACCCGCGGGGGCAGGTCGCTGCGGGTGGACCGGGTGAAGATCTCGACCTCGACGCCGAGGCGGGCGAGCCGCTTGCTGACCTCGACGATGTACACGTTCATGCCGCCGGCGTCGCCGGTGCCCGGCTGCTCGAGCGGGGACGTGTGAACCGAGAGGGTGGCGATGCGCCGGGGGGTCGGCCATTCTGCCACGGTGGTTCCTCCTGGACTCCTGACATGGGGATTGTTGCGCTGTCATTAATCTTCCCCGCCCAGGTGCTCCGAACCACAATCCCGTCACCCGGGGGTGACTCATCTCATCGGGAAGGATGGGGTCATGCAGAACATCGCTGTGGTCACGGGTGCGTCGAGCGGCATCGGGGCGGCGACCGCCCGCCGGCTCGCCACCGAGGGGTTCCATGTCGTGGCGGCGGCCCGGCGCACCGACCGGCTGGCCGAGCTGACGAAAGAGATCGGCCCGGCCGCGACCGCGGTCGAGTGCGACGTCACGTCCGACGAGTCGGTGGCGGCCCTGGCGGCGGCGGTGACCGCGCTCGGCGGGCCGGTGACGTTGCTGGTCAACAACGCGGGCGGGGCGGTCGGCCTCGATCCGGTCGAGTCCGGCTCGGCCGCCGACTGGCAGGCGATGTACGACGTGAACGTGCTCGGCACCCTGCGGGTCACCCAGGCCCTGCTGCCGACCCTGGTGGCGAGCGGGAACGGGACGATCGTGACGGTCGGTTCGACCGCGGGCTTCACCGTGTACGAGGGCGGCGGCGGTTACACGGCGGCCAAGCACGCCCAGAACGCCCTGGTCGGCACCCTGCGGCTCGAGTTGTCGGGTAAGCCCGTACGCGTCGTCGAGGTCGACCCGGGCATGGTGCGCACCGACGAGTTCTCGCTCAAGCGCTTCGGCGGCGACCAGACCAAGGCCGACGCGATCTACGACGGGGTGCGAGAGCCGCTGGTGGCCGACGACATCGCCGACATCATCGCGTTCGCCGCGACCCGGCCGCACCACGTCAACCTCGACCGGATCGTGGTGCGCCCGATCGCGCAGGCCGCCCAGCACAAGGTCTACCGGGAGAAGTAGGCGTGCGGCCGGTCGGCGCCATCACCCGGGGGACGACCAATCCCAACCGGCTGCGCCGCGTCGACAACTACATCGCGTACCGGTGTGGTGATCTGCTGCGGCGGGCCGGGGCCCCGGTCGTGGTCGATCTCGGCTACGGCGCCACTCCGGTCACCGCGGTCGAGTTGCGGGCCCGGCTGGCCGCGGCCGTGCGCCCGGATGTCACGGTCGTCGGTCTCGAGATCGATCCCGTACGGGTCTCGGCCGCCCAGCCCCACGCCGACCCCCCGCGCCTGGAGTTCCGGCGGGGTGGTTTCGAGCTGGCCGGCCTGCGCCCGGCGGTGGTGCGCGCGTTCAACGTGCTCCGCCAGTATGCCGAGGACGAGGTGGCCGCGGCCTGGACGGCGATGACCGCGACCGGCGCCGTGCTGGTCGAGGGCACCTGCGACGAGCTGGGCCGGATAGCGACGTGGACGGTGGTCGAGGGCGGGGCACCGAGCACACTGACGTTTTCCGCCCGGTTGTCCGATCTGGACCATCCGGCGACGTTCGCCGAGCGGCTGCCCAAGGCCCTGATCCACCACAACGTGCCGGGCGAGCCGGTGCACGAGCTGCTGAAGGCGCTGGGCCGCGCGTGGGAGACCGAGGCGACCCCGTTCGGGCCGCGGCAACGCTGGCTGGCCACCGCCCGGCGGATGCGCGACGAGGGCTGGCCGGTGCTCGACGGCCCGGCCCGCTGGAAGCTGGGCGAACTGACGCTGCCCTGGCCTGATTGAAGAAGTCGAGGCCGGGCCGGTCCTCCGCAGCGGACCGGCCCGGCCCCCAGGGGGGCGAGTAACGTCTGCCACCCAGATTCCCGGGTGACAGGTGCCGTGCGGGTGATCGGTCAGGTGCGGGTCGGGAGCCTCGGAGTCAGTCGCCGAGCACCGAGCGCAGCGTCTGAACGAGCAGTTCGCTGCTGAACGGCTTCTTCACCAGCAGCGCGTCCTCGCCGATGAGGCCGTCGGCCACGGCGATCTCCTTGGGCAGCCCCGAGATGTAGACCACGCTCATCTCGGGCCGCAGCTGGGTCGCCGACCGGGACAGCTCGCCGCCCGAGACGCCGGGCAGCCCGAGGTCGGTGACCAGGATGTCGATGTCGCCCGGATGCTCCCGGCAGGCGGTGATGGCCTGTTGCGAGTCGCCGGCGATCAGGGTGGCGAAGCCGCGGCGCTCGAGCATCCGGCGCATGATGTCGCGTAGGTCCTCTTCGTCGTCGACGACCAGGACCGTGGGCCGGGTCTCGGGTGCGGGCGCCTGCGACATGGATCCTCCCGGTGTGATGTCACATTCCGTGCCGGTTCGCGCTCTCACGCTAACCGCAGGAGGTTGCACGGTCCGGCCTTTGCCCATCCCGGGCCGGGGAGCGTTGCCGGTCGCCCAGATCACCCGTTGGAATACGCATGCTCGCAACTGGTTGAGGGAAGGTGTGGAGTGGCCCGGTTGCACCTGGGTTGCAACGCCTCCAGGGCCGTAGGAGTGCCCTGGAAGATCGAAGAGAACAGCTAAAGCGGTGTGGCGCGGAGCCGATCAACACGGAGTACCGCTACACACCGCCACTGAGCAAGGAGTGCGATATGTCCAGCCTGCTGTCGCCCGAGATCACCACCGTTGCCGCGATGACCGAGCGTTGCGACCGTTGCAGCGCCGCCGCCAAGCTGGTGGTCACGCTGACCAGCGGTGGCGAGCTGGCGTTCTGCGGCCACCACGCCAACCGGCACAGCGAGGACATCCTGCGGGTCGGCGAGCGCATCGCCCTCGAGGACGGTTTCGAGTGGGCCGGAAAGTGACCGCTTGACACGCTTGCGTCGCGTTATGCTCGTTTCCTCAGTTATTGAGGGGATTACGTGCAGCATGCGGCGCGTGATCTGGGCAGACTTCCCTGGCTGATCGCCGGGGGCACCGGAGCCGCGATCACCCTGGGTATCGCGGTCCTGCTCAGATCACTCCGAGGTGATCCGCCGGACGGCCCTTCCGCCGTTCCGGCGGCTGCTCTCGTTCCGGCCGGGCCGGCGCTGGATGCCGCCCGCGACGAAGCCGCCCGACTGCGGGCGGAAGCCGCCCAACTGCGCACCGCGCACGCGAATCTCGAGGCGGCGCTGACCTTCAAGAACGACCTCACGTCGATGCTGACGCACGACGTCGCGCAGCCCATCAGCTCGATCGCCAGCCTGGCCGAACTGTTGCGCTCGGACTGGGACGACCTGCCCGAGGACCTGCGACTCGAACTGGCCACGAAGATCGACAAGAACACGCAGCGCCTGATCAAGATGATGAACGATCTTCAGCTGCTGTTCCGGCTGGACACCGGCTCGGTCACGGCGCGGCGGAATCCCGTACCCCTGAAGGAGATCGCCGAGGCGGTCGCGCCCGGGGAGATCGACGTCGAGATCGGTGACGAATCGGTGCTGGCCGACCGCGGCCATGTGCAGGTGGTGCTGCAAAATCTGGTCAACAACGCTTTGGCGTACGGCGGGAAGCCCGTGATCGTCAGCGCGGCCCGGCACGGCGAGCAGGTCGAGGTGGTCGTGCGCGACCACGGGCCCGGCATCGCCGAGGACCTGTTGCCGACGCTGTTCGGCCGCTTCGCCCGCGGCGCCGGCCTGGGGCTGTTCATCGTCCGCCACCTGGTCGAGGCCAACGGCGGGACGATCCGCTACGAGCACGCCGTCCCGCGGGGCGCCCGTCTGGTCGTGACCCTGGAAGCGGCCGGCCCGATGCCGAGCCGGCCGCCCTGGTGACTGCTACAGATCGTGGGCGCTGCCGCGGTCCTCTTCGTTGATCATGCCGTCGCCCCAGGCGTCGCGGCCCGTGGTGCGACCACCCATCTTGGCGCTGGCCCCGGCGGCCGGGCCGCCGCTGATCGGTCCGGTGGCGGCGACGCGGCGACCGGGGGCGAGCACGTCGTCGAGGTCGTGCGCGCTGCGGATGCCGGGGGCGCTGGTGATGTCGACGTTGGTCGCCATCGTGGACGCGGTCATCCCGTGGTACGGCAGGTCGACCCGGCTGGCGTTGCTGTGCTCGCCCGCGCTGGTCCCCCAGCCGGCGCCGGGGTGGGCGCGGTTGCGGGCCCGGGCGGCGACCGCGGCCGGGCTCGGCACCGGCGGGGCCGGCTTCTTGGTGCTGACGCCGCTCTCGACCAGGCCCTTGAAGGCGGTCAGGTCGGCCTTCAGGCGCTTGTTGAGGGAGGCCTGGCCGTGCCGGTCGTTCGGCATGAGGAAGGCGATGTCGGCCTCGAGCTGGGCGACCACCTGGGTCTTGGTCTCGCCCATGGGCCGCAGCGTGATGGTCTCGGCCAGCAGCGGCCCGTCGGTGCAGGTCCAGGCGACCCGCTCGTCCATCGAGCGCTCGGTGAACTGGGCGTCGAACTCGCGGCGCTTGCCCTCGACGTCCATGATCCAGTGGGTGCGGTCGTTGCCGATCGAGGTGACCTGCTGGACGCCGCTCATGAACTGTGGGTAGTTCTCGAACGCGGCGAGTTGCTCGTACACCGTGTGTACCGGTGCACTGACCTCGATGGCCTGCTGAACCATACTCATCGCTTCTCTCCCATGCCTGCGCGTGGTGACTTCGGCATGACTGAGAGTACGGAGGCGACTACGAGCAGCGTCCCGTTTCGCTCAGACCCGGCGGACGTACTGCCACTGGCCGACCTCGGTCGCGTACCGGGCGTCACTCGCGGGGACCAGGATCACCCCCGCCGCACGCAGCTGGGCCAGAACCCGGGGCGAGGGTGACCGCCAGGCCTCGCTGACCTCGACCACGGTGCCGGTCTCGCGGCAGGCGGCGGCCAGGGCGTGGACCAGGTCGGCCGACAGCACGGCGTCGTCCAGGCCGGCCTCGGCGAGCAGGCTGAGCGGGCGGGCGAGCTGGGTCGGCGCGTAGCGCGAGGCTCGGTCGAGGCCCCGCGCGGTCGCGGTCACCAGCGTCTCGGCGACCTGGCCGGCGGTGAGCGCGCCGGCGGTCAGCATCGCCCGCACCTCGCGCGGACCGGCCGGACCGGCGGGCAGCGGCAGGGCGGACACGGCGACCGAGAGGATCTCGAGGTGACCCAGGTCGGGCGGCAGGGCGAGCCAGCCGTCCGGGCGGACGACCTCGACCTCGGCCGCGATGCGCAGGCGCATCTCCGTACGCCGCCGGGCCCGGCGCACCGAGTCGGCGTAGGCGCCGAGCCAGGTGGAGTCCGGGCCGACCTGGTCGGCGAACGTGACGGCGGCGAGCCCGGCCCGGTCCGCGGCCGAGACGACCACACCGACCGCGTCACGCCCGGCCGAGAAGCCGGTGTGCACGTGGGCATCGGTGGACAGATCCAGTGCGTCGACGGTGGCGACCGCACCGATGACTGATTCCCGCTCCGCGCTCACTGTCTCTCCCCGCCTGATGCCCGACGGGCTCCTCCCGTCTGACCACGAGCATGGGGTCGCGGTGTTGTCAGCCCTGGTTACGGGCCGGTGCAGATCGGGTGCGCGGGCTCACAGCCGGAAGGCGCTGACCAGGCTGCGCAGCTCGTCGGCGGTGTGGGCCACGCCGTCGGAGGCCGTGCGGGTCTGCTCGACGCCGCGGACGGCCTCGGCGCTGGCCGACGAGACGTCCGAGATGTTGGTGGCGATGCGGGCCGAGCCGTTGGCCACCTCGGCGATGCTGCGGCTCATCTCCCCGGTCGTCGCGGTCTGTTGCTCGACGGCGGAGGCGATGGTGGTCTGGAAGTCGTTGATCTGGCCGATGACCTCGCTGATGCGGGAGATGACCTCGACCGCGCCGCCGGTGTCCTGCTGGATGGCGGCGACGCGGGTGCCGATGTCCTCGGTGGCGCGGGCGGTCTCCTGGGCCAGGTCCTTGACCTCGCTGGCGACCACGGCGAAGCCCTTACCGGCCTCACCGGCGCGGGCAGCCTCGATGGTGGCGTTCAGCGCGAGCAGGTTGGTCTGCTCGGCGATCGAGGTGATCAGCTTGATGACGTTGCCGATCTCGGCCGAGGAGTCGCCGAGCTGACGGACGGTCTCGGTGGCCCGGGCGGCCTCGGACACGGCCACCGACGCGATCTGGGCCGATTCGCTGGTGTTGCGCGAGATCTCGCGGATGGCCAGTCCCATCTCCTCGGCGCCGGCCGCCACCGTCTGCACGTTGCGCGAGATCTCGTCGGCCTCGGTGGCCGCCGACGCGGACTGCCGGTCGGTGCGCTGGGCCGCCTCGGCGATCTGGGCCGCGACCGAGGACAACTCGCCGGCCGCGCCGGCCAGGGCGTCGGCGTCCCGCCCGATCGTGGTCAGCGAACCGCGGATCGACTCCAGCGCGCCGTCGAGCCCGGCCGCCATCCGGCCCAGCTCGTCGCGGCTCGTGATGCCGCTGCGGTTGGTCAGGTCGCCCCGGGCCAGCGCGTCGATGACGGCGCCGAGCTGGCGCACCGGCACCAGGATCGAGCGGGCCAGCGGGACGGCCAGGCCGATCAGCAGAGCCAGACCGGCCAGCGCGATCACGATCGACGTCGTGCGGGTGCGGCTGACCGTGGTCGCCATGTCGGCCTTCTCGATGTCGACCGCGGCCCCGACCTGGTCGACCAGCCCACCGAGGACGTCGTCGGTCTTGTTGTTACGCTCGGAGATCTCCCCCGTCCGGCCCCGGACCGACGCCGGGTCGTCGGCCGCCGCGGCGACGAATTCGCTGATGAACGTGCCGAAGTCGACGAAGTCGGGCCGGCTCTGGGCGAAGGTCGCGGCCATGTCCTCCGGCAGCCCGGCCGCGACCACGGCGTCGGCCGCCTCGGTGGACGACTGCACGTCGTCGATCACGTCCTGGCTGACGTCCTCGCCCAGGGCGGCCCGGTTGGCGTCCACCTTGAGCTCGCTCTGCCGGGTGTCGAGGTGGTTGAGCGCGGCCAGGCCGGCCTGCAGCTTGGAGACCCGGTCGGCCTGCGCGGCCAGCTGGTTCTGGCTCACCAGCGTGACCGCGGCCAGCGCCCCCAGCATCAGGGCACCCATGAGAACGATCAGGCCGAGCCGTTTGGCAATGCCTAGTTGCGCCAATCGCGACATCGATCCCCCTTGAACGCCGGTACTGGCCCGCAATGCGCGGTTATGAACATTTTTCAGTTCTTCCGGTGCGAGGGGTGTGTTTCCGGCAAATCGGGAAAAGACGAACGCCCCGTCGACCGGCGACGGGGCGTTCGGAACAACCTTCAGTCCGATGTGGTCGGTGGTTGCAGCATCTTGCTGACCGCCCGCACCTCGTCCTGGGTGGGCGAAGCGGCCTCTCGGTTGGATGCTTGCAGCTCCCGGTACACCTCTTCGCGATGCACCTGAACGTCACGCGGAGCCTGAATGCCCAGCCGGATAACGTCGCCGCGCGCCTCGAGCACGGTGATGACGACGGTGTCGCCGATCATCACGCTCTCGCCCGAGCGCCGGGTCAGTACGAGCATCGTCGGTGCCCTCCTCCATCCGTGGACGGACAGCATCGCGAACCGGACGCGGCCACCGGACGGCGACCGCGCCCGCCGGACGTCAGTAGACCGGGTTCATGACCGCGCGGACGGGGAACCCCGAACCGCTCAGCACGACCTGCATGGCCCGCATGGTGTCGCGGTCGACCACGATGGGCGCCATCAGGTTGGCCGTGGTCTCGTTGCTGCCGGCCGTGATGACGGTCAGCAGCAGCAGCCGGTCCGGGTCCTTCGTGTTGAGCGCGGCGAAGACGTCGGCCTCGAGCTCGGGCGCGTAGTCCGGGAAGAAGGGCTCCGGCGGCGCGACGAGGAAGCGCAGGTCGGGGTCCTCAGTGGACGTGAACGCGTAGAGCAGGCCGTCTTCGTTGAGCCGCACCAGGACGAACTCCCGGTGGGCCGGGAAGCCGGGCATGGGAACCGCCATCGTGATGGTCGGCAGGCCCAGCGACGGGTCGATCATGGTGTCCTCAATCGTGCGGGACGCGGTGCGAGTAGTCATGGTCACCTCAGGAAATCGATGAGCGAGGGCTGGATCACCTTGGCCGAGGCGGCCAGGGCGGCCTGATAAGACGTCTGCTGGATCTGCAATTCCATGATCGCCTTGGGCAGGTCGACGTCTTCGATGTCGGACAGCTGCGACGTCACGGAGAGCAAATGGTCATCAGCGGACTGCTTCATCTGCGTAATCCGATTATATCGGGCGCCAACGTCCGAAAGGGTGGACTTTAGTAAATCGTGGGCCGTATCGATGTTGCCCAACGCGGTGTTCAGCGCCGCGTCGTCGTTGTCGCGAAGAGCGTTGGAAATGTCGCTCAGCACCTTGAAGAGCTGAGTGTCGCTTCCTTCCGCACCGAACGCCTCGGCGCCGGTCGTGTCGATCCGGACCTTGGCGTTCGGTCCGACCGTGCGGGTGGTCTGCCCGTCGTTGCCGACGTACTTGCCGGTGTCGTCGTACGCCACCGCGCCCGGGGTGGTCCCGCCGAAAACCGGCCGGCCCAGATACTTGGTGTTGGCCTCGCCGATCATCGACTGGCGGATGTTGTCGATCTCGACGGCGATCGCGTTTCGGGCCGAGGCGTTGTTGGCCGAGCTGAGACCCTGCACGGTCAGATCGCGGGCGCGGATGATCTGCCCCGACGCGTCGCCGAGCTTGTCCTGAATGGTGCCGAGCCAGCCCAGCCCGTCGTCCGCGTTGCGCGCGTTCTGCTGGGTCGCGCGCAGCTCGCCGCGCAGCTGCAACGACGTGACTGTCCCGGTTGGAGAGTCGGAAGGCCGGCTGAGCTGCTTGCCGCTGGAGATCTGTTCCTGCAGCTTCTGACCCTTGGCCATACTGCGGTTGAGGTCGCCCAGCATGCGGTGCCGCATGCTGCTGTCGGTGACCCTGCTGGGAATGGTCATCGAATCCCCCTCATCGGCCGACGAGGCCGGTGCGGTTGATCAACTGGTCCAGCATGGAGTCGATCGTGGTCAGCACCCGGGAGGCGGCCTCGTAACCCCGCTGGAAGGTCAGCAGGTTGGTCATCTCCTCATCGAGGTTGACGCCCGACTCGGCCTCACGCGAAGTGTCGACCTGATCGCGTACGGCGTCCTGGATCTCGCTGCGCCGGGACGAGGCCTGCGACGCCACGCCGAGCTGACCGATCATCTGCTGATACATCGCGTCCGGCCCGCTCTGCGAGGTGCCGAGCGCGGCCAGGTCGTCGGCCTTGTCGTTGTCGATGGCGGCGACCTCGGGCGGCACGGCCTTGGGGTTGCCGGCCGAGAAGGCGACCTTGTTCGGGTCGTCGATGGCCACCTTGAGGTCCCGGGCGGTCGTGCCCGAGAAGAACGCGGTGCCCGGGTCGCCGTTGACGTCGTACGCCGTGGTGGTCAGGTTGTTGACGCTGGTCGCCAGCGACTTGGCCACATCGTCGAGCTGCTTGGTGATGCCCGGAATGATGTTGTTCATCGTGTCGAGCATCGAACCCATCGTGCCGCCGGCCGTGGCGGCCGTGTCGGTGCCCGACCACTTGAGCGCGACCTGGTTGTTCGCGGCCCAGGAGTCGAGGTTGGGCGGCCCGGTCAGCTCCAGCTTACGGGTGGAGAAGTCACTCACCAGCGGCGACGTTCCGACGTAGACGTTGATCGAGCCGTCGTTCTTGGCCAGCGAGGTCGCGCCGACCAGCTCGGACAGCTTCATGACGGCGACGTCCCGCTGGTCCTGCAGCTCGTTCGTCTCGAGGCCGGCGGCCCGGGCCACCACGACCTGGTTGTTCATCTTCGCGATGTTGTCGGCCATCGTGTTGACCTGATCGACGAACGCACTCATCTCGTTGCGATTCGCGCCGAACTGACTCGAGAGCGAGGCCTGGGTGTCGTTCAACGTGATCGCGACCGTCCGGCTCTTCTCGAGCAGCGACGAGCGGGTCGACGGGTCCTGCCAGTTGTTGGCGACGTCGTTCCAGCCGTCCCACATGTCGTGCAGGCGGGCCTGCAGCGCGGTGTCGCTCGGCTCGGCCATCACGCTTTCGATCTGGTCGTAGGTCGCGGCCTGTGACGCCAGATACGCGGAGTTGGCGTGCTCAGTGCGACCCCGCTCCTCCAGGTACGCGTTGCGGCCGCGCTCGACGCCGGCCACGGTCACGCCGTTGCCGACCTGCGTGGTCGTCGCGTAGACACCGGGATTCAGGCTGCCGGTCTGCGACGCCATGCGCACGCGCTGCTTGGTGTAACCCTCGGTGTTCGCGTTGGCGATGTTCTGGCCCGTGACGTCCAGGCCCCGGCGCTGCGCGTAGAGCGAAGTGAGCGCCGTGTTGATCCCGCTGAAGCTACTAGCCATCTCAGATCGCCTCATCCACCAGGCTGGCGCGGCGGATGCCGCCGGATACGGTCTGGCCCTGCGGTCCGTAGGTTTCCACAGTTTCGGCGAACGCGAGCATGGTTTCGCGGGCTGCGCGTTGACCGGCTGTGAGCAGGTCTCGGTTGACGTCGGCGAGCGCGCTGATCTCGGAGGTCAGCAACAGGAACGCCTTGCGGTGCTGGTGCAACAGGTCCTGCCAGGGCGCGGCGGCGGCATCGGCCAGCTCGCCCAGCGAGGCTTCCGGCGGCAGGCCGAGCTCGACCGCGACGTCCTGCGCGTAGGCGGCCCGGATGACCTCGGTCTGCCGGATCTGCTCCAGCACCACCTCGACCTCGCGGGTGGCGTGGCTGAGCCAGCGCGACCGGCCGGCCGCGAGGAGCAACTGCTCCTCCTCGAGCTTGAACAGCAGCATCTCGAGCAGCTCACGTGAACGCCACAGGACGCTGGCCAGGTCGGTCAGACTCACCCTGGTCCTCCGTCTCGCCTTCTGTCGGGCACGCCCTCACGACGAACCCGCTCATTCGGACTCGTCGGCACGTCTGCGACTCCGCTGAGGGATTTCCCCCGATCGGGTGCATTCCGGTTTCATGTGAGATCGGCTCAGGTTTCTGCTAATTCGCCGGAAATGACCGCAGAGATCTCGCACACTGCTCTTGAACCGTCGGCACACGCCGATCGGACTGGCGTAACGCCTACGGCCCCATGGATGGGCCGGCTCCAGACCCCTCTCAAGGAGGAAGCAACCCATGGGTCTCCGCATCAACC
>NZ_JAMYJR010000019.1 GCF_024137025.1 Paractinoplanes aksuensis
AGCTCAACGCCGAACTCGACCGCATCGGCAAGAGCACCGCCTTCGGCAAGCAGAACCTGCTCGACGGCACTTTCGGCAGCACTCGCGCCACGACGAGCGCCGCCATTCCGGCCAACGCCGGTACGGCCAACCCCGGCGCGGCCAACGGCGTGCCGGAGGGAGCGATGAAGGGCAGCCCAGGCGGCGACACCTTCAAGTTCTCGCTCACGAAGGTGGGCGGCTCGGACAAGCTGCCCGATGGCACGGCCATCCCGGGTGCGGGCATCGAGGTGACCGTCAAGAAGCTGGACGCCGGCGCCACCGCGCAGGACCTGGCCAAGGCGGTCAACGACGGGCTGCAGAGCGCGCTCAAGCAAGCCGGCTACCAGGGCACCGAGGTCTCCATGTCGGCCAAGGTCGACAGCCAGAACGCGACCACCTTCTCCATGGGCGGAGCCGGCGACTTCGATCTCGCCGGCGCCGACGTCGCCGTGCTCACCGGTGCGGCGAACACCGGCGGAACTGACGGCGCCAACGCCGGCGGCGCGGGTATCACGATCGCCGACATGAAGGACACCGGTGGCAACACCGGTAAGTTCCAGGTCGGCGCCAACGCCAACCAGAAGATCGCCATCGCCATCGGCGGCGTCGACTCCGAGACGCTCGGCACCGCGGCCCTCGACCTCACCAAGGACCCCGACGCCGCCATCAAGATCCTCGACAAGGCTCTCGCCTCGGTCACCGACAGCCGCGCCACGCTCGGTGCCGTCCAGAACCGCTTCGAGCACACCATCAACAACCTCAACGTGGCCGTCGAGAACCTGTCCGCGTCGGAGTCGCGTATCCGCGACACCGACATGGCCCAGGAAATGGTGTCGTTCACCCGGTCGCAGATCCTGACCCAGGCCGGCACCTCCATGCTGTCGCAGGCCAACCAGTCCGCGCAGAACGTCCTCTCGCTCCTGCGCTAACCGAACTGCCACCGGCAGCAACTGAATATCTCGTGCAAGCGACCGAATAGGTGGGGGTAGCCGTCAAAAGCGGCTGCCCCCGCTTCAGTTGAGCAAGTGAAAGGCAGGCACCGGTGAGCACTTCGGTGGACGGACTCGTCAGCGGCCTCAGCACCTCGTCGATGATCACCTCCCTGATGCAGGTCGAGGCCGCGCCCCAGAACCGCCTCAAGTCGAAGGTGAGCACGGCCCAGACCGCGATCGCCTCCTACCAGTCGGTCAACGCCGCACTGACTTCGCTCAAGGGCGCCGCCGACTCGCTCGGCCAGCTCAGCACCTGGCGCGCGGTCAAGGCGACCTCGAGCTCCAGCTCCGTGACGGCGGCCGCCGTAGCCGGTACCAACGGCGCTTCCGGCACGACCGTTTTCAACGTGAAGAGCCTGGCCAAAAATCAGATCTCCACGGCCAAGGTGCCCACCAGCGGTGACATCAGCTCCGGCACCATCCAGATCACGACCGGTCCGCTGGACGGCAGCAACGACAAGGTCAACACGATCACACTGGGCGACGACAAGTCGGCCAAGGGGGTCGCGGCCGCGATCAACGCGGCCGGCATCGGCCTCAAGGCGACCGTGGTCACCACCGGTGGCGCCAGCGACATCCTGCAGATCAGCGGGGCCAAGACCGGCACCAACGCGGCCTTCCGGGTCGACAGCGGACTCGACGGCGTCACCTCGCCGCTGACCAACGTGGCCCTGGCCTCCAACGCCCAGCTCGACATCGGCGGTGGCGACGACAACTCCGACAACGGCGGCTACTCCGTCACCAGCGAGACGAACACCTTCGCCAAGCTCATGCCCGGCGTGTCGATCACCGTCTCGAAGCTCGAGAACGACGTGACGGTCAGCTCCGAGCAGGACGTCAGCAGCATCGCGAACAAGATCCAGGCGCTGGTGGACGCGGCCAACGGCACGCTCAACGAGGTCGGCAACCAGACTGCGTACAACGCGACCACCAAGAAGGGTTCGCCGCTGACCGGCGACTTCTCCGTACGCAACATCTCGCAGAGCATGCTCAGCAAGATCAGCATCGGTGTCACCTATACCAACCCGACCTATGACGCGGCTCTGGCCGACCCGGCCAACAAGGCCACCCTTCAGAAGATCTCGATCTCGCTGTCCAAGCTCGGCGTGGAGCTCGACCGGTCCGGCCGGCTGACCTTCGACTCGACCAAGTTCACCACCGCCTACAACGAGAACCCACTCCAGATCCAGACGGCCGGCATCGAGTTCGCCGACCAGATGGAGAAGTACGCCGGCGATCAGACGACCAACATCACCTCGGTGATCACCGGTCGTAAGAACGAGATCGACGGCCTCAACACGCAGATCAGCAGCTGGGACCTCAGGCTCGCCGCCAAGCGGACCGCGCTGCAGAAGCAGTACGCCGACCTCGAGACAAGCCTCGGCAAGCTCAAGAACCAGTCCACCTGGCTCGCCGGCCAGCTCTCCGGCCTCTGATCCACCGCCCCGACCGACCATCGCAGGGCCCTGACTGAGGAGACCGATGACCGTGACCGCCCCGAACCTCCGCAACCGCTACCTGCAGGACTCGATCCAGACCGCTTCGCCGGCCAAGCTGCTGACCATGCTCTACGACCGTCTCGTGCTCGACCTGATGCAGAGCGAGGAGGCGATCCGGGCCGGCGAGATCGAGAACGCGCACGAGAAGATCTCCCACGCTCAGGAGATCATCATTGAGCTCCAGGTCAGCCTGGACGTCGAGGCCTGGTCCGGCGCCCCCGGGCTGGCCAACCTGTACAGCTACCTGATCACCGAGCTCATCGGGGCCAACATCGCCAAGAACGCCGACCGGGTGGCCGTCTGCCGCGGCTTCGTCGAGCCGCTGCGCGACGCCTGGCGCGAGGCGGCCGCCTCGGCGGTCGCGCACTGACGAGCGGAGGACACCATGAGCGGCGACTGGAGGAACGCCTGGAGCGAGGCCCTCGACGAGCTCGAGCTCGACGTGGCCACGATCGAGGCGATGCTCGACGACGAGCACCGGCACGCCGAGACGCCGCCGGCCAGCCTCTGGAAGCCGCCGACCGAGCTGGGCGCGCTGCCGCTGGAGCTCAAGCCGCGGGCCGACGAGATCCTGACCCGCCAGCTCAAAGCGGCCGAGGAGATCGCGCGGCGGATGACCGCGACCCGCCAGCAGATGTCGATGACGAGAAAAATCGAGACCGGTGAAGCGGTCAAACGGCCCGTGTACGTCGACCGGGCCATGTAACGGACGAACGAATGGTCCCGGAATCCCTTATCAGGGGTTCCGGGACTTTTTCGTGCAACCGGCCGGCAACCGTCTGACCCTCAGCGGATCACCGAACACGCCGAACTGCATGGTACGAGCGACGGAACGCTCACCGTAATGCCACGGATCGGCACCTTGGAACGACACAAGGAGCTGCTGTGTTCGACGACGTCTCATCGGCATCCCTCCGCGTCGCGGCCACCGGCCTTGCCCAGCGACAGACCGCCATCGCCAACAACATCGCGAACATCGAGACCCCCGGCTACCGGGCCCGTAAGGTCGAATTCGAAGAGGCGTTGCGCGGCGCTGTCGCCAAGGGCATGTCTCCGCTGGGGGTCGCGCCGCAGACCCGGTCGTCGCTGGAGCCCACGCGACTCAACGGCAACAACGTCAACCTCGACGAGGAGACGCTCTCCCACATCGACACCACGATGCGCTATCAGCTGACGCTGCGGGCCATGGACACCAAGTACTCGATGCTGCGCGACGCGATCAAGGGAGCCTGAGCATGAGCACTTTCAACGCGATCGGCGTCGCCGGCACCGGTGTGACCGTCTACCGCAAATGGCTGGACGCTGTCTCGGACAACATCGCCAACATGGACAACACCGTGCGTACGTCCGAGAAAGCCTTCCAGGCCCGCTACGTGCTCGCCCAGGAGGCCCAGGACGGCAACGGGGCCCAGGTCGGCGGCATCGCGTTCGGCAGCGCCGAGGGTGTGCTGGTGCACGAGCCGGACAACCCGCTCGCCGACAGCCAGGGCTACGTGCGCAAGGCGGACATCGACCTCAGCTCGCAGATGTCCCAGATGATGATGGCTCAGCGCGCCTACCAGGCCAACCTGGCGGTCGTCGACCGGGCCAAGGACTCCTACACCGCCGCGATCAACCTCGGGAAGTGAGGTAGGCGATGACTTCCCCGATCAGTGCCATCAGTGGCTTCACCGCGGTCCCCAAACTCGACGCGGTCAGCGGCATCGGCGGCGCCGGCGCCCTGACCGGCGGCGAGAAGGTGACCGCGGCCCAGGGCGAGCACGAGAGCTTCGCCAGCATGCTGTCGCGTGGCCTCGAGAGCGTCTCGGCCTCGCAGGCCAAGGCCGACGACCTGGCCGTGGGGGTCGCCCAGGGCACGATCCAGGACCCGGCCCAGTACACGATGGCGGCCAACGAGGCCCAGCTCGGCCTGCAGCTCACGCTCGCCGTGCGCAACAAGGCCGTCGAGGCCTTCCAGGAAATCATGAGGATGCAGGCCTGAGATGACCGACCGCCTTCCCGCTCCGGTCCGCCGCGTCACGGACACGTTCCGGTCCTTCACCCCGGGACAGAAGGCCGTCACGATCGCGGCGGTTGTCGCCCTCCTCATCGGCGGGTACTTCTTCGCCACGTGGGCGTCCAAGCCGTCCTATTCCATTCTGTTCAACAACTTGTCGTCCAAGGACGCCAGTGCCATCGTCGAATCGCTGAAGAAGAGCGGCACGGCGTACGAACTGGCCAACGACGGCCAGACCGTGCTCGTGCCGCAGGACCAGGTCAACGAGTTGCGCCTGTCGCTGAGCGGTGAGGGCCTGCCCGGCGACGCCGGCACCGGCTACTCCCTGCTCGACCAGCAGGGCATCACCACCAGCGACTTCATGCAGCAGACGAACTACCAGCGGGCGCTCGAGGGCGAGCTCTCGACCACGATCAAGTCGATCGAGGGCGTCGAGGCGGCCACCGTGCACCTGGTGATCCCCAAGAAGGACGTCTTCGCCGACGAGCAGGACAAGCCGACCGCCTCGGTGCTGGTCGCCTCGAGCTCGACCCAGCCGCTGAGCGGCGACCAGGTGCAGTCGATCGTCCATCTGGTCGCGTCGAGCGTCGAGGGCCTCGACCCGACCCAGATCACGGTGGCCGGAGCCGACGGCAAGATCCTCTCCACCGGTGGCGGTGCGGCCATCGGCACGGGCGGCGAGAGCGGGTCGGAAGCGCAGACCGTCGCCTTCCAGAACCGGATGAACCAGTCGCTCCAAAAGATCGTCGAGAGCCTGGTCGGGCCGGGCAACGCGGTGGTGCAGACCAGCGCCCAGCTCGACTTCGACCAGACGCAGACGCAGAGCCGCACCTACAACGCGGACCCGTCGGTGCCGGCTCTTTCCGAGCAGAACACCCGTGAGGCCTACAACGCCGACGGGACTTCCGCCGGCGGCGTGCTCGGCCCCGACAACATCGCCGGTCCGGCCGGCAACAAGAACGGGCCCGGCCAGTACGAGAACAGCGCCTCCTCGCGCCAGAACGCGCTGAACGAGATCAACGAGACGCGGAGGAACGCGCCCGGCGGCATCAAGAAGCTCAACGTGGCCGTCCTGCTCAACAGCAACGTGGCCGGCACCATCGACCCGGCCCAGGTGCAGCAGCTCGTCACCGCCGCCGCCGGCATCGACGCCACCCGCGGCGACACGATCGCGGTCTCGGCCATGCCGTTCGACGAGAGCGCGGCCAAGGCCGCCCAGGAGGCCCTGAGCGCTTCCTCGGCCGCCGCCACCGAGGCCAAGCAGATGTCGCTGATCAAGACCGGCGCGCTCGGCGCGCTCGTGCTGATCCTGATGTTCCTGGCCTGGCGGTTCAGCCGGAAGAGCAAGAAGCGGCGGGGCCTGACCCCCGAGGAGCGCAAGCACCTCGAGGACATGCAGGCCGCCCTCGAGGCCCAGCGCCTCGCGGAGCTCAACCAGGCGATCCCCGCTCAGATGCTGGAGGCCGGAATGGCCATGGACGACACGAACGTGCAGGCTCGCGAGGAACGCCAGCGGGAGATCGAGCAGATGGTCAAGGATCAACCTGACGAGATGGCGGTGCTTCTGCGCGGCTGGCTGGCCGCCGACACGACGCGCTGACCCTTCCCGCGGCGGCCGGCTCGATGCCGGCCGTCGCGGGGTGATTTCCTGCTGACGGTCCGAGGAGTACGCGTTGAGCCAACCGGCGCTCACCACCATGTCGATGACGGGCGTGCGCAAGGCCGCCATCATGCTCGTCCAGTTCGGCAAGGAACAGTCCGCGCACATCATGTCGCAGATGTCGGAGAAAGAGGTCGAGATGATCTCGGCCGAGATCGCCCGGCTCGGCAAGCTGGAACCGACCCAGGTCGACGACGTGATGGACGAGTTCTACGCCATGGCCACCACCCGCTACGCGGGCTCGGGCGGCATGGACTACGCCCGCGAGCTGCTCGAGGCCTCGCTGGGCAAGGACCGCGCGGCGTTGATACTGGACCGCCTCGAAGCCTCGATGAACGACATCCCGTTCAACTTCCTCAGCCATGCCGACCCCCGGCAGCTGCTCTCGTACGTTCAGTACGAGCACCCGCAGACGATCGCGCTGGTGCTGGCCCACATCCCCTCGGCCCTGGCCTCGTCGATCCTGGCCGGCCTGCCGATCGAGGTGCAGACCGACGTCGCGCACCGGATCGCGGTCATGGACCGCACCTCCCCCGACGTGATCCGCCAGGTCGAGCAGGCCCTGCAACGCAAGCTCTCGACCGTGCTCCAGCCGGACGAGCTCTCCACCGTCGGCGGCCTGCAGCCGCTGGTCGACATCATCAACCGCGCCGACCGCACCACGGAGCGGCTCATCCTGGAGGCCCTGGACGCCCGCAGCCCCGAGCTGGCCGAGGAGATCCGGCGCCGGATGTTCATGTTCGAGGACATCATCAACCTCGAGGACCGGGCCATCCAGCTCGTGCTGCGCCAGGTGGAGCCGGCCGACCTGGCCACCGCTCTCAAGGGTGTGCCCGACACCGTGCGCGACAAGGTCACCAAGAACCTCTCCGAGCGCGGCCGCGAGAACCTGCTCGAGGAGATCGACCTGCTCGGCCCGGTCAAGGTCAAGATGGTCGAGGAGGCCCAGGCCAAGATCGTCTCGGTGATCCGCTCGCTCGAGGACTCCGGCCAGATCGAGGTCCAGCGCGGTGGCGAGGCCGATGAGCTCATCGCCTGAGAGCAGCAGCCCCGTCCTGCGGGGCACGGTGGCCGAGTCCGCGGCCGCCGCCCGGTTCGGGGTCGACCTGCGTACCGGCCTGCCCACCGACGGCCACTCGCTCGACCGGGCCAAGCAACAGGCCCGCACCGCCGGCTACGCCGAGGGCTGGGCCCAGGGCCAGCGCGAGGCCGCCGCCGCGGCCCAGAACGCGCAGGCCCGGGCGGCCGCGGCCGAACAGGCCCACGAACAGCGCCGGGCGACCGCGCTGGGCCAGGCCGTGAATGCGCTCGGCCGGGCCGTCACCGACCACGAGAACCAGCTCATGCCCACCTTGACCGAGCTGCAGGAGGTGCTGCTGGCGCACGCCTTCGAGCTGGCCGAGGCCATCGTCGGGCGCAGCCTGGACGACGCCGAGGGGCGGACGGCCGGGGCGGTGCGCCGGGCCATGCAGGCCGTACCCGAAGCCGGGTCCCTGCTCATCAGCCTGCACCCCGACGACTTCCACACGCTGATCGGCGAGGGCGGCGACACCGAGTTCGAGTACGAGGGGCGCCGGGTGCGCCTGCGGGCCGACCCCGCGCTGAAGCCCGGCGACGCGATCGCGGAGACCGGCATGGCGACGGTGGACGCGACCATCGCGGCCGCCGTGGCCCGCGCACGCGAGGCGCTACGACTCCACTGAGGGGATACCCATGACCGACGTGTTCCGCCACCGCATCTCGGCGGCGCTCGAGGCGGCCCGGCCGATGACCCGTGGCAAGGTCACCGGCGCGGTCGGTCTGCGGGTAACGGTCAGCGGGGTCGACGCCCGGGTCGGCGACCTGGTGCAGATGGGCGAGGGCCCGGACGCGATCTACGCCGAGGTGGCCGCGATCGACGGCGACAAGCTCTCCTGCCTGCCACTCGGCCCGATCGCCGGGCTGGGCGCGGGCACCCCCGTGATCAGCACCGGCGGCCCGCTGCGGGTTGCGGTCGGCCCCGACCTGCAGGGCCGCATCCTGGACGGGTTGGGCCGCCCGATGG
This sequence comes from Paractinoplanes aksuensis, assembly GCF_024137025.1. Taxonomy (GTDB): domain Bacteria; phylum Actinomycetota; class Actinomycetes; order Mycobacteriales; family Micromonosporaceae; genus Actinoplanes; species Actinoplanes aksuensis. The sequence goes on from NZ_JAMYJR010000019.1 coordinate 8,213, forward strand.
ACGGCGGCCCGCCGCTGCAGGGGCACCTGGTCAGCATCGACGCGGCGCCCCCGTCGGCGATGGAACGGCAGTTGGTCGGCGCCCAGATGTCGCTGGGGGTACGGGTCCTGGACACCCTGGTCCCGTGCGGCAAAGGCCAGCGCATCGGCATCTTCGCCGGCTCCGGCGTCGGCAAGTCGACCCTGATGAGCCAGATCACCCGGGGCACCGCGGCCGAACTGAACGTGGTCGCTCTGGTCGGTGAGCGCGGTCGTGAGGTACGCGAGTTCATCGAGCACGACCTCGGGCCGGAGGGACTGGCCCGATCGGTGCTGGTCATCGCCACCTCGGACACCCCGCCCCTGGTCCGGCTCCGGGCCGGTGCGGTGGCCACCCGGATCGCCGAGTACTACCGCGACGAGGGCGCCGACGTGCTGCTGATGATGGACAGCGTGACCCGGGCCGCGATGGCCCAGCGTGAGGTGGGCCTGTCGGTCGGCGAGCCGCCGGCCACCCGCGGGTACCCGCCGTCGGTCTTCGCCATGCTCGCCTCGATGCTGGAACGGGCCGGGCCGGGCGCGCGCGGCAGCATCACCGGGCTGTACACCGTGCTGGTCGAGGGCGACGACCACAACGAGCCGATCGCCGACGCGGCCCGGTCGATCCTGGACGGGCACATCGTGCTGGACCGCAAACTGGCCACCGCCGGGCACTTCCCGGCCATCCAGGCCCTCGACTCGATCTCCCGGGTGGCCAACAAGATCACTACCCCGGAGCAGCGGTCCAACGCCACGGAACTGCGCCGGCTGATGGCCGCCCACCGGGACGTTCGCGAACTCGTCGAGATCGGCGCCTACGTGCCCGGCACCAACCCGGACGCCGACCGCGCGACCGCGGTCTGGTCGCACATCAACGCTTTCCTGCGCCAGGACCTCGACGAGCGCGTGACGGCCGACGAAGCCTGGGCCCAGCTGCACGCCCTCGTCGCCGCGGCCTAGTTGCAGATGGGGTGCAGGGGCTCAGCGAAAGCGTTGCCGGGCCGACCGGATTAGTGAGGGCCCGTCCGCTGGCCGCGCTAGGAGGCTGACAGTGAACCGGTTTTTCCGACTCTCGCCCGTGCTCCGTGCCCGCAAGGCTCAGGAGGACGCGGCCAAGGGCGCCGTCATCCAGTCCCGGGCGGAGATCCGGGACGCCCAGGCCCTCGTCCGCCGCAAGCAGCTCGACCTGGTCGGCGCGGAAGCCCCGACCGAGGGCACGGCCCGGGCCATGGTGGCCTCGCTCGTCGCCCGCCAGTCGCTGGCCGGCGCGTTGATGAGCGCCCACAAAATGGTCACCGAGGCCGAGGAGGTCGAGCGCGAGCGGATGGCCGTGCTGGCCGACGCGGCCAAGCGCCGCCGCGCGGTCGAGATGATGGCCGAGCGGCACGCCGAGATGGTGCGGGCCAACGATCTGCGCAAGGACCAGGCCAACCTGGACGAGCTCGCGATGACCATGAAGGCCCGCAACGCGGCCCGGGGAGTCACCGAATGATGGGTGTTTCCGGGGTGCTCAACCGCATCCAGGAGCTGCAAGGGCACCTCGGACTCAACCCGGTCAACCCGGCCCCGGGCACCATCGGCGCGAACGGCACCACGGGCACCACCGCTCCCGGCGGCTCGACCTTCGCCTCGGCGCTGACCAACGCCACCGGCCAGGCCGGGACGGCGATGCGGCTGAACAGCCAGGCCACCGGTCAGAACGTGGTCGACGCGGCCAAGAAGTACCTCGGCACCCCGTACGTCTTCGGCAGCACCGACCCCAAACGCGGCCTCGACTGCTCGTCGCTGGTCCAACGGGCCTACTCCGACCTCGGCATCAAGCTGCCGCGGCTGTCGCACCAGCAGGCCAAGGCGGGCGAGCCGGTGGCCAACCTGGCCCAGGCCAAGCCGGGCGACATCCTGGCCTTCGACTCCCCGGTCGACCACGTCGCCATCTACGTCGGCGACAACAAGATGATCGCCGCGCCCAAGCCGGGCGACCAGGTCAAGATCCAGAGTGTGTACGAGAAACCGACGCACATCCGCCGCGTCGTCTCCGACTTCAGCGCCGTGGCCGGTTCGAACGCCGCGGCCGCCGTGCGCCCGGCCAGCCTGCAGGGCAGCGGCTCGCTCAACGGCGTGCCCTACGGCGACCTGTTCGTCAAGGCCGGCAACCGCTACGGCGTCTCGCCCAAGCTGCTGGCCGCGGTGGCCAAGGTCGAGTCCAGCTACGACCCGCAGGCCGTCAGCAAGGCCGGCGCGCAGGGCCTGATGCAGCTCATGCCGTCCACCGCCCGCGGCCTGGGCGTGAAGAACTCCTTCGACCCCGAGCAGGCGATCAACGGCGGCGCCAAGCTGCTGGCCCGCAACCTGCGCGAGTTCAAGTCGCTGCCGCTGGCGCTGGCCGCCTACAACGCGGGTGGCGGCGCGGTGCACCGGTACGGCGGCATCCCACCGTTCCGCGAGACCCAGGCGTACGTCCCGAAGGTCCAGAAGGCCCTGGCCGCGCTCGGCGGCTGACCGGATTCGTTCCCCACCTGAGCAGGAGATCCGCATGAAGATGCCGAATTCCGTCAGCGGGGCCGACCGCGCGTCGGTGTCCGACGTCGGCCGCCGCCCCGCCAAGAAGGGCGAGGGCGCGGAAGAGTTCGGCTCCGCGCTCTCCGCCGAACTCGACCGCCCGGGCCAAGCCAAGACCGACGACCGCCGTACGGCTGACCGCGTGTCCGACCAGCGCGCCGCCGACCGAGCCCGCGACCAGGCCGCCGACCAGCGCACTGCCGACCGCGCAGCCGACCGGCGAGCCGACACCGCCGGCCGCCAAGCCCTGCAACGCGACGCCGCCGACCGAGCCGCCGCCACCCGAGCCGGCCAGCGCCGCACCGACGACGACCGCGCGGACCGAGCCGGCCGAGCGGACAACCGCCAATCCGACGACCGCGAGCCCACGACTCGAACCGACACCGACCGCTCCCGCCCCGACCGCACAGACACCAACCGGGCCGACCGAGCCGACAACCGCCGCGCCGACCAGGCCGGCACCGAGCGCACCGGCTCGAGCGGAAGCGCGACCAGCACCGAGACCGCCGGCTCGACCGAAGCCGCCAGAACCGGTACGACCGAGGCCGGGACGGCCACACCGCAACCCGACACCGCGGGCAGCGCGGCCACCGCTGCCGCAGCCGCCGCCCTGGCCGGGGTCCCACCAACTCCGGCCCAGCCCACTCCCGCCGACCCGGGCACCGCACCGGCCGCCCAGCCCGGCACCGGTCAGGCCGCCCTCGGCGGCGTCTCACTCGCCGGCGGACCACCCACCCCCGGCGGACCACCCGCCCCGGGCGACCCGGCCATGCCCGGCCCCCAGACCGCCGGAGCCCCGACCCAGCCCGGCAGCCCAGTGCCGACCGGACCAGGAACACCGCTGCCACCGGCCCTGGCCGCCCAGCTCACCCAGAGCGCCGCCGACCCGGCTGGACAAACCGTCGGCACCTACCCGACGGGCACCGCGACCCCAGCGGGCCCCGCTGCAGCCGCCGAGGCCGCCGCCGCCCTCACCTCGCCGGCCGCCACTGGCGACCCGGTGGTACTTGGCCCTCGCCCCGCGGGTCTGACCCCGCCCCCCGACGCCACGGCTCAGCCCACGACTCCGGCCCCGGCCGACCCCAACGCCGCGGCCACACCGGACGCCGCCACAACGCCACCGGCACCGGCTCCCGACCAGGCAGCCCCCGACGCCACGACCGGCACCGTCACCGCGAACCCGGTCAACCCGGCCGCCGCCCCCGGAGTGGCCCCCGACGGCGCCGCGACCAGCGCGCTGGGCCAAGCCGGCCTGGCCGGCGTGACGGGCCCGCAGGCCGCCGCCCCGGCCGCGCCCACCGCGGGCGCCCAGGCTCCGACCCCGACGGCCCAGCCCTTCTCCCCACCCGCAGCCCAGCTGGCGACCCGCATCATCCCGCTGAAACTGGACGCCGACGGCGTACACCGCCTGACCGTGCACCTGCACCCCGTAGACCTGGGCCCGGTCCAGGTAGTGGCCGAGATCCGCAACGGCGACATCAACGTGCAACTGACCGGCAGCACCGACGCCGGCCACGACGCCCTGCGCAACGCCCTGGACGACCTGCGCCGCCAACTGGACGAGGCCGGATTCGGCAACACCTCGCTGGACCTACGCCAGGGCAACGCCCAACAGGAACAGGCCCGCCAACAGGCCACCGGCACTCCGGCCGGCCTACGCCGCGACGCCACCCCATCCGCCACAACGCCGGACCAGACCGTACCCACGATCCGCCCCGCCGCCCCCGGCTCCAGCCGCCTGGACACCACCGCCTGACCACCCAACCCACAACCCTCGCCTCAGCAGCGGTGGCACGGCTGGCGCTGTGGCATTCAGGCGCGCGCTCGCCCAGCCGCAAGCGAACCGTCCCGCCGCAACCACTCCCGAGCTCTGAGCGCAACCCGACCCGTCGCTGCACAGAAACGCCGGAGGGGTGATCGCTTTCGCGATCACCCCTCGTCGACTTACCCGTCAGGCCGGCTTTTCCGTCTCGTTCATAGGGCTCGGTGTCACCGGGGTGCCTTCCGGCTTCCCCTCCGGCCGGCCGTATCCCGCTGTGACGAACCGCAACCCTGCCAGCAGCAGGGCGGCGATCGGCACCGCGATCACGAACCGGATCAGTACCTCGGTGACGTCGATCTGATCGAGGACGTAGCGATACAACGCCGGCGCGCTCATCAGGAGCGCGAACAGCAGGACCGACGGACGGATCACGGCCGGACCGAGCGGGTGACCCGCCGCGGAGGCGCCGCCACCGGCATGACATCGGAGGCGATCCGCGCGCAGAGCATGGCGGCCCAGGCGTGCGGGGTGGCCGGCTTACCGTCCAGCGAGTGGATCGGCAGGTCGAGGCCGAGCACCGAGGCCGGGTCGGCCGTGAGCTCGACGCCGTGCACCACCAGCGATTCGACCTCGCCCAGGGACCGCAGGTGGCGGGCCGTGTCGGCGGTCTTGCGGGTGGCGTCGACGACGGCCCAGACCGCCGTCGCCCCGATCGCGTCGCACATCTCGTTGATCCAGATCGGGTCGCTGCCGCCGACCGGGGCCTCGAGCACCACGACCCACGGCTCCTCGGCGCTGTGCAGCTTCTCGGCCCGCTGCTCGGCGGCCTCCGCGGTGGAGATCAGCCGGGATGAGTGCAGCCCCGTGCCGGCCGTCGACTGCGCGGCGAGCAGCAGGTGGTTCTCCGGCACGCCGATCTCGTCGAGCAGCTGGCGGCCGATGGTGACGCCCAGGTTGAGGTCGCCCGCGAGCACCAGGATCTCGCCCGGTCCGTCCGGGATACCCGCGGCGGCGGGCCGGGCGGCCAGCACGCTCAGCACCCCGGCGTACGTGTCGCTGCCGGTGATCTGACGGGCCATGGTCTCGGGCATGCCGACCGACATGAGGTTGCGCACGACCGGCTCGTTGTCGGCCGCCGCGGTCTCGATCGGCGCCGTCGGGGCCGGGGACACGGGCGCGAAGGCGACCGGCTCCGGTTCGGTGGCCACCGGCACCGGGTCGATCTCGACCGCGCTCGCCGCCAGGCCGCCGATCCGCTCGGCCAGGCTCGGCGCGGGCGACTGCGGCGCCACCGGTACGACCGGCTCGGGCGCGACCGGGGCGGCCGGAGCCGGCGTGATGATCGGCGCCGCAGCCGCCGTCGGTGCCGGAGCAGCCATCGGCGCTGCCGGTGACATCGGCGCCACCGTCGGCATCTGTGCCGCCATCGGCGCCACCGTCGGCATCGGTGCCGCCATCGGCGCCACCGTGGGCATCGGTGCGGCCATCGGTTCCGTGGCGAACATCGGCGGCGGCGCGGGCGACTGCGGCGCCACCGACGGCGGGCTCGGGATCCTCGGCGCCGCGTTGACCGCCGACTCGGCGGCAGCGGCCGGACGGAACGGCCGGACCGTCGGGGTGTCCTCCCGCGGGGCCGGCTTGGGCCGCGAGGCGAACCGGTCGTTGCCCGCGTCCAGACCGGCCATCAGCTCGGCGAAGGCGGCGCCGGTGTCACCCAGGGCCGCGCTGCGCCCCTCATCGGCGCCGAAATTGTTCTCGGCCGCCGGCCGGGCCGGCGTCTCGGCCGGCCGGGAGATGCCGAACGAAGCCGGCGTCACCGACCGCGGCGAGGACGTGCCGAAGGGACGGGCCGTCCCCCGGCCCGGATCGTCGGTCCGGTCCTGCGACTCGGCCCGCTCCAGGAGCCGCTCCAGGCTGTGCTGACCGTTGTCAGCCGTCTTCGTGCGCTGTGCCATGTCACTCCTGTCCTCGTTCGGGTCCGGAACCTCCACGGACAGCTCGTAATGCTGTTTCGCGAAGAAGCCACCGACCCCGCCACTGCGGACCTTGTCGGCAGAGATGATCCGGACACGGGAGCCGTACTCATCGCGTACCTGAGCCAGCAACGGCTCGATGGCCGGCCCCTCAAGCAGCACCCGCGTAGGCACCGTTCACCACCCCAATCGTCTCGATCTGTGCTGTTGAACCAGAGATTTCGCCGTACGACAGCACATGCACCCGGCGCGACCCGGCGCGCAGAAGTCGCATCAGTGGCAGCCGCAGCTGTGGCGAGCAGGCCAGCACCGGGGCCAGGCCCTGCTGTTCCGCGGTCTCGGCGAGCCGGGCGGCTTCGCTGACGATCGACTCGGCACGGATGCCGTCGATCGCCATGAAGGCGCCGGTCTCGCTGGGCCGCAGAGATTCGAGCAGTTGCTGCTCGAGCATGGGGTCGAGCGTGATCACGGTGAGCCGGCCGGCGGTCGTGTACTGGGCGGCGATGGCCGGGCCCAGGGCCGCGCGGGCCGCCTCGACCAGGCTGTCCTGGTCGATGGTGACCTTCGCTCGCAGAGAGAGCGCTTCGAAGATTCGTACCAGGTCCCGTACCGGCACGCTCTCGTCGAGCAGCGCCTGGAGGACCTTCTGGATCTGGCCGAGGCTGAGCACCGCGGGGGTCAGTTCCTCGACCACGACGGGGTGGGTCCGCTTGACCATCTCGGTCAGCGCGCGCACGTCCTCGCGGCCGAGCAGCCGGCTCGCGTTGGCCCGCACCACCTCGGCCAGGTGCGTGATGATCACGCTGGCCCGGTCGACGACCGTCGCCCCGGAGAGTTCGGCCTGGTAGTGCAGCTCGGACGGCACCCACTTGCCGGGCAGCCCGAAGACCGGCTCGACGCCCGCCTTGCCGGGCAGACCCTGCAGGCCGTCGCCGATGGCCAGCACCGTTCCCGGCGGAGCCTCGCCGGTGGCGGCGTCGACCCCGGAGATGCGGATCGCGTACGAGGACAGGGGCAGGTCGAGGTCGTCCCGGGTGCGCACCGGCGGCATGATCACGCCGAGTTCCATGGCCATCTTGCGGCGCAGGGCGCGGACCCGGTCGAGCAGGTCGCCGCTGCTGGCGTCGACCAGGTCGACCAGGTCGGGCGAGAGGGCCAGCTCGAGGGGGTCGACCCGCATCTCGCCGAGCAGTTGTTCGGGCGAGTCGGGCGGCGGCAGGTCGACGTCTTCGGCCGCGGCGGCCGCGGCCGCGGCTTCCTCCTCGGGCACCGGGTCCTTGATCCGCTGGGCGGCCACCAGGACGGCCACGCCGACGACCAGGAACGGCACCTTGGGCAGGCCGGGAATGATGCAGAGGGCCAGGGCCGCGCCACCGGCGATGCGCAACGCGAGTTTGTTCTGGCCGAGCTGGGCGGTGACCGTCGTGCCCATGTCGCCCGAGGTGGCGGAGCGGGTCACGATCAGACCGGTGGCCACCGAGAGCAACAGGGCCGGGATCTGCGAGACCAGGCCGTCACCGATGCTCAGCAGGCTGTAGTGGTTCATCGCGTCGCCCGCGGCCATGCCCTGCTGGGCGACTCCGATGGCGAAGCCGCCGACGAGGTTGATCAGCGTGATGATGACGGCCGCGATGGCGTCGCCCTTGACGAACTTGGAACCACCGTCCATCGCGCCGTAGAACTCGGCCTCGGCGCCCACCTCGGCCCGGCGCTTCTTGGCCTCGTCCTCGTCGATCAGACCGGCGTTGAGGTCGGCGTCGATCGCCATCTGCTTGCCGGGCATCGCGTCGAGGGTGAACCGGGCGCCGACCTCGGCCACCCGCTCGGCGCCCTTGGTGACCACGATCATCTGGACGATGACCAGAATCAGGAAGATGACCAGACCGATGACGAGGTTGCCACCGACGACGAAGCTGCCGAAGGCGTGGATGACCTTGCCGGCGTCACCGTCGCGCAGCACCAGCCGGGTCGCGCTGATGTTCAGCGCGAGCCGGAACAGGGTGGCCACCAGCAGCAGGGCCGGGAACACGGCGAAGTCGAGCGGCTTCTGGACGAACATGCTGACCAGCAGGATCAGCAGGGCCCCGGTGATGTTGACCGCGATCAGCGTGTCCAGCAGGAAGGTCGGCATGGGCACGACCATCATGAGGATGATGCCGATGACCCCGACGGGTACGGCAAGTTTGCTGATGTTGCGGTTCTTCACGGCACCTTCCAGGAGTGGACGTTGGAGCCATCCCTGCGCGGTGGTCGCCGTCCTGGCGTTTCTCTGTTCGGCGATCCGTCGCCTTCACTGAGCAGGGCAGGCTGACCCACAAGGCGATCTTCCCCCGATCGAGGTACCGATGTGAGGAAATCTCCTAACTTTTCAGTTATGCGGCCTCTGAGGCGGAATGTGGGTTGCGGTGCAGCCCGGCCGCCGATCCCTTCGCCTTCAGGCTCATGACGAACGCCAGCACCTTGGCCACCGTGCCGAAGAACTCGGCCGGGATCTCGTGGCCCACCTCGACGCCGCCGTACAGCGCCCGGGCCAGCGGCTTGTCCTCGACCATGGGCACCCGGTGCTCGGCCGCGAGCTCGCGGATCTTGGTGGCGAGCGGCCCCTGGCCCTTGGCCACCACGCGGGGCGCGCCCTTCTGCGGCTCGTAGCGCAGCGCCACCGCCACATGGGTCGGGTTGACCATGATGACGTCGGCCGTCGGCACGTCGGCCATCTGGCGGTTGCGGGCCATCGCCATCTGCCGGGCCCGGACCTGGGCCTTGATCAGCGGGTCACCCTCGGTGTTCTTGTACTCCTGCTTGACTTCTTCCTTGGTCATCCGCAGCTGCTTGTTGGTGCGGCGGCGGACCACGAAGTAGTCGGCCGCGGCCATCGCGATGCCGGCCACCGAGGCGGCCCGGATCAGGTTGAGGGCCGCGTCCACGACCGTGCCGAACAGCGCGGCCAGCGGCAGCTGCCCGGCACTCATCAGGGCCGGGAACACGTCCTTGGTCGTCGAATAGAGCACTCCGGCCAGCACCCCGGTCTTGACCAGGGCCTTCGTACCCTCCCAGAGGGCCTGCGGGCCGAGCATCCGCTTCAGGCCGGGCCACGGGTTGAGCCGGTTGAACTTGGGGATGAAGAGCTTGGTGGCGACCCGGATGCCACCCTGGGCCCCGGCCGCCGCGATGCCGACCACCATCATCGTCAGGGCCAGCGGCAGCACCGCCCACAGCGTGCCCATCATGGCCTGTTTGAGCAGCGCCATGGCCTGGGCCGGCTGGGGGTCGGCGATCACGTCGGGGATCTGGGCGACCAGCTTCTCGGCGTGCTCCATGGCCGTCTCGAGGGTGCGGGGCAGCATCACGCTCGCCGCCAGCATGCCGAACCAGGCGCCGATGTCCTGGCTGCGGCCGATCTGCCCCTCGCGTTTGGCCTTCTTGAGTTTCTGTTCTGTCGGTTGTTCGGTCTTCTCCCCCGACATGTCCGCTCACCCCCCGCTGAGCTGGATCACGGCGTTGACCGCGCGCTCCACGATCGCGTCGAGGACACCGGGCAGGGCCGTGATCGCGATGCCGGAGATGAGCAGGACCATGAAGATCTTGGCCGGGAAGCCGAGCTGGAACGCGTTGAGCGCGGGGGCGACCCGGTTGAGCAGACCGAAGGCGACGTCGGTGAGGAACAGGACGGCGATCAGCGGGCCGGCGATCTGGACCGCGGCCACGAACATCTCGCCGATGCCCTTGATCAGCAGCTCGTTGAAGGTGCTGGGCGTGAACGTCCAGTCGAGCGGCACCGTCTTGAACGACTGCAGGAAGCCGCGCAGCACCAGTTGATGGCCGTCGGTGGCGAAGAGCAGGGTGACGGCGATCAGGTTGTAGAACCGGCCGAAGATCGAGCTCTGGTTCTGCGACAACGGGTCGTACCCCATGGCCAGGGTGAAACCGCCGAAGAGGTCGATCAGGTCACCGGCGGCCTGCAGGGCCGCGAAGAGGATGGCGGTCACGAAGCCGAGCCCGGCGCCCACGAAGACCTGCAGGGCGACACTGAAGATGATGTCCGAGGTCTGCAGCGACGGCAGCGCGCCGCGCAGCTGCGGGAAGACCGGCAGCGTCAGGCCGATCGAGAGCAACGCCTTGACCGGGCCCGGGATGAGCCGCGAGTTGAACGGCGGGCAGACCATCATCCAGGCGCCGGTGCGAGCCGCGCCGAGCAGCAGCGCGAGCATCTCGGCGGTCGGGACGGACAGGTTCATCTATACGACGCCACCAGCGCCGTGAGGATCAACCCCCACCCGTTGACCAGCACGAACAGCAAAAGCTTGAAAGGTAAAGCAACAGTCACCGGTGGCAGCATCATCATGCCCAGGGACATCAGCGAGGCCGAGACCACCATGTCGATCAGCAGGAACGGGATGAAGATGACGAACCCGATGATCATGGCGGCCCGCAGCTCGGAGAGCACGAACGCCGGGATCAGGGTGGTCAGCTCGACGTCGTCGCGGTTCTGCGGCTTCTCGTCCCCGGCCAGCTTGAGCATCAGGGCCACCTCGTCCTCGCGGGTGGTGCGCCACATGAAGTCCCGCAACGGCTTGACGCCGTCGTTGAAGGCCTGTGACTGGGTCTTGTCGCCCTTCAGATAGGGCTGGACCCCCTGTTCGTTGATGGCCGAGACGGTCGGCCCCATGATGAACAGGCTGATGAACAGGGCCAGCCCGGCCAGCACCTGGTTGGGCGGCATGGAGGTCAGGCCGAGCGCGTTCCGGGTGATCCCGAGGACCATGAAGATCTTGGTGAAGCAGGTGCAGAGCAACAGCACCGCGGGCGCGACCGAGAGCACGGTCAGGCCGAGCATGACGATCAGCGACGTGGCCGGCCGGCTGCCGTCCGGGTTGGTGCCCTGGATGTTGACGTTGAGGTTGGGGCCGCGGGGCCGGACCGGCGGGGTCGGCGCGGGGGCTCGTTCCGGCACGGTGACCGTGTAGGCGATCGGGGCGGGCGCGCGCTGAGGCTCGGCCGAGGCCGGTCCGGGCAGCAGGACGAGCGCGAACCCGAGGCTCGCGAGCAGAGTGAACAGCGCGCGCTTGATCATTTGTGGCTGGTCCGATCGCGGAGGAACTCCATGGCCGAGCGCCAGGTGCGCGGCGACAGCAGCGATCCGTCCAGCCGCCCGGGCTTGGGCGCCGCCGGATGCCGCCCGGGCAGGTCGCCCGGGCCGTTGGCCAGCTCCGCGGTCAGCTCGGCGTCCACGGCCAGATGGTCGCGGTGCTCGGCCGGGTGCTCGAACAGCTCGATCTCGGCCTCGCCCAGCAGGCTCACCTGCTGATCGGTGACGCCCAGGATCATCGCCCGGTCGGCCACCTTGACCACGGCCAGCGCGGCGCCCCGGGACAGCTGCTGGCGGTTGAGCACGACCAGATCGCCGTGGCCGCGCCCGAGCAGGGGACGCCGCACGAGCCTCGCCAGGCCCCACATCATGCCGAGGATGACGAAGAGCGAGAAGCCGACCCGCAGCACGAGCTCGAACAAGGCCGTTACTCCCGCTCGGCGCCGGGCGAGACGATCTCGGTGACCCGGATGCCGAAGTTCTCGTCGACCACGACGACCTCACCCCGGGCGATCAGCCGGCCGTTGACCAGCAGGTCGGCCGGGCTGCCGGCGGCCCGGTCGAGCTCGACGATCGCGCCCGGGGTGAGCGAGAGCAGCTCGCGCACGCTCATCCGGGTGCGGCCCAGCTCGGCCGAGACCTCCATCTCGACGTCCTGCAGCATGTCCAGCCCGCCGCGCAACTGCACGGCCGCCGGTCCCCCGGCGTCCCGGCGGGCGACACCGCCCCCACCGGCATCGGCGGTGGGCCACGGGTTCAGGGCCAGCGCCAGCACGGCCCGGATCTGGTTGCCCTCGACCAGCGGCACCGCCACGGCGTCGTCCTTGGCGGCCAGGGCGCTCAGCGCCACCTGCGGCTCCATCACGACGCCGGGATCGAGCACGACCGGGCCGAAGACGCGGGCCGCGGCCTCGAGGGCCGGGCGCACCGCGGCGGTCAGGTCGAGCTCGCCGAGCGGGCTCTCCTTGAGCGCGTCCGCCAGGTCCTGCCCGACCACCACGACCACCTCGCCGGAGGCCGCGCCGCTGAACCGGGCGGTGACCGCCTGCCCCTCGGTCAGGGCGTCCGCGGTCGCCGCGATCGGGTCGGCAGCGACCAGGGGCCGGCTGGTGGGAAGAACTCCCAGCGCGGCCTCGGCCGCGTTACGGGCGAGCGCCAGCTGGGGCGCGGTGATGGTAGGCGCGGTCATGGGCGACCAGACTCCTTGGGCGAGGACTCCTTGGGGGCAGGCACGACGAGGCAGGCGAGCCGGGCCCCCTGATTACCGGGCACTGCATGGGCGAAAACGGTCTCGTTGACTGTCACCTCGAGAGGCTGACTGGTCGGGTGGCCGAGCGGGACGACGTCACCGGGCCGCAGGTCCACGATGTCATCGGTGCGCATCCGGATGGGCTGGAATCGCACCGCGACGTCGAGCGGGGCCAGGGACAGCCCGGCCGTCAGGTTGCTCAGCGCCGTGTCCTTGACCGCCCGCTCAGCCGCGCTCAGCACGACCGTCTCGGTCTTCGAGAGCACCGGCAGGATCGTGTTGAACGGCAGGCAGATCGTGTGGCTGGTCTCCTCGGCACCGATCTTGACGTCGAACGAGGCGATCACGCAGGCGTCACCGGGCTGATGGGCCCGGAGGAACTGCGCGTTGTACTCGATCTCCTTGAGCTTCGGGTGCATGTCGACGAGCGTCTCGAAGCCGTACCGCAGCTCGCCGAGCATCCGCTCCAGCAGGCCGCGCAGCAGGGGCATCTCGACCTCGGTCAGCGGCCGCTCCGGCTGGGGACCGCCGGGTCCGCCCAACATATGATCAATCGCGGTCATCGAGGCCGAGGTGGACAACTCGAACAGGGCCGACCCGGGCAGCGGGTCGAGCACGACCACGGCCAGCACCGTCGGATTGTTGAGGGCGGCCACGTACTCGTCGTAGTTCAGCTGCTCGATCCCGGCCAGCGTGACGTTGCTGACCGCGCGCAGGCGCGTCGTGAGCAATGTGCCGCAGCTACGGGCGTACGTCTCGAACGCGATCTGCAGCGTGCGGACGTGCTCACGGGAGAGCTTGATCGGCTTGCGGAAGTCGTACGGCGCCGGCCCGCCGCCATGGCCGCGGCGCGAGATCCGGCCCGAGGTACGTGCGGCGTTGGTCACGTTGTCCCCATCGGCTCGTTTCCGGAACGGCTGAGCGGGAGGGGCGTTTTTACGGGCTTACGACCGAAGAGGGCGGGTTCACCGGAGTGAACCCGCCCTCGTGGCTTGCCTGTGCTGTCGGTGTTACTGGGTGACGAAGGCGGTGTAGTAGACGCCCATCACCATCTTCTTGTCCTCCTCGGTGTACGCCTTGACGATCTTCGCGGTGAGCTCCTTCTTGAGCTCCTCGCGGCCCTTCTCGGTCGAGAGCTCGGCCAGCGACTTGCCGGTGTACTCGTCGATCGCCAGCTCGCGGGCCTCGCTGGTGTCGACCGACTCGGCGCCGGCGTCCGCGGTCTGCTGGAGCGAGAAGTTCAGCTTCAGGTAGTGACCGTCGGCCAGGTTGATCGTCATCGCGTCCTCGAGGGCCACCACACTGCCCTTGACCGGCGCGGCCTCGGCGGTGTCGCCCTTCATCATGAAGAACGCCCCGGCGCCACCACCGCCCAGCAGCACGACGGCGGCGATCACGATGATCATCAGCATCTTCTTGGACTTCTTCGGGGCGTCGGCGGCAGCAGTGGTCGTCTCGTCCTTGCTCATCTGAAAGCTCCTCTCAGTCGTGCGCTGGCGTAGTTGCTGGGTTGGTGTTTGTCTCGCTAGGTGTATCGGTGGTGCCAGTGCCGCTCTGAGCTCGCTTACCGGCTTGCAACGTGGTCTCACCGGTATGCAACTTGCTGTCGGCGCCGGATGCGGCCGGCAGCAGTGCCGCCTGGTCGGCGGTCAGCGTGGTGAGCACTACGACGTCCACGCGGCGGTTCATGGTGATCGACCGTGGGTCCTTCGGGTCGATCAGCGGCTTGGTGTCGGAGAAGCCGACGGCGCTCATGCGGTTCTTGGCCAGACCCCGGGCCACCAGGTAACGCACGGTGGTCGAGGCGCGGGCCGCGGAGAGCTCCCAGCCGCTGGGGTAGAACGTGGTCTTGGCGTTGAGCTGGTTGGTGTTGCCGTCGACCTCGATGCGGTTGGGCAACTTGGCCAACGTCGGGGCGATGGCGTCGAGGATCTTCCGGCCGCCGGGCCGCAGGTCGGCCCGGTTACCGGCGAAGACGACCTCGTTGGTCAGGACGGTGACCACCAGGCCCCGCCGGTCGATCGTGAACTTGACCGAGCCGAGCAGCTTCTGCTTGGCCAGGGCGTCCGAGATCTTGTTCTCGATCTTCTTGAGGTCTTCGGCTTCCTTGGCGGCGGCTTGAGCGTTTTTCGAAGCTTGCGAGCGTTCCTCGGCCGCCATGGCCGCCTTGACGGCCTCCTTCTGCTGCGCGGTCAGGCTGGACGAGCCGGCCTTGCCGTCGCCGGGGTTGGCGCCCGGGTCGATCTGCACGATCTCGGCCGAGTTGCCGGAGCCGTCCATCGGGCCGGTCTGGCCCTGGAACGCGACGCTCTGAGCGCCGAAACCGGACGACAGGCCCGACGCCAACTGGGCGAACTTCTTCATGTTGACGTCGCTCATGGAGTACAGAACGACGAACAGAACGAACAGCAGGGTCAGCATGTCGGCGTACGACACGAGCCAGCGCTCGTGATTGACGTGCTCCTCGTGCTCCTCGTGCGGCTTCTTACGCTTGCCCCCGCCACTGCTCATCGGGTCAGGCCGCCTTCTTGGTGTTCGCGGCCGCCTCGGCCTTCTTGGCCTCTTCCGGCGGGAGGAGGCTGCGGAGCTTCTGCGCCACCAGGCGCGGGTTCGAGCCGGCCTGGATGGCCAGGACGCCATCGACGACCAGCTCCATCTCCTCGGCCTCGACGGCGCTCAGCCGGGCCAGGCGGGACGCGATGGGCAGCCAGATCAGGTTGGCGCTGAGCACGCCCCAGAGCGTGGCGCAGAACGCGGCGGCGATGGAGTGACCGAGGGTGTCGGGCTTGTCGAGGTTCTCGAGCACGTGCACCAGACCCATGACCGTGCCGACGATGCCGATGGTCGGCGCGTAACCGCCCATGTTCTCGAACAGCTTGCCGCTGGCCTTGTCCGACTTCTTCTTGGCCGCGATCTCGGCGTGCAGGATGTCGTGCAGCTCGTCGGGGTCGGTGCCGTCGATGGCGAGCTGCAGGCCACGCTTGAGGAACGGGTGCTCGACCGTCTTGACCGCGTCCTCGAGGGCCAGCAGACCCTCGCGGCGGGCCCGTTCGGCCAGCTTGACGACCTCGTCGACGAGCTCGGTGGGCGGCGTCACCTTCTGGGTGAAGGCCCGGTTGAGCTGGCCGCCGACGCCGGTCCAGTCCTTCATGACACCGCCGGCCATGGCGGCCGCGAAGCCGCCGCCGAATACCAGCAGCATCGAGGGGATCAGCAGGATGGAGGCCGGCGAGCCGCCCTCGAGGATCTGAACGGTGAAGACGATGACGAGGCCGGCGACTACACCGACGATGGTTGAGATGTCCATCAGCGTCCATTCCGGTGCAGCGGGAGCACCTTGGCGTCATCGTCGTCGCGGTGATCGTCATCAGGCGACGGGGCGGAGGAGTGGGTGTTGGTGGGCTCGGACTCGAGACGACTGGCCTGGGCGATCAGCGAGGCGCGGTAGTGCCGCACGGAGTCGATGAACTCGGGCACGGACTCGGCGATGACGTACTTGGTGCCGTCGACCAGCGTGATGACCGTGTCGGGCGTGCAGTCCGCGCGCTCGATCAGGTCCGGGTTCAGGGCGAACACGGCACCATTGATGCGGGTTACGAGGATCACTTACAGCCGTCCCTGTTGGTGTAGTCCTGGGCTGGTGGGCCGTCCGTGGCCCCTCGTTATGTGTTTCGGCCTGTTTGCCGTGCCGATGAGGTCGAACGGGTGTGGATGCCGGTTCAAAGACAGACGGCCGGGACAAGCGTGAAAACGCCTGTCCCGACCGCCGACCGAGCTGATGCTGACTGATTAGCGCTTCATGCTGACGAGCTCCTGGAGCATCTCGTCAGAGGTCGTGATGATGCGGGAGTTGGCTTGGAAGCCGCGCTGGGCGACCACGAGGTTGGTGAACTCCTGGGCCAGGTCGACGTTCGACATCTCCAGCGCGCCGCTGATCACCTGACCGAGGCCGGCGCTGGTGGGCTGACCGACCTGGGCCAGACCGGAGTTGACGGTGGCCCGCCACTGCGAGTCGCCGGTCTTCTCGAGGCCGTTGACGTTCTTGAAGGTGGCCAGGGCGACCTGGCCGAGCACCTTCTTCTGACCGTTGCTGAAGGCGCCGATGATCTGGCCGGTGTCCGACACCGTGTACGACAGCGAGGCCAGCGTGCCGGCCGCGTTGCCGTTCGAGTCGGAGACCCGGGCCTCGGTGAGCCCGTGGTACATCGTCAGGTCCCCGCCGTCGACCGCGAACGTGTCACTGATGTTGGGGTCGATCGCCGTGGCTCCCGTGAAATTCAGCATCGCCTTCGTCGCCGGCGGCGTGGCGACCGGCTTGCCGTCCTGGAACTGGATGGTCGCGGTGACCGGCGTGGCCGGGCCGGCATCACCCGACTTCGTGAGGGTCACCGTCCAGTTCTGGGTGGCGGCCGTCGGATCCGCGGTGTCCCGCTTGAACTTCATCGAGAGGCTGATCGGGTTGCCGGTCTTGTCGAAGGCTTTGTACGGGATCTCGATGGCCGGGATGGTGGTCGGGTCGGTGACGCCTTCCGGCATGTCGTTGGTGAGGTTTCCCTTGACCTCGACCGTGCTGGTGGCCACCGGCGAGATGCTCTTGCCGAGCGGCATCTTGATGTCGCCCGGCTTGGCCGCCGGGTTCACCACCCCGTTCTCGTCGGCCGTCCAGCCCTGTACGGGCTCGCCGGTGGCCGTCGCGAGCGTGCCGTTGGCGTCGAAGAAGAACGAGCCGGCCCGGCTGTAGAGCTCCTCGTTGCCCCGGCGGGTCATGAAGAAGCCGTCGCCCTGGATCATCATGTCGCCGGCCTTGCCCGTGGTCTGGGCCGAGCCCTGGCTGAAGTTCGCAGTGATGCCAGCGTTGCGCACACCCAGGCCGACCTGGCCCGGGTTGGTGCCGGCCCCGCCGTTCTGGGGCGCTCCGGCGGCCGCGGTCATCTGGCTGAGGGTGTCCTGGAACTGGACCGAGCTCGCCTTGTAACCGACGGTGTTGACGTTGGCGATGTTGTTACCGGTCACGTCCATCATCTGCTGATGCGCGTGCAGGCCACTGATGCCGGAATAGAGAGAACGCAGCATGAATGGATCCTTTGCGGTTGAGGGATTACGGCTTCGGTGTCGCGCCGGTCGCGTCCGGTTTGATCTCCTGGACTTCCGTGACCTTCGACAGCGGCACTTCCGTGGTCCCGATCCGAAGCATCGGTTCGCTGTCGCCGTTGAGCTTGGCGGCCGAGATGACCCCGGTGGCCCGGGCGCCCCCGGCGTCCATGAACTCGACCGTCTTGCCGACCAGGGAGCTGGCGGTGATGAGTTGCTGACCCTTGAGCATGTCGGCGATGCCCTCGAGCTTCTCGACCTGGGTGAACTGGGCCGTCTGGGCCAGGAACTGGGTCGAGTCGGCGGGCTTGCTGGGGTCCTGGTACTTCAGCTGGGCCACCAGAAGCTTGAGGAACGTGTCCCGGTCGCCGAGGGTTTTGCTCTTCTCCTTCTCGGTGCCGGTGGCACCGGTGGCACCGGTGGCGCCGGCCGCGGCCGCGGCGCCGGAGAATCCGGAGATCGGCGAGGTCATGACATGCTCCCGTCCGTTGGCAGGCTCATAATCTGCTTCGACCGGTTCGGCAACTTGCTTAGACCCTAGAAAGAACGGGCCTGCCACCAGGGCAGACCCGTTCTCGAGGAAGAACTGTGATCACGGTGCGAGGGAGAGGCTGAACTTCCCCTTGCCGTACCGGTTGACCTCGACCTGCAGGTCGACCCGGCGGCCGAGCGCCATCAGGTGGGCCCGCGCGTCACCGGGCAGCGGCTCACCCGGGTAGACCACCTGGTAGAGCTTGATGTGCGGGCCGCCCTCACGGTTGAGCAGGCTGGTCAGCACGTTGCACAGCTCGCCGACGTTCTCGGCGAGGTTCGGGAACAGCTGCTTCTCGTCGATGCTGTCCTCGGCGGCGCCGGCCGGCAACAGGCCGAGCGCAGCGCCGGCGTTGGCCGCCAGCTTGAGATCCATGCCGAGGACGGCATACATGGCTTGCGCGGAGTCGGTGAAAATCGCGACCGTCGAGGTGGGAATCTCATCTGCGCTGATGGGCTCACCGGGGTTGACGGTCACCTCGCGGCCGAGCAGGTCCTCGAAGAGGTTGCGGACGGCCAGGGTGCCAGGAAGAACCGAAACATCGGACATGTCGTAATCATCCCAGAATAGGAGCGAAGACCTCGTCGAATCGTTCAGCCGAGAACGGCTTCACGATGAAAAAGAGAGCACCGGCCGCTTCGGCCTGTTCCTTCATCTCGTCCGTGCTCTCGGACGTCACGAAACCGAACTTGACGTCGTTGCCGGCCGCCCGCAGCTGCCGCAGCGCCTCGATGCCTGACATCTCGGGCATGTTCCAGTCCGAGAGCACGAGGTCCGGGTTCTCCGACTTGGTCATCTCGACCGCCTCGCGCCCGTTGGCCGCCTCGATCAGGTCGTGGTCGCCGAACCCGGCCTGCCGCAGGGTGCGGATCACGATCTGCCGCATCACCCGGCTGTCGTCAGCGATGAGAATCTTCATTCCGCGCCCTCCTTGTTGTCTCCGCGGCTCTGCCACATCGAAATTGACACCGGCTCGCCGTCCCACATCCCGTAGACCCCGGTGATCCGCTGGGTGTTGGGGTAGCGCGCCGTGGTTTCAGGAGCGAGCACCACCTGCGGCAGCGACAGCAACGCGCCGGGCGGCAGCATCGCCTTGACGTTGCCGCCGATGATGTTCGCGAGTTCGCCGAGCACGTCGGAAAGGTCCTCCTCGCTCACCTCGTCCGGCGCCATGGCCAGGAAGGCGGCGGCGGCCCGACGGGCCGCCTGTTGCGAGGACGCATAAACCACGTGCCCGGTCCAGGAACCGGTGATGGAGACCGAGGAATGCACCTCGGACGCCTGGTTCTCGTCGTAGGTCTGCATCAGCGGGCTCACGCCCTCCGGATCCAGGTACGACTCCCAGACCTGTTCCACCATCTCGGCGAGGTCGTTCTCGTTGACCTCGACTTCGACGCTCATGAGTTCGCTCCGGTCGGGACGAGGCCCAGCAGGGCCAGCTTCTCGATCATGGCTCCTTCGGTGAAGGGCTTGATCACGTATTCGTGCGCGCCCGCGGCGAGTGCCCGGACGATCTGACTCTGTTCGCTCTCGGTGGTGACCATGACCAGCGTCATCTCACGCAGGCGCGGGTCGGCCCGGGCGTGCGTCACGAACTCGAGCCCGTTCATGTTCGGCATGTTCCAGTCGATGAGGGCCAGTTCCGGCACCTCGGACATCGCGTGCAGCAGGTCGAGCGCCTCCTTGCCGTCGCCCGCCTCGATCGCCTCGAAATTCAGCTTGGTGACGATGCGCTTGAGGATCATGCGCATCGCCCGGGAATCGTCGATCACCATGGCGCGCATCCGCGTCATCCCCTTCTCATGGCGCCCGCGGGCGCCCCGGTACGGACTCGGTAGGCGGAGGTGCGGCCGGCGGCCACCCGCTCGTAGTTGTCGTCGATCCCGATCGTGGTCTCGGCCGCCCCCAGGAAGAGCCAGCCGTCCGGGCGCAGCAGCTTGGCCACGTTCTGCAGGACGGTGCGCTTGGTGGCGACGTCGAAATAAATCAGGACGTTGCGCAGGAAGATCACGTCGAACGGCTGCATGACCGGCAGCGGCGCGGTGAGGTTCATCAGCCGGAACGAGACGTTGCGGCGCAGGGCCTGGGTGATCCGCCAGTGCGCGCCGGCCCGCTCGAAGTACTGCACGAGCTGGGCCGCGGGCAGGCCCCGGTTCACCTCGACCTGGCTGTACTCGGCCGTCTCGGCCCGCTTCACCATCTCGGTCGAGATGTCAGTGCCCATGATGTCGTACGACCAGCCGGCCGGCAGCGCTTCCTGCATGGTGATGGCCAGGCTGTACGCCTCCTGCCCGCTGGAGCTGGCGGCCGACCACACCCGCACCTTGCGGGCCGCCGCGCGCGACTTGACCAGCTCCGGCAGCACCACGTCGGTGAGCGCCGCGAACGGCTCCCGGTCGCGGAACCATGAGGTCTCGTTGGTGGTCAGGGCGTCGATGATCTTGCGCTGCTTGGTCGGGTCGGGCCGGCGCTGCAGATCGGCCAGGAACTCGCTGACCCCGGACGCCCCGACCGCGCGGGCGACCGGGATGAGCCGGGCCTCGACCAGGTACTCCTTGCCCGGGGCGAGCACGATCGACGCCTCGCGCCGCACGAGCTGGGAGACGAAATTGAACTCGGCCTGCGACAGCGTCATCGAGCCACCGCCGCCGAGCGACCGGACTTGATCCGGCTGACCAGGTGGGCAGCAATCTTGTCGAGCGGCAGGATCTCGTCGGCCAGCCCCGCGCCGACCACGGCGCCCGGCATGCCCCACACCACCGAGGTGGCCTCGTCCTGGGCCAGCACCTCGGCGCCCGCGTCCCTCAGCACCTTCGCGCCACCTCTTCCGTCGTGTCCCATGCCGGTCAGCACGGTCGCGTAGGCCGAACCGCCGTACAGTGCCGCCACCGACCGGAACATGACGTCCACGGCCGGGCGGCACGAGTTCTCCGGTGGCGCCCCGCTGAGCTGGGTCAGCGTGGAGGTGCCGCGCCGGTGCAGCACCAGGTGTTTGTCCCCGGGGGCGACGTAGGCCCAGCCGGGGGTGAGCTCCATGCCGTCGCCGGCCTCGACCACCCGCAGCGGCGTGCTGCGGTCCAGCCGTTCGGCGAACATCTTGGTGAAGACGGGCGGCATGTGCTGGGTGATCACGATGGGCACCGGCAGGTCGGCCGGGATGCCGGTCAGCACCTTGGTCAGCGCGTCCGGGCCACCGGTCGAGGAGCCGATCGCGAGGATGTCGATCCGGCCGCCGGGGGCGGTGCGACGCGGCGCCGTACGGGCCGCGCCGGGACCGGGCAGCGGACCGGCCGGTGGTCGTCCGGGCCCGGTCGGCGGCAATCCCGCGCGCGGCGGGGCCGCTCCGGGCCGGGACAGGGGACGGGTGGGAGCGGCCGGCGGGGCGCCCGGACGGCGTTTGCCCGCGAGCGCGTAGATCTTGGGGACCAGTTCCTCGCGTACGGCCTTGATCGACTGATCGATGCTGCCGGTGTTGCTCGGCTTGGTCACGTAGTCGGTGGCGCCCGCCGAGAGCGCCTCCAGCGTGGCCGACGCGCCCGAGGCCGACAGCGTGCTGAACATGATCACGGGGATCTGCTTGTGCCGCTTGCGCAGCTCGCGGACCGCGGTGATGCCGTCCATCTGCGGCATCTCGATGTCCATCGTGATCACGTCGGGCTTGAGCTGGTCGATCTTGGCCTGGGCCAGCAGCCCGTTGGACGCCGTGGCCACGACCTCGATGCCGTCGGCGCCGCTGAGGGCATCGACGATCAAGCGACGGACGACCACCGAGTCGTCGACGACGAGGACCGATATCACCCGGTCACCTCCCTTACCCGAGCCACGCGGGGCCGAGGGCCGCGACCACCGGGGCGAGCAGCCGATGGGCGGTCGAGGTGTCCAGCAGGTCGCGTACGACCAGTGCCTGCACCGCACCGCTGAGCATGTTCCAGACACCGCCGGCCCGGTCGGCCAGCGGAATGGCAGCCGTGTCGACGGCCTGTACCAACAGCATCTGCGCTGCCGCGGCCGTGCGGACCCGATCCGACAGATAAGCCGCCCAGGACGCCGAATGCACGGCCGGCGACCAGCCCCCGGCGTTGCGGCGGGAGTCCTCGGCCGAGGCGATGAGCCGGCTGAGGTCGCTCGACCGCAGCGAGCGCAGCCGGTCGAGCAGGGCGGAGACCGTGTAGTGATGCGGACCGAGGTCGATCGGGGCGCCGGTCGGCAGCTTGCGCATGGCCGCCACCCAGCCCGCCCCCAGACCGCGACGGGTGTCGGCGTCCAAAACCTCGCGCAGGTAGCTGGCCACCGCGGCGTCGCACAGCAGCGCGGTGGCGGACGCGGCGACCTCGGTCTGCGTGGCGTCGCGCCCGGCACCGGTCCAGGTCCAGGCCATCACGTCGTACCGAACGCAGGTCAGCAGCGAGTCGACGGTGCCGATCGGGGCCCGTTCGACCAGGGCCAGGCTGCCCGCCGCGTCGTCCTTGTTCAGGCCCTTGAGCGACGGCATCCGGCGGGCGGCGCTCTCCACCTCGACCCAGAGCGGCCCGCGGACACCCTCGTCCGGCAGCCGGTCGGCGAGCACCGGCAGGTCGGCGGCCTGCAGGCGGAGTCCGCGCAGCATCACCTCGGCCGTGGCCGACCCGCCGGTGAGGCGGGTCAGGTCGAAGCCGAGCACCGGGGCGCTGACGAGGCTGTACATCAGGTGGTGGCGCGTTGCGTGTCGACGGCCTGGTTGACGTCGAGGGCCAGCATCAGCCGCCCGTCCAGTTTGAACGTCCCGACGACGAGCTCCCGGGTCGGCCCGCTGAGCGTGTCCGGCGGTGGCTCGAACGTGTCGTCGTCGAGGTCGACCACCTCGCCGATCCGGTCCACGACCAGGCTCACGGGCTCGCCGTCGCCGCGCAGGATCACGTTCATCACCTGGCCCTCCAGCGCCTTGCGGGCCATGCCGAGCTGCACCCGCAGATCGACCGCGGCGATCACCTGACCGCGCAGGTTGAAGAGCCCGCCGATGGCCGGCGGCGCCAGGGGTACCGGGGTGTACTCGCTGTACGAGAGCACTTCCTGCACCGTGTGCACCTCGACCCCGAAGAGCTGGCCGGCCACTTCGAAAGTGGCGAACTGTCGGCTCGCCATCTCAGGCCTCCACCAGCAACTCGTCGTTTTCCAGGTCGGTGTAGAAGTTCGGGTCGGCCGCGAGGATGGCCCGGCGCACGTCCAGCAACTCGGTCACCCGTTGCTGGATGACCGCGGTGCCGACCAGTCCGTCCTCCTCAGCGTCGCGGCGGGCCGTCGTCGAGTTCTCGGCGATGTCCACGATCCGGTCGACGACCAGGGCCACGCTGCGGGCGCCCTCGCTGTAGACCACGACCGACACGTTGTCGCCCTCGGGCTCCTCGCCGTACGCCCCGAGCAGATGCGACAGCCGCACCAGGGGCAGGATCTGGCCGCGGTACTGCACGACCTCGCGCGAACCGGCGTGCTCGATGCGGTTGCGCGGGAACTCCTCGAGCCGGGTGACCGTGTCCAGCGGGATCGCCACCCGCCGCTCGCCGACCGCCGTGACCAGCAGTCGCTCGCCCGATCCGGCGCCCTTGCCGGCCCGCGACGAGGCCTCCATGTTCTGCCGCTCGGCATCCGCGGTGAGGTGACTGCGCCGGGCCAGGGACGAGACGTCGAGGATCAGGCCCACCTTGCCGTCGCCGAGGATGGTGGCTCCGGCGTACAGCCCGATGTCCTTGAACCGGCTGTTGAGGGCCTTGACCACTACTTCTTCGGTGTTCAGGACCCGATCGACGACCAGGCCGAACCGGCGGCCGTCGGCCTGCAGCACCATGATGTAGACGCCCTCGTCGGCGCCGACGTCGAGGCCCAGGGCCCGGTCGAGCCGCACCAGTGGGAGCAACTTGCCGCGCAGGCGGTAGACGGGCGCGCCCGAGGCGTACTCGATCTTGGTGGACTGACCGTCGATGAAGACCAGCTCGAGCACCGCGACTTGCGGCACCACGTAGCGCTGCTCGCCGCAGTCGACGGTGAGGGCCTGGATGATGGCGAGCGTCAGCGGGATCGTGAGCCGCCAGACCGTGCCCTCGCCGGGCGTGGAGTCGACGCTGACCGCGCCGCCGATGCTCTCGATGTTGGTCTTGACCACGTCCATGCCCACCCCGCGGCCGGACACGTTGGTGACCTTGGCGGCGGTCGAAAAGCCGGGCTGGAAGACCATCGCCATGATGTCGCGGCGGTCCATGTTGGGGATCTGATCGGGGCGCAGCAGGCCGTTCTCGACCGCCTTCTGCGCGATCCGCTCCACGTTCAGGCCGGCCCCGTCGTCGGCCACCTCGACCGCGACGTGCCCGCCCTCGTGATAGGCGCGCAGCGTGAGCGTGCCCTCGGGGCCCTTGCCGGCGGCGACGCGCTGATCCGGGTCCTCGATGCCGTGGTCGACCGCGTTGCGCACCAGGTGGGTCAGCGGGTCCTTGACCGCCTCGAGCAGGCTCCGGTCGAGCTCGGTCTCCTTGCCCTGCATGACCAGCTGGACCTGCTTGCCGAGGCCGTTGCTGAGGTCGCGGACGACCCGGGGCAGCTTGGACCAGATGTGCTCGATCGGCTGCATGCGGGTCTTCATGATGCCCTCTTGCAGCTCACTGGTGATCATGCCGAGCCGCTGGGCGCTGCGCACGAGGGTCGCGTCGCCGGTCTCCATGACCCCGCGGACCAGCTGGTTACGGGCCAGCACGAGCTCGCCGACCATGTTCAGCAACGTGTCCAGCAGGTCGACGTCGACCCGGATGGCGCTGTCGGCGATGCTGCGCTTGGGCGCCTGGGCCTGCAGGGCCTCGTTGACCGCGGCCGGCTGAGCCTTGCCCTCGTCGAGCAGGATCGTGCCGAGCTTGCGCTCGTCGCCCTCGATCTGCTGGGCCAGGGCCGATCCGACGTCCTGGGCCTGGGCGGCGCCGGTCTCGACGAGAATCTCGCCGATCGGCTTGCGCTGGTTCTCGACCGGCTCGGGGGCCGGACGGGCCGGCATCTCCTCGAGCGGCTGCGGGGCCTCGGCGGCCTCCGCGGCGGGCGCCTCGGCCGCCGGCGGCGCCTCCTCGCCCGCGTTCATCTGGGCATTGACCTGCGCGATGATGGTCTCGATGTCGACGTCGCCCTCGGCCTGCGTCTCCTCGATCGAGGCGAGGATCGAGCGCACACCGTCGATGGTGGCGAGCAGCGTGGTGATCGTCGTCGGGGTCACCGGCATGACGCCGTCCCGCAGCTTCGACAGCAGCGACTCACCCGCGTGGGCCAGCTTCTCGAGACGCCCGAAGGCCAGGAAGCCGCTCGTGCCCTTGATGGTGTGGATCGCCCGGAAGATGCGCGAGATCAGATCGCGGGAATTCGGGTCCTGCTCCAGTTCCACCAGGTCACGGTCGATCTGGTCCAGGTTCTCGTGGCTTTCCATGAGGAATTCGCCAACGATCTCACCAAGGTCTTCCACGCTCGTTACCTCCTGCTCGGCGTTCCAAGGCACTCATCGACTGTTGACTGCGTCACCTGAGAACACCCGGACCGCAACCTCGTCCGTGCTCAGGCATCTCCGCCCGGGCGGCGGTAGCGGTAACCGAAGCCGCGCACGGATTCGATGGGCGACTCGTCCGGGTCGGACCAGCCGAGCTTGCGGCGCAGCCGGAGCACGGCGAACTTGACCCGCTCCTGGCCGATGCCGGTCGGGTCGTCCCAGGCCTGGGTCAGTAGCTGGTTGGGGCTGAGCACCGCCCCGGCATGCCGCACCAACGCGTTGAGCAGCCGGAACTCGGTCGGCGTGAGGCGCTTCTCGTCGCCCTTGACATAGACCCGCCGCTTGGTCGGGTCGAGGTGCACCAGCCCGTCGTCGTAGACCTGGCTGGCCCAGCTGTTCTGCCCGGTCGACGAGCGCCGCAGCAGCGCCTCGACCCGGGCCAGCAGCTCGTTGTTGGCGAACGGCTTGGTCAGGTAGTCGTCGGCGCCGCCGCGCAGCCCGCGCACCTTCTCGGCCTCCTGGCCGTGCGCGGTCAGCACGAGCACGGGCACGTCGGAGACGTCGCGCAGCCGCTCGAGCACCTGCCAGCCGTCCATCTCGGGCAGGCCGACGTCGAGCACCACCAGATCGGGGTGTTCGGCGTAGGCCTCCTTGAGACCGGTGCGGCCGTCGCCGGCGTGGGCCACCTCGTAGCCCGCCCGGCTGAAGAGCATCCGCAAAGCCAGTGCGATGTCCGGATCGTCCTCGACCACGAGTAGGCGACTCATTCTGTGCTCACCCTGCCCCACCCCTCGCTCGTGCTCATGTCCGGACACGACCGCCCGCCGCGCGCCGAGGGGGCGCCCGGGGAGTGGGTCGGTGTCGTGTGCTCGATAGCCGGCGTCGGAATCAACCGCGCAAAGCTCACGATAGCGTGATGTCACGGTCTATTTACGGACAGTGAAAGTTTAGCGGGCTGTTCGACGCGGACCCGGCCATTCGCCAGATCGCGCGAATCCCTTCAGCCTGACAAATTTTTCGGCCCCGGATTCCGGTTTCCGGCAAAGAAGGGACGTACGGCCAGAAAACGGATGCCATGTCTCTGGTGGGCGACTCGGCCCACCGGAAAGAGGAGGCAACCGTGCTCCAGGTGGTGCGACGTCTCGCCCTGCTCACGGCCGCGCCCGCCGCGCTGCTGGCCGCGCCCACGCCGGCCGACGCGGCGGTGCCCGTGCCGGCGGCGCCGCCGAGCGTCGTCGCGCCGCGTGTGCTGATGTCCCAGGTGGTCACCATGACCAACCGGCAGCGCTGGGCCAACGGCTGCCGGCGCTTGCTCACCGTGGACCAGGAGCTGACCGTGGCCTCGGTGCGCCAGAGCGTCTACATGGCGCGCACCGGGCGCTTCAGTCACGTCTGGAGCGACGGCACCACGTTCGTCCGGCGGTCCCACCTGGCCGGGTACGAGCAACCGGCCGGCGAGAACATCGCGTGGGGCTACCGCACGGCGACCGAGGTCATCGAGGCGTGGATGGCCAGCCCGCGGCACCGCGCCAACATGCTCAACTGCGGGGCCCATTCCATCGGGACCGGCGTCGTCTACGCGGCCAACGGCGTGCCGTACTACACCCAGGTCTTCGGCTGGGACTAAAAAGTGCAGCCGATGAGTACGGGCTCCGGGTGCAGCTCGACCCCGAACTTCTCGCGTACGCCGTCGCGGACCGTGCGGGCCAGATCGAGCAGCGCCCCCGTCGTGCCCGTCCCCCGGTTGGTCAGGGCCAGGGTGTGCTTGCTCGAGATGGCCACCCCGTCGCCCGCGAAGCCCTTGGCGAACCCGGCCCGCTCGATCAGCCAGGCCGCCGGGATCTTGACCGAGCCGTCGTCGCCCGGCCAGTGCGGGGCGTCGAGCCCGAGGCCGGTCCACTCGGCCGCGCTGACCACCGGATTGGTGAAGAAGGAGCCGACCGACCACGTGTCCCGGTCGGCCGGGTCGAGCACCATGCCCTTCTGCTCCCGCAGCTTCAGCACGGTGTCGCGGGCCTGCTGCAGGGCGACCCGGTCACCGGCCTCGACGCCCAGGTTGCGGGCCAGTTCGGCGTACCGGATGGGGGCCGACTCGGACGAGCGGGCGAGCCGGAAGTCGACCTCGAGCACCACGTAGCGGTCGTTGTGCTTGAACACGCTGGCCCGGTAGGCGAAGCCGCACTCGGCCGGGGGCATGACCCGGATCGTGCCGGTCCGCCGGTCGTACGCGTGCACCGCGACGATGGTGTGGGCGACCTCTTGCCCGTACGCACCGACGTTCTGGATCGGAGTGGCGCCGGCCGACCCGG
This sequence comes from Paractinoplanes aksuensis, assembly GCF_024137025.1. Taxonomy (GTDB): domain Bacteria; phylum Actinomycetota; class Actinomycetes; order Mycobacteriales; family Micromonosporaceae; genus Actinoplanes; species Actinoplanes aksuensis. The sequence goes on from NZ_JAMYJR010000019.1 coordinate 36,280, forward strand.
GGATCCCGCTGAGGCACTCGACCCCGGAGAAACCCTGATCCACGGCGTACGCCACGAAGTCGTCCCACGGTTCGCCCGCGGCGACCCGCACGACGACGCTCTCCTCGTGGCTCTCGACCACCCGGATGCCCCGGGTGCGCAGCAGCACGACGGTTCCGTCGAAGCCGTCGTCGCCGATCACGACGTTGCTGCCACCGGCCAGAATCAGCACGTCGCCGGGCGCATTGCGTACTGTTGCGACGATTTGCTGGGTTTCGGTGGCGACCGTCAAGATGCTGGCCGGGCCGCCGAGGCGTAGCGTCGTGTACGCCGACAGGTCGGTTTGCGGGGCGGCGGTAGCGTCAGACACGCCAACCACCCTAGGCTCAACGGTTCGGGCATTCTCATCGGCGGTCCGGTGGAGCGGAGAGCAAGGCCATGAACAGGCTGCACGCGACGAAAGACTTCTGGCTGGCCGCATTGCGCGCCGACAGTCCCGCGCTGCAGGACGCTGTCGCCCAGGCCGGGGCCGACACGGCCGTGCCCTCGTGCCCCGGGTGGACGGTGGCCGACCTGGTCGAGCACCTCACCTCCGAGTTGCGCTGGGTGCGCGAGTCCGCCGCCCGCGGGGTGACCGAGCGGCCCGCCCCGGCCGAGGTGCCGTCCCGGCCCGAGTGGGCGGCGGCCCTCGACGGCCTGCGCCGCGAGCTCACCGGCACGATCGAGACGCTCGAGGCCCTCGACGCCGACTTCCCCGCGTGGAACTGGGCGCCCCAGGCCAAGAAGGCGTCGTTCTGGCAACGCCGCATGGCCCACGAGATCTCCGTGCACCGCTGGGACGCCGAGTCGGCGGCGCAGCGGGCCACGCCGATCGAGACCAAACTGGCCGCCGACGGGGTCAACGAGGTGCTCGACACCTGGCTGCCGGCCGGCCGCCGCAAGGGCCCGACCGACCTGCGGGGCGTGGTCCACCTGGTGGCGACCGACGCCTCGTACGAATGGTTCGTCCGGCTGCGGGGACCGGCCGGGGTGGCCCTGCTCGACACGGGCACGATCCTCGACTCCGACGATCATCACGCCCGCGCCCAGGCCACCGGATCGGCCAGCGATCTACTCCTGATGCTGATGGGGCGTATCGATACAGATCGCCTGGTGGTGACCGGCGACCCTCGCCTGGTATCGGCCCTCCGCACCGGGTAGCGCCCTTCCGGCCACCCCACCCGCCGCCCAAGTGCAGACTGAAGGCTGAGCTTAAATTCGACTTACCGAGATAACCAGGAGCTGTTCCGCTCCTATGATTAACCGGTTAAGTTCGGATGTCCAAGCACACCCTAGGAAGCGGGGAACGAACGCATGACGGCAACCGTCACGTCCACATCGGCGCAGCCGGCCCTCGCCGCGATCACCTTCCCCGACGACTTCATCTGGGGCGCCGCCACGGCGTCGTACCAGATCGAGGGCGCGGCGCGGGAGGACGGTCGCGGCCCGTCGATCTGGGACACCTTCAGCCGTACGCCGGGACGTGTGTACAACGGGCACACCGGCGACGTGGCCTGCGACCACTACCACCGCTACGTCGACGACGTGGCGCTGATGTCGGACCTGGGCCTGGCCTCCTACCGGTTCTCGGTCGCGTGGCCGCGGATCCAGCCCGACGGCACCGGCCCGGTCAACGTCAAGGGCCTCGACTTCTACGACCGGCTCACCGACGAGCTGCTGGGCAAGGGCATCGACCCGGTCGTCACGCTCTACCACTGGGACCTGCCGCAGACCCTCGAGGACCTCGGCGGCTGGGCCAACCGGCTGACGGCCGAGGCGTTCGGCGAGTACGCCCAGATCGTGCACGCCCGCCTCGGCGACCGCGTCAAGACCTGGACGACGCTGAACGAGCCGTGGTGCTCGGCCTACCTCGGCTACGGCAGCGGCGTCCACGCGCCCGGCAAGCAGGACCCGGCGGCCGTCTTCGCGGCGGTGCACCATCTGCTGCTCGGCCACGGCCTGGCCGCCCGCGCCCTGCGTGAGGCCGGCGCTCAGAGCATCAGCATCACGCTCAACCCGAACGTCGCGCTGCCGGTCGACCCGACCAGCGCCGCCGACCAGGAGGCCGTGCGGATCATCGACGGGCTCTCCAACCGGATGTTCCTCGACCCGCTGTTCAAGGGTCAGTACCCGGCCGACATGCTCGAGCACATGGCCCGCTTCACCGACCTGTCGTACATCGCGGACGGTGACCTGGCCACGATCAAGGCCCCGATCGACGTGCTGGGGATCAACTTCTATCAACCGGCGTACGTCTCGGCCAAGCCCGGCGCCCCGGCCGCGCTCGACCAGCCCGGCAGCGAGGGCATCGCCTGGCGCGCGCCCGACGGCCCGGTCACCGACATGAACTGGCTGATCGAGCCCTCGGCGCTGACCGGCCTGCTCAAGCGGATCAACGACGACTACCCCGGCATCCCGCTGCTGATCACCGAGAACGGCGCCGCGTACCCCGAGGGACCGTCGGCCGATGGCGAGGTTCACGACAGCCGGCGGGTCGAATATCTCGACGGCCACCTGCGCGCCTGCCATGATGCCTTGGCGGCCGGTGTCGATCTGCGGGGATATTTCGTCTGGTCGCTCATGGACAACTTCGAGTGGGCCGAGGGCTACCGCAAGCGGTTCGGGGTCGTGCACGTCGACTACGCGACCCAGCAGCGGACGCTGAAGGACAGCGCGAAGTGGTACCGGGAGGTGATCCGGCGCAACGGCATCGCGGCGTCGGACTCCAGCGAGGGGTGAGGTTTTTGTGGTGACGCGGGAGCGGCCGACGCTCGAAGCAGTGGCACGCCGCGCCGGGGTCTCCCGGGCGACCGTCTCCCGCGTCGTCAACGGCTCGACCTCGGTGGCCGCCTCCATCCGCGAGGCGGTCACCCGGGCCGTCGACGAACTGGGCTACGTGCCCAACCAGGCTGCCCGCAGCCTGGTCACCCAGCGCACCGAGTCGATCGCGCTGATCCTGCCCGAGACGGCCAACCGGGTCTTCTCGGACGACCTGTTCTTTCCGGCCATCATCCGCGGCGTCGGCGTCGAGCTCGAAGCGGCCGACAAGCAGCTGGTCCTGATGATGGCCGGTTCGCTGAAAAGTCACGGCCGGGTCGAGCGCTACGCCGTGGCCGGTCACGTCGACGGCGTCATGTTCGCCTCGATGCACGGCGCCGATCCGCTGCCCGGCACGCTGGTCTCGCTGGGCATCCCAGTGATCTGCAGCGGCCGCCCGCTGAGCCTGCCGAATCCGAGGGGCGCCGGAGTGCCCTATGTGGACGTCGATCATTTCGGTGGGGTCTGCGCCGCCGTACGCCACCTGGTGGCCACGGGCCGCCGCCGAATAGCCACCATCGCGGGCCCGCAGGACATGGTGGCGGGCATCGACCGGCTCGCCGGTTACCGGGCCACGCTCGAAGAGGCCGGCCTGGCCCAGCACGTCGCCCTCGGCGACTTCACCCGCGAGTCGGGCATTCAAGCCATGCGTACGCTGCTGGCCGACGACCCGAAACTCGACGCGGTCTTCGTGGCCTCGGACATGATGGCCCACGGCGCGCTGATCGCCCTCAAGGACGCCGGCCGCCGGGTGCCCACGGACGTCGCGGTGATCGGCTTCGACGACTTCGAGATAAGCCGCTACAGCGACCCGCCCCTGACCACCGTCCGCCAGCCGATCGCCGACATGGGCCGCACGATGGCCCGCCAGCTGCTCGGCCTCATCAACGGCGAGCAGGGCCTGCCCGACGCCGTGGTGCTACCGACGGAGCTGGTGGTCCGCGAGTCCGCCTGAGGCCGGAAGCCCGAGTGACTGCCGGGCCAGCAGCGTGGCCCCCGCGATGGCGGCCGGCATCAGCAGGATCGCGCCGAGCGGGATCAGGAAACAGCAGAAGACGGCCACGCCGAAACCGAGGGCCATCGGCCGGTTCGTGGACAGCACCGCCCGGCGCTGCCGCAGCCGCTGTCCGCGCCGCTGGAACGGCACACCCGTGAGCTCGACGGCCAGCAGCCACCCACCGAGCGCGCCGCCCAGCACCGGGATGACCGTCTGGCCCACCACCGGCAGGAAGCCGAGCAGGAAGAGCGGCACACCGATCAGGATGGACAGTCCGATCAGCCGCAACGAGTCGGCCAGGCTGCGCCGCAACGAGGGCCAGAACCCGACCTCGACCTCGTCCGGCACGCCGCCGAACCTGTCCTCGACCAGCTCGGAGATGCGCTCGTAGAACGGGTCGCCGATGAGCAGGGTGACCGCGGTGAAGGTCAGGATGCCGAGCAGCACCGACAGGCCGAGCAGACCCAGCCCCGCGAACACCCGGGCCACGTCACGGACCCACTCGGCCCAGTCGTCGGCGAACCAGGTCACCGTACGGGAAAGCTCGGGCAGATAGTCGATCAGGAAGAACAGGGCGGTGCCGTAGAGCAGACCCGCGATCACGGCGGGGATCAGCCCGAGCCCGAGCAGCTTGGGGCTGCGCAGCACGATGCCCAGCCCACGGCCGAGCAGCCCGGCGCCGAGAAAGAACTGCTTGACGACACCCAACGGCCGACCGGCCTCAGCATTCACGCCCAGCAGCGTAGAGCAAGGCTGCGGCCGTCAGGGGAACAGCGTGGGCAGCTCGGTGCTGCTGGGGGCCGAGGACGGTGGCTCGGCGTCGGGCGGGGTGCTCGCCTCCGACGGGTCGGTCGGGGTGGGGACGGGCGGCTCGTCCAGGGGCGGGAGCGGGGGCTCCGACACTCCGGACGGCACTACGACCGGCGGCGGTGTGGGGGACGGCGACGTGCTGATGACCACTGGGGACGTGGTGGGGACGAATGGCTGGGGGACCGCCGACGCGGGGAGCGTCGACGGCTTGGGACGGTAGGGACCGGCCGAGTAGCGCACGGCCACCGGCGTCGTCCGGGCCGTGGTGGGGGCCGCGCCCAGGACGCTCTCGCCGCCGGGAACTCCCACTGCAGCGGGGAGTTTGACCGGGGCGGCGAGGTTCCAGCCGACCGCGACGGCGACCGGCAGCCCGAAAGCTACGAGTCCGACAAAGACTGATTTAGGGGATAGCCGCACGTTCTAGACAACGTGCCGAGAGCCGAAAAAGGTTACGGCCCAACCGGCAGAACAGGCTTGATCAATGCCGGTACCGGCCGGTACTGTCCGCTGGCTCCCCTCTGTCGGGACGGGGGGTTCACACCAACGGGGGACAGATGAAACTCGTTTACCGTCGTGGCCTACCGGCCCTGTGCGGCGCTGTGCTAGCGGCCGGCGTGATCGGCGTCGGCACCCCGGCGCTCGCCGCCGGTGAGCCGCCCACGGGCACCTTCACTCTCAACACGGCCTCGCTGTGGTCGGGCCAGCAGGTGACGCTCACCCAGGACGCCCTGGCCGACGACGACACGACCGACCTCGCCACGATCACCCGGGCCATCACCTGGGGCGACGGCACCTCCACGGCCGCGGCCGCCGGCGAGACCTCGTGGACACACACCTACGCCGGCGCCGGCACCTTCAAGGTGGCCGTCGAATTGAAGGACGACACGGTCAGCGGCCCGGGCACCATCGCCGCGCCGAATGTCACGGTCACCACCGCCCCCGGCACCCTGGGCTGGCAGAAGAGCACTGTCTACACCGCCAGCGACGGCGTCGGCGGCACCTACCTGACCGAGGCCGTGTTCACGCCGAAGGGCCTTCCGCTCACCGCCGACGAGGCCTGGACGACCTGGGGCGACGGCGAGTTCAGCCTGCTCAAGCAGGACGCGACCGAGACCACGGTGCCGCACTACTTCGATGAAGGCGACTACAGCCCGCAGGTGCAGCTGTCGAACAAGTTCGGCAAGGCCACCCCGCGCACCGCTTCCAGGCTGAACGTCGACGTCGACGACACCGCGCCGACGAGCGGCTTCACCTTCCCGGCCAACGCCGGCAAGGGCAGCTCGTGGAAGGCGTTCAAGGGCACCGGCCGCGACAGCCAGTCCGGGGCCGACATCGTCGAGGTGATCGCCTTCAAGTGGAAGGGCGAGACGGTCTACTACTACAACTTCGAGACGAAGAAGTGGGTCAAGGTCACCGACCCGACGGCCTACCTTCCGGACGGCGCGATCGCCCTCTCGCCGGTGACCGCCGCGGGCACCTGGTCGGTGCCGGCCTCCGGGATCACCAAGGGGTACCACCTCGAGGTGGACTACTGGGTCTACGACAAGGTCGGCAATGTCAGCGCCGACAAGTACGCCACGGCGTTCATCAGTAGCTGATCGATCAGCACAGCCGAGCTGAGGGCTCGTCCGGGCAACCGGGCGGGCCCTCAGTCGTTCAGAAAGCTCGAGATCCGCTCGCGCAGCTCGCGCCGGTTGTTCCACAGCACGGCCGGGTGGTCGTAGACGTGCAGCTCGGCCGCGGGCAGCAGGGACGCCAGCCGCTCGGCCCAGGCCACCGGGTGCACCTCGTCGCCGATGCAGCCCAGCACCAGCGCCCGGCCGCGGAACGCGCGCAGCGTCGACTCGTCGGCCACCGCGGGCTCGTGCCACAGTGTGGTCAGCTCGGGGGCCAGGCCGTCGCGTTGCAGCTGCTCGACCCGCTGCCGCAGGAAGCCCCAGCCGGTCGCCGTGTTGCGCACGGAGGGCGGCAGGTCCGACTCGACGGCGGCGGCGATCGAGGCCGCCTCGCCCGACTCGACCGCGGCCAGCAACCGTTCGAGCCGGGCCTCGGCCGCGGCGGGCCGGTGACCGTCGAGCGGCGCCGGCAGATAGAAGACCACCCGCTCGAACCGGTCGGGCGTGTCGCTGAGCAGCCGGCCGAGCGCGCCGGCGCCCAGGCTGACCCCGAGGGCCCGGGTCGCGCCGGTCTGGTCGGCGACGCCACGCAGGTCGGCGGCCAGGTCGCCGAAGCTCCAGGGGCCGGGCGGGGCGTCGGAGCGGCCGTGCCCGCGGAAGTGGAAGAAGACCCTGCGCCCGACGACCGCACTGGCCAGCGGGCGGGTGCCGGCGATGTCACCGGCCAGCCCGTGGGCGAAGACGGTGACGGGGTCACCGACCCCAGTGATCAACCCCTCCAGGCGTACGCCGGAAGGGGTCGACAGCATTTCGGTCGGTGGCTCGGGCAGGGTCGGCCGGCCCGAGCGCGGCCCGGTCGGTTCACGGCGATGCAGGCGGGGCCCACCGTCGGGCGGCGGCGGACCGAACCGCCGCCTCACCAGAAGCCTTTGCCGTCCGACAGATCCTTCAGACCCGGGCGTACGTCGAGCAGGTAGATCAGCGCCGCGGCGATGCCGATCAGGCTGAAGATGCCGACCGCGCTGCTGACCAGAAGCGTGAGCACGATGCAGATCGCGAGGATCGCCGCCCACGCACCCTTGGGGAGGGTGCCGATGGCCTGGAAGCCGTCGCCCCGCTGAGTCAGGCAGTGGATCAGGGCGACCGCCTGGACGACCAGCGAGAAGATGAGAATGAGCAGGTTTATGTAGCCGACGGCGATGTCGTAGAAGATCGGCGCGGAAGAGGCCATGACGGAAAGTCTATGCCGCGGGGCCCAGCGCACGCCGGGCCCCGCTGATCATGTTTATCGCGTCGTCACTTCGAGGCGGCGCGCTTGCGCGGCTTCGGGGTGGCGGCGGGCTTGGCCGGGGTGGCCTCGGCGGCCTCGATGGCGGCCGGCTCCTCGGTCGTCTCGATGTCGGCGTTGACGACCTCGGCCGCCTCGACGACGCCGGTGCCGACCACGCGCTCGCCGCGGGCGACGAGGGCGGTGTAAGCGGCGACCGCGCGGTCCTGCGCGATCTGGGCGAACGAGGTGGCGACGCTGGCCGCGTTGCCCCGCAGCGCGACGAAGTCGGTGGTGGAGGCCTTGTCGCGCAGCTCGGCGGCCTTGGTGCCGGCCTGCTCGTTGTAGTCACGCAGCGAGGCCGACGCGCGCTCGCTGAGCTCGGTGAGCACGGCGGGCAGCTTGCGCAGCTGCTCGACGGCGATGTCACCGGCACCGGCGGCGGCGTAGAGCGGGGCGGGGAAACGGGTCTTGGTCTGCTCGGTCATTTCTGCTCCTCATCAACGGGAGTGGTCTCGGATTTGCTGCGCGCGTTCTCGTTGCGGAACGTCTCGTAGATCTGCGACAGCGACTGTTTCTGAGCGATCGTCAGCTCGGGATCGGCCGCGATCGCGGCCAGCACACCCTGCTGACCCTCGCTGTCGAGCAGACCCGCACGCAGGTACATCGCGGGCGTCGACACCCGCAGCGCGCTGGCGATCTGCTGGAGCACCTCGGCGCTGGGCTTGCGCAGGCCGCGCTCGATCTGGCTGAGGTACGGGTTGCTCACGCCCGCCTTGTCGGCGAGCTGGCGCAGCGAGATCTTGGCGGTCTGCCGCAGGTCACGGATGAAACCACCGATGTCCTCGGGCAGATCCTTGGGTGCGGCCATGCATCCGACCGTAGCTCGGGGTGCTAGCTGTTGCAAGCAAAGCGCTAACTACAGCAAGCGTGAAACGAGTCACGCAGCACATGACTTAAGCCAGCGGACACCCGCACTTCGCCCGTCGATGTCGAGGCGCCGAAAAGTGCTAGGCGCAGCCGAGGCGCTTTTCGGTGCCCTCGACATCGACCTCTCAGGGCGAAGTGCCGCCGAGCGGAGGCGAGGCCATGGACACAGCGCGGATCTCTCCCACCGGTTCGCCGCCGCCCAGCACGAGCTCCCCGATCCGGGGCGTGTCGACGCCGAGGCGCTGCAGTTCCTTCAGCAGTACGGGGGTCCGGGCGCGCATGCCACCGTCGTCGATCTTGATCGTGATCGCCCCGGCGCCGGGCACGGCCACGGCGACCACGCCCTCGGCGCCGCCTTTGGCGAGCAGGCCCGGAACGGCCGCCATCAGCAGCGTGTCGTCGGCTCCGGTGCCCGCCACCAGCTCGGGGTGGGCGCGCATCTCGTCGGCCACCCGCCGCTCGTGGCTGCCCGGCTCGGCCGACACCAGCCGCTCGAAGGCGCGGGCGAGCCCGGTCAGCGACAGGGCCAGCACCGGCGCCCCGCAGCCGTCGACCCCGACCGCGGTGATGCGCTCGCCGGCGAGGTCGGCGACCGCCTCGGTGATCGCCTTCTGCAGCGGGTGGGCGGGGTCGCGGTACGTCTCGAGCGGCCAGTCGTTGGCCACGCAGGTCGCGAGCATGCCGGCGTGCTTGCCCGAGCAGTTCATGAGCACCCGCTCGGGGCCGCCGCCGGTGCGCACCCAGGCATCGCGGGCGTCCTCGGCCAGCGGCAGCGAGGTGGGACAACGCAGGGCGTCGTCGGTGAGGCCGGCCGCGTCGAGGATCTCGCGGACCCGGCGTACGTGGAAAGCTTCTCCGAAGTGGCTGCCGCTGATCAGGGCCAGGTCGGCGTCGTCGCGCGGCACCAGGCCGGCCCGCAGCAGGCCCACCGTCTGCAGCGGCTTGTTCGACGACCGCGGAAAGATCGGCGTGGTCACGTCGCCGCGGCTGCCGGCGCTCGAGAAGACGGAACCGTGGTGGACGCTCTCGACAAAACCGGAGCGCACTACTTCAGCGATAATCATGCGCCTTCAGTCCGATTCCGGGGTGGTTGGATGGGGGGCGGGGATCCCCAGCAGCTCGCGGGTCTCGCGGGCGGTCAGCGGCGGGCGCTGGGCCAGCTGGGCGAAGCCGACGGCCCGGGCCACGAGCTGCATGTTCGACTCGACCGGGCGGCCCTTGGCGTACGTGATGGTGTCTTCCATGCCCACGCGCAGGTGCCCGCCCGCGCTCAGCGAGGCCAGCATGACCGGGATGGTCGAGCGCCCGATGCCGGTGGCCGAGAACGTCGTGCCCTCGGGCAGGTCGCGGATCGCCTGCTCACACGCGACCAGCGCGGCCGCGGTACCCGGCATCCCGCCCGGCACGCCCATCACCAGGTCGACGTGCACGTGACCGCCGGACGGCAGGCCGTGCTTCCCCAGCAGCCGCTGCAGCGTCGTGAGCTGACCGAGGTCGAAGATCTCGTACTCGGGCACGATGCCCCGCTCCTGCATGCGGGTGTGCAGGTCGACGATGAACTCCCACCGGTTCAGGAACACGCCGTCGCCGAAGTTGACGGTGCCCATCGTGCACGAGGCCATCTCGGGCCCGGCGTCGAGCACGGCCAGCCGGTCGCCCTCGGGGTCGGTGACGGCGCCGCCCGACGAGAGCTGCACGATCAGGCCGGTCGACTCGCGCAGCGCCCGCACGGTGTCACGCAGCCGCCCCTGGTCGAGGGTCGGCTCGGCCTCGGCGTCCCGGATGTGGACGTGGATGATGGCAGCGCCCAGCGCTTCGCACTCCTTGGCGGTGGCCACGAGTTCGTCGAGCGTGACGGGCAGCGCGGGCACGTCGGCCTTGCTGCTTTCGGCGCCGGTCGGAGCAACGGTGATCACGGTCCCGGTCATGGATGTGACCTTAGTGTTCGTCCACCGCCACGGCGGACTCGCCCACCGTCAGGTTGTCGGTCGCGTTGCGCTTGAGCACGGCCAGGGCGACCAGGCCCAGCTCGTGGTGGCGCACGGCGGTGCCGACGAAGCCGACCTCGCGCCCCTCGCGAACCACCGGGGTGCCCTTGGCCGGCGGCTGATCGGTGGCGATGCCGTCGAAGTGCAGCAGGGCCAGGCGGCGCGGCGGGCGGCCGAGGTGATGGACCCGGGCCACAGTCTCTTGCCCGCGGTAGCAGCCCTTGTCGAGGTGGACCGCGGCGGCGATGAACTCGGCCTCGGCCGGGATCGTGCGGTGGTCGGTCTCCCAGCCCAGCCGCGGGGTGTGGTGTTCGACGCGGATCGCCTCGTACGCCCACAGACCGGCCTTGGGCAGCCCCAGCTTCTCGATCACCGCGGTCTTTTCGGTACGCGGGACGAGCAGGTCGATGCCCAGGGGCACCCGGCGGGCCAGGCCGAATTCGGTTTCCCGTACGTCGTAGAGGCTGGTCGCCTCGGGCCGGACATCGCCGGCCGCGAACTTGGCGCCCGGCACCGGCTGCACGCGCGGCTCGGCCAGACCCGGAATCACGTCGCCCGCACCCGGCCCGACCAGCGAGAGAACGGCCAGCTCGGAGGTCGCGTCGCGCGGCTCGACCTTGGTGAAGAACCGCATCATCTCGAGGTATTTGAGCAGGCCCGCGCCCGCCCCCGGCTCGGTGTCGAGCCAGGTCGTGGTGCCGTCCTCGGTCACCATCGCGTGCTGCTCGACGTGACCGTTCGGAGAGAGGACCAGCAGCTCGGTGCCCTGGTTGGCCGACAGCTCCGACAGATGCTGCGTCGTCAGCGTGTGCAGCCAGCTCGCGCGCTCCTCACCGGGCACGGCGATCACGTCGCGGTTCGAGCGGTCGACCAGGCCCACGGCGGTGGCCAGGGTGCGTTGCTCACGCATCGGGTCGCCGTAGTGGGCCGGCACACCGGAGTCGGCGGAGGCGGGATCCAGGTCTTCGACCATCACCACGGTCATGTCACAGCTCCTTGCAGTCTCCGCACACCCCGAACAGGGACACATGGCCCACGTCGACGCGGAACGCCCGTTCGTTCAACAACCGGTCGGTCACCGGTTGCATCACACTCGGGTCTACCTCACTGATCGACCCACATCCACGGCACACGAGGTGAACGTGCTGATCCTCACCCGCCGCGTGGTAGGTCGGCGAGCCGTGCGACAGGTGGGTGTGAGTCACCATGCCGAGCTCTTCCAGCAGCTCGAGCGTGCGGTAGACGGTGGTGATGTTGACCCCGGCCGCCCGCTCACGCACATGGTTGTGCACCTGCTCGGGCGTGGCATGGCCGAGCTCGTGCACCGCTTCGAGGATGAGCTGACGCTGCGGGGTGAGCCGCAGGCCACGTTCCCGGAGCATGGCGGCAAGCGAAGTGGCGGACACGCTACGAGGTTACGCCGTCAGGCTGTCTATCCGCCGACCCTGAGCAACCGCGCCGACATGTGGGGCCGCAGTTCGCTCTTGTCGATCGACACCTCGTGGGCGTACAGCAGGGCGCCCTCGACGATACCGAAGAGCCGCCGCGCGCCGGTCAGATGCTGGCCGGTCGGGGTGTACGCCACCGCGTCGGTCTCGATCTCGAGCCGGGTCGTGCCCACGGTGTTGCCGACGTAGATCTCGACGGTGCCCTCGGGGGCGACGATGACCGCCTCCATGTCGTCGGTCGCACGGCCCTCGGCGTTGAGCACCGGCCGCCAGAACCCGGACTCGACGATCCACTCACCGGACGGCTTCGACTCGTCGTCGAGCAGCCACGAGCGCGACTCGTAGCGCAGGAACGGACGGCCGTCGTGGCTGATCCGAACCTCTTGCCCGAAGTCGTAGTCCTTCTCGGCCGGGAAGCCGCCCTGACCGCGGCCGCGCCACAGCCCGACGAACGGCAGCAGGCCCAGCAGCGCCGGGTTGAGGTCGGCCCCGGAGCGCAGGTCGTGCGTCTCCTCGTAGGGGTACGCGTCGACCGGGGGCGCGTTCAACCAGGGCGGTGGGCCCAGCGGATTTTCCTGATCGCTCACCAACGCCCCCTCGACACGCGCATCGCCAGATAGACGACACTGCCCGCCAGCGCGCCCAGACCGGCGACCAGCAGGCTCACGAACCCGATTTCCGTAACCATGACCGGACCATCCTATGCTGGCGCCCATGGCACGCTTGCTGGTCGTCAAGGCAACCGCCGGAGCCGACGCCCCGGAACGCTGCTCGCAGGCCTTCACGGTCGCGAGCACGGCGCTCGCGTCGGGGGTGGACGTGTCGTTCTGGCTCACCGGCGAGTCGGCCTGGTTCGCCCTGCCCGGCCGGGCCGCCGAGTTCGAGCTGCCGCACGCGGCGCCCCTGCCCGACCTGCTCGACCTGCTGCTCTCGGCAGGCCGGGTGACCGCCTGCACCCAGTGCGTAGCCCGCCGCGAGATCACCGCCGACGACGTGCTGCCGGGCATCCGCATCGCCGGCGCCGCCGTCTTCGTCGAAGAGATCATGTCGGACGGCGCCCAGGCGCTCGTCTACTGACAACTGGCGCTACGGTCACGCACCTCGGCAGCTGGTGCTCACGGTCACGCTCAGCTGCTCGCCCTGCGGCAGCACGACTATCGAATCGCCGGCCTTGCGGTAGGCCCGCACAGCGTCGTCGGCGTGCACGATCTCGCCGCCGGCCTGTCGCAGGCGGCCGGGCAGATCGTCCGGCATGGACAGATCCGGCACCGTCCACGAGCCCGCGACGCCGCCGGACGGGCAGGCCACGGTGCGGACGACGGGCTCGCCCACGTTGGCGTCGAGCGCAGACACCACGGTGTTGAGCAGCGCCGGCGCCGGCGAAGCGGTGGCGTCGCCCCCGACCGGCGCCGCGCCGTCGAGCGGCCGGCAACCGGTGGTGAGCCGAAGCGTGAGGGTCGTCGCCACGGCCGGACCGCTCAGGTCGATGCCGACGAAGTTGCCCGCGTCGGCGTGCAGCGAGACCCGGGTGCCGGCCCGGGTGCGGCTCTGCTCGGGGGCCCACTCGACCGGCAGCTCGGCCGCGATCGCTTCGACCGCCTCGGCCGCCTTCGAGTCGCCGACGTAGACGGTCACGGCGCGGGCGGCGGCCACTCCCGAGCGCACGGGCGTGATGCGGCAGTCGCGCGTCAGCTGCAGCTCGCCCAGCACCACGGCCCGGTCGGCGCCGCTCGCCGTGGCGTAGACGACACCGGCGGCCCGCTCGAGATCGGTCACGGCGAGGTCGATGTCGCGCTGCTCGGGCACGGTGGCCCGGTCGTGCCCGACCGACCACACGGTCAACCCGACCAGACCGGCGATCCAGACCACGACCAGCCCGGTCAGCCACCACCGGCGGTTGCCGAGCGCTGTCACCGCTGACCACCCGTCGGTTCGAGGCGGGGCATCGGACTCATTTCCCGGCCAGGCGCTGGAGAGCGCCGAGAGCCACTTCGGACCGGGTGGTGTACCAGAACGGCGGCAGGGAGTTGCGCAGGAAGGCACCGTAGCCCCGGGCCGTCTCGAGGCGGGAGTCGAGCACGGCGACCACGCCCTTGTCGCCCGTCGAGCGAATCAGCCGGCCGACGCCCTGCGCGAGCCGCACCGCCGCGATGGGCACGCTCACCGACGCGAAGCCGGAACCGCCGTTGGCGTCGACCGCCGCCGCCCGGGCCGCGGCCAGGGGCTCGTCGGGGCGCGGGAACGGCAGCCGGTCGATCACCACCAGCTGGCACGCGTCACCCGGCACGTCGACGCCCTGCCAGAGCGACATCACCCCGAACAGACAGCTCTCTTTGTCTTCCCGGAACTTGCGGACCAGCACCGGCAGCGATTCCTCGCCCTGCAGCAGGATCGGCAGGTCGGTGCGGGCGCGCAGCAGCTCGGCGGCCTGGGTGGCCGCCTTGCGCGACGAGAACAGGCCCAGGGTGCGCCCGCCCAGGGTTTCGACCAGCTTGACCAGCTCTTCGCCGGCCGCGGCGGGCAGGCCGGACATCTGGGGCCGGGGCAGGTGGGACGCGACGTAGAGGATGCCCTGGCGCGGGTAGTCGAACGGGGAGCCGACGTCGAGCGACGTCCAGCCGTCGCCGGAGGCCTCGGGGCCGGTGGCCGCGGTGGGGGCGGCGACGGGCAGGCCGAGCGAGCGGGCCACCGTGTCGAACCGGCCGCCGAGGGTCAGCGTGGCCGAGGTGGCCACCACCGTACGGTCGGAATAGAGACCCTGGGCCAGCGTGCCGGCCACCGAGAGCGGGGCCACCACCAGCGCGCGGCGGCCGTTGCCGAGGTCGGACTTCTCGACCCAGGCGACGTCGAAGGCGGACTCTTCGAGCAGGCGCTGGGCCGTGTCGTTGAGGTCGTCGAAGGCGGCCTTGGCCTGCTGCTTGCGCACCGGGTCGGGATCGTCGGACTTGACCTCGCCGATCGCCGTGAGCCCGGCCCGGGTGGCCGACTCGACCCGGGCCACGGCCAGGGCCAGCGGCTCGGGCAGGCCGCCGGTGATGCGGCCCGCGGGCGCCTCGGCCAGGCCGACGGTGAGCGCGTCGGCCGCCTCGGCCAGCGACTCGACGGCGGCCGGGGAGAGCAGGGTGCGAGCCCGGCGCGAGGAGCGCTCGACCGCCTCGGGGGTCAGCTCGGCCTGGGACGCCGACGAGACCCGGTCGGCCAGTTCGTGGGCCTCGTCGATGACCAGCAGCTTGTGGGGCGGGACGATGTGGCGGTCGGCCAGCATGTCGACCGCGAGCAGGCTGTGGTTGGTGACCACGATGTCGGCCTCGCGGGCCCGGGCCCGCGACGCCTCGGCGAAGCAGTCGGCCCCGTACGGGCAGCGGGCGGCCCCGACGCAGTCGCGGGCCGGCATCGAGACCTGGCGCCAGGCCGTGTCGTCGACGCCGGGGTCGAGCTCGTCGCGGTCGCCGGTGGCGGTCTTCTCGGCCCAGGCCTGCAGCCGCTGGATCTGCCGGCCGAGCTTGCCCGCCTCGCCCAGCCACTGGGTGGTCTTGGGCGGCGCGTCGTCGAACAGCGTGTCGGTCGGCGCCTCTTCGTCGGCGTGTTCCATCTTGGCCACGCAGAGGTAGTGGTGGCGGCCCTTGAGCACAGCGTAGGTGGGCTTGCGGCCCAGCACCGGCTCGACCGCGGCCGCGAGGCGGGGCAGGTCGTGCTCGACCAGCTGGTTCTGCAGGGCCAGGGTGGCCGTCGAGATCACCACCGGGCCGTCGACGAGCAGCGACGGGGTGAGGTAGGCCAGGCTCTTGCCGGTGCCCGTGCCGGCCTGCACGAGCAGGTGTTCCCGCTCGCGGACGGCCTTGTCGATGGCGGCCACCATGGCCTGCTGACCCGGGCGGGACGCGCCACCGGGCACGGCGCCGACGGCGGCCTGGAGGAGCTGCTCTGCGGACACCGACTTCTTCGTTGCTGCGGGCACGGGCAGACGGTACCCGCCACCACCGACAGAAGCCGACCACCGTTAGGGTTCTTGCATGGCGAGTGACACGGTCCGGGTCGTCTACACGAAGTACGACGGGTCGGCCCACCGGGACTACCCAGCCCGCCGTTTCGATTCCGACGAGCTCGGGGTCTGGGTCGGCGTCACCAAGGGCACGAAGTCGGTCTACCACGGCCGCCCGTCCGTCGAGCAGATCCCGTTCGTGCTGCTCATCCCCCATCACACGTGGTGGACAGGCATGTTCAACCCGCAGCCGCGCACCAGCGAGGTCTACTGCGACATCACCACCCCCGCGCGCTGGGAAGGCGACACGGTCCACATCATCGACCTCGACCTCGACGTGGTCCGCCGGCGCACGTCGGGCCTGGTCGAGCTGCGCGACGAGGACGAGTTCGACGAGCACCGCACCCAGTTCGGCTACCCCGACGACCTCGTCCGCGAGGCTCGCGCGGCGGCCGACGAGTTGCTCGTGGCGCTGGGCGACGGCAGCGAGCCGTTCGCCACCCACTTCCACCAATATCTACAGAAGGTCGCTGACTAGCAGCTTCTCGGGGTTGAGCTGCTGGAACAGCCCGGTGATGCGGCCGTCGGCCACGGTGACGGCGAGCGCGCCGTAGAGGCCGTGGCCGCGGACGAAGACTCCGGCGCCGCCGTTGATCAGGGCGGGCTCGAGGACGGCATCGGCCATCCGGCTGCCGTGCGCGATGCCGACGAAGAAGCGGGACACCTTGTCGGCGCCGACGATCGGGCGCAGCGCGGTGCTGGTGAAGCCGCCGCCGTCGCTGATCGACACCACGTCGGGCGCGAGCACGGCCGCCAGCGCCTGCATGTCCCCGCTGTTCACGGCCTCGATGAAGGCGGTCAGCACCCGGCGCTGCTCGGCCAGGCCGGCGTTGTGCCGTACTTCGCCCTCGGCGGCGGCCCGGCGCCCCCGCGAGGCGTGCTGGCGGGCCGTGGCCTCGGTGGTACCGAGCACCTGGGCCACCTCGCCGTAGGGCACCGCGAACGCGTCGTGCAGCACCAGGGCCACCCGCTGCTCCGGGCTCAGCTTCTCGAGCACCACGAGCAGGGCCAGGCCGACCTGGTCGCGCTGCTCGGCCTGCCCGGCCGGGCCGACGTCAGGGTCCACGAAGTAGTCGGGCAGCCACTGGCCGGTATAGGCCTCGCGCGACACGCGGGCCGACTTGAGCACGTCGAGGCAGAGCCGGCCGGTGACCGTGGTCAGCCAGGCCCGCAGGTCGCGGATCTCGCTGTCCCCCGCCCGCACGTAGCGCAACCAGGCTTCCTGTACGACGTCCTGGGCCTCGGCCATGCTGCCGAGCATCCGGTAGGCGACGGCGACGAGATGCGGGCGCTCGGCCTCGAAGGCCTCGGCGGAGGGTGGCATGAGGGAATTCTGCGCGAGATTCCCGAGGTCGGGTAGCACTTGTGTCAGAGTGTAAAACGCCCATTTCGTACGAATCGGATGGTGTGGTGTGAACGACGGGCTCATGATCGCAGGCGGCCTGACCGGGCTCGTCGGTCTGGCCGGGCTGACCGCCGCCGGACTCACCGTGCTGCGCCGCCGCGGCACCTACCTGGCCGCCGGTCACGCTCTCGCGCGCCCGGACGACCTCGACCCGCTGCCCTCGGTGCTGCGGCGCGGCCTGGGCGGACTCACCGTGCCCGCCACCCCCGGACCCCGGGGCGAGCTGTTCCTCGGCCCCGGTGCGCCCCAACCCGGCCGCACCCTGCGCCGGCTGGTGCTGACCCCACTGTTCGCCAAGGCCCGGGGCAACAACGGCCGGCTCGCCCGCGACCAGCAGGTGCCGTTCCGGCTCGTGGTCGAGATCACCGGCGCCGTCCGCGACGCCGAGACGCTGCTGCGGGCGTACCGGGTCCTCGACCAGCAACTGCGGGACCACGCCGCGCTGCTGAGCCACTGCGACGGCGGCGAACTGGTGCCGGGGGCGGTCACCGTGTCGGTCACCGGCATCGTGGACGTCCGGGAGCTGCTCGCGGCCCAGGACCTGCGGTACGCGTTCGCCGAGGGGACGTTCGACGACCTCGGCTCGCGGGCGGCGCCGGCCACGCTCGTACCCATGATCAGTGAGGCCTGGAACCGGCGGTTCGGCTGGGACGGGCTCGAACCGATCCCGGCCGAGGAACGGCACCTGTTGCACGCCATGGTGCGGTCGGCCCACGACGACGGGCGGACCGTGCGCATCTCGGGCCTGCCCACGGGGTCCCGCCAGGCCCGGGCCGCCATCCGGGCCGAACTGGGCGCCGCCGGCGTCGACGTGATCGCCGACCAGGACCAGCGCGGCCTCGTCCGCTACCTGCGCAAACACCCGGTGAGCCGGTGGGTCGAGCGGGAACCGCTGCCGACCCGGGCCGTCCGGCGGGGCTCGCCCCGCCCGCACGCCCCCAGGACTGAACGGCGGCGGGAGGCCGTTTAGCGGCCCAGCAAAAGGTGAACCAGGGAAGGCCGTAGCATTCCCGGAGATCAACCATCGTCCGTCGATCGAGGTTCGCGCCGTGAAGTTCTCCTTCCGCCCCGTCGAGGGTGCCTTCTACGACCTGTTCACCCAGGCCGCGAACAACCTCGTCAAGGGCACCGCGCTGCTCAACGAGCTCGCGCTGCCCGGTGTCGACGTGCAGTCGGTCAGCGACCGGCTGACCGACGTCGAACACGACAGTGACCAGATCACCCACGACCTCTACAAAAAGATCAACTCGACCTTCATCACGCCGTTCGACCGCGAGGACATCTACTCGCTGGGCTCCCAGCTCGACGACGTGATGGACCACCTCGAGGCGGTCGGCAACCTGCTCTACCTGTACGGGTTGACCGAGCTCCCGTCGCTGCCGCGCGAGATGCACGAGCTGGTCGACGTGCTCGACCAGCAGGCGAAGATCACCGCCGACGCCATGCCCAAGCTGCGCGCGATGAAGGGGCTCGAGGAGTACTGGATCGAGATCAACCGGCTCGAGAACGAGGGCGACCGGTCGTACCGGATGTTGCTGGTCCGGCTCTTCTCGGGTGAGTACGACGCGCTGACGGTGCTGAAGATGAAAGAGGTGGCCGACGAGCTGGAGGCCGCCTGCGACGCGTTCGAGCACGTGGCGAACACCGTCGAGACCATCGCGGTCAAGGAGTCCTAGGCCTTGTCGCCCGAGTTCTACGCGGTCCTCGCGGTGATCGTCGCCGCAATGATCTTCGACTACACCAACGGCTTCCACGACGCCGCCAACGCCATCGCCACCAGCATCAGCACCCGGGCCCTGACCCCGCGGATCGCCCTGGCCATGGCCGCCGTCGGCAACTTCATCGGCGCCCACCTGGGCGGCGACGTGGCCAAGACGGTCGGCGACGGCCTGGTCAAACTCGACCTGGGCATCCCCAGCCTGGGCGTCGTCTTCGCCGGCGTACTCGGCGCGGTCACCTGGAACCTGATCACCTGGTGGTTCGGGCTGCCCTCGAGCTCGTCCCACGCCCTGTTCGGCGGGCTGGTCGGCGCCACCCTGGTCGCCGGCCCGGCCCTGGGCGAGGTGCAGTGGCGCACCATCGTCGACAAGGTCCTGATCCCGATGGTGGCCTCGCCCGTGGTCGGCCTCCTGCTGGGCTTCGTCGTGATGGTCGCGATCATGTGGATCTTCCGCCGCGGCAACCCCGGCAAACTCAACCGGGGCTTCCGCGTGGCCCAGACCATCTCGGCCGCCCTGATGTCGCTCGGCCACGGCATCCAGGACGCGGCCAAGACCATGGGCATCGTGGTGCTGGCCCTCTACATCGGCGGCTACCAGGACAACGCCAGCCACATCCCGTGGTGGGTCTACATCACCACCGCGACGATGCTGGCCGCGGGCACGTACTCGGGCGGCTGGCGCATCATCCGCACCCTGGGCCGCAAAATCATCGACCTGGGCCCGGCCGAGGGCTTCGCGGCCGAGACGGTGGCCAGCTCGGTGCTCTTCTTCAACGCGTACGTGCTGCACGCCCCCATCTCGACCACCCACACGATCACGTCAGCCATCATGGGCGTCGGCGCCACCAAGCGCCTGAACGCAGTCCGCTGGAACGTGGCCGGCAACATCGTGATCGCCTGGATCACCACGTTCCCCGCCGCCGGCCTGATCGCCTGCGCCCTCTACTTCCTCTTCCGCCCGCTGTTCACCTGAGGAGCTGACGGATGGGCGACAGCTTTTCGGACGTCTGCGAAAGGTTAACGCTTAACCTTTCACAGATCGCGATCCATGAAAGGTTAAGCGCTATCTTCTGCGCCGAACCGCGGCGTCAGTAGGCGACGCCGATTTCTTCGCGGATGGTGTCGAGCAGGGTCATCAGCTCGAGGGTGGTGGCGTGGGACATGAGCGGGCTTTCGAGTTCGCCGGCCTGCAGGCAGCGCTGGACCTCAGCCGCCTCGAACTGGTAGCCGTGGCCGGGGAAGTCGAGGTCGAAGACCTCGGGGTCGCTTTCGGGGCGGTGCACGGTGAACGAGCGCGGCACGAAAAAGCCCTCGGGCAGTTCGATGCGGCCGTCGGTGCCGGTGATCGTCGCGTTGTTGCGGCTCTGGCCGTTGATGCTGCAGGTCAGCGCGCCGACCGCGCCCGGCTCCCAGCCCATCAGGATGCCGGTGTTCTCGTCGACCCGTTCGGGCGTCAGGTGGGCCCAGGACTGGACCGAGGCCGGCGCCCCCATGATCAGGTGGGCGAAGTTGATCGGGTAGACACCGAGGTCGAGCAGGGCGCCGCCACCCAGTTTCGGGTTGCGCAGGCGGTGCTCGGCGTCGAACGGGCCCTGCAGGCCGAAATCGGCGTGGATGGCGCTGACCCAGCCGATCGCGCCCTCCTCGACCAGTTCGGCGATCTTGCGAATGGCCGGGTTGAACCGCATCCACATGGCTTCCATCAGGAAGACGTTCTTCTCGCGGGCGTGGGCCACGAGTTGCGCGGCCGACGGCAGGTCGAGGGTGATCGGCTTCTCGACCAGCACGGACTTGCCGGCCTCGATGCACAAGTGCGCCGCCTCGGCGTGGAAGGCGTGCGGTGTGGCGATGTAGACGACGTCGACGTCGGGGTCGGCGGCCAGGTCGGCGTACGAACCGTGGGCCCGGGCGAAGCCGAACCGCTCGGCGAACGCGGTGGCCGTCTCTTGCCGGCGGGAGCCGACGGCGGCCAGCTCGGCCCCGGGCACGAGCGACAGGTCGCCGGCGAATTGGGCGGCGATCCCGCCGGGGGCAAGGATTCCCCAGCGAACGTTCTGTTCGGTCATGATCCTTACGGTATCTTCCGCACCCCATCAGATCGTCTTCAGTCCGCTTTTGGGTGGCGGGCGGGGCAGTTGGATGGGGAGGATCGTGGGGTGACCGATCCGACGCCCGTGCGGCTTCCCCCAGCCATGGTCAAAAGGGCACGCGAGTTCGCGGGGGTGCCGGCGCCGGTGCGCGACGCGGCCACCGTCGTGCTTCTGCGCCCAGCGGGCGTTTCCTTCGAGCTGTACGTGTTGAAGCGCGCGACGACGATGGCCTTCGGCGGCCTGTACGCCTTCCCGGGCGGCGGCGTCGACCCGACCGACCGCCCCGAGACGCTGCGCACCGACTGGCCCACCCGTCTCGGTGTGCCCGCCGAGCGCGCCCACGCGGTGGTCGGCGCCGCCGTGCGCGAGCTCTTCGAAGAGACCGGCGTGCTGCTGGCCGGCCCGGTCGAGCAGCCCGACCGCACCCTGCACGACGTGGGCACCGCCGACTGGGAGGCCGACCGGGCGGCCGTCGCCGCGCGCGAGCTGACCCTGACCGAGCTGCTGCGCCGCCGCGGGTTGCGGCTGCGCGACGACCTGCTGTTCCCGTGGGCCCGCTGGATCACCCCGGAGTTCGAGCCCAAGCGGTACGACACCTGGTTCTTCGTCTCGCTGCTGCCCGAGGGGCAGGCCGCCCGGGACGTCTCGGGCGAGGCCACGGAGGCGACCTGGATCGGCCCGGGCACGCCGACCGGCCTGGCCATGCTGCCGCCGACCCGGCAGACGGTGAATTCCCTCTCGGCGTACGGGGAAATGGCGCAAGTGATCGCGGCCGCGAGCCGCCGCGACGCCGCAACGCCGGTGATGCCTCGCGTCGAACTCACCGACGACGGCGGCGCCCTGCTGCACCTGTCGTAGGTGCGGCAAGGCGCCGTCCAACGTGCCTACCCCGCCCGACCAGGGGGCGGGCCCGAGACTACGCGCCGGGTGGGACCGAAAACGGGTTATCCACAGGCCGGCCGACGTGATCCCGCGGACATTCGTCAGCCGAAGCGGCCGGTGATGTAGTCCTCGGTCTTCTTCTCGGTCGGGTTGCTGAAGATCTTCTGGGTGTCGTCGTACTCGATCAGGCGGCCGGGGTCACCGGTCTTGTCGATCGAGAAGAAGCCGGTCTTGTCGCTGACCCGAGCGGCCTGCTGCATGTTGTGCGTGACGATGATGATCGTGAAGCGGTCCTTCAGCTTGAACATCAGGTCCTCGATCGCCAGCGTCGAGATCGGGTCGAGGGCCGAGCAGGGCTCGTCCATCAGCACGACCTGGGGCTCGACGGCGATCGTGCGGGCGATGCACAGACGCTGCTGCTGACCGCCGGAGAGGCCGGCGCCGGGGCGGCTCAGCCGGTCCTTGACCTCGTTCCACAGGTTGGCCGACCTCAGCGACTGCTCGGCCGCGTCGTCCAGAAGGGACTTCTTCTTGACGCCGTTGAGCTTGAGGCCGGCGACCACGTTCTCGTAGATCGACATCGTCGGGAACGGGTTGGGGCGCTGGAACACCATGCCGATCAGGCGGCGGACGGCGGTGACGTCCACGTCCGGGTCGTAGATGTTCTGCTCGTCGATCGTGAGCGAGCCCTCGATGCGGGCGTTGGGCAGCACCTCGTGCATGCGGTTGATCGACCGCAGGAACGTGGACTTGC
The DNA here is from genome assembly GCF_024137025.1 of Paractinoplanes aksuensis. GTDB lineage: Bacteria > Actinomycetota > Actinomycetes > Mycobacteriales > Micromonosporaceae > Actinoplanes > Actinoplanes aksuensis. The sequence goes on from NZ_JAMYJR010000019.1 coordinate 59,064, forward strand.
CGCAACCCGACGGCCCGATCAGGGCGGTGATGGTCTTCGGCTCGACCACCATCGACACGCTGTCGATGGCCTTGAACGAGCCGTAGTAGGACGAGACGTTGCTCGCCTCGATGCGCTTGGCCATGGGGTTACCTCTACTTCGACAGACTGTTGCGACGGGCGAGCAGCTTGGCGGCGACGGTCAGGATCAGCACGATCGCGACCAGGGTCAGCGCGGCCGTCCAGGCCCGCGCCGGGGCGTACCGCGAGGCGTCACCGGCCTGCTGGTACACGAAGAGCGACAGGGACTGCTGACCGCCGGCGAACGGGTCGAAGTTGATCGCCGCGGCGCCACCGGCCACGAGCAGCACGGGGGCCGTCTCGCCGGCTGCGCGGGCGACCGCGAGCATGACGCCGGTGACGATGCCGGGCAGGGCCGTGGGGATCACGACCTTGAGGATCGTCTTCCACTGCGGTACGCCGAGCGCGTACGCACCTTCGCGCAGCGGACCCGGGACCAGTCGCAACATCTCTTCCGTGGAGCGCACGATCGTCGGCAGCATCAGCACGGTCAGCGCCAGCGAGGCCGCGAAACCGGAGAACCGAGGCGTCCCGTTGTTGAACCACGGGCTGACGATCAGCACCCAGAACGAGAGGACGAACAGACCGGCCACGATGGACGGGATACCGGTCATGACGTCGACGAAGAAGCGTACGGTCGTGGCGAACTTGCCCCGGCCGTACTCGACCAGGTAGATCGCGCCGAGCACGCCCAGCGGCACGGCCATGAGCGTGGCGATGCCGACCTGCTCCAGGGTGCCGATGATGGCGTGGTAGGCACCACCGTTGGGGTCGCGGGCGCCGATGTTGTTCATCGACGAGCCGAAGAAGTCACCGTCGAGACGGTCGACGCCCTTGGAGACCAGCGTCCACACCACTGAGGCGAGCGGCAGGATCGCCAGCACGCAGGCTGAGTAGATGAGTGCCTTCCACATGCGGTCGCGGGCGGCCCGCCGGCCCTCGATCCGACCGGCCACGATCTGCAGGCCGACCAGGTAGAAGACGACGCCGAGGACGACACCGAGCACATAGTTGCCGATGCCGAAGCCATAGGCCAGGGCCAGGCCGACGACCAGCGCGCCCACGGCGATGCCGACGTTCAGTCCCGGGTGGAGCTTCTGGGACCGGATGTTGTCCGGCGTCATCACGACGTCGGAGGACTCACGTTCTAGAAGGCTCATGCCGCACTGTCCCGGAACTCGCGCCGACGGTAGATGATCGCCCGCGCCGCCATGTTGACCACGAGGGTGATCGCGAAGAGCACGAGGCCGGATGCGATCAGGGCGCCACGGCCCGTCTCGTTGGCCTCGCCGAAGGAGTTGGCGATGTTGGCGGCGATGGAGTTGCCGCCGTTCTCGATGATGTTGAACGAGATGTTGAAGACGACGCCGAGGGTCAGGGCCAGGGCGATCGTCTCGCCGAGGGCACGGCCGAGGCCGAGCATCACGGCGGCGATCACACCGGGCTTGCCGTAGGGCAGAACCGCGGTGCGGACCATCTCCCACTTGGTGGCGCCGAGGGCGAGCGCGGCTTCCTCGTTCATGCCCGGGGTCTGCATGAAGACCTCGCGCGACAGCGAGGTCACGATCGGCAGCACCATGATCGCGAGGACCAGGCTGCCCAGCAGCACCGAGCGGCCGAACGGGCCGTCGCCGCCGAAGATCGGGATCCAGCTGAAGTACTCGTTGAGCCACGCCGAGAAGTTGCGGACCGGCTCCATGAAGACGTCCCGGCCCCAGAGGCCGAAGACGACACTGGGCACGGCGGCCAGCAGGTCGATCACGAACCCGAGCGGGGTGGCCAGCCGCTTGGGGGCGTAGTGCGAGAGGAACAGCGCGATGCCGAGAGCGATCGGCACCGCCACGAGCAGCGCGATGATCGAGGTCAGCACGGTGCCGAAGGCGAGGACCGCGATACCGAACTTCGGCTCGGTCTCGTTCGGGAACCACGACTTGTAGGTCAGGAAGTTCTCGGTGTTGGCGCTGAGCGCCGGCACGGCCTTGGAGATCAGGAAGACCGCGATGGCGACGATGATGACCAGCACCATCGCACCCGCCGCCACGGACAGGCCTCGGAAACCGGCCTCCATGCCGAAGCGGGTCTTCTTGGGCAGGGCGCCCCCGCCGCCGAATGGGGGTTCTTCGTAGCTCCCCGGAGCAACACCGGTGCCGGCGCCCCGGGCGTGACGTCCAGTCACACCCAGGTCGCCGGCGGTGGCGTTGTCCGAGCCGGAGGGGTTGTCACCCATCTGCTCGCTCGCTGTCGTCTCGGAGGGATTAGTTCGTCAGGTCAGGAGATCGAGGCGGCAGCGGTCTCGACCTTGGCCCGGATGGACTCCGGCAGCGGGGCGTAGCCCAGGTCGTTCAGCGCCGACTGACCGCCGGTGCTGGAGGTGTACTTGAAGAAGGCCTGCAGCTCCTTGGCCTTCGGGCTGCCCTTCGAGCAGACGATCTCGTAGGTCACCAGGACGATCGGGTACGCGCCCGCGGTCTTGGCGGTGTAGTCGATGCTGAGCTTGAGGTCGTTGCCGGTGCCCTCGATCTTGGCGCCCTCGATGCCCTTACCGGCGGTCTCGCCGGTCAGCTCGGTGTACTCGCCCGCGCCGTTCTTGATCTTGGCCTTCTGCAGGTCGTTGTTCTCGGCGTACGAGAGCTCGACGTAGGAGATGGAGCCCGGGGTGCTCTTGACCGCGGTGGCCACACCGTCGGACTTGGCGGCGCCCGTGCCACCCTTGGCCTTCCAGGCCTTGGCGTTGCCGTAGGTCCAGTCGGCCTCGGCGGTCTTGCTCAGGTACTTGGTGAAGTTATCGGTCGTGCCCGACTCGTCCGAGCGGTGCACGGCGGTGATGGCCTCGTCCGGGAGCTTGGCGCCGGAGTTCTGCGCCGCGATCGCCGGGTCGTTCCACTTGGTGATCTTGCTGTCGAAGATCTTGGCCAGCGTGGCCGCGTCGAGCTGGAGGCCGTCGACGCCGTCCACGTTGTAGACGACCGAGATCGGGCCGACGACCATGGGCAGGTTGAGGGCGGTGCCACCGGCGCACTTGGCGTCGGCCTGCGGCTGCTCCTCCTCCTTGAGGGCCGAGTCGGAGCCGGCGAAGTCGGCGGTGCCCGCGATGAACGCCTGGATGCCGGCGCCCGAGGCGGTGCCCTGGTAGTCCACCTTGGCGTCGGCGCACTGGGCCTGGTAGGTCTTGATCCACTCGTCCATGGCGTTCTTCTGCGCCGACGAACCCTGAGCAGTCAGGCTGCCGGCGACACAGTTGCCGGCAGCGGCGGAGGCGTCGCCTCCGGCCGACGGCGCTTCGTTGTCCGAGCCGCACGCGGAGAGCGCGAGCGTCGCAGTCAAGGCAATGCCGGCTGCCAGGTAACCGGACCGCTGGAGCTTCACAATTTTCCCTTCGATGGTTTGCATACCGGCGTCGCACCGGCACCACCGAAGCTAGGAGCGCGAGGTAGCCGGTTACCCGGGCCTAAATGAACGCGCAGTGAACACGTCGACGCCTGGAGTTGGCCTTGCCCTGAGGGCGAGTTGTCCGTTGCGTGAACTGAGTGACGACAGACGGATATGTCGGATATATAGGGGCGGTGTTTACCGCCCCGAAACACGACCTTGTCCGGCTCGTGACTCGTGGGACCCGGCCGGTGTGTCCACCGACACCCACCTCGGGTTATGGCCGGGAGTAGTTGATGTCCGTCTTGTAAACGGCAAAGCCCAGGCGCCGGTAGAGGGCCACGGCGGCGGGGTTGGACTCGTCGACGTACAGGTTCGAGACGGTCAGGCCCTGAGCGGCCAGGTGGCTCAGGCCGGCCACGCTCAGCGCGGCCCCCAGACCCCGCCGGTGACCGGACGGGTCGACGCCCAGCACGTAGATCTCACCGATCGCCGGGTCGGCCCCGGACGCCGGATGCACCTTGGTCCAGTGGAAGCCGAGCAGCGTGTCGTCGCCGTCGACGGCCAGCAGGAAGCCGGCCGGGTCGAACCACGGCTCCTTCTCGCGCGTCACCAGGTCGTCGAGGGTCCAGCGGCCCTGCTCGGGGTGGTGGGCGAAGGCCCGGGCGTTGACACCGAGCCAGGCCTGCTCGTCGTGGCCGGGCCGGAAGTCGCGCAGCGTGACCCCGGGCGGCAGCGGGATCCCGGGCAGGGGCTCGGTCAGCGAGCGGCGCATCTGCCACAGCACACGTTCGCGCTCGAAGCCGTTCTTTTCCGCGAAGGCCCGCGCGCCGGGCTCGTCGCCATGGGCCCAGAAGCGCAGCGGGCCGGCGCCGACCGCGGTCAGCAGGGCGGTGCCGTGCCCGTGCCGGCGGCGGGCCGGGTGCACGAACAGCTCGCCGGAGCCCGCACGCTCGAGAAAGGCGTACCCCGCCAGGTGTTCGCCGGCACAAGCCAGAAAATGCGTGTGCGCGGCAGGGTCTCCCCCACCGCGCACACGCAGCACTACATCTTCGGACAGCGGGTAGACGCCGTCGGCCTGTTCGGCGGCGGCCGCCAGCGCGAGCACCTCGGCCGCCTCGGCGGCACTCAACCGGTCAATCGCGCGGACGGTCGTCATACCCCGACCCTAGACCGGCAGCGAGACCGGCTCGTTGTCGGGCAACTGGCGGCCGGACGGCGGCACCACGAACTTGTAGCCGACTTGGCGCACGGTGCCGATCATCGACTCGTACTCAGAGCCGAGTTTGGCCCGCAGCCGGCGGACGTGCACGTCGACCGTGCGCGTGCCGCCGAAGTAGTCGTAACCCCAGACCTCGCGCAGCAGCTGGTCGCGGGTGAAGACCCGGCCCGGGTGCTGGGCCAGGAACTTCAACAGCTCGAACTCCTTGTACGTGAGGTCGAGCGGACGGCCCTTGAGCTTCGCCGCGTACGTGTCGGGGTCGATGTTGAGCTCGCCCGCGCGGACCGAACCGCCGGCGCCCGCGGTCGCGCTGCTCAGGCGGCCGACCGACAGCCGCAGACGGGCCTCGACCTCGGCCGGGCCGGCGCTGGCCAGGATGAAGTCGTCGACGCCCCAGTCGGCGTTGAGCGCGATCAGGCCCGCCTCGGTGACGACCGCCATCAGCGGGACACCGATGCCGGTCGCGTGCAGCATGCGGCACGTGGCCCGGGCCTCGGAGAGCTCGGAGCGGGCGTCCACCATCACGGCGTCGGGGCTGGGCCCGGAAACCAGGGTGCGGACGTCGCGGGGGGCAGTGCGTACGGAGTGGGGAAGCAGATCCAGCGCGGGCAGCACGGCGGAAGGTTCACCGGCACGCGCCGTCACCAACAGAAGGATTTCCACACTCACCTCCGTCCTTGCGGCCAGGGCCGCTCGGGTGACTCGATGGCGTTACTCTTCGTTCCGACATCGGCGGACATTTCCCGGCGTCACCGACGGGTGGGCTGGGCTTACCTTAACCGATGCATCACCAGGAACGCCTCGATCGTTTGTCTGAGTGATGTAGTGAACGCCCTACCGGCGTACAAATGGCAGTTTCGTAACAGGGGTTTAACAGAGCCCGGGGAATTGGGCGTCCGCGTTCGTTCTGGCACGATCGCTTGCGTGTTCCCCACCATGCCGCAGGACGAGTCCTGGGACGCCGACGCCTCGCGGGAGATCGCGAGGGGCGGCGGCAAGCGCCCGTCCGCCGGCTTCCGGGACGAGCCCGGCCCCGACGAGCCCGCCCCCGAGCCCGAGGAAGGCGAGGACGACGAACTCGAGGAGATCGAGGTCGTCCCCGTCCGCCGTCAGCTGTCGCTGGCCATCGCCGGCTTCGCCGGGCTGCTCGCGGTCGGCCTGGTGCTGGGCGCCGTGACCTCGGCCCCCGACTCCCGGCTGCCGTACGCGATCGTGCTCTTCGGGGTGCAGCTGCTGGCCCTGCTGGCCTGGGTGATGGCGCTCGGCCCACCGGCCGCGCTGACCACGGCCGGCGTCTGCGTGGTGGTCGCGCTGGTCGCCGACTATCTGGCCGTCACGAGCGCGCAGGCCGAGTTCCTGCCGCTGGTCTGGGTGACGCTCGGCGGCCTCGTCGTGGCCGTGGTCGGTCAGCTCTTCCGGGCCGAGGACCGCAAGCGGGTCACCGACTCCTGGCGGACCACGCTGGTGATCGTGGCCGGCGTGGTCGCGTACGCCGTTCCGATCCTGCTGACCCGGCAGGCCGTCGGCACCCAGACGCTGACCGTCGGCGCCGTGGCCGCGGGGGTGGCGCTGCTGGTCGCGCGGGCCACCGACGCGATCTTCCCCAAGCCCCGCCTGGCCGCCCAGGTGCCCCGCGGCGCCACCGGGATCGTGCTCGGCGCGATGCTCGGCACGCTGTCAGCGGCCGCGCTGGGCAGCGTGCTGGTGCTGCCGTTCACTCCGGCCAAGGGCGCCGTCGTGGGGCTGATCGCCGTCCTCATCGCCCACCTGGTCGACCTCGCGGTCAACTTCGGGCAGGCCGACCGCCAGCTGGCCGGCGACGCGCCGACGTTCTGGGTGGCCCGGCACATGCAGGGGCCGCTCGGCGCCTTCGCGTTGCTCTCCCCCATCGCGTACGCCTTGAGCCACTGGTATCTCGGTTAGGGTCCGTTTCTCAGCTGGGGTGGGAGCGAGGCGCGGTCCAGATTTCGTCTGGTGGTGGCCTGTGGAGGCCTGGCTACCGGTGTTGTAACCAGGCCTCCACAGGACGCCGCCAGGCGGAATCTGGGCCTCGCCGCAGCCCCGCCCCAGCTGAGAAACGGACCCTACGGTTTCGTAGCCGCCACAGTCGGGGCATGTACGGTTCTGGGCAGTTTCGGCTCTGGTGGGAGGACGGTCGGTGAGCGGCGAGGTCTACGGCACTGAGCGCCCGCGCAAGAAGCGGCGGGGACGACGCCTGCTGATCACCCTGCTCATCTTTCTGATCCTGGTCGGCGGGGTGCTGGTCGGGCTCGACCGGTTCGCCGCCGGTTACGCCGAGCGCATGATCGGCGAGCGCGTCTCCGAGCAGATCGCCGATCAGAACGCGACCAGCGAGAAGCCCGAGGTCTCGATCGAGGGCGTGCCGTTCCTGACCCAGGTGCTCGACGGCAACTACGAGCGCATCCGGATCCAGCTGGCGAATCTTTCCGGCCCGGCCGGCAACAACCGGACCGTCCGCGTGGCCGACCTCGACGTGAACGCCGACGACGTCAACGCGCCGCTCGACACCATCCGCAGCGGCAGCGGGCCGATCGTGGCCAAGACTGTGACCGGCACCGGCACCATCGACTACCCGCAGCTGGCCGAGCTGATCGGCCAGCCCGGCCTGAAGCTGGCCGAACGCGACGGCAAGCTCGTCGGCAACGCGCCCGTCCAGGCCCTCGGCCAGACCTTCGACGTCTCGGGCACGGCCGCGGTCACGGTGAAGGAGGGCGTCGTGCAGGTCCGCTTCTCCGACGTGACCGCCGAGAACCTGCCCAACGTGCCGATCATCCGCAACCTCATCAACAGCTACGTGCAGAAACTGTCGGTCGACCTGCGCGTTCCGGAGCTTCCGCTCAAGCTGGCCGTGCAGAAGGTCGAGCCCACTCCCGAGGGTCTGCGCTTCACCGCCGGGGCCAACGACGTGTCACTGAACGCCGCCGGTGTGTGACCCCCCATCCAACCACCCCGCCGCCGCCCTTTGACCTGACTGAAGACTCGTCCCATGTCCCAGTTCGTGGTCGGCTCTGTTATCAGCACGTGAACCGCTGGTAGGGTCCGTTCTCATGAGCCTGTTGCTCACCAAGAGGCGCGCGGTCGACCTGTGCCGCGTGGCCGCCTGCCTGTGTCGCCCCGTCTTCTGACGGGGCCACCTGTGCTGAGCACTTTCTAGCTCACCCCGCCGGCAACGCTGCCGGGTCCGTGGTTCCGTCGCACGACAGCCCGAGATCTTCTCCACTGGGTCCCGCGCGCGGTGCGACACCACCCCGTGCGCTGACTCACCCCCATCTCTCACCTGACAAGGGAGTGAACTGATGAGTCGCGACACCGCACTCGTTTCGGCCGACTGGGCCGAGCAGAACCTCGACACCCCGGGCCTGGTCTTCGTCGAGGTCGACGAGGACACCACCGCCTACGACGGCGGGCACATCCCCGGCGCGATCAAGATCGACTGGAAGAAGGACCTGCAGGACCCGGTCCGGCGCGACTTCGTCAACCAGGAGCAGTTCGGCGCGCTGCTGTCCGAGCGCGGCATCTCCAACGACGACACCGTGATCCTCTACGGCGGTAACAACAACTGGTTCGCGGCGTACGCCTACTGGTACTTCAAGCTGTACGGCCACGAGCAGGTCCGTCTGCTCGACGGCGGCCGCAAGAAGTGGGAACTCGACGCCCGCCCGTACACCAAGGACGTGCCGGTCCGCGCCGGCACCACGTACACGGCCAAGGCGCCCGACCTGTCGATCCGCGCCTTCCGCGACGAGGTCGTCGAGGCCATCGGCGTGAAGAACCTGGTCGACGTGCGCAGCCCCGACGAGTTCGCCGGCCGGCTGCTGGCCCCGGCCCACCTGCCCCAGGAGCAGTCGCAGCGCGGCGGGCACATCCCGACCGCGATCAGCGTGCCGTGGAGCAAGGCGGCCAACGAGGACGGCACCTTCAAGTCCGACGACGAGCTCGCCAAGATCTACGGTGAGGCCGGCCTCGACGGCAGCAAGGACACCATCGCGTACTGCCGGATCGGCGAGCGGTCCTCGCACAGCTGGTTCGTGCTGCAGGAACTGCTCGGCCACGAGAACGTCAAGAACTACGACGGTTCGTGGACCGAGTACGGCTCGCTCATCGGCGTCCCGATCGCCCTCGGCGACGAACCCGGAAAGGCGTGACAATGACTTCTCCGAATGTCGCGGCCGGCTGCGCCGCCCCCGACCAGTCGGCCCCGATGCCGGCCAGTGTCGACATCCACCGCGAGACCGTCCTGACCGGCATCGTGCAGACCGCCGAGGGTGAGGCCGTCGGCGGCGCGTACGTGCGGCTGCTCGACTCGACCGGCGAGTTCACGGCCGAGGTCGTCTCGTCGCCCGAGGGCGTGTTCCGCTTCTTCGCGGCGCCCGGCTCGTGGACGCTGCGCGCCCTCAGCCGCAGCGGCAACGGCGAGGTCGTCGTGGACGCCACGGTCGGCGTCAACGAGGTCGGACTGAGCGTCAGCCCCGCCTAGTTCTCCGGCATCAAGTGCCGCCGCCTGCCACTACCACGGCAGTCGGCGGCACTTCTGGTCTGCGGCGGGTCAGACGGCGTACGCCCGTATTGAGCACGGCGATCAGCGGGACCGCGATCAGCGCGCCGATGATGCCGGCCAGCACCACCCCCGACGCGATCCCGACGATCACGGCCAGCGGGTGGATCGCCACGGCCCGTCCCATGATCAGGGGTTGCAGGATGTGCCCCTCGACCTGCTGGACCAGGATCACCGCGCCCAGCACGATCAGCGCGATCACCCAGCCCTGGTCGACCAGGGCCACCAGCACGGCCACCGCGCCCGAGATGCTCGCGCCGACGATCGGGATGAACGCGCCCAGGAACACCAGCGCGGCCAGCGGGAACGGGAACGGGATGTCCAGCACGACCAGGGCGATGCCGATGCCGACGGCGTCGATGAAAGCGACCAGCACGGTGGCCCGGACGTAGGCGCCCAGCGTGGCCCACGAGGCGTCGCCCGCGTCGGCCAGTGACCAGCGCGCGTTCACCGGGAACAGCCGGACGACGAAACGGAAGATCTTGCGGCCGTCCCGCAGGAAGAAGAACGTCGAGAACAGCACCAGGATCGCCCCGGTCAGCACCTCGAAGACGGTCGCCGCGGTGGCGATGCCGGTCGAGGTCAGCGACGCGGTGTTCAGGTTGATCCAGTTCTGCGCGTTGTCGATGGCCTGGTTGACCTGGTCGTCCGACAGGTGCAGGGGCCCGGTCTTGGCCCACTCCTGAATCGTCCGGATGCCCGCGGTGGCCCCCTCGGTCAGCTGGGGCAGACCGTTGACGAACTGGGTGATGACCAGCGTGAGGGTGCCCGCGACGGCGGCCAGACCGCAGATCAGCACCAGGAACGTGGCCAGCGAGGCCGGCAGGCGCAACCGGCGGAGCCAGCCCACCGCGGGCGCCAGCAGCGCCGACAGCAGCAACGAGACGGCCAGCGGGATCACGACCACGCTGATGATGCCGACGAACCGCAGCAGCGCCCAGCCGACCAGGCCGACCACGATCAGCCGCCAGCCCCAGGCCGCGGCGATGCGCAACGAGTGCGGCACCTCGGCGTCGTCGCGGCTGCTGGTCGAATGATGGGCGTCGGCCGGCTCGGGCGGCGGCGGGGCGAACTCGACCTCGGGCTCCGCTTCGGGGCGCGAATCCTCCCGAGCCAGACGAACCGAGTCCCGCCCCGCTTCGTAGGCCCGCTTGACGTTGTCCCGGACTCGCTGCAACCGGCTCACCGATACAACCTAGTCTCCGGACGCTCCCGCAGGGTGGCCGCCACGGCGGGCGGCGTACCGTCAGCAGTCGTGAGCACCGACACCCGCACCGAGAGCGGACTGCCGATCCGCATGCTGCACGACCGCGTGCTCGTCCGCCAGGACGGCGGCGAGGGCGAGCGCCGCTCGACCGCCGGCATCGTGATCCCGGCCACGGCGTCGATGGGCCGGCGGCTCTCCTGGGCCACCGCGGTCGGCGTCGGGCCCAACGTCCGCTCGATCGTCGTGGGCGACCGGGTGCTCTTCGACCCCGACGACCGCTCCGAGGTCGAACTGCACGGCCGCGAATACGTGCTGCTTCGCGAGCGTGACGTGCACGCCGTGGCCGCCGTCCGGGTCGAGACCGACGGCACCGGCCTCTACCTCTGACCCCTTCTTGATCGGCCGGCGGGCAGCCTTGATCGGCCGGCGGGCGACCTTGATCGGCCGGCGGGCGACCTTGATCGGCCGGCAGGCGACTCGGGGCGGCTTGTCGCCTATCGGGTGACTACGCTGGCCACATGGCCGACGTCTCGCCCGACCAGTCAGCTCCTCCACCCGCCGCCACCGAGGCCGAGCCGACTGCTGCCGTCGCCACGGACGTCATGCCGGGCACCGGGCTGGCCGTGGCCGGCCGCCGCACCGGCTGGCGGCGCTGGCTGCCGATCGCCGGCGTCGTCTCGTTCCTGCTGGCCGGCGCCATCGGCATGCTGCTGTTCCTGGGCGTCAACATCGGCCCGACCGGCCTCGCCATCGGCCTGACGGCGGCCGTGCTGCCGGTCCCGCTGCTGGTCGCCGCGTTCCTGTGGCTCGACCGCTACGAGCCCGAACCCATCCGCTACCTGGCCTTCTGCTTCGCCTGGGGCGCCGCCATCGCGACCGCGGTGGCGCTGGGGGTCAACACCGGCTCGGCCATCCTCTTCGACAACATCGGCCTGCCCGACGCCCTGGTCGCGGTGCTCGTGGCGCCCTTCATCGAAGAGCTGATGAAGGCGGCCGGCCCGTTCCTGATCTTCTGGCGGCGCCGGGCCGAGTGGTCCGGCATCACCGACGGCATCGTCTATCTGGGCATGTCGGCGCTCGGCTTCGCCATGGTCGAGAACGTGCTCTACCTGGGCCAGCACGGCTACGCGGCCGGCGTCGAGCAGTACGGCCCGGCCACCGGCCTGCAGAACCTGTTCGCGATCTTCATCGTGCGCATCCTGTTCACCGGCTTCGCCCACCCGCTGTTCTCGGCCATGACCGGCATCGGCCTGGGCATCGCGGCCCGCTCCGGCGACCGCCGGGTGCGCTGGCTGGCCCCCATCGCCGGCCTGCTGCTCGCGATGATCCTGCACGGCACGTTCAACCTGCTGCCGACGCTCTCGGTCAGCCTGTCCCAACCCTTCATCATGTTGTACGGCTATCTGGGCTTCATGGTGCCGTTCTTCTTCGCGGTCGTCGGCTTCGCGATCGCGCTGCGCGCCTGGGAGGGCCGGCTCACCGAGCGGGTGCTGCCGTACTACGTGTCGGCGGGCTGGTTCTCGCCGCCCGAGGTGGCGGCGCTGGGCAGCCTGGGCCGGCGCTACTCGGCCCGGCAGTGGGCCCGGCGGGTCTCGGGTGAGGCCGGCCAGAAGGCGATGAAGAGCTTCCAGTTCGCGTCGACACAGCTGGCCCTGCTCCGGGACGGGATGAACCGGGGGCTCGACCGCAAGCCGCAAGACTTGCAGCGGGCGGCGGTCGAGGAGCAGCGGTTGCTGGCCGACATCGTCGAGTACCGGGCGGTCTTCACGGCCAAGGACCCGCAGGCGCCGCAGGCGTTCTGGGACGGGCACAACTACCAGATCAACTTCCCCGACGGCGTGACCCGCACGGTGCCGCCGCCCGCCGAGCCGGTGGTGCCGGTGCCGATCCGGTTCGCCCAGCCCGCGTACGCACAGGGCGGTTATCCAGCCCTGCCGTACGGCGCCCCGGCTGGCGGCGCATACGGCGCTCACCCGACCAGTGGCGCCTATGGGGGGCCGCCGCCGGGGTATGCGCCTTGGCCGCAGCAGGCACCCCAGCCCGGGTACGGCTCCTACCCCGGCTACAGCGGCCAGCCCGGGTACGGCACTCAGCCCGGGTACGGCACTCAGCCTGGCTACGGCACTCAGCCGGGCCACGGCGGGCAACCTGGGTATGGCACTCAGCCTGGGTATGGCGCTCAGCCCGGTTATGGCCAGCCCGGTTATGGCGGCCAGCCTGGGTACGGGAGCCAGCCTGGGTACGGCACTCAGCCTGGGTACGGCACTCAGCCTGGGTACGGCACTCAGCCTGGGTACGGCGGGCAACCTGGGTATGGTTCCCAGCCGCCCTATGCTGCCCAGCCGGGGTATGGCGGGCAGCCTTCCTATGCACCACAGCCTGGGTACAACTCGCCGCCTCCCCAGTCCGGGAACGGCAGTCAGCCGGGCAATGCCACCCAGCCGGATCAGAATCCTCGGGACGTCCAGCCCTCGGACAGCACCCAGCCCGGGTACGCCGCGCTGCCCGACCCCGGCTCCCAGCCGACCACCGGCGCCCAGCCCGGCTATGGCGCTCAGCCTGGCTATGGCGCTCAGCCCGGCTATGGCGCTCAGCCCGGCTATGGCGCTCAGCCCGGCTATGGCGCTCAGCCTGGCTACAGCTATCCGACCGACCACACCCAGGCCCCCACGACCGGCGGCTACCCAACGCCCCCGCCGTTCGCGCCGCCGCCCTCCGAGGTCGCACCGGCCCCGGATGTGGAGAACCGGCCGGCTGACCCTCCCCAGTAGTAGCCCACTTCGCGGCCCGGGACGGGTGGCCGTGTCGGCGTGGCCGTTGGGTCAGGTGGGTGGGTGGCCCAGGGCGGAGCGGGAGGTGGGCTTGCGGCGGCTGGAGTGAGGGCGGCCGACCGCTCGGCGGACCAGGCGGGGGGCCTCGGCGTAGTCGATGCCGCTGGCGCGCAGGATGTCGGTGGCGGCAGTTCGGATCTGGGCCACGATGACACCGCCGGAGAAGGCGACACCTTCCTCGTACGCCTGGCCGCATTCGGCTGCGGCGCGTAGGGCGCGTTCGCGGGCGGCGACCGGCTCGACGCCTTTTGCCCATTCCTGGCGGAGCAGGTCGACGGCGTCGCCCAGCAGGCCCACCGAGACGGCCAGCACCTGCGGGATCGGTTCGTCGTCGCTGAGGGCGGTGTCGGCGCGGCGGCTCATCACGCGGCAGTTTCTCAGGGCGTACGTAATGTGGTTGGCGCCGTCGACGTAGAGGGCCAGCGCGCCTCGGGTGCGCCAGCGGGCGGGGGCGAAGGCGACGTTCTCGCGGGCGGCGGTGACGGCTGACGAGAACGCGGCGAACGAGGTTTCAGCGGCTCGCATGTGGTTCAGGGCGTCGCTGATGGTGTCGCGGTTGCGTTCGGACATGCCCATGCCGAGTTGGTGCAGTCCGTCGGACATGGCGCGCAGGGCCGGGTCGGCCGCGCGGCGCACGACGTTGAGCGGGTTGAGCGGCAGCAGCACCGTCATCACGGCCAGGCCGACACCACCGCCGACCAGGGCGTCCAGGAACCGCGTCCACGGCAGGCCGGTGCTCGAGGTGAGCGTGGCCACCAGGACGGCCGAGGAGGCCGACTGCACCACCAGCGGCGTGCCGCCCCCGACCGCGGTGGCCACGATCACGGCCAGCAGCACGATCAGCCCGATTTGCCAGGGGCCGCTGCCGATGACCAGGATCAGGGCGTCCCCGATGCCGATGCCGATGGCCACCCCGAGGACCAGTTCGGCCGTACGCCGGGCTCGTTGCCCGACCGACGACGCCAGCGTGATCACCGCCGCGATCGGAGCGAAGAACGGGGTCGGGCGGCCGATCACGTCGTGGGCCAGGAACCAGGCCAGCCCGGCCGCCACCCCGGCCTGCAGGGCGAGCGCCAGCCCGTGGCGGGCCCGGCGCAGGCCCGCCCGCACGCCGGTGCCGGCCCGGGCGCCCACCCGAGCTATCCGCCCTTGCCGTACGACCTCGGTCATGACTTCTGACCCTAGGTCCTCACCGTCCTCCACAGGCACTCACCGAGGCCAAGGCCACGCCTGTGGACAACGGCTCGTCCCAGCTGGACAAAAGCGTAAGTTGACGGCAACCCCCGGGGCGGGTGGGCTGGCTAGGAGGCGTAGGGGCGCGCTCGACCCCCGGCGGCTGAGGCTGCGTGATACGCACGGTGTCAGGATTGGGGTGTGGAAAATCTTGTGGGGCGGTTCCGGGAGGCTGTTCGGGCGGCCGGGGCCACAGCGCCGGACGCGGACCTCGAGGCCGCCGGTGGGTATCTGATCGGGCGGTGGTCGGAGCCGCAACGCCAGTACCACACTGTGGCCCATCTGACGGCCGTGCTCGATGTGGTCGACCAGTTCGCCGAGCTGGCGCCGCACCCGGAGCGGGTCCGCCTGGCGGCCTGGATGCACGACGCCGTCTACGACCCCCGGGCGCTGGGCGACGCCAACGAGCGGGACAGCGCCGAGTTCGCCGAGGGTTTGCTGGCCACCCTGGGCGTGCCGGATGCCACCGCGGCCGAGGTCGCGCGGCTGGTCGGGCTCACCGCGGGCCACGCCACCGAAGAGGACGACCCGGATGGCGAACTGCTCTGCGACGCCGACCTGGCCGTGCTGGCCGGCAACGACGAGGCGTACGCCGAATACACCGCGGCCATCCGCCGGGAGTACGCCCACGTGCCCGACGAGGACTTCAAAGCCGGCCGGGCCCAGGTGCTCAAGGCCCTGCTCGAGCTGCCCTCCATCTACCGTCTCGCCCCGCTGCGGGAGCAGTGGGAGTCGAAGGCCCGCGCCAACCTGGAGCGCGAGCTCAAGGGCTAGCCGTACAGGTGTTTGGGGCGGCGCAGCCCGGCCGCCCGCAGCCGGGCCGCCAGCTCGCGCGAGGGCAGCAGCGTCGCCCCCAACCACAGCGCGCTCCGGAAACGCATGTCCGGAATGTCGTAATGGTCCCGATCGAAGGCTCGGCGGGGCGCGCCCAGCATCTCCGCGAACACGTGCAGCTCCTCGTAGCTCGCGTCGCTGACCAGGTGGGACCAGAGGCGGCCCCGGGCCGGCCAGCGCGGCTCGTCGACGAGGATCAAAGGTCGACTTGCAGCAGGTCGACCCCGCGGTCGGCGGCGTAACCCCGCACGTCGGGCGCGCCCAGCCGGGCCGCGTCGGCCGCCACGTCGTCGTCCATCGTCTGGCTCTGCCGTTCGGCCGTCACCCGGGCCGTGTAGTGCTCGATCTCGCGCTCGCGCACCGCCTCGTCCCAGCCCAGCGCCGCCCCCATCACCGTGGCCGCGTGGGCCACCGATTCGCTGCCGCGGTGGGCCGTCTCGATCGAGATGCGCAGGCGGCGGGTCAGCACGTCGTCGAGGTGCAGGGCGCCTTCGGCCAGGGCCGCGTACGCCACCTCGGCCGCCAGATATTCCGGCGCCCCGGCCAGCGGCGCGGCCAGGGCCGGATCCGCCTTGATCATGGCGAGCAGGTGGACCGAGAGGGTGCCGTAGCGCTCGAGCAGGTGCTCGATCACCCCGGTGGTGACGCCGTGCCGGCGGGCCGCATCTTGCCGGTCGCGCCACGCCGCCGCGTAGCCGTCGGCCCCCAGCAGGGGCAATTCGGCCGTACGGGATGGCCGGTCGACCCCGAGCCGCCGGGCCGCCCGGTCGATGACGTCGGCCGCCATCACCCGGTACGTCGTGTATTTGCCCCCGGCCACCAGCAGCAGCCCCAGCATCGGCTCGACCACCGCGTGCTCGCGCGACAGCTTGGACGTCGAGTCGGCCTCGCCGCTGAGCAGGGGCCGCAGCCCGGCGTACACGCCCTCGATGTCGTCCGTGGTCAGCGGGCGGTCGAGCACCTCGTTGACCTGGTCGAGCAGATAGCGGATGTCGCGCGCGGAGGCCGCCGGATGCGACCGGTCGAGCTTCCAGTCGGTGTCGGTGGTGCCGATGATCCAGTGACCGCCCCACGGGATCACGAAGAGCACCGACGTCGGCGTCCGCAGGATGAGGCCGGCCTCGCCGGTGATGGCCGAGCGCGGCACCACCAGGTGGACGCCCTTGGACGCGCGGACCCGCAGGCCGGGGCGGACGCCAACGTCGCGCAGCATCTGCGACATGTCGTCGCTCCAGACGCCGGTGGCGGCGACCACCGTGCGCGCCCGGACCTCGAATTCCGGTGAGTCGGGCGATTCCAGGTCGCGGACCCGGACGCCGACCACCTCGCGGGCCTCGCGCACGAAGCCGACCACGCGGGCGCTGGTCACCACGGCCGCGCCCAGGCTGGCCGCCGTACGGGCCAGGTTGACCACCAGGCGGGCGTCGTCGACCTGGCCGTCGTAGTAGCGGATGGCCCCGCTCACCGTCTCGGCCCGCAGGCTGGGGAACAGGTGGCGGGCGCCGTCGCGGCTCAGGTGCCGGTGCAGCGGCATGCCCCGGCCGGGGCCGAAGATGCCGGCGAAGGCGTCGTACGCGGCGACGCCGAGCCCGTAGTAGGCCCGGCGGCCGACCCGCGCGGCCGGGTGGCCGGCCGGCAGCGGCACCAGGATCGGCACCGGTCGTACGAGATGGGGTGCCAGCCGGGTCGAGAGCAGGCCCCGCTCGGTCAGCGCCTCGTGCACCAGGTGCAGTTCGAGCTGTTCCAGGTAGCGCAGGCCGCCGTGGATCAGCTTGCTGGACCGGCTGGACGTGCCGGCGGCCAGGTCACGGGCCTCGACCAGGGCCACCTTGAGCCCACGGGAGGCCGCGTCGAGGGCCGCCCCGGCCCCGGTGACGCCGCCGCCGACGACCAGGACGTCGAACTGCTCGTCACGCAGGCGCCGGAGGTCGGCCACGCGCCGGATCGGGGAGAGCCGGCCGGCCGTGTAACGGGAGACGGAGGGTTCGCGCACCTGTCCCACGTTACGCGGCCCGGTCGCTCCCGAAGTCGCTCGCCGCCGCAACCGTTCCGCACTCGGCCGTCCCTAGCGTCGATCTCAATGCCTGGACCACCGGGGTCCAGGCCGTTCGCCGACACGACGGGGTCCTTCATGCTTCGAGCCGTTCTGCGGTCCAAGGCCTATCGGACGCTGGTCCTGGTGGTGGTGACCGCCGTCGCGCTGACGGCGACGATCACGCTGCTGGGTAACCGAGCCGATGCTGCCCTCACCACCGCGTTCAGTTCGCGTTTCGAGGCGAACGTGAACGGCTCGATCCTGCTCCGCGGCAACACGAACATGTTGTGCCCGCCCTCAGCCACCGGCTGCACGGCCGGTCAGGACGGCCTCGCCACCGGCACCAACGGTTCGCTCAACAACAACGCGTACGTCATGGAGTACGCGGACGCCGACAACGACCCGGCCACGTTCAACGACAGCACGGCGACGATCGGCATGCCCGCGGGCAGCAAGGTGCTGTTCGCCGGTCTGTACTGGAGTGCCGACACCTCGGCCGGCGGCAACGGTGTCGTGGCCAGGAACGCGGCCGACCGGGGCACGGTCAAGTTCCGTACGCCCGTCTCGGCCTGGCAGCCGGTGACCGCTTCCAAGGTGTTCACCAACAGCAACAACGCCGCCTACCAGGGCTTCGCCGACGTGACCGCGCTCGTCTCGGGGGCCGGCAACGGCGTCTACAGCGTGGCCGACATCCAGGCCGGCACGGGCAAGGATCGGTACGCCGGCTGGGCCCTGGCCATCGCCTACCAGAACGCGGCCGAGCCCATGCACAGCCTGCGCATCTTCGACGGCTTCGGCGTGGTCAGCAGCAGCGACACCAGCGTCGTCATCCCGGTCACCGGCTTCGAGACCCCGCAGAGCGGCACCGTGCACGCCAGCATCGGCACCGTCGTCTACGAGGGTGACCTGGGCCTGACCGGCGACACCCTGACCCTCGACAACGACAAGATGTCGGACGCGGTGAACCCGGAGGACAACTTCTTCAACAGCACCGTGAGCCAGGCCGGCACGCTGATCAACAACGGGCGCGCGCCCGGCAACAAGAACCTGATGGGTGTCGACATCGACCAGTTCGACGCCAGCGGCAAGCTCAACAACAGCGTCAACAACGCCAAACTGACCCTGACCACGGGCGGCGAGACGTTCTATCCGGGCGTCGTCACCTTCACCACCGACCTGTTCGCGCCCGACGTGGTCACGACCATGACCGGCACCGACGTCGACGGGGGCGACCTGCTGCCGGGCGACGTGATCGAGTACCGGATCGCGGTCAGGAACGACGGCACCGACGTCGCGCTCAACACCGTGCTGTCCAACGCGATCCCGACCCACACCACCTACGTCCCGGGCACGCTCAAGGTCGAGGGCGCCGCGCGGACCGACGCCGCGGGCGACGACACCGCGCAGTTCGCGGGCGGCACGGCCACCTTCGGGGTCGGCACCGCGCCCACCGGCACGGCGGGCGGCTCGCTGGCCCACAACGAGACCTCGTACGTCACGTTCCGGGTCAAGGTCGACACCGACACCCCGGCCGGCTTCACGATCACCAACGTGGCCAACTCGTCGTACACGGCGAAGTTCACCGGCATGGCGATCAGCGGCACGCCCGCCGCCACCGGGATGACCGTGCAGCAGCCCAAGGCCGACCTGTCGGTCGCGGTCGCCGTCTCGCCGGCCACGGTGCAGCGCGCCGCCGCGCCCAACCCCGTCGCCTACACCGTCGTGGTCACCAACAACGGTACGGACCTGGAGCCCGCGGCCAAGGCCGAGCTGACCCTGCCCACCGGCGTCACCGCGGGCTCGCTGCCCTCGGGCTGCACGCTCGCCGGGTCGGTCGTCACCTGCGCCGCCGGCACCCTGCTGGCCGGTAGCCAGGCCACCTTCACGATCCCCGCCGTGGCCGGTGCGGGCGCGGCGCCGAGCGCGGTCGCCACGGCCAAGGTCTCGGGGGCCGGGGCCGACGTGGTCACGGGCAACAACACCGGCTCGGCCGCGCTGCGGGTCAACGCGGCGCCGGTGGCCGGGGCCGACACCGCGAGCACGACCAACGGCGTGCCGGTGTCGATCGACGTACGGGCCAACGACAGCGACCCCGACGACGCCCGCTCCGACCTGACCGTCACCCTGGGCACCCCGCCCGCGCACGGCCACGCGGTCGTCGAGGCCGACGGCACGGTCACCTACACGCCCACCCTGGGCTGGGCCGGCGCCGACTCGTTCACGTACACCGTCTCGGACGGCCACGGCGCCGGCGCCACCGCCACCGTCACGGTGACCACGGCCAACGCGGCCCCGGTGGCCAACGACGACACCCGCTCGACGCCGTCGGGCACTCGCATCGACATCCCGGTGCTGGGCAACGACTCCGACCCCAACAACAACCCGATCCACGTCGACTCGATCACCCAGCCGCAGGCCGGCGCGGGCACCGCGACGCTGACCGGCGACGTGGTCAGCTACACCCCGGCCGCCGGGTTCACCGGCACCGCCACCTTCACGTACGTCGTCGAGGACAGCCTCGGCGGCCGCAGCACCGGCCAGATCAAGGTGCTGGTGGGCAACGCCAAGCCGCACGCGGCCGACGACGTGGCCAGTGTGGTCTACCGCGGCAGCGTCACGATCGACGTGCTGGCCAATGACACCGACGCCAACGGGGACACCCGCACGATCCAGTCGGTCGGGCCGCCGGACCACGGCACCGCCACGATCACCGGCGGCCAGATCGTCTACCAGGCGCCGGCCGGCTTCTCCGGGGACGCCACCTTCACGTACGTCGTGACCGACGGCGCCGACACCGACACCGCGACCGTCGTCGTGACCGTGGGCAACGCGACGCCCACCGCGGCCGACCAGTCGGTGCACACGGCCTATGACACCGCCGTCCGGATCGACGCGCTGACCGGCGCGAACGACCCCAACGGCGACACCCTGACCGTCTTCGGCTTCACCACGCCGGCCCACGGCAGCGTGGCCAAGAACGCCGACGGCACGCTGACCTACACGCCGGTCACCGGCTGGTCCGGCACCGACACGTTCGACTTCACGATCGACGACGGCCGCGGCGGCACCGACACCAAGAAGATCACCGTGGTCGTCACCAACGGCGCGCCCGTGGCCCGGCCCGACTCGGTCACCGTGCCCGGCGGCACCGTGGCGACCATCGACGTGCTGGCCAACGACAACGACCCGAACAACGACCCGCTGACCGTCACCATCGACGCCGCGCCGGCCCACGGCACGGCCACGGTCGGGACCGACGGCAAGGTCACCTACACCCCGGCGGCGGGTTACCTCGGCGCCGACTCGTTCCACTACACCGTGACCGACGGCCGGGGCGGCCAGGCCGGCGCCACCGTGACCGTCGGCGTGATCAACACCGCGCCCGTGGCCCGCGACGACGCGGTCACCACCGACACCGACACCGCCGTCGTGCTCACGCCGCTGGGCAACGACACCGACCTCAACGGCGACACGCTGCAGGTCACCGCGGTCACGGCGGCCGCACACGGCACCGCTGTGCTCGCCGCGGGCAACACCGTCACCTACACCCCGCGGGCCGGTTGGTTCGGCACCGACACGTTCACCTACTCGATCAGCGACGGCCACGGTGGCACCGCGTCGGCGCTGGTCAGGGTGACCGTCCGCAACGCCGCCCCGATCGCCGTGGACGACCGGTTCACCGTCCGGCCCGGCCTGACCACCGTGCTCGACCTGCTGGCCAACGACCGCGACCCGAACACCGGCCAGGCGCTGAGCATCGCCACGCTCGGCACCCCGGGCAAGGGCACGGTCACCCGCAACGCGGACGGCACGGTCAGCTACCGCCCGAACGCCCTCACCGGCGGCATCGACACCTTCACCTACGTGCTCACCGACGACCTGGGCGCCACCGACACCGGCACGGTCACCGTCGTCATCGACGCCGCCCCGACCGCGACGGCCGACACCGCCACCGCGGCCGCCGGCACCGCCGTGGACATCCCGGTCACCGGCAACGACACCGACCCCGAGGGCGGCGCGCTGACCCTGGTCTCGGTCTCGGCCCCGGCCCACGGCACGGCCACCGTCGTCGACGGCAAGGTCCGCTACCTGCCCGCGGCCGGCTTCAGCGGCGCCGACACCTTCACCTACGTGGTGCGGGACGCGGCCGGCAACACCGCCACCGGCACGGTGACGGTCACCGTGGCCAACGCCGCGCCGGTCGCCCAGGACGACAACGCCGCGGTGCTGGCGGGCAAGCGCATCGACCTCGACGTGCTGGTCAACGACACCGACGCCAACACCGGCCAGACGCTGACGGTGACCGCCGTCGGCACCCCGGCCCACGGCACGGCGTCCGTCGTGGGCGGGAAGATCCGCTACACGGCCCGGCCCGACTACGCCGGCCCGGACACCTTCACCTACACGATCAGCGACGGCCACGGCGGCACCGCCCAGGCCACGGTCACCGTGACCGTCAGCTCGGGGGCCGCGGTCGCCGTGCCCGACGAGCGGACCACCCCGTACTGCCAGCCGGTCACCGTGCCGGTGCTCGCCAACGACCTCGACCCCGAGCACACCCTGAAGCTGACCGCGGTGACCCCGCCCGACCACGGCACCGCCACGATCGTCGGCAACCAGGTCAAGTACACGCCGCCGGCCGACTTCACCGGGGTCGCCAAGTTCAGCTACACCGCGGTCGACGGCGACGGCAACCACGTCACGACCACGGTCACGGTCACGGTCGGCGCCCCGCCGGTGGTGCCGGACAAGGCCCTCAAGGCGCGCCCGGGCCAGGCCGTCAAGATCACGCTGCCGACCACCGACGAGCACGGCGTGCCGGTCACGGTCCGCTCGATCGGCCGGCCGAAGCACGGCACGGCCAAGCTCAACGCCGACGACACGGTCACCTACATCGCGGCCAAGGGCTTCAGCGGTACGGACACCTTCACCTACGAGGCGGTCGACGCCAACGGCAACGTGGCCGAGGGCACGATCACGATCAAGGTGGCCGGCGTGAACACGGCCCCGGTGGCCACGAACGACGCCGCCAAGGTCGACGCCGGTGACTCGGTGGTGATCGCGCTGCTGAAGAACGACAAGGACGCCAACGCGGACACCCTGAAGGTCGTGAAGATCGGCAAGCCGCGACATGGCACGGCGGTGCTGAACAAGGACGGCACGGTCACCTACGCGCCGTTCAAGACGTACGCGGGCGGGGTCGACTCGTTCCCGTACACGATCAGCGACGGCCACGGCGGCACCGCCACCGCGATCGTCACGGTCACGGTCAACGAGGTCGCGGCCCACACCGGCGACGGCAAGCTGGCCAAGACCGGCCTCGACGTGATCAGCGTGGTCGCCGCGGGCGGCGTCGCCGTCCTGGTCGGCGGGTTCCTGCTGATGGCCGGCGGCATCCCGATCCTGGGCGCCCCGGGACGTCACCGCCCCGGCCGGCACCGGGGATAGCAAAAAGGGCGGGTCGCTGACGCGACCCGCCCTTTTCAGAAGGACTTAGAAGTCCATGTCTCCGCCACCCGGGGCACCGGCCGGAGCCGGGGTCTTCTCGGGCTTGTCGGCCACGACGGCCTCGGTGGTGAGGAACAGCGCGGCGATCGACGCGGCGTTCTGCAGCGCCGAGCGGGTGACCTTGGCCGGGTCGATGATGCCCGCGGCCAGCAGGTCGACGTACTCGCCGTTGGCGGCGTTGAGACCGTGACCGGCCTCCAGGTTGCGCACCTTCTCGACCACGACGCCGCCCTCGAGGCCGGCGTTCACGGCGATCTGACGCAGCGGGGCGTCGAGCGCGACCTTGACGATGTTGGCGCCAGTGGCCTCGTCGCCGACCAGGTCGAGCTTGTCGAACGCGGTCTTGCCGGCCTGCACCAGGGCGACGCCACCACCGGGGACGATGCCCTCTTCGACGGCCGCCTTCGCGTTGCGAACGGCGTCCTCGATGCGGTGCTTGCGCTCCTTGAGCTCGACCTCGGTGGCCGCGCCGACCTTGATGACCGCAACGCCGCCGGCCAGCTTGGCCAGGCGCTCCTGCAGCTTCTCACGGTCGTAGTCGGAGTCCGACTTCTCGATCTCGGCCCGGATCTGGTTGACCCGGCCCTGGATCTGCTCGGCGTTGCCCGCACCGTCGACGATGGTGGTCTCGTCCTTGGTGATGACGACCTTGCGGGCCTGGCCCAGCAGGCTCAGGTCGGCGTTGTCGAGCTTGAGGCCGACCTCTTCGCTGATGACGGCGCCACCGGTGAGGATGGCGATGTCCTCCAGCATGGCCTTGCGACGGTCACCGAAGCCGGGAGCCTTGACGGCGACCGACTTGAAGGTGCCGCGGACCTTGTTGACGACCAGGGTGGCCAGGGCCTCGCCCTCGACGTCCTCGGCGATGATGACGAGCGCCTTGCCGCTCTGCATGATCTTCTCGAGGATGGGGAGCAGGTCCTTGACCGCGGAGATCTTGCTGTTCGCGATGAGGATGTAGGGGTCGTCGAAGACGGCCTCCATGCGCTCGGCGTCGGTCATGAAGTAGGCCGACACGAAGCCCTTGTCGAAGCGCATGCCCTCGGTGAGCTCGAGCTCGAGACCGAAGGTGTTGCTCTCCTCGACGGTGATGACGCCTTCCTTGCCGACCTTGTCCATGGCCTCGGCGATGATCTCGCCGACCGTGGAGTCACCGGCGGAGATGGAGGCGGTCGAAGCGATCTGCTCCTTGGTCTCCACGTCCTTCGAGAGCTGCTGAAGGCCCTCGGAAACGCTCGCCACGGCGGCCTCGATGCCCCGCTTGAGGGCCATCGGGTTGGCGCCGGCGGCGACGTTGCGCAGGCCCTCGCGAACCAGCGCCTGGGCCAGGACGGTCGCCGTCGTCGTGCCGTCACCGGCAACGTCGTCGGTCTTCTTGGCGACCTCCTTGACCAGCTCGGCGCCGATCTTCTCGAAGGTACCCTCGAGCTCGATCTCCTTGGCGATGGATACACCATCGTTGGTGATCGTGGGAGCGCCCCACTTCTTCTCGAGCACGACGTTGCGGCCCTTGGGGCCGAGCGTCACCTTGACGGCGTCGGCGAGCTGGTTCATACCACTCTCGAGGCCGCGACGAGCTTCCTCGTCAAATGCGATGATCTTGGCCATACGGCTGTGTCCTCCTGGACATTCGAGGTGCTGGGCCGTTGGGCCCCGCCCCCGCACGTGTGCGGAACTCTGCGGACGTCACCACCTGGCGATGTGACGTCCTCAGGCCGAGCCGGATAGCCCGCGACGACCGGCCCCGTGCCCCGGCGTCGATGGCGACGCCGCGACCGAGACCCCACCGTCCCGACCTGCTTGGCACTCAGCAGTCCCGAGTGCCAATGACTTGTTTAGCACTCCCCGGGTGCGAGTGCAAGGAAACCCATCCGACCGCCCCGCCCGCCGCCCAAGACCGGCCCGAAGGCTGAATTGGCTGGCCCGACCCGCTCAGTCCTCGGGGGCGGCCAGCTCGTTCAGCAGGGAGAGGCTGGTCACCGGCTCGTCGGCCCGGCGTGCCTGGGCGTACGTGACCAGGGCCGCGATCGCCCACAGCTGAACCGCCACCACCCCGGCCGCGGTGGCCGCGAACCCGCCGAGCACGGCCTCGGTGACCCCCGGCACGAAGGTGGCCCCGGCCGCGGCGGCGATCAGCCCGACCGGCCGCGAGCGCGACAGCAGATACATCGAGCGCCGCCAGGCCTGACCGCGTTCGATCAGCACGACGCAACCGAGCATCCCGCCCAGGGTCAGCAGCCCGGTCGACACGGCCCCGAGCACGACGGCCAGCGGCACGGCGGCGGCCAGCCCGAACTGGTCCTCGGTGAGCACCAGCGGCAGGCTGCCGGTGAGCACCGAGAAGGCGGCGAACCAGAGCCAGAGGGCCCGCAGGCGCAGCGCGACCAGCGACCAGGTGCGGCGCAGGCGGGGCCGGGAGCCCTCGGCCGCGCGCGGCACGGCCACCCCGGTCGCCCCGGCCAGGCTGAGCACCTGGGGCAGCGCCGACACAGCCAGGTAGGCCAGCCACATGAACGGGAGCAGCAGCAGCCCCAGCCCGCCGGCCACGTCCGAGAGATAGGGCGCGGCGATCACGGCCTCGTCGAGGCGGCCGACGAAGAAGTGCATGGGCAGGGCGGCCAGCAGGGTCACCGGCAGCAGAGCGAGGGCGTTGCGGCCGAGCACCGCGCCGAAGCGCTGCGACCACTCGGCCGGGCCGGGGCCGGCGACCAGCGGGTCGGGCGGCTCGGGGGCCGGCGGAACGAAGGCGCGGGACAGGGTGAGGTCGGCCGTCCGCCCCTCAGGGTCGAAGGGATCGGCGGCGGCCACCACCGGTGCCTCGACCATGAAGATGCGCGCTTCGCCGTGGTCCACCGGGACACCTTGCCTGAGCACCGGGCCGGCCGCCACCCCGGCCGCCGCATCGCTCGCTGCCGCCGCCGCCCCACCCAGGGTGGGCAGCTTAGCTTCGCGTTTAACATCGGTTTCGTCGTTTTGGGGTCTTGACGTTGGTCTTCTTGATCGCTGGATGGCGTTGGGCG